>CAILUG010000054.1 GCA_903837345.1 uncultured Gammaproteobacteria bacterium | reverse complement strand
CGCAGTTCAGGGGCGGTGGCTTCGAGAGCCGCGGGCGCTTTCCATGAATAGACAGCCCTGCTACTGATGTGCAATTTGCGCAGTTCAGGGGTGGTGGCTTCGAGAGCCGCGGGCGCTTTCCATGAATAGACCGCCCTGCTACTGATGTGCAATTTGCGCAGTTCAGGGGTGGTGGCTTCGAGAGCCGCGGGCGCTGCTTCGCTCAATAATCCCTGGTTTAGAGTTCCAGTCCTTTCTGGTCGGGTTGCCAGTTGGCGAGTTCCAGTTGGGCTTTGCCTATCCCCATGTTTTTCAGCCAGCGTGAAATTGCATCCAGACTGACCCAGGTTTTCAGCTTGCCGGCAGTGGTATGAACAGTGACGCTGCTGGTCAGATGTTCAGCCTCGATATAGAACACGCGGCCATTGGCAATAATCCGGATTTTTTTGACGGCACCAGCATCAATCAGTGCGCGCAGTGTGCGTTCATCCATGCAGGAAACCTGTAGAGATCATGATTGGCCGGAATCCGGTCAGGAAGCGATAAACAAGGCGCCAAGATGGTACAAAAGCCCGGTGTTGGCAAGCGGGTTGGCATCAACGGGTATCAAGAGTAAACAATTCAGCCAGGATGCTGCGCCATTCCCGGTATTGCTGCTCGAAAGTGCCAGTGAGCTTGTGCAGTGATTCGTTGGTTTGCAATTCGGTGGGTTCGATTTCATTGGTGAAACCTTCCCCCAGCTCGTCCACATACAGTTCCTGCAACTTGGCCCAGCGGTAATTGTTGTAGCTTTGTTGCAGGGCACGATAGGTTCCGCGGGGGAATTCGCTGGTGGTGGTGAGAGCCCTTTCATTGCGGGCCGTGCTGCTCTCAGCCTGTTCCCGCTGCGATTCGCGCCAAACGCTGTAAAGCGGTTTGGCGGCAGTGTAGAAGCGCGCATATTCCTCATCGACCACATCGATGAACTGGTATTCACGTTCGCGTACATTGAGTATCCGCTTCATCAGCGGATCATCAGCGGCCGGCAACCGCTTCAGCGTGACCACTCCTTTGCCATCGTCTTCCAGGTAGGACGAAAATGCCTGCGGCACCAGTCCCAACCCATAGCGCAGCAAGGCCACGTTGTGGATGCTGCCGAGCTGACTTGCATTCAATTGCGCATATTGCTGTTTCAGCGCATTGGTGATCTCGCTGAACAACTGGGAAAAATCATCCTGGGCCAGTGTGTCACCGCTGAGCGTTTGGCTGCTGATGGCGGTGCCATTGAAAGTGCGGTCCAGCCAGACGCGACCTGTGCTGTCGGTGGCCTTGATCGCGAGTTGCAACACATTGCCGTCCGACTTCACGATCAGGCCACTGATGCGCAACTCGGCGCCATTGTCGATCACCGGCAAAACCCGCACTGCTCCAAAACTGCCGCTTTGTTCGAGGCGGTAGCGCAAATACATCGGCAACAGCCGTGTTTCGCTGGCAATCACCGCCTGCACCGGGTCCACTTTTTTGTCGATGGGGGCTTTGGCAGGCTTTTTTTCAGGCACGACAGCTTTTTCAGCCGTTGTTTCCGGGTGTGTGAATACCTGGATGCTGACGTCCAGTTTGTGATCGTCAGCAGCTGCCAGCACTTGTGAAGTCGCCAACAGCAACAGCAGCAGCGACCAATGGTTCTGTCTCGACTTCATTTGCTGTGGCCCTGCTGTGTACAAACCTTGTTGCGGGTCAATGTCTGCCGGCAATCGTAATGGTCATCCTGTGAATTGAAGCGTGTGTAGAAATTGCTGATCACAATGGGTGTGGCGACCGAGTCGGAAGCAACCGTAGTGGTGACGTTGAGCTGGGAGGCGTCGGCACTCAGGCTGAGCTGGTGCACGATTTGCAAACCGCCGCTCATGCGCATCCTGAAAATCATGCGCTGGCTGCTCCAGCCACACCAGTCGTTGCCGAAAGTATTGCTGCTTTGCACATATTCCTTGTCGTGATAGAAGCACCTCAGGTTGAAATCGTTTTCACGTTCCACATTGATGCCATTGCCATCCTGTTTGATGTTGAGCAGCGGCATGCGGGTGATCTCTTCCGCCAACTGGGCCAGACCATTGACTGAGGCAGGGTTGACGCCTCCACCTCCGCCACTTTCCACATTGATGCCTTGTTCACGGTTGCCACTGCTGCTGCCGCGCGCAAACCGGCGCATGAGGTCGGCTACATAGAGCTGGAACTTGTTGTAGAAAACATCACTGGCCTGATAGTTTTTTTCCCAGTGCCCGGAAAAGTCAGGGAGCTTGGCGTCATGCAGCGGAGCTTCGACAGTGGGGATGCCTTCTATGGTGTTGTCACGTGAAGCAGCACAAGCTGCGACCATCAGCACTACACCCAGCAGAAACATTTTTTTGAAGCAGATAGACATGCGGTAACAGAAATTATGGATTCAACGACCAGAGACAGGCATCTTAGCGGGTGTTGCCGGCAGGGCAATTGATTTCCTCTTAGGCCAGAATTCTTAATAATTCCAATAAATTTATGCACATAGCTGAACTTCATGAAGTGGCTGATTAAGAAAGTGATATAAATTTTTGCTGGCGGATTCAGGTTCAATTAACTTATTGAAATACATGAAGAAATTTCTCTTAACAAAATGGGTGCCAAGCAGTTTGTGTTTCCATTGCGCGGGCAGTGTCACAATACGGTTGCAGGTTACACACACACTTATCCACAGTTTGTGCCCAAAATCCGGCTTTTCCGAACCGGTTTGCGTACAAATTTTCCGGTAGCTGGATAATTGAAAGCGAAACAGCAAGGACAACAGACAATGACAGCAACCTGGCAATTGCAAATGGCAGTACGTGATTACGAATGCGACATGCAGGGCGTGGTGAACAATGCCGTCTACCAGAACTACCTGGAACACGCCCGCCATGAATTCCTGAAACTGCACGGCCTCGATTTTGCGGTGCTGGCCAAAGCCGGCATCAACCTGGTGGTGGTGAGGGCCGAGCTGGATTACAAAGGTTCGCTCCACAGTGGTGACAAATTCACGATCAATACTTCGCTTGAACAGCAATCACGCCTGAAGTTCGCCTTCAAACAAACCATCACCCGCGACAGCGACAACAAATTGATGCTGGATGCACTGGTGATCGGCACCGGGGTCAATCAGCAAGGCAAACCTTATCTGCCGGATCAGTTGCTGCCACTGATGAAAGCCCTGACTCACCAACCCTGATCTGCTCATTCATTCTGCCAGGAGGAAACATGACTCTGCCCAAAATCGGCAATCTCGCACCGCAATTCTCATTGCCGGACCAGGACGACAACCTGCAGTCGCTCAAATCGTTGCGCGGACAGATCGTGGTTGTGTATTTCTACCCGAAGGCCTTGACGCCGGGCTGCACAGTGCAGGCTTGTGGATTGCGTGACAGCAAGGCTGCCCTGGCGAAACTAAAAGTTGCGGTGCTTGGCATCAGTCCTGATCTGCCCAGGCTGCTCACCAGATTTGCCGAGAAGGAAAAGCTGAATTTCACGTTACTTTCGGATGCCGATCACGCAGTAGCGGAAAAATACGGCGTGTGGGGCCTCAAGAAATTCATGGGTCGCGAATACATGGGTGTACACCGCATGAGTTTCATCATCGATGCGGACGGGAAATTGCGCCACATCATCGAAAAAGTGAACACCAAGACCCATCACGATGATGTGCTGGCGTGGATAGACCAGAATCTGAAGTAATGCGGCTGCACTTCAAACATTATCCGGGCCCCGGATCCACACTGCTGATTCTGCACGGGCTGTATGGCAACCAGGGCAACTGGGCCGTGCAGGCCAGGCAGCTGTCGCAGGACTTCAATGTTTATGCGCTGGATGCCCGCAACCATGGCCAATCTCCGTGGGCGGACACGATGAGCCTTGGCGAAATGGCAGAAGATGTGGCGGACACCATGCGGGCGCTTGGTTTGCCGCAAGCGCATTTGCTTGGGCATTCGCTGGGTGGCAAAACCGCGATGGTGCTGGCGTTGACGCAACCGGCATTGGCAAAGAGCCTGTGTGTAGTCGATATCGCGCCGGTTGCCTACCGCCAAGCCAGCGACGGCGTGATCAAAGCCCTGGGTGAGCTGGATCTTGGAGCCATCAGCTCGCGTGCCGATGCTGACAACAGACTGGTGCTTGGTATCCCTGACAAATCCACGCGCGATTTTTTGCTGGCCAATCTGCAGCGCTCAGAGGCAGGCGGCTGGCGCTGGCGGTTCAATCTGCCGGTGCTGGCAGCATCGTTCAGTGAACTTACCAGTTGGCCGGACGGATTAGGCACCTATACAGGGCCAGCGATGTTCATCAAAGGCGAACACTCTGGTTACATCCTGCCCGCCTATGAAACGGCTACCTTGCAGCAATTTCCTCAGGCCCAACTCAAAGTAGTGAATGGCGCCGGCCACTGGGTGCACAGTGAGAAACCGGAAGCAGTGTTGCGGCTGGTAAGGAATTTTCTGGGACAAGTGGAAGGTTGAACGCTACTGTAGCCGGCAGTTCTTCGAGAACTGGGCTTTGAGGAAATCCATCTGGTCGGCACGGATACGCTTGCTGTTGACCAGGGCCAGATATTCAGCCGGATTGGGTTGATAGGGCAGCGCCAGCAATTCCATGTTGGCTTCCTGGGGGGTCTTGTTCTGCTTGTAATGATTGCAGCGCTTGCAGGCAGCGACCACATTCACCCAAACGTTCAAGCCGCCACGCGAGGTGGGCACTATGTGGTCGCAGCTCAGCTCCCGGTCCGGGAATTCCTTGCCGCAATACATGCACAGGTTCTGGTCGCGCCGGAAAAGTATGCGGTTGCTCAACGCCGGTTTCTTGGGGCGGCCACCATGCAAGGCTCCTTCGCAGGCGATGATGCTGTGCAGCGTGATGGAGCTGCGCTCGCCTGAATAGCGGGAAGTGCCGCCGTAGACTGTGCGCACGGTATCGCCCAGCGTCCAGGTGACCAGTTCGCGCGCATAGAGAGTGGTGGCTTCCTGCCAGGTCAGCCATTCCACCGGGCTGCCCGCAAGGTTCAGCCGCAAAATGTGTGAATGCTCGTCCGATCGCTCAATGCGGTACATGGTGTTGTTACAAGTCCTGTTGATACTACGGTGGTGTGCCTGTGCATCGACTAAAACAAGTTACTGACAGAATTTAATGGCATAAACCGGGTGCGTCAACACCGGTGACACGCGCAGCGACACAGAAATACGAAAATTAACCGAAACCTCGCAAAAACCGGGTTGAATACTGCCTTTTCATGACTGCTTTTCGGGGGGTTCCAGGCGGGCTATCAACGACGAGGTATCCCAGCGTCGCCCTCCCAGCTGTTGTACTTCGGCATAGTAACCATCGACCAGTCTGGTGACAGGCAATGACGCACCATTGCGCTCGGCTTCCTGCATGGCGATGCCAAGATCCTTGCGCATCCAGTCCACTGCGAAGCCGAAATTGAACTCGTTGTTGGTCATGGTCTGCCAACGATTCTGCATTTGCCACGAAGAGGCAGCGCCTTTGCTGATAACGTCCATCACCAGCGCCACATCGAGACCCGCTCGCTTGGCAAAGTGGATGCCTTCCGCCAGTGCCTGCACCAGCCCGGTGATGCAAATCTGGTTCACCATTTTGGTGAGCTGGCCATAACCGGCAGGTCCGATCAGTTTTACGCTGGCAGCGAAGCTGCGGATAACCGGTTCGGCTCTGGCAAACGCAGCCGGATCACCGCCTGCCATTACGGTCAATGTGCCGTTCTGGGCGCCGGATTGGCCGCCGGAGACCGGTGCATCAATAAAAAACAGTCCGCGCTTGCTGGCAGCATCCGCCAGTTCGCGTGCAATGATGGCCGAGGTAGTTGTGTGGTCGATGATCACGCTGCCGGTCTGTGCGGTTTCGAATATGCCACCAGGGCCTGCAACAACCTGCCGCAAATCATCGTCGTTGCCTACGCAGGTAAAAATGAATTCTGCGTCTTTGGCTGCAGCTGCGGGTGTTGCTGCAGTGAGGCCGCCATGGGCTTGCTGCCAGCTTTGTGCTTTCCCGGCAGTGCGGTTGTAGACGGTGACCTGGTGGCCGGCTTTGACGAGGTGACCCGCCATCGGATAACCCATCGTGCCAAGACCAATAAATGCTGTGCGCATACCCATGAAAGCTCCTCTATGGCTTGCTTGCTGAACACGCGCCACTATACTCCAACCCGCCGGGCCAGGGCCAAAAGGGTTGAGTCATGAATCTTGAAGAATTTCGTCGCGATTATCTGCAGGGTGGGTTGAGCCGCAATGAATTGCCGGCTGATCCCATGCAGCTGTTTGCTGCCTGGCAACAGCAAGCCATCACCTCGGCAATACTGGATCCCACCGCGATGGTGCTGGCCACTGTGGGTGAGGATCAGCGCCCCTCCCAGCGCATCGTGTTGTTGAAAAGTTTTGATGCACGCGGGCTGGTATTCTTTACCAATTACAACAGCCGCAAAGCCAGGGAAATGGCTGTCAACCAGCACGTGAACGTATTGTTTCCGTGGCATGCACTGGAGCGGCAAGTGAAAATCGGCGGTCGCGCGGAAAAAGTCAGCCTGCTCGAATCAGCCAGATATTTCGCAACCCGACCACGCGAATCCCAACTGGCGTCCTGGGCCTCACAACAAAGCACCGCGTTATCCTCACGCAAGTTCCTGTTGTCCCAGCTCGAGTCGATGCGTCACAAGTTCCAGAACGGGGAAGTGCCGCTGCCGGATTTCTGGGGTGGTTACCGGGTAGTGCCGCAAGAGATCGAATTCTGGCAGGGCGGCAGCAACCGGCTGCATGACCGCTTCCGCTATTCATTGCAGCAGAGCGGACAATGGGAAATCAGCAGGCTGGCGCCTTGAGCCTGGTTCCTGACTTGTCAGGCTGGCGTTTGCAGAATAAACCACAGCAGGGCCGGCAAGGTTGCAAACGACAATAGTGTGGAAATCACCACGGTGCCGGCCACTTCCTCAGGGCTGCGGTTGAAGCGCACCGCGAACAGGTACGAAAACACCGCCACCGGCATCGAACTCTGCAGAATCATGATGCCACGCGCCACGCCAGTGAGACCGAGCAGATGAGCCAGCACCACCCCCACGCCAAAGCCCATGCCCAACCTCAGCAGCGAGAGCGCTGCGCTGCGTTTGATACTGGCAATCTCGAAGCGTGCCAATGACACTCCCATTGCGATCAGCATCAGCGGAATAGTGAAATTGCCCAGCAATTTGGTGGTGTTCTGGATCCATTGCGGGGGCCTGATGCCGGAGAACAGGCAAATAACAGTGAGGATTACCGAATAGAACATCGGGTTGCGCAGCAGTTCCCTGAACGACAATTTGCCGGAAGAGATCATCATGCCGATCGTAAACGCGAACACGGTATTGACCATGAAATAGGTCATCCCCAGCGCCAGACCTTCATTGCCGAAGGCCAGCAGGCAAAGCGGCATACCCATGTTGCCGACATTGGGAAACACCTGGCCAGGCAGCCAGGTACGCTGATCCAGTTTCGCCAGCTGCAGCGCCGTACCACTGATCATGCCAAACACCAGCATCGCCACGAATGCTGCCAGCGCCATCTGCTTGAAGGCGCCCAGGTCGACATTGATTTCCATGAAGGTGGAGAAAATCAGGCAGGGAGCGCCGATTTCCATCACCAGTCGCGATACAAAGGGTGTGTCAAACGCGAGCCCCTTTTTCACCCAGCCATAGCCGAGCAGGGCGCAGATGAAGACCGGGGCGATGACAGCAAGAATGTTCAGCAGCATGGTTGTCGTTCAATAGCGCAAACAGGAATTCCCCCGAATTCGGGGGAATTGAAAACAAGGATGGTCAGTGCAGTTAACAGGCGTGGATTTGCCTGTGTTTTTCTTTATCCCTTTTAAGCTTATTTGCCAGTCCACGGCGCCAGTTTCTTCGGCACCAGTACCTGCTGCAGGCGCGCATACTGGGGCAAACCATTCCGGTAGGGTGGATAGTCTTCCCCGAGAATCAATGGTGCGAAATATTCACGCGCTTTGGCGGTGATGCCGAAACCGTCGGCAGTGATGAAGTCGCGCGGCATTTTCTTCTCGACGTTGGCAACGTCGCTCAGTCTGGCTTCGCCCACGCTCCAGCGATAGGGGTTGCTGCTTTCGCGCACGATGATCGGCATCACGGCATTCTTGCCGGCCAAGGCCAGCTCAACCGCTGCCTGGCCCATCGCATAGGCTTGTGCCACGTCAGTACCCGAAGCGATGTGACGGGCGGCGCGTTGCAGGTAATCGGACACTGCCCAGTGATATTTGTAGCCGAGCTCGGCCTTGATCATCGTCGCCAGAGTTGGCGCTACACCACCAAGTTGCACATGACCGAAGGCATCCTTGCTGCCGGCATCAGCGAGAAAAGTGCCGTCGGCATAGTGGGCGCCTTCACTGACGACTATCGCGCAATAACCGTATTTGCCGACTGATTCCTTCACTTTGGCCAGGAATGCAGCTTGATCGAACGCAATTTCCGGGAACACGATGATGTGCGGTGCATCACCCTCATTTTCGGCGGCCAAGCCGGCAGCACCGGCGATCCAGCCGGCGTGGCGGCCCATCACTTCCATCACAAATACCTTGGTGGAGCTTTCGCACATCGAGGCTACATCCAGGCCCGCTTCGCGGATCGACACGGCCACGTATTTGGCGACTGAACCAAAACCGGGGCAGGTGTCGGTAATCGGCAGATCGTTGTCGACAGTCTTGGGAATGCCGATGCAGGTGATCGGAAAATTCATCTGCTGGCTGAACTGCGCCACCTTGTTGGCGGTGTCTTGCGAGTCGCCGCCACCGTTGTAGAAGAAATAGCCGATGTCATGGGCTTTGAACACGTCGATCAGACGTTCGTATTCAGCCCGGTTCTGCTCGACACTTTTCAGCTTGTAACGGCAGGAGCCGAATGCGCCGGCCGGTGTGTGACGCAGATCGGCAATGGTGGCAGCACTTTCCACGCTGGTATCAATCAGTTCCTCACGCAGCGCGCCGATGATGCCGTTGCGGCCGGCAAATACCTTGCCCAACTCAGAGTGGTTGCGGGCGGTTTCGATCACGCCACAGGCGGAGGCATTGATGACGGCAGTCACGCCACCGGACTGGGCGTAGAAGATGTTGTTGGCTTGCTTGGACATCGGAGGCTCCTGATTACGTTGCCGCGATTCTACTTTTTACGGGCAGCCGGAATATAGAGCCAATAGGAATAATCGCCGGCTTTTGCGACAATCCGGCCACCTTCGTATACGATCCTTCTTCATGCGCATTCATATTCTCGGTATTTGCGGTACTTTCATGGGCAGCCTGGCCGTGCTGGCCAAACAGCTCGGCTTCGAAGTCAGCGGTTCCGACCAGAATGTCTACCCGCCGATGAGCACCCAGCTGGAACAGCAGGGCATAGCGCTCTGCAGCGGCTATGACCCGCAGCACATGCTCGCCAACAAGCCTGACCTGATCGTGATCGGCAACACTTGCTCGCGCGGCAATGCTTCGGTCGAGTACATTCTTGAACACGGCCTGCCGTTTACCTCCGGCCCGGCCTGGCTGGCGGAGCATGTGCTGCGCGGACGCTGGGTGCTGGGAGTCGCCGGCACCCACGGCAAGACCACCACCACCAGCATGCTGGCGTGGATCCTCGACCATGCCGGCATGGACCCTGGCTACCTGATCGGTGGTGTTCCGAAGAATTTCAGCGTTTCCGCCCGCCTGGGCAGCTCGGATTTCTTCGTGATCGAAGCCGACGAATACGACAGTGCATTTTTTGACAAACGTTCCAAGTTCATTCATTACCTGGCGCGCACGGTCATCATGGGCAACCTGGAGTTTGACCATGCCGACATTTTCCGCAATGTCGAAGACATCCAGCTCCAGTTTCAGCATCTGTGCAAAACCATTCCGCAAAACGGGCTGATAGTGGCGCCCACGGGTTCCGCCACGCTGGAACAGGTGTTTGCAGTGCAGGGCGAGAAAGTCCGTACTGTCTGGTGTGGGCTGCAGCGTTGCGGCATCACCGGGTCCCCCGGCGCGGATTGGAGCTACTCGCCAATCAGTGCTGATGGTTCTGCCTTTCGCATCCAGCACGGCAATGACAGCGCCGAGGTGAGTTGGGGCATGCTGGGCGACCATAATATGCAGAACGCCACGGCCGCGGTTGCTGCCGCCGCCCATGCCGGGGTGCCGTTGAAGATCAGTGCGGAGGCTTTGGCGGGCTTTGCCGGTGTGAAACGGCGGCTTGAACTGATCGGCAAAGTGCGCGATATCAGTGTCTATGATGATTTTGCGCACCATCCGACTGCAATCGAAACAACACTGAAAGGCTTGCGTGCCACGATGCAGAAAAATCACGCGGCCGGTCGTCTGATTGCGGTGATAGAAGCCCGCTCCAACACGATGAAGATGGGCTATCACCAGCACACACTCGCGGCTTCGGTTGACGCTGCCGATGTGGTGCTGTGGTACAAAAGTACTGCCACCAAACTTGATCTTGAGGCAATTGCGCAAGCCGCCAAAGCTGAATTCCTCAGCATGGACAATACCGAATCAATGCTGGCCTGGCTCAAGGGTCATCTGCAAGCGGGTGATCAGGTGGTGATCATGAGCAATGGTGGTTTCGAAGGCCTGCATCAGCGTTTGCTCACGGCTTTGCAGGACAGCTGAAGTGCAGACACAGATGGATACCATTCCGCTGTTCCCCCTGAATTCAGTGATGTTTCCGAAGGGGCGCATCTCGCTGCAGATTTTTGAACCCCGCTATATCGACATGGTGGCCCAGTGTCTGCGTGACGGCAGCGGTTTCGGCATAGTGCTGATCTCGGAGGGCAGTGAAGTGATGCGGCTCGGGCAGAAACTGGATGTGCACAGGGTTGGCACTTTTTGCGAAGTGGTCGACTGGAACCAGCTGCCCAACGGTTTGCTGGGCATTACCGCGGAAGGCAAACGTACTTTCCAGCTGGTGGAAACCTGGCGTGAAAGCAATCAACTGTGTCGGGCAGTGGTCAAGTACAGAAACCAGGATGCAGTTTCCGCGGCAGCAGTGGAGGTGGGCAGCGAGTTTGAAGAATATGTGGAACTGTTGAAGGGGCTGTCACGCCATCCTGCCATTGCCGAACTCAGGCTGGACGTGAGCTTTGACAATCTGCGGGAAGTGGCCTGGCGGCTCAGCGACCTGCTGCCGATAGCCAGCAAGGAAAAGCAGACTTTGCTGGAACTGGAAGATCCGATTGCCAGGCTGCAACAGATAGAGCTTTATATCAAGGCAATGAACAACTGAGGCGCCGGCTGACGGCTACCCGAGTGCCAGGTTATTGATTATGGCTGCGACAATGGCAAACAGCACGATGATCGCAACGTTCCAGCCCAGCAAGGCCCAGATCCTGAATTTCTTGCCTTCAGGCGGATAGAAGCCGGTTCTGTCGTATTCGCGGGCAGGTGGCGTGGCCGGTAGTGGTTTGGCCTCTGCTGCTGCGCTGGCTGGTTGTTCTGGCGTATCGGTTGCGGACATAGTGGGGTTTGCAGGCAATTGTTCAGGATGAAGTTGGTGGCATGTCAAATCCAGGCTGCTATTGTACTCCGATAAACCTGCAGTATGGGTTCATAAACCAGTCAAAACCGGGCTGGCAGTTTTCCCTTTGGACGCAGTGATGAGCATCAAGCGACCTTCAATAAAACAGCTGGAATATTTTCTGACGGTGGCGCGTGCTTCCAGTTTTCGCGGAGCCGCCGAGCAACTGGGCCTGACCCAGCCGGCACTGACTATCCAGGTGGCAGCGCTGGAAGCACTGCTGGGCAAACAATTGTTCGATCGCTCGCGCGCCGGCACCTTGCTGTCGCCGGCCGGCCGCGAACTGCTGCCACTGGCACGCGAAATTCTCGATCATTACCAGCAACTGGCAGACATGAGCGAGCAGGTGCAACACGAGATGTCAGGCACCTACCGTATGGGCGTGTCGCCCACCATTGGCCCTTATCTGCTGCCGCGGGTGCTGCCGCAACTGCATCAGCGCTTTCCGCTGCTGAAACTGCATATCCATGAAACAGTACCGCGCAAACTCGAGCAGGGACTCGATGCCGGCCTTTACGATCTGATCCTCACTGTGCTGCCGATGAGTGCAGGCAGCAATCGCATCCGGCCGCTGTTTACCGAAGCCATTCATGCAGTTTTCCACATTGATCATCCGCTCGCGAAAAAGCAGAAGCTCAAGGGCCGAGATCTGCACCAGCAGGCCGTGCTGTGTATTGACGACATGCACCATTTGCACAGGCCGATCGTCAACTTGTGCGAGAAATACGGGGCGAACCTGCTGCGGCAACAGGAGGCCAATACACTGTCGTCAATGCGCCTGATGGCGATGATGGGCATGGGCATAGCCTTCCTGCCGGAATTGTTTCTGCAGGCAGAGCTTAACCAGTCAGAAAACCTGAAGTCTGCCAAACTGGAGGACGAGGATCTCACCCGCACCCACATCGCGATGTGGCGCAAGAATGCCGCCTCCCGTCATCTGTTCCAGAAACTGTCCTACGAGATCAAGGCCATTGCGCTGGAGCAGTTCGGCAAGATTCTGGTAGAGGCAGGCTCTGACGAAAACCTGCCAGAGACCTGGTAGGAACGAACTGCTACCCGGGAGACGCACGGTTCCGTGCTGATCCCGGCGACGTCAAGCCGGGGGAACGCTCCTGCAAATCGTTTCAAAGTCCATGGCCTCCAGGCTTTCTCCACCTACCAGTGCGCCGCCAACTTCGGGTAGCGCCAGAATCTCGCGTGCATTGGATGGTTTTACTGATCCGCCATAGAGGATGCGCACCAGCTTGCCTGCCGCGCCCCAGTGCGCCACCAGGCATTGACGGATATGCTGATGCATTTGCGTTATTTCTTCCGGACTTGGCATGCTGCCGCTGCCAATCGCCCACAGCGGTTCATAGCCAATCGCAACTGCCGATGAGGCCATGACTGCAGGCAAGCTGCCTGCAATCTGGTCGCCACATACAGTCAAGGCTTTGCCAGCCAGCCTCTGCGCCTCGCTCTCGCCAATGCAGACAATGGCCAGTAGCCCCGCACGCCAGGCGGCGGTGACCTTGGCGGCTACCATGGCATCGGTCTCACCATGACGCTGACGACGTTCCGAATGACCGACAATCACTGCGCAGGCACCGGTGTCCTTGAGCATTTCTGCGCTGATATCGCCAGTGAATGCACCGGTGCTTTCACAGTCACAGTCCTGGCCACCGATGGCGATGCTGCCCGCGGCTGCTTGCACGGCGCGGGCGAGCAGTGTTGCCGGCGGGCAGATCAGGACATCGGCATAAATCGGCCTGGCTCTTATCGAGACACTTACGGCCTCGATTTCTCCAAGCCGGGATGCCAGCCCGTGCATCTTCCAGTTTCCGGCAATCAAAGGCTGCATGGCTTCCCCCGTGTTCGTCGTCATGAACACCTGCTCCCAAATTCCAGCAACAGCCGTGCTCAGTCTGTACGACTGCGCACGGAGGAGCAGTGAGTGCTGGCGCACTATGCCAGCCAAATGCGCAACAGTATGATGGCGCAGTCCTCAGTCGCCCTTTGAGAACCTACCCGCATGACAGCCACGCATGAGCTGGTTTTCCTGATTGATGTCGATAATACACTGCTCGACAATGATCAGATCACTGCAGATCTGAGTGCACATCTCACCACGGTATTTGGTGATGCCAACCGCAATCGTTACTGGGAGGTTTTTGAAGCCTTGCGGGCCGAGCTGGGTTATGCCGACTATCTGGGGGCCTTGCAACGTTATCGTAACGAGGCGCCGGGTGATCCGGGGCTGCTCGGCATATCAGGGTTTCTGCTGGATTATCCTTTTGCTTCGCGTTTGTATCCCGGAGCCCTCAATGTGCTGGCGCAGTTGAGCCAGTGGGGCACAACCGTGATTCTTACCGATGGCGACGTGGTATTCCAGCCCCGCAAGATCCAGCGTTCCGGACTATGGGACGCAGTTGAGGGCAGGGTGCTGGTCTATGTACACAAGGAGAAGATGCTCAGTGATATTGAACGACTATACCCGGCTCGCCATTACGTCATGGTGGATGACAAGCTGCGTATCCTTGCGGCGATGAAACAAGTGTGGGGTTCGCGACTTACCAGTGTGTTTGTACGCCAGGGTCACTACGCTACCGATCCCCGGCAACTGGCCGGTTATCCGATGGCCGACATTGCCATTGCCCACATTGCGGATCTGTCTGCTTGCGACCAGCAGTCCTTGTCAGGTGATCCCGGGGGTGGCAAGTCATGACAAGCATCACAGATACCAACATTAACGTCACCCGGCAACTGCATGACCGCGGACAAAGTCTCTGGCTCGATAACATTACACGCGAGCTGCTCCAAAGTGGCACTCTGCAACGTTATATCAGTGAGCTAAGCGTCACCGGCCTAACTTCAAACCCCACCATTTTTGATCATGCCATCCGCAACTCCGGTTACTACGATGCTGCTATTGCAGAAAAAGCCCGTGCTGGCAAGCACGGGGAGGCGCTTTTTTTTGAGCTTGCGCTGGAAGACCTTTGTCAGGCCGCTGATCTTTTGTTGCCGGTTCACGTTGATAGTGCCGGTGTCGATGGCTTTGTTTCGCTCGAAGTTTCCCCGCTGCTGGCCGATGACAGTGCAGGCACCATCGTTGCCGCGCGGCACTTGCACCGGCAGGCGCAACGTACCAATCTCTTCATCAAGATCCCCGGCACTGCTGCCGGTCTTGTTGCCATTGAGGAATCCGTCTTTGCCGGCGTACCGGTCAATGTCACGTTGTTGTTTTCACCGGAGCACTACCTTGCGGCCGCCGAAGCCTACATGCATGCAATCGAGCGACGGTTGGCAAACGGTCTGGATCCGGCTGTGGCCTGTGTTGCTTCGTTGTTCGTCAGTCGCTGGGATGTTGCCATCAAGGATACGGTTGTTCCTGCCTTAAGGAATCGTCTTGGTATTGCCATTGGCAAACGTACCTACAGGTTCTATCGTGAACTGCTGGCTTCACCGCGCTGGCAGAAACTGGCCAGCGCGGGCGCCATTCCGCAACGTCTGCTGTGGGCAAGTACCGGTACCAAGGATGCCAGTGTTGCTGACACAATGTATGTCGAAGCATTGGTGGCGCCCGCTACCATTAACACTATTCCCGAACAGACCTTGCTGGCTTTTGCCGACCACGGCAAAGTAAGTGAGGTAATGCCGCCTGATGGTGGAGATGCCGAACAAGTCCTGGCTGACTTCAACCGTGCTGGCGTGGATATCCGGATGCTTGCAGCCCGTTTGCAGCTTGAAGGTGCAGCATCATTCACCAAATCCTGGCAGCAGTTGATGGATTGCATTGTTGAAAAGGAAGGATGAAAAGCAAGGATGAAAAGCAAGGTTGAAACGAATTGAGTCTGAAAGATTGTTTGGAAATGAGGTTGAAGTTCATGAACAGTAAAGCAGTAGCAAAAGCCGGCACCTTGCCGGAGCCAGACACGCTGGTGAATATCCCGGCATTGATTACAGCCTATTACAGTCAGCAACCGGACAGCAGTGTTGCTGCACAAAGGGTTGCTTTCGGGACTTCCGGACATCGCGGGAGTTCTTTTGAAAACAGTTTCAATGAATGGCACATCCTTGCGGTTTGTCAGGCAGTCAGTGAATACCGCAAGATGCAGCACATCAGCGGCCCGCTGTTTCTGGGCTTCGATACCCATGCCCTGTCCACACCTGCCTTTGTCAGCGCACTTGAGGTGCTGGCTGCCAACGGCGTGGAGCTCATGATTGCCCCACAGGATGAGTACACGCCAACACCGGTGATTTCACATGCGATCATCGTTTATAACCGCAATCGCAACTCGGCATTGGCAGATGGCATTGTCATTACACCTTCACACAATCCCCCCGACAGCGGTGGTATCAAGTACAACCCGCCGCATGGCGGACCGGCGGATACTGCGGTAACCAAATGGATTCAGGACCGGGCCAACGCCTTGCTGGCGGACAAGCTGCAAGGTGTCAGGCTTATCAGCGAAGCCAGCGCCAGAAACGCAGCCACCACCCATCAGCATGATTATGTCAGTGCCTATGTTGGCGATCTTGGCTCAGTGCTGGATATGGACCTTATCCGTGATTCGCGCATCCGCATGGGAGTAGATCCGCTCGGCGGCGCCGGTGTGCACTATTGGGGCGCGATCGGCGAGCGTTACGGTCTGGATCTGACAGTGGTCAATGAGCACGTGGATCCAACCTTCCGTTTCATGACGCTCGACTGGGACGGCAAGATCCGCATGGATCCGTCATCTTCCTTTGCAATGCAGAGCCTGATCGGACTCAAGGACCGTTTCGCGATTGCCTTCGCCTGCGATACCGACCATGACCGCCATGGCATCGTCACGCCCAGCGGCGGGCTGATGCCCCCCAACCATTATCTTGCGGTGTGCATAGATTACCTGTTCCGGAATCGTCCGCACTGGCGGGCAGATGCTGGGGTAGGCAAAACCGTGGTGAGCAGCCAGATGATTGATCGCGTGTGTGCCAAACTGGGCCGGCGGCTGCATGAAGTGCCGGTTGGTTTCAAATGGTTCGTTGATGGACTGAGTGATGGGTCGCTGGGATTCGGCGGGGAAGAAAGTGCCGGCGCTTCATTCGTTCGCAAGGATGGCAGCGTATGGACCACTGACAAGGACGGTTTCATACCGGCGCTGCTGGCAGCCGAAATTACTGCACGCACCGGTCGTGATCCTGCACAAATATATGGCGATCTCGGTCGTGAGCTGGGCACACCTGTCTACGATCGTATTGATGCCGCCGCCACTGTGGCGCAGAAACAGCGGTTGGCAAACCTGCAACCCGCGCAAGTGAAAGCTACAACGCTGGCTGGCGAACCTATCACCGGCATACTCAGTCATGCGCCCGGCAATGGTGCCGCCATCGGCGGACTCAAGGTGATGGCGGAGCATGGCTGGTTTGCGGCACGACCTTCCGGCACTGAAGACATTTACAAAATTTACGCAGAAAGTTTTTACGGCAAAGAACATTTGCAGCGCATCATTACCGATGCCAAAACCCTGGTCAGTCAGACTTTGGGAGCCAGCTGAGCAATGTACATTCCGGCCACACTTGCTCCAGCCGAGCTTGAGCAGATCAATGCCTACTGGCGGGCAGCGAACTATTTGTCGGTTGGCCAGATTTATCTGTACGACAATCCGCTGTTGAAACGACTGCTGCAAATTACTGACATCAAGAAGATGTTGCTGGGTCACTGGGGCACCACGCCCGGACAGAATTTCATTTATGCACATCTGAACCGCATCATAAAAAAATTCGATCTCGACATGATCTATGTTTCGGGTCCTGGTCATGGCGGTCCGGCAGTAGTGGCCAACACTTATCTTGAAGGCACTTACAGTGAAATTTATCCGGATATCAGCCAGGATGAAGCGGGATTGCAAAAACTGTTTTTGCAGTTTTCCTTTCCTGGCGGCATTCCCAGTCACGCTTCACCGGAATGTCCCGGTTCCATCCATGAAGGCGGTGAGCTGGGCTACTCACTTAGTCACTCGTTCGGAGCTGTGTTCGACAATCCCGGACTGGTGGTGGCCTGTGTAGTCGGCGATGGTGAAGCCGAAACAGGGCCTCTGGCAACAGCGTGGCATTCCAACAAGTTCCTGAATCCTGTCACCGATGGTGCTGTATTGCCGATCCTGCACCTGAATGGCTACAAGATCGCCAATCCCACAGTGCTGGCCCGCATCTCACGCGAAGAACTGGAGCAGTTGTTCCGGGGCTATGGCTGGGATCCCATTATTGTTGAAGGTCATGTGCCAGCCGCAATGCATCAAGCCATGGCGGCCGCGCTAGACAGGGCAGCAAGCCTGATCCTTGCCATTCAGCAATCTGCACGCCAACAGCAAACCGGCGAAGTTGCCTTCAATCGGCCGCGCTGGCCTATGATTGTGCTGATTTCACCCAAGGGCTGGACCGGGCCGCAAGTGGTGGATGGTCAGCAGATAGAAGGCGGCTTCCGCGCACATCAGGTGCCACTGCATCCTGACAAGGATCCCGCGCATCTGCCGCTGCTGGAAAAGTGGTTGCAGAGTTATCAGCCCCACGAATTGTTTGACGCACAGGGTCGCTTGCGTGCCGAACTGTCAGCACTGGCGCCTGCGGGAGAGCGACGCATGGGCGCCAATCCCCATGCCAATGGCGGACGCTTGCTGCAGGATCTGAAGTTGCCTGATTACGGGTTATATAAAGTCGAGGTTCCTTGCCCGGGTGTTGCCGGTATCGGTGATACCCGGGTGCTCGGCCCGTTTTTGCGTGATGTGATCAGTCTCAATTCGGCGCAGAAAAATTTCCGCATCTTTGGTCCCGATGAAACGATATCCAACGGTCTGGGCGCAGTGTTCGAAGCTACCAACCGGCAGTGGAATGCAAATACCATCGGTGATGACCAGTTTCTGGCGCCAGAAGGTCGCGTGCTCGATTCCATGCTCAGCGAGCATCAGTGCGAAGGCTGGCTGGAAGGCTATCTGCTGACCGGGCGCCATGGTGTATTCAACTGCTATGAAGCCTTCATCCACATCGTGGATTCCATGTTCAACCAGCATTCCAAATGGCTGAAGGTCAGCGCTGCGTTGCCTTGGCGGGCGCCGATTGCCTCGCTGAATTTCTTGCTGTCCTCGCATGTGTGGCGACAGGATCACAATGGCTTCACCCATCAGGACCCGGGGTTTGTCGATCTGGTAGTCAACAAAAAAGCCTCGGTGGTCAGGGTATATTTTCCACCGGATGCCAACTGCCTGCTGTCAGTGATGGATCATTGCCTGCGCAGTCGCCATTACGTCAACGTGGTGGTAGCCGGCAAACATCCGGCGCCGCAGTGGCTGTCGATGGAGGCTGCCATCGAACACTGCAATGCCGGCATCGGTATCTGGCACTGGGCTGGCAATGAACAACACGGCAGTTCACCTGATGTGGTGATGGCCTGTTGTGGTGATGTGCCCACGCTGGAGACATTGGCGGCAGTCAGCATCCTGCGCGAACATTTGCCCACGCTGAAGATTCGCGTGGTGAACGTGGTGGATCTGATGAAGCTGCAACCGCCGGAAGAGCATCCGCATGGCCTCAGTGCTGAAGATTTTGACGAGTTGTTCACCGCAGACAAGCCGGTTATTTTTGCCTATCACGCCTATCCGTGGCTGATACACCGGCTCACCTACCGCCGCACCAATCACCATAACATCCATGTGCGTGGCTACAAGGAAGAAGGCACCATCACCACGGCTTTTGACATGACGGTGCTCAACGAGCTGGATCGCTTCCATCTGGTGATTGAAGCCATTCATCGCCTGCCCAGCACAGGCCCCCAGGGTCAGGCCTTGCAGAAACTTCTCGCAAACAAACTGGTCCAGCACAGGGAATACATCTGCAAATTCGGCCAGGATATGCCTGAAATCCGCAATTGGCATTGGCCCGCGCGTAATGCCGGTGATTGATGCTGGCGACACCAAAGCCTGTAGATGCATGCCACCGAACAGACAATGTGCCAATTACCAGCTATAGGTTTTTCCAATATATCCGGCTCAATGGTTTCACGTAACGAGGTGCACTATGCAACAACTTGGCATGATCGGATTGGGTCGCATGGGCGCGAACATGGTGAGGCGCCTGGTCGCAGCCGGTCATCAGTGTGTGGTGTATGACCTGTACCATGAAGCGGTGCAAGCCCTGATACAACCCAATGTGACAGGAGCGGCTACGCTGCAAAAGCTGGTGGAAAACCTGACACAGCCCCGCATCATCTGGATGATGGTGCCTGCCGCCATTGTTGACCAGGAATTGGCATCGCTGGTACCACTGCTTTCTGCGGGAGACATCGTTATTGACGGCGGCAATTCCCATTTTCAGGATGACCTGCGTCGCGCAGCAGAATTGCGGACCAAGGGCATTCATTATGTGGATGTGGGAACCAGTGGTGGCGTCGCCGGTCTTGAACGTGGCTATTGTTTGATGATTGGCGGCGAAAAAAACAGTGTTGATTATCTGGAACCGATCTTCGCCAGCCTTGCTCCGGGTTCACAGGGAGAGGCTGGCAAGAGCAGTGACAACAACCAGCAGCGTACGGCTACGCGCGGCTATCTGCATTGTGGCCCCAGTGGAGCCGGTCATTTCGTCAAGATGGTTCACAATGGCATTGAATATGGCGTGATGGCCGCCTATGCGGAGGGACTGAATATTCTGCATCACGCCAACATAGGTCTTAATCCCGGCAACAGTGATGCTGAAACCACCCCGTTACGCAATCCGGAACATTACCTGTTCGAGCTGAACCTGCCGGAAATAACCGAAGTCTGGCGGCATGGCAGTGTCATCAGTTCCTGGCTGCTTGACCTGACCGCAAAGGCACTGCAGCAGGACGCAGGTCTAGACGGTTTTGCCGGACGTGTGTCCGATTCCGGAGAAGGACGCTGGACACTGGCTGCCGCCATTGATGAAGGGGTACCAGCGCCGGTAATCAGTGCAGCATTGTTCAGCCGCTTCCAGTCTCGCGGCAATGCCGACTTCGCCAACCGCCTGTTGTCAGCGCTGCGCAACCAGTTTGGCGGACATCTTGAGCAGAAAAACGGCGTCTGAGCTGCTTGCCCTGTGCTTGTCCAATAAAAAAGCACTTAGGGATAATTCCGCTAAGTGCTTGATTATGATGGTAGCGATGGGTGGACTTGAACCACCGACACCCGCATTATGAATGCGGTGCTCTAACCAACTGAGCTACATCGCCGTGAAACTTGTGAGGGCGCGAATTCTAAGCGCTCACACGTTAAAACGGAAGTGCATCACGTCACCGTCCTGCACAATGTACTCTTTGCCTTCCAGACGCCATTTGCCGGCATCCTTGGCGCCTTGTTCGCCCTTGTACTGGATGAAATCGGCGTAGGCCATTACTTCGGCCCGGATGAAGCCCTTCTCGAAATCGGTGTGGATCACGGCCGCGGCCTTGGGGGCGGTGGCGCCGATTTTTACCGTCCAGGCCCGTACTTCCTTCACGCCGGCCGTGAAATAGGTTTGCAGGCCCAGCAATTCGTAGCCGGCCCGGATTACACGGTCGAGGCCGGGTTCGGTCATGCCCAGATCCTGCAGGAATTCCATCTTTTCATCACTGGCCAGCTCGGCGATTTCTGCTTCCAGCTTGTTGCAGATGGCAACCACCACGGCGTTTTCCGCTTTGGAGATGGTCTTGACCTGATCCAGATACGGATTGTTGCTGAAGCCTTTCTCATCGACGTTGGCGATGTACATGGTCGGCTTGGCGGTCAGCAGATGGTAAGGGTAGAGAGCTGCCTGCTCGTCCTTGTCGAGGTCGAGACTGCGCACCGGCTTGCCGGCGTCGAGGTGGGCGCGAACGCGCGTCAGCACGTCTTTGGCCTTGATGGCTTCCTTGTCCTGGCCCCTGGCAGCCTTGGTAGCACGATCGAGCCCTTTTTCCACGGTTTCCAGATCAGCCAGTGCCAGTTCAGTATTGATGATTTCGATATCGTTTTTCGGGTCGATCTTGTTGGCAACGTGGATCACGTTGTCGTCAACGAAGCAGCGCACTACATGTGCAATCGCGTCACACTCGCGGATGTTGGCGAGGAACTTGTTGCCAAGCCCTTCGCCCTTGGAGGCACCGGCAACCAGCCCGGCGATGTCGACGAATTCCACTGCAGTTGGCACCACTTTCTCGGGTTTGACGATTTCGGCCAGCGCAGTCAGCCGTGCATCCGGCACTGGCACGATGCCCGAGTTGGGCTCGATGGTGCAGAACGGAAAATTTTCTGCGGCAATGCCGGCCTGGGTCAGCGCATTGAACAGTGTGGATTTGCCGACGTTGGGCAGCCCAACGATTCCGCATTTGATACCCATACTCAAAATCCTGTGTGTTTAATGATGGCGCTAGTCCGCCGTAGCCTTGGCGAAGGCGGAAAGGCGGATCAGCTCTTCGTGTGCAATTGGTTCATTGCAATTTGCATCTTGCCCTGTACCAACAGCGGCAGCAAAGCCACAGCTTTGCCAACTTCTTCTTCAAAAACGGGCTCCTCCGGTTTCCTGAAATTGCCCAGCACATAGTTCAGCACCAGTGACGCATCGCCCGGATGACCGATCCCGAGTCGCAATCTGGCAAAATCTGCCGAGCCAAGCGCGCGAATCACGTCGCGCACACCGTTGTGTCCGCCGTGACCACCGCCGGATTTCAGGCGGGTAGTACCCAGCGGCAGATCCAGTTCGTCATAGGCGATCAGTATCTGTGCCGGTTCCAGTTTGTAAAACTGTGCCATTGGCTGCACCGAGTCGCCGCTCTTGTTCATGAACGTGGTGGGAAACAGCAGGCGGACTTCATTGCCATTGGCATCAATACGACCGGTCCAGCCCTTGAATCTGGCCTCGGGTTTCAGCTCGCACTTGTAGGCTCTGGCGAGTGAGGCAAGAAACATGGCGCCGGCATTGTGCCGGTTGTATTGATATTGTTGGCCCGGGTTTCCCAGGCCAACAACCAGTGCGATGGCAGCGCTCATGGTGCAGCGATGCTATGCGGGCGAAGTTACTTCTTGGCCGGAGCAGCCGGAGCAGCAGCGGCCGGTGTTGTACCGGCAGCGGCAGCATCAGCAGCGGCAGCAGGTGCTTCATCACCGCCTTTCTTGATGATGTTGATCGACACAACCGCCAGATCGCCGGAAGCTCCGTGAGCCAATGACACACTGTGCACGCCCTCGGGCAGTTTCAGATCGGAAATGTGCAGGGCCTGGCCCAGGCCCAGTTCGGCGATATCGACTTCGATATAGGACGGCAGATGTTTTGGCAAACAGGAGATTTCCAGCTCGGTCAACAGATGGGATACCACACCACCGCCTACTTTGACGCCAGGGGCAACGGCTTCGTTCAGGAAGTGCAACGGCACTTTGATGTGCAGTGCGCGGTCTTCCAGGACACGCTGGAAATCAGCATGCAGAAGGCGCGGCTGCGCAGGGTGGCGCTGCAGGGCCTTGATGATGGCGCTCTCGTTCGTACCATCCACTTTCAGGGTGATGATGGAAGTGAAAAACGCTTCGTTTTCCAGAACGTAGGCCAGATCCTTGTGCGAAATTGAAATATTGGATGGTGCTTTGTCACCGCCATAAAGAATGGCAGGGATCGCACCGGCTTTACGACGCAGGCGGCGGCTCGCACCTTTCCCTGCATCCGGCCGGCTTGCGGCTTCAAGAACAAATTGTTGTTTGGACATTGTGTATTCCTCAGCAGGAACCATTGTGGTGCCCGCGTTTGCTGTTGGGTTTGCACCCGGTATTCCCTGAACCTGCTTGCGACCGGCAAATCCAGGGGGTTGCCTTCAGGAGCCTGCCTGTTGAGGGTTAGCCCTCATCAAACATGGCACTGACGGATTCTTCATTGCTGACCCGGCGGATACTTTCGCCGAGAAAGCGGGCCAGTTGCAGCTGGCGGATTTTCTTGCACTTGCGCGCTTCATCACTGAGCGGGATGGTGTCAGTCACCACCAGTGAGTCGAGTGTGGAATTGTTGATATTGTGGATGGCATGGCCTGACAAAATCGCATGGGTACAGTAGGCCACGACTCTGGTGGCACCTTGTTCCTTGAGTGCGTCTGCGGCTTTGCAGAGCGTGCCGGCGGTATCAACCATGTCATCCACGATCAGACAGGTACGGTCTTTCACTTCGCCGATCAGATGCATCACTTCAATTTCGTTGGCTTTGGGGCGGCGCTTGTCGATGATGGCAAGGTCAGTGCCCAGTTGTTTGGCGAAAGCTCTCGCCCGCACCACACCGCCTATGTCGGGAGAAACCACGGTCAGGTTTTCGTAGGCCTGGTTGCGGACATCTTCCACCAGCACCACCGACCCGTAAACGTTGTCGACCGGAATGCTGAAAAAGCCCTGAATCTGTTCAGCGTGCAAATCAATGGTCAGCACACGATTGATGCCGGCAGCGCTCATCATGTCGGCTACTACCTTGGCGCTGATCGGTACGCGGGCGGAACGCACGCGACGATCCTGGCGGGCATAGCCGAAATAAGGCACCACCGCAGTGATGCGGTTGGCTGAGGAACGATGCAACGCATCAGCCATCAGCAGCAGTTCCATCAGGTTGTCATTGGTGGGGTGGCAAGTGGGCTGGATGATGAACACATCCTGTCCGCGCACATTTTCGTTCAGCTCGACATTGATCTCGCCATCGCTGAATTTGCGCACATCTGCGCGTCCAAGCGGAACGCCCAACCACTTGGCCACTTTCTGGGCCAGTTCGGGGTTGGCATTGCCACTGAAAACCATCAAGTTGTTCGGCATGCTGGGACCTGTTTGTTTTGCCTGTCTCTGTGGGCTTGGCTTGTTCAGTTGTTTGACTCTTGTTATGCCGCTCGTGAAACCGACCGTGAAACCGCTCGTGTGTATCGCTGTGTTTAACGCTTGCAGGATATCCTGCATTATTTGGCTGGGGTGGCTGGATTCGAACCAACGTATGCAAGGATCAAAACCTTGTGCCTTACCGCTTGGCGACACCCCAAAAAATTTTACGGGTCCAGCAAATCCAGCAACGGTGAACGGTTGACCCCGCGGGCGATGAACCCCTGGCAACCCGGCAATTCCCGGATCGTTGCTGCCGGCAACCGGGACAGAATTTCCGCTGCTGTTTTCCGGTCAGGAAAACCCGCAAATACACTGGAGCCGGTGCCGGTCATGCGGGCCTCGGCATACTGACCCAGCCAGTCCAAGGCTGCTTTTATCGGCGGGTACAACTGGCAGGACACCGCCTGACAATCGTTGCGACCACCCAAAAATGAGTCGCGCATTGTCAGGGAGGGGCTATTCCTTGTCAATTCAGGATGACAGAAAATTTCCCGGGTTGCGACCTCGCAGGCGGGGGTCAATACCAGATACCAGCGCTCGGGAACTGCTTGATTGACAAGCTTTTCTCCGACACCGCTGGCAAAAGCGCTATAGCCGTGTACGAACACCGGAATATCGGCCCCAAGGCCGAGACCAAGCTGCTCCAAATCCTCCTGCGACAAGCCGCACTGCCAGAGCCGGTTGAGGGCCAGCAAGGTGGTGGCGGCATCCGAACTGCCACCCCCCAGACCGGCCCCGACAGGCAGGCGTTTGAACAGGTGGATATGACAATCGGGGCTTGTAGTGGCATGCGGAACCAGCAAGCGGGCCGCCTGCAATACCAGGTTGTTGTCGCCACCCAATTCGGGGCGCGAACAGCTGAAGCTCAGGCCGGTCCCGGTCCCCTGCCCGAATTCGAGCTCATCGCCATAATCGAGCAGCTGAAACAAGGTTTCCAGGTTGTGATAACCATCGGCCCGTCTGCCGGTGATGTGCAGGAACAGGTTGAGTTTGGCAGGGGCTGGCAGCCGCAGTTTGTTCATGGCTGCGCTGCATTGAACTGCCATTCAGTTACCCTGAATGTCAGCTGGATATCGGCTGTTTTCAGCTTGATCAGTCCCGGCAACACCGAATCCTGCACCTGGCTGTAGCTGTCAAATGTCAATTGCCAGGGGCGGCCCTTGTTGTCACGCTGGGACAGGGTGACCAGGCGTGAATTGGCATCGAATTCAGTCGTGGCTGGTATGCCGGGAACAGGCAATCCCCTGACCCAATAAAGCAGATAAGCCGCCGGAAATTCGAAATCGAGGTAATCCCTGGTCAAGGCTTCCAGGCTGGGCAAGGTAACCGGTTGTTCACCTGACTTTTGCAGGGTCAGCCCATGGTCATTACCGAAGACGCGGGTACTGCCGATACCCAAAGCGCCTCGCAAGGTAATGTCAAATTGCCGGGATTGTTGCAGCCAGTTGATGGAAACCGTATCGGATTGCCGGCTCTGCCTTACGCTGAGTTTGCCGATCAAGGTCCAGTTTTGATGAGCAAGCAGCGCCCGCTCATTGGTCTGGAAGTCGGTATTGCCGATTGGAGCCACCGGTTCAAGACTGGAACAGGCGGCCAGAGTGAGTCCCAACAAGAGGGCACTGACGCGTACAAGGAGTTTGGACACAGTTGGCTCAGAACGAGGCTGAGGGATTCAGCCGCTGCATGGTATTGCGTACATAGGCGCTGTCAGGCTGACTGGAAAGAGCGGTGCGCCAGAGTTTGGTGGCCGCCGCCTTGTCGCCCATCACCCACAATACTTCACCCAGATGTGCGGCAACTTCCGCATCGGGGTAGAGCTTGTAGGCTTTTTCGAGATTTGCCCGCGCCTCACGATGCAGCCCCAGCTTGTACTGTACCCAGCCCAGGCTGTCCATGATGGCAGGATCGGTGGGAGCCAGATCGGTGGCATGTTTGATCAGATCGTAGGCTTCCTGGTAACGATTGGTGCGATCCGCGAGTGTGTAGCCGAGGCTGTTGTAGGCCACCGGGCTTTGTGGCTCCAGCAGGATGATTTTGCGCAAATCGCTTTCCATCAGCACCAGATCGTTGGTGTCCTGGCTGAGTACCGAGCGCAGAAACAACAGCTCGACATTGTTGGGGAAGGCGCCTACCGAATTATTGAGCAGAGAGCCGGCCAGATCGTATTTCTTCTCTTCGATCAGGATATTGGCTTCCATGCTCAACAGCGGAATGTTGAGATCGGATTTGCGGAAGCGCACGTTTTGCAGCAATGAGTGTATTTCGTCATAACGGTTGGCGCGCACCATCAGCTCGGTCATGTTGCGCAGGGCTTGCAGGAAGTTGCTGCCGGCTTTCACCAGCTGATATTGCTCAATGGCGCGGTCGGGATGGTTCTGCTGGCCTTCGATATAGCCCAGGTAATAATGCGCATCATCGAGTTTCTGGCCGTTTTGCACGAGTCGCTGCAAATAATTTTGCGCCTCCGCAAACTGGTTCACTTCCATGTTCAGGAGTGCCAGTGAATAGAGCAGTTCATGGTCGCCCGGGTTCTGCTGCACCAGAACGGCAAACTGTTCCCTGGCCTCGGCATATTTGTGGTCGTTGATCAGTTTGCGACCATAGAGGGAGCGCAGTTCCTTGTGGTTGGGATAGGAGCGCACGCCCTGCTGCAATTGTTTGAGCGAGTTGTTGTGGTCTTCCATGTTGTCCAGCAGCTGGATTTGCAGCATCACCAGATCGCCGCCGTTGATGCCTGCCGGTTTGCTGGCCGGTGGAGCGTTGTCATGATCACGACGCTCAACCTGTTTCAGCATCTGCTCAATGATGGCCAGCGCCGGCTTGGGCTGTTTGTCCAGCTGATACAAATGGGCGAGACTGAGCCGCAGTGACTCATGGTCAGGATAGCGTTTCAGCAGGGCTTCATAGTCATCAATGAGTCCGCTCAGCACCGGGGTGCCAGTGCTGGAGGTGGCGGCAATGCGGGCAGACAGCAGCCGGAAATCCACGTCTTCACCCTGTGCCAGCAGGATTTCAAACTGGCGGAAGGCATCGCGGTAACGCGACAGGCTTACCAGTTCCAGTGCAATGGTTTGTCTGGCTTCGACTGCCTGTGGTTCCTGCAGCAGCCACAGCTCAGCCATTTCAATGGCGAGATAGGGATCGCGCGAGAAGGCCGCAATGCGCATTGCACGCTGGATGATGCTGACATTGTTGCTTTCCCTGGCGAGTGCTGCGTAATCATTGAGCGCCATTTCATTCTGGCCGCGCTGGCCGGCCAGCTCCGCCAGAATGGAGCGGCTTAGCTGATCTTCGGTGAAGTTGCCGTATTTGGTGGTTTCTGCGGCAGCCGCTTTGGTTTCCTGTACTGGCCTGGGTGCCACGGCGGGAGCCGGAACTTTGCTGGCAACCCTGGAAACAGCGGGCGTTGAGCAAGCTGCCAGCGCAAGCAGTGCGGCTGCAGCCAGCAGGATTGCAAGTGCTGAAGCAGGCCTGCCGGACGGGGGCAGGGCCTTGATAACAAAGTGAAGGGGTCGGGACATGGCGGCGAGTATAGCGATACCATCACCGCCCCGCCAATTGCCGGTGGAGCTCATCAGAGTTTCCCGAGTAAAATGCCGGCCTCATTTCCCGGGTTCCCCATTCATGTCACTGCTGGTGCTGGGCATCAATCACAACACTGCCACCGTTGCCGTGCGCGAGAAACTGGCTTTTGCGCCCGAACACATGCAGGACGCCTTGCAGCAGGCTTGCCGCAAGGCGGGGCTGGCAGAAGTATCCATTTTGTCCACTTGCAACCGCACAGAGCTGTATGGGGTGCCGGAAACGATGTCGCCGCTCCATGAAACTGCCACAGATGAAGCAAAAACTGTGGAAGCCATTACCCGGTGGCTGTGTGAATACCACCGGCTGGATGAGAGTGAGTTGCATTCAGCGCTCTACGTGCATGGCAATGAACAGGCGGTGCGTCACCTGATGCGGGTGGCGAGCGGGCTGGACTCCATGGTGCTGGGTGAGCCGCAGATTCTTGGCCAGATCAAATCGGCCTACGCCGTGGCGCAGCAGGCGGCGACTTTGGGTACCACCTTGCATCGCACGTTTGAGGAAGTATTCGCCGTAGCCAAACAGGTGCGCACCGAAACAGCGATCGGTGAGAGCCCGGTATCGGTGGCTTTTGCTGCGGTAACGCTGGCCCAGCAGATTTTTTCTGACATCCACAAGGCCAATGCATTGATGATAGGTGCAGGCCGGACCATAGAACTGGTGGTTCAACATCTGAAGGAAGCCGGCGTGTCCAACATTGTGGTGGCCAACCGCACCCTCACCAATGCACAGGAATTAAGCCGCAAATACGGCGTCAGGGAAGTGTTGCTGTCTGATATTCCGGAAGTGCTGGAACACACCGACATCGTGGTGTCTTCCACAGCCAGCCAGTTGCCCATTCTTGGCAAGGGCGCGGTGGAACGTGCTCTCAAGGTGCGCAGGCACAAGCCGATTTTCATGGTTGATCTGGCCGTGCCGCGCGATATCGAACCGGAAGTGGCCGAGCTGGAAGACGTCTATCTCTACAGTGTCGATGATTTGCGGGAAGTGATCGACGACAGCCTCAAGAACCGCCAGCAAGCGGCGCTGGAAGCCGAACTGATCATCGACAAAGGCGTGGAATTGTTCATGCGCAAACAGCGTGGCCTCGGCATCGTTGCCACTTTGCGCAACTTTCGTGAAAAGGCCGAACAACTGCGTGATGCCGAGCTCGACAAGGCATTGAAGTCGCTTGAGCGCGGCGCCGATCCGGCCGAAGTGGTGAAAGAACTCGCACGCCTGCTTACCAACAAGCTGATCCATTCCCCCAGTGTGCAAATGAAGAAAGCCAGCGCCGATGGTCATCACGAGCTTGTTCATCTCGCCGAGCAGTTGTTCGAGCTGGAAGCCAGCAATGAGGCAGCAACTCCGCCAGACCCTGCTGCAGCCAAACAACAATGATGAATCCCTCGATAGTGGCCAAGCTCGAATCCCTGCTCGAGCGGCATGAAGAATTGCAGCATATGCTCAGCGATGCCGAAACCATCTCCGTGCAGGACAAATTCCGCGCTTTTTCGAAGGAATATGCCGAGCTGGAGCCGGTGGTGCAGTGTTTCCGCGAGCTGCAGCAGGCACAGCGCAATCTGCAGGAAGCAGAACACATGCAGAAAGATGTCGATGCCGATGTGCGCCAGATGGCAGCCGAAGAAATCGCCGCCAACGGCAGGCGCATCGCCGAGCTGGAAGACGAGCTGCAGAAGTTGCTGTTGCCAAAAGATCCCCGCGATTCCTGCAACGTATTTCTTGAGATCCGCGCCGGCACCGGTGGCGACGAAGCGGCCATTTTCTCGGGCGACTTGTTTCGCATGTATTCCCGCTATGCTGAATCGCAAGGCTGGAAGCTGGAAATTCTCAGCGAGCGACGCGGTGATCATGGTGGCTACAAGGAGATCATTGCGCGAGTCGAAGGCAACAATGTTTACCGCAAGCTCAAGTTCGAATCGGGTGCCCACCGGGTGCAGCGGGTGCCGGAAACCGAAGCGCAGGGCAGGGTACACACCTCTGCCTGCACTGTTGCCATTCTGCCTGAGCAGGCTGAGCAGGCCGAGATCGAGCTGAACAAGAGTGAATTGCGGGTCGACACATTTCGCGCCAGTGGTGCTGGGGGGCAGCACGTCAACAAAACCGACTCCGCCATCCGCATCACGCACTTGCCGAGTGGCATCGTGGTGGAATGCCAGGATGAACGCTCGCAGCACAAGAACCGGGCACGCGCGATGTCGCTGTTGCATGCAAAGTTGCAGGCGGTGGCTGATGCCGAGCGCAAAAAGGAAATGACAGACACCCGTCGCGATCTGGTGGGTTCCGGCGACCGTTCGGAAAAAATCCGCACCTACAATTATCCCGATGGCCGCGTCACCGATCATCGTATCAAGCTCACCTTGTACAAGATTGCCGACATCATGAACGGCAACATGGAAGACCTGATCCAGCCGCTGCTGGCCGAATACCAGGCCGACCAGCTTGCTGATCTGGCCAGGTAATGACCAGCACCCTGCGCACGGTACTTGCCCAGGCTGTTGCACAGTTGGGCCAAAGCGACAGTGCCGAGCTGGATGCACAGTTGCTGCTGGCGCAGGTGCTCGGCAAATCCCGCAGTTGGCTCTATGCGTGGCCCGAGCAGATTTTGACGCCAGCCCAGTTACTCGCTTTGCAAGCGTTGGTGGATCGGCGCCGCCACGGCGAGCCTATTGCCTATATCACCGGCAAGCGCGCGTTCTGGAAGCTGGAGTTGCTGGTGAATGCGTCGGTGTTGATTCCGCGCCCGGAAACCGAGTTGCTGGTGGAGCTGGCACTCGAGCTTGGGCGAGGTTTGCCTGGCCCGGTGGCAGATCTTGGCACGGGTTCCGGCGCCATCGCACTGGCACTGGCACTGGAACGGCCTGACTGGCAGGTGCACGCCAGCGAGCTGAGTGAGGCTGCGCTGCAAACAGCCAGCATGAATTTGCAGGCCGGCGGACTCATGAATGTGAAGCTGTTCAGTGGTTCATGGTTCGAGCCGTTGCCAGCGGTAAAATACCAGCTGGTTGTCAGTAACCCACCCTATATTGATAAGACAGATCTCCATCTTGAGCAGTCCGATCTGGCCTTCGAACCACGCACTGCACTGGTGGCGGGTGAAAACGGGATGGCTGATTTGCAACAAATCGCAGCGCAGGCGCGCGAGCATCTGGTCAGTGGTGGCTGCTTGTTGCTTGAGCATGGCTGGCAGCAGGCAGCGGCTGTGCGCGCGCTGCTTGGGCAGTTTGGCTACCATGATACTGTGACAAAACAGGATCATGGCGGGCGCGATAGGGTTACACTGGGACGCTGGATGGAGCAGTATTCATGAACGACGAACAATTGCTGCGCTACAGCCGGCAGTTGATGTTGCCGCAGGTGGAAGTGGCCGGGCAGGATAAACTGCTGGCGGCCCGTGTCATGATTGTGGGTCTGGGCGGACTCGGTTGTCCGGCCGCGATGTATCTGGCGGCAGCTGGCACAGGTCATCTCACGCTGGTCGATCATGACAGGGTGGAGCTCTCCAATTTGCAGCGGCAAATTGCCCACCACACTGCCAGCATCGGCCAGTTCAAGACGGAATCGGCGCGTGCAGCCCTGCTGGCGCTGAATCCCGGTGTTGCAGTCGATGTTGTCAACCGCAAGCTGGAAGGTGAGGAATTGACCGCGTTGGTGGCGGCGCATAATGCAGTACTGGATTGCACCGACAACTTCGCGATTCGTTTCGCGCTGAATGCCGCCTGTTTTGCCGGCAAGGTTCCGCTGGTATCGGCAGCGGCGATAAGGATGGAAGCGCAGATTTCGGTGTTTGATCCGCGACAGAGTGATTCTCCCTGTTATCGCTGTCTTTACGAGGAAGATGCAGAGGCTGATCTGAGTTGCGCCCATAATGGCGTACTGGCGCCGCTGGTTGGTGTGATCGGCAGTCTGCAGGCACTGGAATGCATCAAGCTGCTCACCGGCATTGGCAAAACGCTCGCTGGCCGCTTGTTGTTGCTGGATGCTGCCACTCTGGAATGGCGCGAGTTGCGGCTGCGTAAAAGGGCGGATTGCCCGGTTTGTCATGTTGACCTGCCGTTGGCAGACTGAAAAAATGCCGGCCAAACCAGTGAACAAGTCCGGGAATCAAGCAGTCAAACAGTATCGGATTGAGGGAAAATCTATGCGTATTATCAGTGTGCTCATGCTTGGCCTCTGGCTGGCTGCCTGCAGCGTACAATGGGTGAAATTGACTCCGCAGGGAGAAAATGTGGCAATTTTGCAGACAAGTGAAGTCAGCAATTGCACGCCCAACGGCAGTACTACCGTCTCTGTCATAAGCAAAGTGGTGGTAAACCGTCAGCCTGCGGAAGTACAAAAGGAGTTGCTCACCTTGGCCCGTAACCGGGCCGCAGATCGCGGAGATGCGATTGTTGCTACCGGGCCTGTCGCCAACGGCGAACAGACCTACAACATCTATCGTTGCCGACGCTGAGACCCCCAGAATGGAACAATCCGACAGCCCAACCCCGCAAATTTCCGAAGACCTGAGCGCCCCGGTCATACTTCCACCCAATGCGATGAGCTCGGTCCGCTTCCGCGATTTCAGCCTGCCGGAGCCATTGCTGAAAGCTTTTGATGATCTCGGTTTTGAATACTGCACGCCGATCCAGGCCCAGAGCATCCCGATCACGCTGCAAGGACACGATATCACCGGCAAGGCGCAGACCGGCACCGGCAAAACCGCTGCCTTTCTCACTGCCATCATCAATGATCTGCTCAACAATCCGCTGGATGAAGAACGCTATATCGGCGAGCCGCGGGCATTGATCATCGCGCCAACCCGTGAACTGGTGATGCAGATCACCAAGGACGCCAGGCTGCTGCTCAAATACACCGATCTGAAAATCATCACGCTGGTGGGAGGCATGGATTACCAGAAACAGCTGCAGGATCTGGAGCGTGGTGTGGTTGACATTGTGGTGGCAACACCAGGCCGCCTGATCGACTTCATGGGCAACAAGGCCGTGTGGCTGGGGTTGGTGGAAATCCTGGTGATCGATGAAGCCGATCGCATGCTCGACATGGGTTTCATACCGCAAGTAAGACAGATCATCGCGCAGACGCCACGCAAGGAATGCCGTCAGACCATGCTGTTCAGTGCGACTTTCACTAGTGACATCCTGACACTGGCAGAACGCTGGGCACTGGATCCCATCAAGGTGGAAGTGTCCTCGCCGCGCCAGACCACTGACAACGTCAAGCAGGTGGTTTACCTGGTGACTACAGACCAGAAATACCCGTTGTTGTACAACCTGATCAAAAGCGATGAAGGCGAACGCGTGATTGTGTTTACCAATCGTCGTGACCAGGCCCGCAAGCTGGCAGACAACCTGCATCGCAATGGCATCAGTGTCGGCCTGTTGTCAGGTGAAGTTTCCCAGCCCAAACGTGTGCGCACGCTCGAGGAATTCCGTACTGCCGAGATCCAGGTGCTGGTGGCAACGGATGTGGCCGGCCGCGGCTTGCACATCGAAGATATATCCCATGTAGTAAATTTCACGCTGCCGGAAGAGCCGGAAGACTATGTGCATCGCATCGGTCGCACCGGCCGTGCGGGTGCGCTGGGCACTTCGATCAGTTTCGCCTGCGAAGATGATTCCTTTCTGCTGCCGGGCATAGAAGCCAAGATCGGCATGAAGTTGCCGTGTGAACATCCGACTCCGGAAATGCTGGTAACGCCGCCGCCGTATACGTTGCCCACCAAATTCAAGGCAGAGCCGGTAGAAGGTGGACGCAGGGGTGGCAGTGGTGGCGGTAGTGGTGGCCGGGGCGGCTCGCGCGATCGCGGCAGACCTCGCCGGTAAATTCGCAACAGCGGCGAGCCGGGCAGTTGATGGCCGGCTCAACCGGCTTGTTTGGGATTCCGCGTCCAGAATTCGATCCTGGTTCCTTCAGGATCATGAACGTAGAAATAAGGTGCCCGCCAGCCTTGGGCGCGGATTTCCGTAGTGGAAATATTGTGCCCGTTGAACAGTGCATGCACTGCCTGCAGATCCTGCACGAAGAATGACAGCGTGATTCCCACCCCGTCTCCCGGCGCAATAGTGCAGCGTTTGGCATCGGCAATGCTCAGATGCGCGGCGCCGTTCACACTGAACTCGATGAACCACTCATCCTTCTGGAAGCTGATGTCGAGCTTCAGTACGTCGCGGTAGAAGTGGCGGCTCTGTTCCCAGTTGCGGCAGTAGAGGATCGTGTTGGCGGCGAGAATTTTCATGCTGGTTGCCTGGATCCTGTTCAGGGTGGGCTGGGTGTTTACCGGGCGCCGGCGTTTTTCAGTATCTCGGCGTAGTCAGTGCCATGCCGGTGTTCGGAGATCAGCCCGAGCATGGTTTTGCCGCCAGGGCCGGGTTCATTGATGTTGCGGCCTGCTGCCAGAAAAAACGCGACAAAGCGGGCAAACGCTTCCGGCACCATGCCACGATAGGCTTTCAGCAAAACATGATAATCAGCGGTTTCGCCGTCCACGGGACGCATGCCGAGAAAGGACTGGATGCGTTCGTCGCTCCACCATTCGTCGGTGACTGCCAGTTGGGTACGCGCGGCACCGGTAAGCTTTTCGGTTTTCATTCGTTACTTCACTTCTTCAATTTGTTGAGCAGGATGTCATTGACCTGCGCCGGATTGGCCTTGCCCTTGCTCTCTTTCATCACCTGACCGACGAAGAAGGCAAATACTTTCTCCTGGCCGCTGCGGTATTGCTCCACCTGTTTCGGGTTGGCGGCAATGATGCCATCAATCAGCTTTTCGATGGCGCCGCTATCGGTCACCTGTTTGAGGCCCTGGCTGGTGATGATCGCGTCGGCACTGCCTTCGCCGTTGACCATCGCTTCGAACACGGTTTTGGCGATTTTGCCGGAGATGGTGTTGTCCTTGATGCGGCTGATCAGGCCAGCCAGTGCGCTGGCACTGACGGGGCTGTGGCTGATGTCGAGTTCTGCCTTGTTCAGTACTGATTGCAGATCTCCCATCACCCAGTTGGCAGAAAGTTTGGCATCATCGCAGTCTTTCAGCACAGCTTCAAAAAAGTCGGCGGTGGCACGGTCGGCAGAAAGCACTTCGGCATCGTAATTGCTGAGACCATATTGGCTCTGGAAGCGTTTGCTCTTGATGTCGGGAAGTTCCGGCAAAGTGGCTTTGACGGCAGCGATAAAACTTTCGTCCACCACCACCGGCAACAGGTCAGGTTCCGGGAAATAACGGTAATCGTTGGCCACTTCCTTGCTGCGCATCGAGCGGGTTTCATTGCGGTCGGGATCATACAGGCGGGTTTCCTGGATGATGCGGCCGCCGTCTTCGATAATGTCGATCTGGCGGCGGGCTTCGATCAGGATGGCTTTTTCCACAAAGCGGAACGAGTTGATGTTCTTGATCTCGGTGCGCGTTCCGAACTTGCTGTCACCTTGCCGGCGCACGGATACGTTGGCATCACACCGCATCGAACCCTGCGACATGTCGCCATCGGAAATGCCGAGATAAAGTATCAGCGAATGCAGTTTTTTCAGGTAAGCGACCGCTTCTTTTGCGCTGCGCAGTTCCGGCTCGGAAACGATTTCCAGCAGTGGTGTGCCGGCCCGGTTGAGGTCGATGCCGGTGTCATTGGGGAACAACTCATGCAGCGACTTGCCGGCATCTTCTTCCAGATGGGCGCGGGTTACTCCGATGGTCCTGGTACTGCCGTCGTCGAGTGTGATGAGCAATGAGCCTTTGCCGACGATCGGGTAGTCGAGCTGGCTGGTCTGGAAACCTTTCGGCAAATCAGGATAGAAGTAGTTTTTGCGGTCAAATACCGACTTCCTGCCGATATGGGCGCCTATTGCCAGACCGAATTTCACGGCCATGCGCACCGCTTCGCCATTGAGGACCGGCAATGTGCCCGGCAATGCCAGATCGAAGATATTGGCTTGCGTATTGGGTTCAGCACCGAAAGCAGTGGCAGAACCCGAGAACAGTTTGGATTTGGTGGCGAGCTGAACGTGTACTTCCAGCCCGATGACGGTTTCCCATGCCATGATCAGTTGCTCCCTTCCACGCCAGGCGTGCGCGTGTGCCAATCTGTCGCCTGCTGGAAGCGATGGGCAAGGTTGAGAAGCTGGGCTTCGGAAAAATCGCGGCCGACGATCTGCAGGCCAACCGGCAAGCCGTTCACCATGCCGGCCGGCACTGACAAGCCAGGCAAGCCGGCCAGGTTGACGGCGATGGTGTAGATATCTTCCAGATACATGGTTACCGGATCCTTGGTCTTGGAGCCGAGCGGAAACGCGGTGTGCGGTGAGGTTGGCCCCATGATCACGTCGACTTCCCTGAATGCCCTTTCAAAGTCGTCCTTGATCAGGCGCCGCACTTTCTGGGCCTTGATGTAGTAGGCGTCGTAATAACCGGCCGAAAGTGCATAAGTGCCAACCATGATGCGACGTTTTACTTCTGCACCAAACCCTTCAGCGCGGCTGCGTTTGTACATGTCTTCCAGATCAGCCGGTTTGTCACAGCGGTAGCCGAAACGCACGCCGTCATAACGTGACAGGTTGGCAGAAGCTTCAGCCGGTGCAATCACGTAATAGGCAGAGACTGACAGGTGGCTGTTGTCGAGGCTGATTTCCTTGAGGGTGGCGCCTTGTTTCTCGAACTCGGTGAGCGCAGCGCGAATCTGTTTTTCCACTTCCGGATTGAGGCCCTGGGCAAAGTGCTGTTTTGGCAAACCGATGCGCAGCCCTTTCAGTGGCTGGTCGAGTGTCGCCAGGTAATCCGGCACCGGCAAATCAACACTGGTGGAATCCTTCGGATCGAAGCCGGACATCATCTGCATCAGGATCGCAGCATCTTCGGCACTGCGGGTCAGCACGCCAGCCTGGTCCAGGCTGGAGGCGAAAGCAATCATGCCCCAGCGCGAGACCCGGCCGTAGGTGGGCTTGATGCCGGTGAGGCCGCAGAATGAGGCGGGTTGGCGTATCGATCCACCGGTATCAGTAGCGGTAGCGGCCGGGCACAGGTGGGCAGCCACAGCAGAAGCCGAGCCGCCGGATGAGCCGCCTGGCACCAGGGCCCGGTTCCAGGGGTTAAGGGTTGGTCCATACCACGAGGTTTCGGTGGAAGAGCCCATCGCGAACTCGTCCATGTTGGTCTTGCCCAGCATCACCATGCCGGCCTTGTTCATCTTTTCGACGACGGTGGCATCATAGGGAGAGATAAAGTTGTCGAGCATGCGCGAACCGCAGGCTGTACGAACGCCACTGGTGCAGAAAATATCCTTGTGGGCGAAGGGGATGCCGGCATAGGGAAGCGCGGTTCCCCCGGCTCTCGCCTTGTCCGCCGCTGCCGCCTGCGCCAATGCCTGCTCGCCGGTGACAGTGACATAGGCGTTGAGGTCGGGGTTATGCCGGTTTATGCGGTCGAGATAGGCGCTGGTGAGCTCAACACTGGTGAAGTCCTTGCGGGCAAGCGAGCGGGCGAGGTCGGCAACGCCTTGTTTCAATGCATCGTTCATCTTTTCGGTTGCCATGGCCCTTACTCCAGCACCTTCGGCACCAGGAACAGTCCCTGGTCGGTGCTGGGTGCCAGTTTGAGCAGCAGTTCGCGCTGGCTGGTTTCGGTAACCACGTCATCACGCAGCCGTTGCGAGGCATCAAAACCATGTGCCAGCGGCTCCACGCCGGTGGTATCGACCGCCTGCATCTGGTCGATCATCGCCAGAATGTTGGCAATACTGCTGAGTGCTTCGCTTTTCTCGGCGGGGCTCAGCTGTAGCCTTGCCAGATGGGCGATATTTTCGATGTCCTTGAGTTCAAGAGCCATGAGAGGTGATCCAGAAGGTCTGTGGGCACAAACAAGGAATTTCCTTGCCCTGTGCACGCTGCGGTTGTTACAGTTGCATCCCACAAAAGTGCAAATTATACCGGAACTTTCCGCCATTTAGCCAAGTCCAGCCAAGTCCAGCCAAGTCATAGCGTCTGATCACGCTACCCGGTCGAGGTACCCCTAAATCAATGTTCAAGAAATTAAGAGGCATGTTCTCAAATGATCTGTCGATCGATCTGGGAACCGCCAATACGCTCATCTATGTCCGTGATCGCGGCATAGTGCTCAATGAACCATCCGTAGTTTCCATCCGCATACACAATGGAGTGAAAACAGTCACTGCCGTTGGTGCTGACGCGAAGCGCATGCTTGGCCGTACGCCTGGCAACATCACTGCCATCCGCCCCCTCAAGGACGGAGTGATCGCCGATTTCCAGGTCACCGAGAAGATGTTGCAGCATTTCATCCACAAGGTGCATGAGAACAGTTTCATCCGTCCAAGTCCGCGCGTGCTGGTGTGCGTGCCCTGCAAATCGACCCAGGTCGAGCGACGGGCAATACGCGAATCGGTGATGGGAGCCGGTGCGCGTGAAGTGCGTCTGATTGAAGAGCCGATGGCCGCTGCGATAGGTGCGGGTTTGCCGGTTGACCAGGCCAGCGGTTCGATGGTGGTGGACATCGGTGGTGGTACCACCGAGATCGCAATCATTTCACTGAATGGAGTTGTGTATTCCGAATCCGTGCGTCTGGGCGGTGACCGTTTCGACGAAGCCATCACCACGCATGTGCGCCGCAATTATGGTTCATTGATTGGTGACGCCACTGCCGAACGCATCAAGAAAGAAATCGGTTGTGCCTATGCCAGCAAGACGATACGCGAAATCGACGTGCGTGGCCGCAACCTGGCAGAAGGCGTGCCGCGCAGTTTCACGCTGAACAGTGATGAAATTCTTGAAGCGCTGCAGGAACCGTTGTCTTCCATCGTGCAAGCGGTGAAAAGTGCACTTGAACAGTCACCACCCGAGCTGGCTTCAGATATAGCCGAAAGCGGACTGGTGCTGACCGGAGGTGGTGCATTGCTGCGTGATCTCGACAAATTGCTCAGTGAAGAAACCGGTTTGCCGGTAATCGTTGCTGATGACCCGCTCACTTGCGTGGCGCGTGGCGGCGGCAAGGCAATGGAACTGATGGATACACATGCACTGGATCTGCTGACAGTGGATTGAGAAGAGGGTAAAGCCTCGGGGCAGGTCACCATCAAGTCGCTATTTGCACAATCCAATGCGCAGGGCTACAAGCTGGTGGGACTGGCCCTTTTGTCGCTGGTCCTGATGTTTGCCGACAGTCGCTTCGACTATCTCGGGCGTGTGCGTTTCTATATCGCCATCGTGGTCACTCCCCTGCATCTGATGGCCGATCTGCCATCCCGAACCGCAGATGCCTTCCATGCCTTTTTCAGAACCCGCGAAGAGCTGGTAGCCGACAACCAGCGATTGCAGGATGAAATGCTGATGTTGCAGTTCAGGTTGCAGAAGCTGGATCACCTTGAAGCTGAAAACCAGCGACTCAATGAATTGCTGAAAGCCTCCTCTGTCTTTGATGACGCTGCAGTACGTGCCCAGTTGCTGGATGAATCTCCCGACCCGTTTTCCAAGCGGGTGGTGATCAACCGCGGCAGCAACGACGGAGTTTTCATAGGACAGCCGGTGGTGGATGCCCATGGTCTGGTGGGGCAGGTAGTGCAGGTGGAGCCGCTGACCAGCTGGGTGCTGCTGATTACCGATCCCCTCCATAACACGCCGGTGCAGGTGAATCGCAATGGTGTGCGCGCCATTGCCGCCGGCACCTCCGACAGTCTGCATCAGCTGACACTGGAAAACGTCTCATCCACAGCGGATATCCAGGTTGGAGATGAGCTGGTCACTTCCGGACTTGATCAAAGGCTGCCCGCCGGTTATCCGGTCGGAGTGGTAACCAGTGTGAGAAACGATCCGGGACAGCCCTTTGCCAGCATCCGGGTTACACCCACTGCGCAACTTGATCGCAGCCGCAATGTGCTGTTGCTGTTCAGCTCTTCTGAATCGAAAGGCAAATCAGCCTCGCAAAAAGCTGGCGTATCGGCCGGTACAGCAGTTGATGAGCCTGCCCATCACAATGTTGAAGGCGGACAGTGATGGTCAACATCGGCGGCAAGTCAGGAAATCTGTGGGTCATCGTTTTGTCACTGGTGTTTGCCGGTGTGCTGGCAATCGTGCCGATACCGGTGTGGCTGGAGTTGTGGCGTCCGGACTGGATTGCGCTCGCACTGATTTATTGGGTGATTGCGTTGCCACACCGGGTCGGCCTGGTAACAGCCTGGCTGGTCGGCGTGCTGGAAGACGTACTGGAAGGCACGCTGCTGGGACTGCATGCGGCTGTGCTGACGATTACAGCCTATATAGGGCTGACACTCTACCAGCGCTTGCGAATGTTCACACCTTTGCAGCAGAGTCTCACCATCCTGATGCTGATCGGGACCGGCCAGCTGGTCATATTCTGGGTGAAGGCTGCCACTGGCCAAAATACCGCTGACAATCTTTCATTTGTCATTTCCTCGGTCACCAGTGCGGTGATGTGGCCGATGGTTTTCGTCAGCTTGCGGTTCTGCCGACGCTCGTTTCATGTCAGCTGAGCCCGCACCGGGGTCAGGCATGCGCGGCTGGCAACGCTGGCTGCAGGCCCCCCATACGCTTCCGTTGCGCCGCTTGCTGTTCCAGGTGCATTTGTGGCTTGGTATAGGGCTGGGACTTTATATCCTGTTGCTGAGCCTGACCGGCAGCGCCGTGGTACTGCGACCGCAATTCAGTCGCTGGTTTGTGCAAAATGAAGTCGTTTCAACCCAGGGTGAGAAGCTGGAAGGTTCAGCGCTCGCTGAAAAAATTGCTTCGGTCTATCCTGGTTTCACTGTCAAGCGGGTGGCGCCGGCGACCAGAGGCAAACGCGCTACTTATGTGGCACTCGAGCACAACGGCATCGAGTCGACACGCTACTTCGACCAGTATTCAGGGCTCGATCTGGGTCCCACATATCCGTGGCAGGTGGCCGATATGGAATGGCTGGTCAGTTTGCATGATGAGCTGCTGCTGGGAAGGGCAGGCAAAACAGTGAACGGATTTGGCGGACTGCTGATGCTGGTCATGCTGGTGACTGGTGTCGTCCTTTGGTGGCAGGGCAAGCGCAGCTGGCAGCAAGGACTGGTGATCCGCAGCAAGAGTTCGCGCGGGATCTGGTGGCAATTGCACAGTTTTACCGGTTTCTGGGCAATTTTTCTGCTGTTCGTGTGGGGAATTACCTCGGTCTATTTTGCCTGGCCGGAACCTTTTGATGCCGTCATGGACTGGCTGGACGACAATCCGGAAGACGGCGAGCGGCCAGACAGCTGGCTGCTGTTCCTGATCCGCATGCACTTTGGCCGGTTTCGCGATGCCCTGTGGGCCAATATCCTGTGGATGATACTGGGACTGGTGCCGGCGTTGCTTTACATGTCAGGCTTCATCATCTGGTACCGGCGAGTCCTGAAAAAACTGTAGTACACTCGTGAAAAGTGAATGTCAGACCTGACCCCCAACATACGCCAGTGCGAATTTTTTCCGGAATTCTGATCCTGAGTCACCGCTACATCGGCATCCCGCTGAGCCTTTTCTTCGTGATGTGGTTTGTATCGGGATTTTTCATGATCTACACCGGCGGCATGCCGAAAGTCACTGACGACCAGCAGATGGCGGCGGCTGAACCGCTCGATCTTGCACAAGTCAGAATCACTCCGGCACAGGCAGCAGTGGCGGCAGGGTATGAGCCGCCTGCTGCAGTTTTGCGGACAGTGCTTGGCCGCCCGGTCTACGAGCTGGGAGATCCTGGCTACGGCAGCACCTTCGTGCATGCCGACTCCGGCGAAATCATGCAGCCGCTTGCGCCGGAAGAGGCTGCTGAACTTGCCAGCCGGTTTCTGGCCATCCCCGCCGCAAAGTTCCGTTTCCAGCAGACACTGGATCACACTGACCAATGGACCTTTACCGTTGGTCGTGATCTGCCGCTTTACAAGTTCATCGTTGATGACGAAGCGGTCACCGAAGTTTATGTGTCTGCCAATGCAGCACGGGTAAGCACTGTTACCACGCGCAAAAGCCGCACCATGGCCTGGCTCGGCACCATTCCGCACTGGCTGTATTTTGAAAGCCTGCGTGACAACCAGCCGCTGTGGACAAAAGTGGTGGTGTGGTCGTCAGGCGCGGGTTGCATCATGGCTGTGCTTGGTTTGGGTCTGGCTGTTACCCGGTTTCGCAAAGTGCGGCCTTTCGAATTGCGGCGGGCGATTCCCTACCGCGGCTTGATGCGTTGGCACTATGTGCTGGGTTCGCTGTTCGGTGTAGTGACACTGACCTGGGTGTTCAGTGGCCTGGTTTCAATGGAGCCATGGGCCTGGACCAGAGCGGAGGGCATAAGAGTTCCACCTGGCACTTTAAGCGGGGGAGAATTGAAATTGCAGGAATTCCCGCTGCCGGATGCGCAGAAATTGCAGTCGATTACCGGGTCCGCCGTCAAACGGCTGGAATTTTCCCGCGTGCTGGGCGCACCCTATTTCATTGCCGGCTTCGTGCCTGACGATGCCGATGTGACCGGCAAACGCGACCGGCTGCATCAGCCTTACAACATCAATGGGCAGTTGCAGGCAGCAGCGGTGGTAGTGGATGCCCGGACCGGTCTGCAGCACGCGGGCTTTGAGCCGGCACAGCTGGTCTCCACGTTGGGCTCAGCGATTGCTGCTGCCCACGTCACCGAAAGTGAAATGCTTGATGGTTATGACGATTACTATTATTCCAGAGGCAATCAATTGCCGTTGCCGGTGTTACGCATCAAGTTTGATGATCCTGTCCAAAGCTGGGTGTATGTGGATCCCGGACGCGGCAGGTTGTTGTCGGTGATCCACAAGTGGAGCCGCCTGGAGCGCTGGCTTTACAGCGGGTTGCACAGTCTTGATTTCGCATTCTGGTATCACAAACGTCCGTTGTGGGACATTGTCATGCTGGTGTTGTTGAGTGGCGGATTGGGCACGAGTTTGCTCGGGCTGTATTCCGGTGTGCGCCGACTGAAAACAGATCTGGTGTTTATTTCCAACAAACTGATCGGGAAAAAGCTTCCGAAGGATGTAGCTCATGCAGCATAGCAGTCGCAGCTTCTGGTTTTTGGCTTTGCTGGTTGTCTTCATGCCGGCACAGGCCCAGCAAAATGCACTGGGACAAGGCCCCTGGACTTTCGATACCTATGCCCCCGCCGGGAAAATCAAGGTCTCGGTGGTGGTGAGCGGCATCAAAAACGCCTTCGGCATGGCATTCCTGCCGGGGGGTGACATTCTGGTGGCAGAAGCAGGGGGTACCTTGCGATTGATTCGCGGCGGCAAGCTGGAAGCCAATGCTGTAACCGGCATACCCCAGGTTGCCAAAGGTGCCACTGCCGGCCTGATGGATGTGGTGTTGCACCCGGATTTTGTGCACAACAGGCTGGTTTATTTCACTTATGTCAAAGCCGGCACTCCTCCCAAGGGCGAGGACTATTACTCCACGATGGCGCTGGGCCGTGGCAGGCTGAATGAAACAGAAACAGCACTTGCTGAAGTAAAAGACCTGTTTGTGGCAGATGCGTGGTCGTCGGTAAAGGGCGGCTTCGGCTCGCGCCTGCGCTTTGCGCCCGATGGCAAACTGTTCATGTCATCCCCGTTCCGGCGCGATCCGGTAAACCCGCAGAATCCGCACAGTGACATCAGCAAAATGCTGAGATTCAACGATGACGGTTCCATCCCGACCGACAATCCCTTCGTCGGCAACCCCGAATATTTGCCGGAGATCTGGTCGATCGGTCACCGCGCCATCGAAGGTATTGCCTACAACCCCCTGACTGGTGAGCTGTGGGCCAGTGAGCATGGTCCGCAAGGAGGGGATGAAATCAACATCATCCGCAAAGGCGGCAATTATGGCTGGCCACTGGTGACCTTTGGCCGCGATTACGACGGATCACGGCTGGTGAAAGTACCGGTGAAGGAAGGCATGTTGCTGCCGGAAGTGTTCTGGGTGCCGTCCATTGCCACCACCGGCATGATGTTCTATACCGGCCAGCGTTTTCCGCAGTGGAAAAACAACCTGTTTGTCGGTGGCCTGATGCGCGGCCGCATCCCCGGCACCGGTCACATTGAACGCATCGAGTTCAACAGTGACGGCGAACAGAAACGCGAAAGCCTGCTGGAAGACCTGCACCAGCGTGTGCGCGATGTGCAGCAAGGCCCGGACGGACTGATCTATGTGCTGACTGAAGAGAAAAATGGTGCCTTGCTGGTGATAGAGCCGGTGCAATGAGTGGCGGAAACAGCGACATGATTTCGTCTTACTGTGTTGTGATTTTCAGCTGCAGCAGATTCATGGCTTTTTCATAATTTCCCGATACTGCCATCCCCATCAGCTCCTGCTGCAAGCCGAGAAAGGAGCCGTCAAAAGCGGGATTGATCGCAATAGTCAGTGTGCGTCCTCCTTGCAGGAATCCCGCAAGTTCTCCAAGCATTGGCCTGGATATGGCTTGCAGATTGGTGGGCAGCAGCAGGTAATAATTGCCAAGTTCTGTCATCAGCGATGTCCGCAATTCTTCCGGATTGGTGCCGCTGGACGCTGCTATGGCTTTGAGTTGTGCGTCCACCAGTCCCGTGTCATGCAGAACCCACTCCGCGCTCCGCCAGGAGGCCTGGGCCAGTAACCGGGTTGCGGAGGCTGCTGCCAATGCAGGTGGTGTCACCAGCAGTACAGTCACTGCCGCCATTGGCAATTGGCGGGCTTCACCTCTGCCTTGCAATTCGAAATAACCAGGCATATTGATAGTGCCTGCAACCATGATTTGTTCATCATTGGCAGGTTCATACCGGAACGAAAGTGTTGCGTGGACGGGCAGGGTGTTGTCCTGGGCCATCAACCCTGCCAGGCCTGGCAGAAAAGTTGTGTCAGCTGCAACAACTGTCTGCAGACCGGACGGGAACCGGATCGTGTCCATATCAACGGTCAGATAGCGGGGGTGGTCGTGGAAGAAATCGGCCTCGCGTGACCGTATATGGTCAATGATGATGTCAACGCCAGGTTTGCTGAGATGCAGATCCGAGAGCTGGATGCTTGCCGAGGGTGTGAGCCAGAGATGTCCGTAAGCTGCCTGCTCAAACTGGCCGCTGGCAACCAGTTGTTCCAGCCCGGTTTGCACCATTTGCCGCACGCTGTACCAGAGGTAGCCATAGACGGCTGCAAGGGCCAGCAGTACACAAGCCGGCACTGCAAACAGCCACCCCCGTTTCATGGATGCAGCAGCCTCAATTGCTGCGATTGACGGCGGCATCCGCCACCAGTTCGAGTCCGTGCCGGTAGGCAGAGTCAGGCAAGCTCGCCAGGTTTGCGAGTGCTGAATCCACGCGCTGTTGTGCCAGCTGACGCGTATAGGTCAGTGCGCCCGAACTTTTCACGATGCGGATGATTGCTTCAAGTTGGTCGAGGCCGCCATGCTGGATCGCCCCGGTGACCAGCTGTCGTTCGGCCGGCGTGCCATGCTGAAGGATGTAGATCAAAGGCATGGTGGGTTTGCCTTCCGCCAGATCGTCGCCAACATTCTTGCCGAGTTCGGCACCTGTGCCCTCATAGTCGAGCACATCATCTATCAACTGGAATGCCATGCCGACTTCAAGCCCGAAGCTGTGCAATTGTTGCTGTATGGTCGTGGATGCGCCTGCGAGGATGGCAGCCGTGCTGCAGGCGGCGGCAAACAGGATTGCTGTCTTGTTGCGTATCACTTCCAGATAGGAGGCTTCGGTAGTATCGGGGTTGTTCTTGTGGAACAGCTGCAAAACCTCCCCTTCGGAGATGCGGTTGGTGGTGGAAGCCATCACATCCATGATCGGCATGCTGCCTATGTTCACCAGCAGCTCGAAGGCGCGTGAATAGATGAAGTCACCTACCAGGACGCTGGAAGGGTTGTCCCATTTCACATTGGCAGTGGGGCGGCCCCGCCGCATTTCCGACATGTCGACCACATCGTCGTGCAACAAGGTGGCGGTGTGCAGGAATTCGATGACAGTGGCAAGGTCAATGTGCCGCTCACCTTGATAACCCAGCGCTCTCGCACATAGCAGTGCCATGGTGGGACGCATGCGTTTGCCGCCTGCTTCAATGATGTAATGGCCGATGCTCTCGATCAGGGGCACCCGGGAGTGCAGCTCCGCTACGACTTTGCGGTTAAGGGCAGCGAAATCATCCGCCACAATGGCATGGATATGCTTGACCATGGGTTACCTTTAGGCTGTCTGGGGGTCGGGCGCCGGGAAGAGGACGGCATCCTACTGTCTGCACCTCCCCAATTCAACGTAACTGCCTGCTTCTTCACACCCTTTGGATGGCCGGGAGCCCCGTTGGCACGGAATTCCTGGCAATGAAAACAAGGGTTGCACCGGCGGGTGGTATTTCCGTACAATCGCCGCCCTTCGCACGGGGCTCGGTGGACGGGGTCTGTGAATGATCATTTAACGATCATTTAACGATCATTGAACGATCATTGAACGATCATTGAAAGACGATTTAAAGACAATAGACAGACCATAGTTTGGCCACAAAAGGGCCATAAAAGGCCCATCAGGCCAGGATTGGAGCGGGTTATGTACGCAGTAATTTTAAGTGGCGGCAAGCAGCATCGTGTAGTTGAAGGCGAAGTGCTGAAGCTGGACAAAATCGAAGAAGCGACCGGTGCCAGCATCAGTTTTGACAAAGTACTGATGGTTGGAGCTGGTGCGGATGTGAAAATCGGCGCTCCCTTTGTTGCCAATAGCAAGGTTACAGCTGAGATCATCAGCCATGGCCGCGCTGACAAGGTAACCATCATCAAATTCCGTCGCCGCAAGCACTATCGTAAACAGCAGGGCCACAGACAGTGGTTCACGGAAGTGAAAATCACCGGCATCAGTGCCTGATCAGCGACACAGTTTGCGCGAAGCAGAATACGCGTAGCAGAACAAAGAAAGTTCAGGAGTAGAAAATGGCTCACAAGAAAGCAGGCGGTAGTACCAGTAACGGCCGCGATTCCCATTCCAAACGCCTTGGCGTGAAACGCTTCGGCGGCCAGGTAGTACTGGCTGGCAACATTCTCATCCGTCAGCGCGGTACCAAATACCATGCTGGTGAAAACGTCGGCATGGGCAAGGATCACACCTTGTTTGCCAAAGCCACCGGTGCAGTGAAATTCCAGCTCAAAGGCCCGCGTGCCCGCATGTATGTAAGCATTGTGCCGGCTGAAGCTGCCAACGCATAAACCGAGCCCAAGCATGAAAAAAGCCCTGTATATCAGGGCTTTTTTTTTCATGAATTGGCTGCAGAGCTACTGGGCAGAAATGGGCGCGGTTCTGGTGTGGTGGCTTCGAACGCCGCGGGCGCTGCTTTTTCATGAATTGGCAGTAGATTTACCGATTGGTAATTGGCGCGGTTCTGGTGTGATGGCTTCGAACGCCGCAGGCGCTGCTTTTTCATGAATTGGCAGTAGATTTACCGATTGGTAATTGGCACTGTTCTTGTGCAGTGGCTTAGAACGCCGCAGGCGCGTTCATAATTGACGCATAGATTTGAGATGTCATGAAATTTGTTGATGAAGCAGAAATTGTTGTGGAAGCAGGCAAGGGCGGCAATGGCTGTCTGAGTTTCCTGCGCCAGAAATTCATCGACAAGGGCGGTCCTGACGGCGGTGACGGCGGTGATGGTGGCAGTATCATCCTGGTGGCCGATGACAGTCTCAATACCCTGGTTGATTTCCGCTTTCAGCCGCGTTATCGCGCAGAGGCTGGCCAGAGCGGCGGCAAGACCAATTGTTCGGGTCTGGGCGGGGAAGATATGCTGGTGCGGGTTCCGGTGGGAACCAGTGTCTATGAGGCGGATACCCAGGAATTGATGGGTGATCTGGTCAGGCCCGGCCAGCGCTTGCTGGTGGCGCAAGGCGGGTTTCACGGGCTGGGCAATGCGCGTTTCAAATCCAGCGTCAATCGCAGTCCGCGTAAAACCACCTCCGGCAAGCCCGGCGAAGTAAGGCGTTTGCAGTTGCAGCTGAAACTGGTGGCCGATGTGGGGCTGCTGGGCCTGCCCAATGCCGGCAAATCCTCACTGATTACCGCTGTTTCTTCTGCCAGGCCGAAAGTGGCTGATTATCCGTTTACCACACTGGTGCCCAATCTGGGTGTGGTCAGCGTAGGCGAGGAAAGCAGTTTTGTGATGGCTGATATACCGGGGCTGATTGAAGGCGCATCATCGGGAGCCGGTCTGGGTATCCGCTTTCTCAAGCATCTGGCGCGCACGCGCGTGTTGCTGCATCTGGTAGACGTGGCACCTCCGGATCAAAGTGATCCCGTGGAAGCCGCAGAAGTCATCATCCGTGAACTGGAGCAATTTTCCCCCACACTGGCTGTACGTGAACGCTGGCTGGTGCTGAACAAGATGGATTTGTTGCCCGTTGATGAACGCCAGGCCATGCAGGATCACATAGTAGAGTCCCTGGGCTGGACCGGACGCGTTTTTGCCATTTCCGCTGTCGAGCGTCTGGGCACCCGCGAACTGTGTGAGGCCCTGATGGAAACCATCTCCGAGCAGAAGCGTCTGTTGCGGGAAGATGAAGACTACCGGGCCCAGGACCAGAAAGTGCAGGAGCAAATGCAATACGAAATCCGCCAGAGCATCGAGCGGGCCCGTGCACTGTGGCGCGAACGCAATAACAGGGATGGCGACGACGGCGACGATGATCTGGACCTGGATGTGGAATACGTGCGGGATTGAACGATGGGCAAACGTGATCTTCTCAAGACAGCTCGTACCTGGGTGATCAAGATTGGCAGTTCCCTGCTGACAGACAATGGCAGGGGGCTCAACCTCGACAGCATCGCCCGCTGGGGCAAGCAGATATGCCAATTGCAGGATCAGGGCCTGGATGTGGTGCTGGTCTCTTCAGGAGCCGTTGCAGAAGGCGTCAGCCGGCTGGGCCTGCCTGGACGACCCACTGCCATCCATGAACAGCAGGCAGCAGCAGCGGTAGGCCAGATGGGCCTGATCCAGGCCTACGAATCCCAGTTCAAGAAATTCGGCAAACACACTGCCCAGATCCTGCTCACCCACGACGACCTGTCCAACCGCAAACGTTACCTGAATGCGCGCTCAACGCTGCGCGCCTTGCTGGACATGAAGGTGATTCCGGTCATCAATGAAAACGATACCGTAGTTACCGATGAAATCTGTTTTGGTGACAACGATACGCTGGCTGCGCTGGTGGCCAACCTCATCAATGCCGATGTATTGGTGATTCTGACAGACCAGCAAGGTGTGTTTGATGCCGATCCGCGCAGCAATGCCGAAGCCAGGCTGATCAGCGAAGCCAGCAGTCATGATGAAATGCTGATGGCAGTGGCGGGTGGCGGCGGGGCGCTGGGCAAGGGCGGCATGGTGACCAAGATCAGGGCAGCCCGACTGGCTTCACGTTCCGGCACGGCCACGTGCATCGTGCATGGCAGCTCGCCAGACGTGCTGGTGGCACTGCAGAGTGGCGCAGTGCTGGGGACTTTGTTGTTGCCTGACAAACAGCCGATAGCAGCCCGCAAGCAATGGCTGGCCAGCCATCTGCAAGTGTGCGGCATTCTGGTGCTGGACCGGGGCGCTGTGAAGGTGCTGACCGGTTCCGGCAAGAGTTTGCTGCCAGTGGGAGTGAAGTCAGTCAGTGGCCATTTCAAGCGCGGCGATCTGGTGGCATGTCACGATGAAAACGGCAAGGCCATTGCACACGGGCTGGTCAATTACGATTCAGAAGAAACCACGCTTATTCTCGGCAAACCAAGCGAGCAGATAACCGTCATTCTGGGTTACGAAGGTGAGCATGAGCTGATCCATCGCGACAATCTGGCACTTTTGTAACCACCCCGGCACTCGCTGACTCCGATATATTTCCCCAGGGCCGGTACAGTTGCGTTGACAGCCTGCAAGCGCAGCCGGTAAGTTTGCCTGCAATAGCAAAGCAGGGTGCAAATCCTGCAATAACAATATTTGCATGTCATCAGGGGGCCCTCCATGAATTCACCCATCCGCGGTGTGCTGTTGCTTGCGACCGCAGTTCTCGGCTGCCTGCTGACATCTGCAGCCCTGGCAGAGAAAAATCTTGCCGGTGTATGGACTGGCACTTATTCCGAAGACTGGCCTGACCGTTTCCCCGGCCCTGAATTGGGAGATTATGGCGGTTTGCCGATCAACGATGCCGATCGCATGCGGGCTTTGAGCTGGAGTGCTTCGCTGATTGCGTTGCCGGAATACCAGTGCCGCGTGCATCCCTCCGACTACGCCAACAGTTTTGCCGATATCCGTATCTGGGAAGAACGCGATCCGGTCACCGAAAAACTCATTGCTTTGCATCTGCAGCATTTTGCGTGGCAAACCCGTCGCACCATCTGGATGGACGGGCGTGAACATCCGCCGGAGTACGCGCAACACACTTCCATGGGCTTCTCCACCGGCCAATGGGACGGACAGGTGCTGACTATACACACCACACATCTGAAAGAAGGCTGGTTGCGACGCAATGGTGCCGCCCGCAGTGACAAGGCCAGCGTCACCGAGCATTTCATCCGCCATGGTGACATCCTGACCTGGACGGTAGTGGTGAATGATCCGGTCTATCTGGAGGAGCCGTTCATCCGCAATCGCGACTACAAGTACAGTGTCGACAACCAGGTGGCCAACTATTCGTGTGAGAGTGTGGTGGAAATGGTGCGTGCACCCGGCTACATCCCCCATCATCTGCCAGGTACCAATGAAGATGTGAAAATCTTCGCTGAAACCCATGGTATTCCCTACAAGGCAGCCATGGGCGGCGCCGCCACCATGTATCCGGAATACATGAAGGTGATCCGTTCGCTGCCCGTTCCCCCGCCACGTTAATGGAGACGAAGACGATGCAATCCTTATCTGTTTCCGGAATTTGCAAACGTGGTTTGCTGGTGGCATTGGGTGTGTTGCTGGCGAGTGGCAGTCATGCCCAGCAACAGGATTTTTCCAAAGTGAAGATTGAAGCGCTGAAAGTGCGCGACAACATCTACATGCTGGTGGGTTCCGGCGGCAACATCACCGTGCAAATCGGCAGCGATGGCGTCTTGATTGTTGATACCCAATATGCGGAATTGTCAGACCGGATTCTTGGCAAGATCCGTGAGCTTTCCAAAGGCCCGATCCGCTACATCATTGATACCCATCATCACGCCGACCATGTCGGCGGCAATGCCAATCTGAGAGCGGCCGGTATGACGGTGTCGGGTGGCAACGTTGGTGGCGACATCTCCGATGCAGGTGCCGGAGCCCAGATCATCGCGCACGAGAATGCCCTGTTGCACATGTCATCACCTCCGGCGGGACAGCCGGCCATAGCTTCAGCTGCGCTGCCTACCTTGACTTATTTCACCCCGAAAAAGGATCTGTGGTTCAACGGTGAAGGCATTCGCATCATGCATGAACCCAATGCCCACACCGATGGTGACAGCATTGTTTATTTCCGGCAGTCCGATGTGATTGCTGCCGGCGATGTGTATGTGTCCAACCAGTATCCGTTCATCGATATCGCCAATGGCGGCAGCATCCAGGGCATCATCGCAGCCGCCAATAACATCATCGATCTGATCATTCCGGTTTATGGCCAGGATGGCGGCACGCTGGTGATTCCCGGTCATGGCCGGCTGAGTGATATAGGTGATGTGATCAACTATCGTGAGATGCTGACGATCATCCGTGATCGTATCCAGGACTTGATCAGGAAAGGCATGACGCTGGAGCAGGTGCAGGCCGCCAAGCCGACGGCTGACTATGACCCGCGTTGGGGATCCAGCAGCGGTTTCTGGACCACCAGGCAGTTTGTGGAAGCGGCCTACAAAAACCTCAGCGCTCCCCAGGGTAAATGACCATGATGAAATTGTACCGATTCGCAATTGCGCTGGGACTGTATGCGGGTATTGCTGTGGCGCAACCACCAGCCCCGGCGCCGCAGGGTCCGGCCACCGCCAAGGCAGCGGCTCCCCATGATCTGACCGGCTACTGGGTGGCGGTGGTCACTGAAGACTGGCGTTACCGCATGCTGACTGCCAAGGCGGGTGATTATCCTGGCATCAATCTCACAACGGCGGCCCAGAAACTGGCCAACGCATGGGACCCTGCCAGGGACATTGCCACTGGTAATGTCTGCAAGGCCTACGGTGCCGGTGGACTGATGCGTCAGCCGACCCGCCTGCACATCACCTGGGCTGGCGACAATGTGCTCAGTGTTGAAACTGATGCCGGCAAACAGAAGCGCTTGTTCAAGTTCGGCACCGCCCAGGATGGAGCAGGAGCCGGCACTCTGCAGGGTGTTTCCAAGGCACGCTGGGAGCTGCAGAGTGAGCGGCCGTTTGGCCCGGTGGTGAATGGCTCGCTGGAGGTTGTTACCACCCAGATGGCACCAGGCTATGTGCGCAAGAATGGTGTGCCTTACGGTGAGGGTGCCAGGCTGACTGAATATTACGAGATGGTGAAAGAAGACAATGGTGACCAGTACCTGATCATCATTTCCAATCTGGAAGATCCGGCCAATCTGGCACAGCCGGTACTGACCAGCACCAATTTCAAACGCGAAGCCACCGGCAAGCTTTGGGATCCGAGTGACTGCTCCGCAAATTGATTGAATTGCATAAGCATGAAAAAGCCGGGTCTAACCCGGCTTTTTCATGTATTGACTTCAATGTGGCTTGCAGGTGATTAGCGCTCAGCAGGAAGTTCTGCTGCGAACACCGCAAATGCCATTCCCCGATATCAATCGAAGTTTTCGCCCTTCTGGCCCCAACCGAAATTGTCGGATATGCGCCGGATGCTTTGCATGCGCATGCGATGGTCATCGGCATTGCGGCTGGGCTGGCCCACCACAATCACTTCGTCACCTATCTTGAAAGAGTCGCGGGTCAAGCCCTGGCGTTCCAGCGCAGTGGCTCCACCCCACTCGATGCCCCAGCGTTGCTCAACGCCTTTTTCGTCAGGTGCAATCACCATCACCGATGAGTGCGGATTGCGGAAATTAAGCTGCACCAGCTTGCCTTTGATTTCCACTTTTTTTTCCAGATCGTAGCTGGCTGAAAACGAGTGATGGGCTTGGGCTGCGGAAAAGGTTATGAACAGCCCGCCACACGCCAAACCGGTCACTGCCAGTTTTTTTAATATCTTCATTGTGTATCGACCCCCTCGGTCAAAGAGACGGAGGGAGTATATCCGGGCCTGCCCGTCTTTACAGCCGGGTGCAAGCAACCGATTAACCCGGTGATGGCAGATTGCATAAAAAACGGGCAACAAAAAACCGGCACGGGGCCGGTTTTATTGGTATTCAGCCAGCTTGCAGGGCTTTGATCAAGCGGCCTGCAAGGCTTTGATCAGGCGGCCTGCAAGGCTTTGATCAGGCGGCCTGCAAGGCTTTGATCAGGCGGCCTGCAAGGCTTTAATAGAGGCATTCAGGCGGCTTTTATGACGCGCAGCCTTGTTTTTGTGAATTATGCCTTTGTCAGCCATGCGGTCGAGAACAGGTACTGCTTCGACATAGGCAGCACTGGCGGCGGCGTAGTCTTTGGTTTCAATGGCTGCAATCACCTTTTTCAGGTAGGTGCGAACCATGGAACGGAAACTGGCATTGTGCTGACGGCGTTTTTCGGCCTGTTTTGCACGCTTCTGGGCTTGTACGGTATTGGCCAAGGGAAACTCCTGAACTCAATGATTATGTGTAATGACTGATTGATTCCCAGACTGCCTGAGCGGCCTGAAAAAAGGCGTGCACTATGCTTTTTGGAGGGCCAAAAGTCAAGCCCGGCTTGCTGTTACAGCGGGTGGCAAGCCAGGCCGAGTGCCGGTAACATGCGGAAAATTTTCGGTTTTTCCCGAAGTAATGGTCTCTTCCCCGGTTCCACCCCCAGAATCCGACCACTCCCATTACCACAATAGCGGGTTGCTACGGTCCTCGATTGTTACTTCGGGGTCAACCATGCTGTCGCGCGTGCTTGGCATGTTGCGGGAAACCATTTTCGCTGCCCTGTTCGGTGACAGCGCGGCCGCCGATGCTTTTTTTGTGGCTTTCCGCATCCCCAATCTGCTGCGCCGACTGTTCGCTGAAGGGGCTTTCGCCCAGGCCTTTGTACCGGTGCTGTCGGAAAGGCGCAGGCAGACCACGCATGCAGAGGTCAGGGAGTTCATTGACAACACTGCCGGCTATCTGGGCACTGTGTTGTTGATTGTCACCATCATCGGCGTGGTTGCATCGCCCCTGGTAGCCGCAATGTCCGCTTGGGGTTTCCTCGATGATCCGGTGAAATTTGCGTTGCTGGTGAAAATGCTGCGCATAACCTTCCCTTATCTGCTGCTGATCTCACTCACCGGCTTTGCCGGTGCCATTCTCAACAGTTACGGCCATTTTGCAGTGCCGGCGCTGACGCCGATTATTCTGAATGTCACACTGATTGGCAGCGCCTTGCTGATGGCGCCGTTTTTTGATGAACCGACCGTTGCGCTGGCCTGGGGAGTGTTGTTGGCGGGTCTGCTGCAGTTCATGTTCCAGTTGCCGTTTCTGGGTCATTTGCGATTGTTGCCGCGCCCGCGCCTTGGCAAGAACAACGAAGGAGTGAAAAAAGTCATCAGCCTGATGGTGCCGGTGATGTTCAGTGTGTCAGTGGGGCAGATCAGCCTGATGTTGAATACATTGCTGGCCTCCCTGATCCAGGGCAATGGCAGTGTGAGCTGGTTGTACTACTCGGATCGCTTGCTGCAATTGCCGTTGGGGATTTTTGGAGTTGCCATTGCCACCGTGATTCTGCCGGCACTTTCACGCATACACAGTGCCAGTGAAGCTGAGCGGTTTTCGCATACCCTTGAATGGGGTTTGCGGTCCGTTTTGCTGGTGGGCATGCCCGCCAGCGTGGCACTGGTGCAGCTGGCGGAACCCATGGTAATCACCTTGTACCAGCGCGGCCAGTTCGGCATCAGCTCGGTGTTGCCAACCACGCTCAGTGTGCGGGCGATGGGTGTCGGACTTGTGGCATTCATGGCTATCAAGATCCTGGCAACCGGTTATTTTTCCCGCCAGGACACCAGCACACCAGTCCGCATCGGTGTCATCTCGATAGTAGCGAATATGGTGTTCAATCTGGCCTTGATAGTGCCGTTGAAGCATGTGGGACTGGCGCTGGCAATGTCCATGTCGGCATTCCTCAATGCCGGCTTGTTGCTGCATGGCCTGGTGGCGCGCGGCAACATGGTGTTTTCAAGGCAATGGTGGGGTGTGATAGGCAGAATCGGCATCGGGACGGTAGTGATGATGATTGTGCTGCAAGTGCTGCAAAGACCCACTTCCGTCTGGCTGGCCTGGCATGACTGGATGCGAGTGGCTTATCTGGCCTGGTTGTGCTGTGCCGGAGCCGCTGCCTACTTTGCCAGTTTGTGGCTGTGCGGCTTGCGCGCCAGACACTTCAGGGCCTGACCTGTGTTGCATCAGTCCGTATAATGCCCGTTTGAATTGCGGTCCCGCCCCATGATCCAGGTTTTCCATTCCGTGACAGCAGCCAGAACTGCATTGGGCAGTTGTGTCGTAACCATAGGCAAATACGATGGCATGCATCTGGGGCACCAGCTCATCCTGCGGCAGCTGAAACTGGAAGCAGCACAGCTGAAAATTCCGTCACTGGTAATCCTGAGTGAGCCGCAACCCGAAGAATTTTTTGCTGGAGCTGCGGCACCGGCCCGACTCAATGCCTTCCATGACAAGGTGGCATTTCTTGCTGGTTTTGGCATGGATGCAGTCTATTGCCTGCGATTTGACCAGGAAACCAGCCGGAAATTGCCGGAGGATTTTGTCTCGCAAACGCTGGTCGGGCTGGGCATGAAGGCTATCGTGGTAGGCGAGGATTTTCGTTTCGGTCATGAACGCAAAGGCAGCATTGCCACTTTGCAACAGATGTCGGAAGCCGCAGGATTTACCGTAACAGCAGTCCCGCATTGTCTCGACAAGGATGAGCGCATCAGCAGCACACTTGTCCGCAACTACCTTGAGCGCGGTGATTGCAAACGGGTGCGCGAGTGCCTGGGGCGGCCTTATGCAATCAGCGGCAAAGTCATTGCCGGCAAGAAACTGGGTCGCCAACTTGGTTTTCCCACTGCCAATGTGCACATGGGCAGCAACAAGCTGCCATTGTCAGGGGTATTTGTAGTGGAAGTAGTGGATGCCGGGGTGGTGCGACAAGGAGTGGCCAGCATTGGCTATAACCCTACAGTCAGTGATGCAAAGCAGGCATCCCTGGAAGTGTTCCTGCTCGATTATGAAGGTGATCTGTATGACTCGGTGCTCACTGTGAACTTTCTGCATAAACTGCGCAATGAACATAAATACGACACACTTGCACAATTGCAGCAACAGATGGCGCTGGATGTGCAGGATGCCAGAAAATTTTTCGGAGCGGGCAAATGACCGACAACACGGGGACGGCAATCAATCGTAAAACCATGCCGCTCTGGATTGTGTGGCTGCTGGTGGCCGGCATTGTGATGCTTGATCAATACACCAAGCTGCTATGCATACAGTATTTGCAGCAGGGAACGCCGCTGAATATTTTTCCTGGTCTGGATTTTTTGCTGGCTTACAACCAGGGCGCAGCTTTCAGTTTTCTCGACGGAGCCGGCGGTTGGCAGCGCTGGTTTCTCGGAGGAATCTCCATCTTGATGAGCACTGTGCTGATCATCTGGCTGTGGCGGCTGCCCAGGCACCAGAAATTGCTGATGACGGCGCTGGCTTTGATACTGGGCGGTGCACTTGGCAATCTGTATGACCGTGTGATGACGGGGTATGTTGTGGATTTCATCAGCGTTTATGCCGGTCATTGGCGCTTCGCAATCTTCAATGTGGCTGATGCGGCTGTATCCTGTGGTGCCGTGTTGATGGCATTCGAAATACTTTTGAGTGGTGTTCGGCGTGAATAAGGCTGCAACAGGCGACAAGCTGGCATTACGCGATCTGGACCGGCAGCTGCCCGCGCCTGCGCCAGTCTTGTCGCCGGATGCGGTCGAGCCCGGATCAGTTGGCGCTGGATCGGTTGGCGCTGGATCGGTTGGCGTTGGATCGGTTGGCGTTGGATCAAAAGTAACACTGCATTTTGCACTCAAGCTGGCCGACCAGCAGTTGATAGACAGTAATTTTGACAGCAGTCCGGCCAGCTTGATTATTGGTAGCGGCGATATGCTGCCAGGCTTTGAGCGGGTACTGCTGGGGAAAAAAGCCGGCGATACCATTGAGGCGCTGATTCCGGCAGCAGAAGCATTCGGAGTTGTAAATCCCGACAACCAGCAGCGCTTCCCGCATTTCCGGTTTCCGCCTGACCTGGCGCTGACAGAGAATCTGATGATCGAGTTTACCGATGCCGGCGGCTACAAGCAGGCGGGCCGTGTCACCAGCATTGGCAAACAATATGTGGAAATCGATTTCAATCATCCGCTGGCCGGGCGCGACATTGTTTTCACGGCAACGATCCATAACGTCGAGCCCCGATCATGACCGTACCGTCGAACTTGTTCTCAATCCTGCTGGCCAATCCGCGCGGTTTTTGCGCGGGTGTTGACCGTGCCATTGACATCGTCAACCGGGCGCTGGACCTGTTTGGTGCTCCGATCTATGTGCGGCATGAAGTGGTGCACAACAAGTTTGTGGTGGAAAGCCTGCGCCAGCGCGGGGCAATTTTTGTCGATGAACTCAGGGATGTGCCAAACCAGCTGGTCAACGAGCGTGAACCCATAGTTGTATTCAGTGCCCATGGAGTCGCGCGGGAAGTCAAGGAAGAAGCAGACCGGCTCGGGCTCAAGGTGTTTGATGCCACCTGTCCGCTGGTAACCAAAGTCCATATGGAAGTGCAACGCTACAGCCGTGTCGGCGAAGAATGCATCCTGATCGGCCATGCCTTTCATCCGGAAGTGGAAGGCACGATGGGACAGTATGACGAGCACAATGGCGGCAAAATCTATCTGGTGGAAGGCGAAGACGATGTTGCGCGACTGACAGTAAAAAATCCTCTCAAACTGGCATATGTCACGCAGACCACACTCTCGATGGATGATACTTCCCGCATCATCGATGCCCTGATCGCGCGTTTCCCCGCCGTCAAAGGCCCGCGCAAGAAAGACATCTGTTATGCCACCCAGAATCGCCAGGATGCCGTCAAGCAACTGGCGCTGGAGACCGATCTGGTGCTGGTGGTCGGGTCACCCAACAGCTCAAATTCCAACCGTTTGCGCGAGTTGGCCGAGCGCAGCAAATGCGAGGCTTACCTGATTGATACGGCAGACCAGATCAATCCGGCCTGGTTGCTCGGCAAGCGTCGGGTAGGTGTGACTGCCGGTGCCTCGGCCCCGGATATTCTGGTCAGGCAGGTAATCGCCAGGCTGGAAGATCTGGGCGGTTCTGCACCGCTGGAAATGCAGGGCGTTGAAGAGCACATGATTTTTTCGATGCCGAAGGAATTGCGCCCCTGAGGCTGTTCCCGGCATTGGCTGCATGCATCGCCAGCAACGCCGTCAGTCCATGTTGAGTTTTTTCAGGCGGTAACGGAACACGCGGAAACTCATGCCGAGTTTGCGTGCCGCTGCTGTGCGGTTCCAGCGACTTTCCTGCAAGGCTTTCTCGATCACCTGGCGTTCGATGGTCTCCAGATGCTTGTCGAGAGAAAAATCTCCTTCATCGAGCATGCCGGGCAGTTCAGGCAAAGCCGAAGATTCGGCTTTGGCAGACAAATCGGACAATTCCGGCAGATCCTGCAACGCAATCTGCGTGTGATCGGTGAGGGCAGAGGCTCTCTGCAGCATGTTTTCGAGTTCACGCACATTGCCGGGGAAGGCATATTGCTGCATCGCTGCCATGGCTTGTGCACTGACACCGCTGACATGGCTGCCGTGGGACCTGGCCAGATCAGCCATGATGTGATCAACCAGCAACGGCAGATCTTCCCGGCGTTCGCGCAGCGGGGGCACCTGCAATTCAATCACATTGATGCGATAGAACAGGTCCTGGCGGAACTGGCCGTTTTCCACTGCCTTCGCCAGATTCTTGTGGGTGGCGCTGAGGATGCGGACATCCACCGGAATTTCAGTGTGGGATCCCACCGGTCGAATTGATTTTTCCTGGATTGCACGCAGCAACTTCACCTGCATCAACAGCGGCAGATCGCCAATCTCGTCGAGGAACAAGGTGCCGCCGTGGGCCCGCTGGAACAAACCGATCTTGTCCTGGTCTGCTCCGGTAAAGCTGCCTTTCTTGTGGCCGAAAAATTCGCTTTCCATCAGTTCTGCCGGAATGGCGCCACAGTTGATCGCCACGAATTCCTTTTCCTTGCGCGGGCCGCAGTCATGGATCGCACGCGCCACCAGTTCCTTGCCGCAGCCGGATTCGCCGGCAATGCACACCGGTGCCTGGCTGCGTGCCAGCTTGTTGATCTGCTGCTTGAGAGCCAGGATGGCAGGCGACTTGCCAATGATGTTATCAGCGGGAAAAGCCAGCTTTTCGGCGGGGACAGCCGCCTGGGAAAGTTGCAGTGCACTCTGCACCAGGTTGCGGAGTTTTTGCAGATCAACGGGTTTGGAGACGAAATCAAAGGCACCGGCCTTGAGCGCTGATATGGCGGTTTCCGTGCTGCCGAATGCGGTTATGACGGCAACCGGCATTTTGTCATGGCTGCGCTGGATTTCTTCCACCAGTTCAAGACCGTTGCCATCCGGCAGTCGCATGTCAGTGAGGCAGAAATCGAATTCGGTATCGGCCAGCAGTTTGCGGGCAGTGGCAAGGTCGCCCGCCGGCATCGTGGAAATATTCATGCGGCCCAGCGTGATCTCCAGCAATTCGCGGATGTCCGGTTCGTCATCGACAATGAGTACGCGTGGTTGTGGTGATTGCTGCATGCGATGGGAGCCGGGCAGGAGTAATCAAAAAAGCTGTCGGTCAGGGTGGCCAAAATTGAGCCTGAATGCACTGCGCCCATCCGCGGTTCTCTCGAAATACAGCTGGGCCCGATTAGCTTCGCACAATTCCTTGCATATAAACAGGCCGAGGCCGGTGCCGCTGTTTTCGGTGGTGAAAAACGGCTCGAATATCTGTTCTGCATCCTGATCTGCCACGCCAGGGCCTTCATCAATGACGTCGAGCAATATGCCCAGATTGGCAGGATGCTGCCCGAGTTCCAGGGTAATGGTGGCTTCGCCGGTGGACTTCTGGCTGTAGCGGAGGCCGTTGTCACACAAATTGGTCAGCAACTGTTCCAGCTGACCCGGATTGAACTGGATCCACAGCGGAACAGACGGCACCGTTACCTGGCAATGAACCGGATATTTGTAGGCGGCTTTCAGTCGTTCGGCAAAACGCTGCAGCCAGACTCCGAGTTCGATTTTTTCGGTTTCGGCAGCTTTGTTTCTCGACAATTCCAGCACATTCTGGATTATTTCATTCATGCGCTTGCTGTGGGTATTGATGATGCTGAGCAGGCGCACTTCTTCCGGCGGCAGCTTGGGTGATTCGCTCAGCAACTGGGCGGCGTGACTGATGGCGCCGAGCGGGTTGCGGATTTCGTGGGCAATGCTGGCAGTCAGCCTGCCGAGCGACATCAGCTTCAGGTGCTGGGCCCGGCTGCTCAGTTCACTGTAGTTTTCAAGAAAGACCAGGATGTTGACGCTGTTGCCGGTCTGCAAATAAGTGAAATTGGCCTGTAGTTCAGGACTGTGGTTCGACACACGGAATTTGACAAGGTGGTTTTCCGGGTGGTGAAGCCACGATTGCAATTGGTCATGCAGGACATTCGGTACGGCAAGATTGGTGGTTTCTGCCGAAGTCATGGCGAGAAAATTGCGGGCAGCATCATTGCAGTGCAGTATTTTTTCTTCCTGATCCAGCACGACGATGCCTGTCTGCATGCGCTGGATGATCTGTTCGTTGATCTGTTGCAGCGCCTGGATGCTGATGGCCTGTCGCCGGTTGATCAGGTCTTTCTCGCGGATCCTCGCGCCCACTGTCTGGATGCTCAGTGCAATGATGAACAGCAGCAATCCAAGCAGGCCGGCCTGTACATAGTATTCCTCTGCCTGTGGCGTGGTCAGGAAGTGGTAGAACTCGCCGTAGATAAGCGCAATGGACGCGACTGCAGCGAAAAACGTGCTGAGCCAGATACCAAACAGCAGGCTGCCGGTGGCAACGGGAAGGATCAGCAGTGGTGTTATGCCGCTGCTGTAACCGCCACTGGCATAACAAAGCATTACCAGCACCAAGATGTCTGCGAGAATTATCGATGCGAAATACAGCTGGCCGTTGATGGTCTCTTGCAGCCTTGCCGGCATCAGCAACGTGACAAGATTGAAAATGCCATAGCTGATTACCAGGCGGTCAAACAGCTCTGCGTCCACCGAGCCCAGCGGGGAGGTGTCGGTATTCCGGTATTGGTAACTGATGAACAGGATCAGTGCCAGAACCAGCCGGTACAGGTTGTAGACAGTGATGACCCCCCGGTTCTGCTGGCGGCTGGCTGTTTCACCAGTGAATTGCAGGAAATAGTTTGCGTACCATGCTGCCATGCTCATCCCTGCTGCGATTTGAGCCAAAGGGCTTTGTGTTCACTGCCGCAAAACCAGTTGTTGCCCGCAGCAACCGCTTCGTTTTCGGGCAGATGAACACGGCAATACTGGCACTGGACCATGGCCAAAGGTGATTGCCGGTTGTTTTCGGACTGGCGTTTCTGCCGTATTTCCTGCTTGTTGAGATAGTTTTTGACAAACTGCCAGACGAAATAACCAATGGCCAGTAAAGTCAGTAGCCGAGTCATGTATACACCATTTTGCCAGCAACCCCGTAATCGCAGACAATAACGTACCTTGATGCAGTGAGACAGTCCCCCGGTGCCAATGAGCGCAACCAATACCAGGCAAATTACCGTTGCCATGGCCCAGATCAATCCGCGAGTAGGGGACATCCCCGGCAACACCGCTCTGGTGCTGGCAACGGCACGTGAACTGCTGGCCAAAGCTCCGGTGGATCTGGTGGTTTTCCCTGAGCTGGTACTGACAGCCTATCCTCCGGAAGATCTGTTGTTGCGCCAGAGCCTGGATGTGCGCATTGAGCGGGCGCTGCAGCAGTTGTGCGCAGCCTGCTTGCCGACTGCGCTGGTCATTGGTTACCCGGAACGTGTGGATGGCAAGCTCTATAACCGGCTGGCCGTGATCAGCGCTGGTGTCATCATCGGCCGTTACAGCAAGCAGTGTCTGCCCAACTACCAGGTATTTGACGAGAAGCGCTATTTTGAAGCGGGCACCCAGCCGTTGGTGCTCGGGTTCAACGGTTTGCCGGTTGCGTTTACCATCTGTGAGGATCTGTGGTTTCCTGAACCGATGCAGCAGGCTGCGGATGCCGGCGCCGCCCTGGTGATCAACATCAATGGCTCACCCTACAGCCGCAGCAAATATGAAGAGCGTCTGCAGTGCATGCGCCAGCGCATTGCCGAGACCGGCTTGCCGCTGGTCTACGTCAACCAGGTGGGCGGCCAGGATGAGCTGGTGTTCGACGGCGCTTCTATGGCACTGGCTGCCGATGGCAGTGTGAAAGTACATGCGGCCCAGTTCGTCACTGATGTGCCGACAGTGACTGTATCGTTTGCAGTCAATACGTATAATGCCATCAAGGCTGCAGTGCAAGCTGGTGCACAGGCGCATTTGCTGCAACGGGAAGCCGAACTTTATGCTGCACTCAAGCTCGGGTTGCACGACTACGTCAACAAGAACGGTTTCAAAGGCGTGGTGCTTGGGCTGTCCGGCGGTATTGATTCTGCATTGACACTGGCGCTGGCAGTGGATGCAATCGGCAAGCAGCGTGTCAAAGCTGTGATGATGCCGTTCGACTATACCGCAAGAATGAGCGAGGAAGATGCCGCAACCGAAGCTGGTCTGCTGGATGTGGACTACAGTGTGATCCCGATAAGTCCGATGTATCACGCATTTGTGCAGGGATTGCAGAATGAATTTGCCGGTACCAGCGCCGATCTGGCTGAACAAAACCTGCAGGCGCGTTGTCGTGGTGTGTTGCTGATGGCGATTTCCAACAAGCATGGCCTGTTGGTGCTGACCACCGGCAACAAAAGCGAAATGGCTGTTGGTTATTCCACGCTGTACGGCGACATGGCCGGCGGTTTCGATGTGCTGAAAGACGTGCCCAAAATGCTGGTCTATGCTTTGGCGGAATATCGCAATTCGCTGGGCGAGGTGATCCCGCGGCGCGTAATCGAGCGGGCTCCTTCCGCAGAGCTGGCGCCCGGGCAAGTGGACGAGGACAATCTGCCGCCGTATCCGGTGCTTGATCGCATCCTTGAACTGTATGTCGACAAGGACCAAAGCATGGCGGCGATTTGCGAACAGGGCTTTGAACAGGCCGTGGTGGAAAAAGTCATCCGCATGGTGGATCGCAATGAATACAAGCGGCGGCAGGCGCCGGTGGGCGTGCGGATCAGTGAGCGCGGCTTTGGTCGTGACCGCCGCTATCCGATCACTTCCGGCTGGCAACCGGGCGAATAAGCACCATTTTGATCACCAACAACACACTACTGGTTGAGAGGACAGGACTATGGGCAAGAAAGTGGCATTGATAGGCGCGAGCGGCAAGATCGGCAGCAAGATAGCAGCGGAGCTGCTGCAGCGTGGCCACACTGTTACAGGTATCGCGCGCAACCCGGAAAAAATCAGCGTAGCGGGCATGAAGACTGCCACGGGTGATTTCACCAATCCGCAAGCGATGGCGCAGGTGCTGAAAGGTCATGATGTGATCATCAGTGCTGCCAGTTTCATTCCTGGCCAGGCGGAACAGTTGATTGCTTCCGTACGCGCATCCGGCGTCAAACGGTTTCTGATGGTGGGCGGTGCCGCTTCACTGCAAACCGAGCCCGGTGGCCCGAAAGTGATAGACACCATCCAGCTGCCGGACGCGTGGAAAGGGCCGGTGCTGGAAGGCATTCGCTCTCTGGGGCTGTTGAAGGAAGTGAAGGATTTCGACTGGACTTTCTTCTCGCCTGCCGTGCAAATCGGCCCGGGCGAGCGCACCGGCAAGTTCCGCCTCGGCGGTGAAGTGGTGGTGAAGGATGCCGCCGGTGTCAGCAAGATTTCCTACGATGATTACGCGATCGCGATGGTGGACGAATTGGAACAGGCCAAACATCCGCAAGCCCGTTTCACCATCGGCTATTGATCTTCAGGCGTGGTGCCGGGCGCGCAGCAACTGGATGGCGCCGGCACCCGCCAGACACAGCACCATCAGGATGGCGACCGGCATCGGTGTGCCGGTGTAGGTCACGGCCAGCAACGGGCCGGCCAGCGCGCCGAATCCAAAACGCAAGGTGCCGATCACCGCAGTGGCAGAACCGGCCTGTTGCGGGAATTCCATGATCACCAGTGAATCAGCATTGACCCAGGCTATGCCGAGACAGCCGACGATGAAGAAAAAATCCAGCACGGTGAGCCAGAGCCCGCCACCCAACACCATCAGCACCAGTAGCAACAGGGTAAATCCTGCACCGCCAACCAGTGCCCGCTGCAACATGCGACGCGAACCAACACGGGAAACCAGTTGCCGGTTGGTGTAGTTGGCAATGATCAAGGCAGCAGCCGAACATGCGAACAGATAGCCAAATCGGGTCTCGCTGACCCCGAACCAGCTGATGTAGATAAACGACACCGAAGTCAGATAAACAAAGAAGGCCAGAGCCAGCAGGATATAGGTAAGCAAATCCCAGTAGATGCGGTGATTGCTGAAAATGATCTGGTAATTGCGCAGCGGCGACTGCTGCGTCGGCACCAGGATGGCCGGTCTGGTCTCGGGCAGGAAACGCCACGTGAGCAACATCAAGGTCAGTGCATAGAACGCCACAAACACGAACAAGCCTTGCCACGGTGCCACCGCCAGAATCCACGAACCAATCAGGGGGGCTATCAACGGTGCCACCAGCATGATCATCGTCACCGTCGACATGCCCTTGGCGGTGTCCTTGCCATGGGTATCGCGAATCATTGCCGGAATCGTCACTGTGGCGGCACTGCCGAGAAACCCTTGTATCAGACGGAACAGCAGGAACCATCCCGGATCCTTGCTCAGCACCAGCACCAGGCTGGCCAGGCCGAAGCCGGCCAGTCCGAACAGCGCCAGTGGCCGGCGGCCGTAGCGGTCAGCATAGGGGCCGAACAACAGCATGCCGCAGCCAAAACCCACCAGAAAAATACTGAGTGAATTCTGGATGACGCTGATGCTCGTTGCGAAATCATCGGCAATCTGCGGAAACGCGGGCAGATACAGGTCCACCGCCAGTGGTGGCAATGCCGCAATCGCGGCCATCAACGGCAGCGGCAGCGAGGCGCGCAGGGAGGCTGAAGGGGCGGAATGATCCATAGTGGGCCGGCAGTTCAGGAAGCGGCGCGACTATACCCGCTCCGACACTGCTTGTCGTGGTTTTGACGTGCCGTTATTGCTGCGCAACAGGGTCGGCAACAACCAGGTTGAGCCAGCGCTGCTGCATAAGTCCCTTGAAGCCCAGCTGCTCACTGCAGGCATTGAAGGCATCAGTATCGATACCTTGCCAGTGCAGCTGGGGTGGTGTGGCAAACAGCATATCGGTTGCCACCATCGTCAGCTGTTTGTTGCGGGGTAACAGATGGCGATTGGCACTGACCAGTGCCTGTATCCGCTCGGCTCCGCGGAATTTCATCGCTGCGATCTTGTCGTGGTTGGCGATGATGTTTTCGATGCTGTCATATTTCTGCAGGATTTTGGCAGCGGTGGCATAACCGACACCGGGGATGCCGGGAATGTTGTCGATCTTGTCACCTGACAATGCCAGCATGTCGGCGATTTGTCCTGGTCGAACCCCGAACTGTTTCTTGACGCCGTGCTGATCCAGCACGGTACCACGGGCAAAATCCCACCAGCGGTCATGCTCGGTCTCCACCAGTTGGGTGAGGTCCTTGTCGGCACTCACCACGGTGATCGGATGACCGAGTTTCCGGTAGTGATTGGCCAGTGAGCCGATGATGTCATCTGCTTCATAGCGTTCACTGTCAAACCCGGCGATGCCTACTGCCCGGCAAAATGCGCGGCACAGCGCAAACTGGTGTCTGAGCTCTTCCGGTGCGGGCTCACGGTTGGCTTTGTAGTCGGGATAGATTTCCTTGCGGAAAGAAAGGCGCTGGCTGGCGTCAAAAGCACAGGCGATGTGTCTGGGCTGCGCTTGCCTGATCAACTGATAGAGAAAATCACTGAAGCCGAACACGGCGTTGGCAGGCTTGCCGTCACGATCAGTGATGGATGTGTCATAGATGTGCCAGGCACGAAAGATATAGATGCTGGCATCAACCAGAAAAACGCGGGGAATTGTCATGGGGGAATTGTAACAACAATCACGTCTTGCCCGGCAGAAATTGCGGGATCGGGTTTGATGGCAAATAATGCAAGCTCGATCACGCTATCATGATCTTTCAGCTTGTCCAGAATTTCCAATTGGCAGAATCTGAATTAAGATCGGCCCTGTCCTGGTCAAAATCCGGATACAAGGGTGTCATCCCTGTTTCGCCGTATTTCACGATCAATATCCCTGACAGGCAAACCTTGGCCATTTCAAATCAGGAAATGGGTGTTGATATCAATCTCTGACAATCGTGGATATCCTGGCAATGTCTCGTGGCAAAGTACTGGTTCTCGATGATGATGTGCTTACTGGTGAAACCATCCAGAATCTCATTGCTTTCGCCAATTACGATTCATGCCTGACTATCACTTCGAATGAATTTTTCCGTCAGTACAACGAATGGCAGCCGGATTACATCGCCCTCGATCTGATCATGCCGGATATGGACGGCGTGGAGATCATGGCGGAGCTGGCCCGAATGCAATGCCAGAGCGCGATCATCATTACCAGCGGTGTAGGCAAGCGGGTGCTGGAAGCGGCAATGAGGACAGCTCGTGAACAGGGGCTCAACGTGTTGGGAGTGTTGGCCAAGCCCTTCGATGCCGTGACTCTCAAGTCTATGCTCGACAGTTACGTGCCGCCTGGAACCAATATCGGATCGCAGACAGCCAGAAAACCGGAACCCCCCTTCATTCAGCCGAAGCCGGAAGCGCCATTGGTGGCCGGAGAACTGCAGCTGGCGATCAAGCGCCAGGAACTGTTCAATGTCTACCAGCCCAAACTGGACAGCCACTCACTGGTGCTGACCGGGTTTGAAGCGCTGGTACGTTGGCAACATCCGGTCAAGGGACTGATACTGCCGGATCTGTTCATCCCGTTGGCAGAGGCAAGCGGGTTGGTCGACAGTTTGACCACGAGTGTACTGAATGAGGCACTGGGTTGGTTTGCCAGACAGAAACTGCATGGCTCGGTATTCCAGCACTTCATGCAACACCCCGACCAACTGGATCTTTCCATCAACATCTCCGCCAAGACCCTGAATAATCCGGCAGTGCTTGATCATTTGTCCGAACAGTGTGCGGCGTGGACGATAGACCCCAGACAGGTGATTTTCGAACTGACGGAATCAAGCGCAATGCAGAATCCGGTGGCTGCTCTCAGCATCCTGACACGGCTGCGCATGAAGGGTTTCCGGTTGTCGATTGACGATTTCGGCACCGGCTATTCATCGATGCTGCAACTGGTACGCTTGCCGTTTTCCGAAATCAAGGTAGACAAATCATTCGTGATGACAGCGTTTGCATCAAGCGAATCGCGCGCAGTAATCAAATCGATCATCGATCTGGCACATAGTCTGGGGCTGATGGTGACGGCAGAAGGCATAGAAAATGCCGAAACGCTCGAATACCTGAAAAAACTGGGCTGCGATCTGCTGCAGGGCAATTACATAGCGGCTCCGATGCGGGAAGCGGAAGTACCACTCTGGCTGGAGCAACGCCATCCCCGGCATAAACCATAGCGACCGACGCCTCAGCACGCTGCTGAGAGCTCAGGCCAGGCTGAAGCTGTCAGCATCCATCCAGGCCGGAAATTGCTGCCGCCAGTTTTGCAAAATCTCCTTGTCAATGCTGCACTGGTACACGCCGGCTGCTGTGCCGGCCTGCAGCAGTTCATCACCCAACGGCGACACCACTGCACTATGACCGTTGTAGTCAAGATTATTGCCGTCGCGGCCGATGCGATTGACCCCGGCAACATATGAAAGGTTCTCAATGGCTCGTGCCTGCAGCAGAGTGCGCCAATGCTGATGTCGTGCCGCTGGCCAGTTGGCGACAAAGAGCAGCAGATCATAAGGTTCGGCGGCAGTATGGCGGCTCCACACGGGGAAACGCAGGTCGTAGCAGACCAGTGGCAGCATGCGCCAGCCGCGCCATTCCACCAGCAGTTTGCCGGTGCCGGCGCCATAGCGTTTGTGTTCATCGAGCATGCGGAACAGATGGCGTTTGTCGTAGAACCCGCTGCTGCCATCCGGTTTGACGAAATAGAGACGGTTGTAGCGCTGGTTGTTTTCCATCACTGCCACACTGCCGGTTACCGCAGCATCCAGCTTGTGTGCCATCTCCTGCATCCACGCCAGTGTGGGTCCGGGGTGTGGTTCGGCGATGGCGCCACTGCCGACCGCGAACGCGCTGGTGAACATTTCCGGCAGGATGACCAGATCGGTATTGTGTTGCAGTGGTTCAAGCAGAGACTGCAGCAGATTCCGGTTGGTCTCTGCCGCTTGCCAGGCCAAATCGGGTTGTACCAGTGCCAGTCTGAGTTTTTGCATGGAAGCTCGCGCTACGTTCAGCTCCACAACGCATCGGCATGATGCGCAATGTGGTCAGCAATAAACGTCGCAATGAAGAAATAGCTGTGATCATAGCCGGCATGCAGGCGCAAGGTCAGCGGATGTTTGGCTGCGTGGGCAGCAGCCTGCAGCAATTCAGGTTTTAGCTGGTTGATGAGGAAGCCATCATCCTGGCCCTGATCCACCAGTATCGGCAATTTTTCCATCGCTTTCGCAAGCAATGCACAGGTATCGTATTGTTCCCAATCGGCCTTGTTGGCCCCCAGGTAACGCCCCAGGGCTTTCTCGCCCCATGGGCAATTCAGCGGTGAACAGATCGGTGAGAACGCCGACACGGCTTTGTAAATGCCGGGATTTTTCAGTGCGATGGTGAGCGCGCCATGTCCACCCATCGAGTGGCCCATGATCGAACAGTTGCTGGTGTCGAGCGGCAGCTCGCTGTGCTCGAGCACTGAGGGCAGTTCCTTCGTCACGTAGTCATACATGTGATAGTGGGTTGACCACGGGGCCTGCGTGGCATTCACATAAAAACCGGCGCCATGCCCGAAGTCCCAGGCCTTGTCCGGATCGCCAGGAACATCGGCACCACGCGGACTGGTATCCGGGCACACGATTGCCACTCCGGCCTCGGCTGCATATTGCTGGGCCCCGGCCTTCTGCACAAAATTGTCATCAGTACAGGTCAGTCCCGACAACCAGTAAATCACCGGCACCTTGCTGCCGTTCAGCGCATTCGGCGGCAAATACACCGAGAACACCATGTCGCAGCCGAGCGAGCTGCTCTTGTGCCTGAATTTGAGCTGCTTGCCGCCAAACATCTTGTTGGCACTGACTTGTTCGAGACTCATGAAATATTCCTCAACAATAACTTCAGAAAATGTATGACCGAATTACGAACCGATGTCCGAAGCCCTGCGCCGTGCAGCTTTCGTCGACCGTCGGAGGCCATGGATGGCCGGAGCCGAGCTTACAGGGATGTACTTGAAGCGTGTCGGCGAAAGTTGTACGGCGCAGGGCTGTGCGCTGATCCAATAAATATTACCAACAAAAAAGGGGCCACAAGTGACCCCTCTTATCAAGCAATACCGATCAGTACAACACCACCGACCGGATGCTCTTGCCCTCATGCATCAGATGGAAAGCATCATTGATTTTTTCCAGCGGCATCGTGTGCGTGATCAGCGGATCGATGGCAATGCGTTTTTCCATGTACCAGTCCACGATTTTGGGCACGTCAGTGCGGCCGCGCGCGCCACCGAACGCAGTGCCGCGCCAGTGACGACCGGTCACCAGCTGGAACGGACGTGTGGAGATTTCCTGACCGGCACCGGCCACCCCGATGATGAAGCTCTGGCCCCAGCCTTTGTGGCAGCACTCCAGTGCCTGACGCATTACTTTGACGTTGCCTATACATTCGAAGCTGTAATCCACGCCACCGGTCATCTGCACGATGGTGTCGACCACGTTCTCGACGTTTTTCGGGTTGACGAAGTCGGTCATGCCGAACTGGCGGCCCATTGCTTCACGCGCCGGGTTGAGGTCGACACCGATGATGCGGCTGGCACCTGCCAGACGGGCACCCTGGATTACGTTCAAGCCAATGCCACCCAGACCGAATACTGCCACGGTGGAGCCGATTTCAACTTTGGCCTGGAAAACCACAGCGCCCACGCCAGTGGTCACGCCACAGCCGATGTAGCATATTTTGTCGAAGGGGGCGTCTTCACGCACTTTGGCGAGTGCGATTTCCGGCAATACCGTGAAGTTGGAGAATGTTGAGCAGCCCATGTAATGCAGGATCGGTTTGCCGTCCAGCGAGAAGCGGCTGGTGCCATCGGGCATCAGGCCCTTGCCCTGGGTGGAACGGATGGCCTGGCACAGGTTGGTGCGCGGATGCAGGCAGTAATCGCAATTGCGGCATTCGGGGGTATAGAGCGGGATTACGTGGTCGCCTTTTTTCAGTGATTTCACGCCAGGACCCACGTCCACCACGATGCCGGCGCCTTCATGGCCAAGAATCGCCGGGAACGCACCTTCCGGGTCATCGCCGCTCAAGGTAAAAGCGTCAGTGTGGCAGATGCCGGTGGCTTTCAGCTCCACCAGTACTTCGCCTTCTTGCGGGCCTTGCAGGTCCACTTCGCAGATTTCGAGGGGTTTGCCGGCGGCAAAGGCCACGGCTGCACGTGTTTTCATGGATTGTTCCTTTGGGGGTGGTGTGGTTGATGCCGCGCAGAAATATAGCGGGTTGAACTGGTGATGGGTAGATGCGAATCTTCAAGAAAAATGGACATTACACGGGTCTGCCACTGTTGCAGCCCTTGAGTATAATGCCGGGCGATTCTGCAGGTTACAGGCAGCATTTTATCCGAGACGAGGTTGGGCATGGCGTTGGTGACTTACATAAAACACGATGGTTCCAGTTATGAAATCGAAGTGGCGCCTGGCACCTCGGTCATGCAGGCAGCCGTCGACAACATGATTGACGGCATAGTGGGCGAATGTGGCGGTTCCTGCAGTTGTGCTACTTGTCACTGCTATGTCGATCCTGCCTGGCTCGACAAACTGCCCAAGCCGGATGGGATGGAAAAGGATATGCTGGAATGTGTGCTGGAACCCAAGCCCAACAGCCGGCTCAGCTGCCAGATAGTGGTCAATGAGAGCCTCAGCGGGTTGGTGGTGAGACTGCCGGAATCCCAGTTCTGAATTTATTTTGTGCCGTGGGGAACTTTCTGCAACAAACCCTGCTCAAAGGTAGTGTAAACAAGGCTTCTCCCCATGTTTACTCCCCTTAGTTGTGTAAGGTTTGTGATTGAGTTTTACTTTGAAGCCCGGCTCTGCCGGGCTTTTTTTATGTCTGGAAACTTGTTCTGCCGGGTAGAAATTGGCGCTGATCGTGTTGGGGTGGCTTCGAACGCCGCGGGCGCCTTTGCATGAATTGGCAACAGCTGCCCCGAAGGGTTTATTGCGCGGAGCGGGGCGAATGGCTTCGAACGCTGCGGGAGCTTGTTGAAAATGGCGGTTGTTTCACTGATTTTTTGCGGTTGATCTGGCAAATTTACTGCCAGGACTCTGGGGGGCTTTGGTTTAATCGATCAAAACTGGCACATGGATGATATTGAGGGCCAGCATTTTTCCCTGAAAAATCGGGCTTTTGTGATGCATGCCGCAGTTTCCAAGAGCATGCCCCCTGATTTGGCTTACTGCCCGAAACTGTGAGCTGCATAACGCTTGACTTCGAACCGCCTCCCTATAATCCTTTCCAACGAAGCCAAGTCTGGAAAGCATTATGAGCCATTTTTCCATGTCCTGCGGGACCCAGACAGGGATGACACATCACAAGGGATTTGTTGGTCGCGAACTCAGCGGGTCCGTTCTGGAGTCCATGATCGATATACTGAACCAGCCGCGCATGAGGCAGTGCACACAATGTCAGGGACGTGGCCTGTTGGCTCACCAGATTGTTTGCCCCTCCTGCAAGGGTTTTGGCCGGATGCCCTGAGCCGGGCTGTTCAAGGCAGAACATCCAGATCCCGCACCAGGCCGGGATCATCAATTTCCAGTTTCACCGTGTGCGTACCGAACTCCTGCATCAACTGTCGCGCACCACTATCTCCCTGCAAGGCAGCCAACCGCCCGAAATAATCCCTGCCAATAGCAACAGGATTGCCACGCTGGCCTTGATAGGTCGGTACCACCAGTTTGCCAGGCCCCAGAGCATCCCGCACACGGCACACAGTGGCCGGCAGCACCCAAGGCATGTCGGCCAGCGCGATCACTGCGCCTTGCCAGTCTGTAGTGGCCTGCATCGCTGCAGCCAGGCTGTGGCCCATTCCCTTGGCGGCGTCTGCAGCCACTACAATTTGCCAGTCGTTCGCAAATTGGGCCGCAAGCTCCTGGTCGTCCGGACGCAGCACCAGCACACGTTGGTCAAACAGCGGCAGCAGATTGGCCAGGGTTTGTTGCAGCACGCTGGTGCCTGAGGGCAAAAGATAGCGCCGCTTGTCGGAACCGAAACGCCGGCTGTTGCCTGCGGCCAGCACGATGCAGCCGATGCGGGAATTGGGAACTGTTGTCGGGCCCGGCATCATGGCCTGTGCAATACCCAGGTTTTGCCTGCTGACAGGCGAGCTCGCAACTGGGTGAGCTCAGCCAGGATGGCAATTGCAATTTCCGGCGGGGTTTTGCTGCCGAGTGCCAATCCTACCGGTGCATGCAGGCGGTCGATTTTTTCGGCCGGTATGTCCAGCGCCAGCAGGCGTTCACGCCGTTTGGACGAAGTGCGTTCCGAGCCCATCGCGCCGATGTAGAACGCATCGCGTTCGAGTGCTTCCATCAGGGCCATGTCGTCGATGCGCGGATCGTGACAGAGGGCGATGACCGCAGTCTGCTGGTCCACAATCTTGCCGCGCAGCCAGTCATCCGGCATGGCGGTCAGCAGTTTGGCTTTCACTGGTGGCGAGTTGTCGACCAGCTCTTTGCGGGGATCGCAGATTTCCACCTCATAGTCGAGTGCCTGTGCCATGTCAGCCAGATACCAGGCCACCTGCACGGCGCCGATCAGCAGCAGCTGGAAAGACGGGCCGTAGCAATGCAACAAGGTTTCGCCTTGCAGTTGTAACGGGTGATAACGCGCGATATCGCGCATGCTGCAATCGCCAGTGTGAATATTCACTTCGCGTTGCACCAGTTCGCGCCGACTGACTTTGTCTGCAAGGGTCCGGTAAAAACTCGCCTCGGCGGGGGCGACCGGTTCGATCAGCACTTGCATGCTGCCGCCACACGGCAGTCCCAGTTTCAGCACATCCTCCACTGCCACGCCATAACGCATATGGGCAGGGGCATCCTTGGCGAGTTCGCCCTTGAACAAACTGGCGCGCAGATTGTCTTCCACGCAACCGCCCGAGAGTGAGCCGCAATGAAGGCCGTCTTCGTTGCACACCAGCAGTGAGCCGATCGGACGCGGGGAAGAGCCGAAAGTATCGGTGATGGTGCATAACCAGCAGTGCTTGCCGGCTTCGAGCCAGCCGGCAAGCTGATTGAGTACCTGTTGGTCGAGACTGTTCATGGAATCGCCGCCCTTGTGAAAGCGGCGATTATAGGGGAATCAACCCGGTTCGTAGCGATCCAGAATGTGTCGCACGAGTCCGCTACGCACAATATCGCCGCGGTCGAAGGCATGCACATGCACCCCCGGCAGCCCTTGCAGCTTGCTGACAGCGTCTTCCAGTCCGTTGGCACCCCGCAAATCGCTCTGCCGGATGTCGCCGTTGATTACCACCTTGGCATGTTCGCCGATACGGGTCAGGAACATTTTCATCTGGGCCGGGGTGGTGTTCTGGGCCTCATCCAGGATCACGAAAGTGTTGTTGCTGAAGGTCTTGCCACGCATGTAGGCCAGCGGAGCACCGACGATACGGCCATGACGAAGGCAATAATCCACCACGCCAGCCCCCAGTCTTTCATTGAGGATGTCGCGGAAAGCATCGATATAAACCGCATATTTGTTTTCCACTTCGCCTGGCAGAAAGCCGAGTTGTTCGCCGGCCTCCACCGCAGGGCGGGTGAGTATGATGCGTTCGATCCGGCCGGATTCCAGCGCTTCTGCCGCGAGTGCTCCGGCACAGTAGGATTTGCCGGTACCAGCCGGGCCGATGCCAAAAGTCAGACAATGGTTGCGAATGGCGTTGATATAAAGCTGTTGGGCGGGTGTTTGCGGAGAGAGCGGTACTTTGGTCCGGCGCGGCGCATAGGCGGTTGCGAGCTGGGCACTGTGACTGGAAAGGTCGACAACGTTGGTGTCGGTTTCGTACTGCCGGTATTTCTGCTTCTTGTTGCGGGTTTCCTTTTCGCGCCTTGGGGTCTGGCCCAAGCGGTTGTCAAAGTCGTTGCTGCTGCGTGCCTGTCGTTGAATCTGTGCTCGTTTCGCCATGGAAACTACCTCCACCCATAGTTACGGAAAGACTGCAATTCGGAAAAGCGTCGGGGGGTGTTGTCTGGGATTCAGTGGGTGACGAGTAACCTCCTGGCAGGCTTGCTGCCCAGCGGCACTCTTTGGCGGGTCCGGTTCAGCACCGGAGGGGATTCATCCTGTTCAGAATGCGCCTCGATACGAAGGTTCAATTTCACCGTAGTAGACCTGCCGCGTTGTGTCACTGTGCTTTCAGCAGGGTTAGGGCCAGTCTGCCATGCACCAACCGGCAATTCAAATGAATATTTTAAAAAGGTTGCGCAAGTATTGGCGGTAGCTGGAAACAAGAGGTTCAACCTCGAACCGGCCCGGACCACGTGGGCGTCCCGGCAGGCTTGGTGTATGCTGCTACGCTGTTCTGACAGGGGGAATCTGCTATGAAAATCATGTTAAAAAACAGACAAACCAACACACTTGCCCGTTTGTTCAAGCCAGCACTTTTGATCGCAGGTTTGTTGGGTGCCGGAGTGCTGCTGGCCCAGCCGCCGCAGGATTTCAGCAAGGTCGAGATCAAGACCAACAAGCTGGCTGAAGGATTTTACTACCTTGAAGGCTCCGGTGGTCAAATCGGCGTGTTGACCGGCGATGATGGCGTATTCATGGTCGACGACCAGTATGCACCGCTGTCGGACAAGATCACTGCTGCCGTCAAGGCGATCAGCAACAAGCCTGTCCGCTACATCGTCAACACCCATTACCACGGCGATCACGTCGGCGGTAACCTGAATTTCGCGAAGGGTGGCGCTGTCATTGTTGCGCACGAGAATCTGCGCAAACGTCTGGCTGGGGGTCTCACCAACAACGATCCCGGCAAGGCGCTCACTGCCGAACAACGCATGAGCTTGCCGGTGATTACTTACGAAAACGCTATGGATTTCCACTTCAATGGTCATGACATCCACGTATTCCATGTGCAGCCATCGCATACCGATGGCGATTCCATGGTGCAGTTCAAGGATCTCAACGTGATCATGACCGGTGATGTGTTCCGCACCGTCAGTTATCCGCGCGCAGATGCCATGGCCAACGGTAGCGTGCTCGGCATCATGGCGGTATATCAGCAGATGATCGACATGTCCGATGACAAAACGCTGTTCGTGCCAGGCCATGGCGACGTCAGCAAACGCAGCGATGTCCAGGCCCAACTGAAGATGCTCGTCACCATACGCGACCGCATCCAGGCCGGCATCAAGGCCGGCAAGACACTGGAGCAGGTGCAGGCGGACAAACCGTCCACCGAGTTTGATGCGCGCTGGTCGGCCGGCAGTGTCACCAACACCGTGCTGGTGGAAGGGATGTACAACGAACTGAAATCGAAGAAATAGCCGGTGCGCTTTCGACCCTGCATCGATCTGCACCACGGCAAGGTGGTGCAGATAGTTGGCGGTTCTCTCAACGAGCAGAATCAGGCTGCACTGCAAACCAATTTCACCAGTGGCAACATTCCGGAGTATTACTCCCGGCTTTATCGCGATGCCGGGTTGTCCGGTGGCCATGTGATTGCGCTCGGCTCGGGCAATGAAGAGGCGGCTCTGTCAGCGTTGCGCGCGTGGCCTGGAGGCATGCAATACGGTGGCGGCATCAATCCCGGAAACGCCGGAATGTTTCTCGAAGCCGGAGCCAGCCACGTCATTGTCACTTCGTTTGTATTTGCAGAAGGTCGTATTGATCACGACAAATTGGCAACACTGGTCAAGGCAGTTGGCAAACAACGATTGGTGCTGGATCTCAGCTGCCGCTCACGCGACGGAAAATTTTATGTTGTCACTGATCGCTGGCAACATTTCACCGATGAATGTGTGGATGCGCCGTTGCTCGCCAGACTTGCTGGCAGTTGTGCGGAATTCCTGGTGCATGGGGTTGATGTAGAGGGATTGAAGCAGGGCATCCAGGAGGAGCTGATTGCTTTGCTGGGGGAGCACAGTCCGTGTCCTGTCACTTATGCCGGCGGCGTGCACCAGCTTGCCGATCTGGATCGCGTCAAACTGCTTGGCAGCGGACGTGTTGATTTGACGATCGGCAGTGCGCTGGATATTTTCGGAGGCACAGTGAAGTTTTCAGATGTAGTAGGCTGGCAGGGCAGACAGTAGTACCAGACCGGACTGAATCACAAGTGAAGCAATGCGTCTGGCTCACAATCCCTGTTCTTTCATTTTTTTCTGACGCTCTTCTTCCGCTTTTTGCAAAACATCTGACACCTGATTGGCCCCATTCAAGCCGTCGCGCTGGGTATCAGTGAGTATCCCCTGGTTATCCTTGGTAATAGTGGGGATCGCCTGTCTGGCGGTAGCTGGCTGGCCCGCCGCTACCGGCGCAGCAGGGGGTGGCGCAGGTTTGGAGCAACCCGACAAGACTGTACTGAGCAGTGCTGCTATCAGGATAGCGCTTTTCATTGGCTGGCTCCGAAGCTGATGATGCTGTGCCAGTCAACATTACTTTTGTCCGGCATGCAAGTCGGGTTGCTGGCCCTGCAGAGCGCAGCACAGACCCTCTCCACACTCAGTCCACATTGCCTCAACCAAGAATCAATGTTGCCAAGGCATCATTACGCCCCGACTGGAACAGCAATGGTTTCAGCATGCAGGTATGGTCTGGGTGTCAGGAGCTGAGGTAAGCATGATCAATGAGTCCCAATTATTGGCGGATGAGGCCTTGTATTGTTCGTTTGGCGATACGGTTCACTATGCCGATCCCCCAAAAATTTTTACCGGAGCTGAAGGCAGCTACCTGTACGACGCCAAAGGAACGGCATTTCTTGATCTGCAAATGTGGTATTCAGCAGTCAATTTCGGTTATCGCAATGAACGATTGAACAATGTCGTAAAAAAACAGCTGGACATCCTGCCGCAGGTGGCCAGCCAGTATCTGCACCCTACCAAAATCGAACTCGCCAAAATGATCGCCCAGGATGCCAAGAAAAAATTCGGCATGGACGGGCGCGTGCATTTCAACGTTGGCGGGTCACAATCAATCGAAGATTCACTCAAAATCGTGCGCAATGCCTGCAACGGCAAAAGCCTGATGTTCGCGTTTGAAGGCGGTTATCACGGACGCACTCTTGGTGCGTCAGCAATTACCTCCAGCTATCGCTATCGTCGTCGTTACGGCCATTTTGGCGACCGCGCCCACTTCGTTCCCTTTCCTTACCCGTTTCGTCGACCCAAAGGCATGACGGCAGATGAATACGGCGAGTGGTGTGTGAAGGATTTTGCCCGCCTGTTTGAAACCGAATACAACGGCGTCTGGGATCCCAAGGCCAAACAGGCTGAATATGCCGCGTTCTATATCGAGCCGATCCAGGGCACCGGCGGCTACGTGGTGCCTCCGCGCAATTTCTTTACCGGTCTCAAGAAAGTGCTGGATGACTACGGCATCCTGCTGGTGGTTGATGAAATCCAGATGGGCTTCTATCGCACCGGCAAGCTCTGGTCGATTGAGCACTTCGGCATTAAACCGGATGTCCTGGTGTTTGCCAAGGCCCTGACCAACGGCCTCAATCCGCTGGGCGGACTGTGGGCACGCGAAGAACTGATCAATCCGAAGATATTCCCGCCGGGCTCCACTCACTCTACCTTTGCTTCCAATCCGCTGGGTACTGCGCTCGGGCTGGAAGTCATGAAGATGACCCAGGAAACCGATTACGAAGCCATGGTGATGGGCAAGGGCGCACATTTCCTGGAGGGCCTCAAGGACCTGCAGAAACGTCACAAGGAAATAGGTGATGTGGATGGCCTGGGTTTGGCTCTGCGCGCAGAAATCTGCACAGAGGACGGTTTCACTCCCAATCGCGAATTGCTCGACAAGATGATGAACATCGGGTTGTCAGGAGATCTGGACTGGCAGGGCAAGAAAATGGGTCTGGTGCTGGATGTCGGTGGCTACTACAAAAACGTCATCACCTTTGCGCCTTCACTGCTTATATCGTCAGCGGAAATCGACCAGGGGCTTGCGCTGCTGGACCAGTTGCTGACGCGTGCCAAAAAGGAAATGTAGGCAATCAGGCAATCCACATCCCCGTTTGAAACAGTCTTTTTCCCTGGAACCGGCATTTTCCACCCAGGGTTCCAGAATGACTGGTCAGAACCGGGTGTGGAGATTTCTCCCATAATTTTTTACCGTGTGGTATGTTATTTCCCATGCAGACAATGCGGTACATGAATCAGCTTGAACCCGATGCGTTGGTGGATGCTTTTGAGCGCTATCCGCCACAAGACTTTCTCGCCTGGACCCTGGCTGATTCCACGCCGGTTTTTTCTACCGAATTCGATTTGCTGACTACGGTACAGCCGGGCGTCTACCGCAATATTGCGCGTCTGCCTTTGTTCAATTGGTGGGGTGAGTGGCTGAAGCCCTACACGGGTTTTGTAGGGACGACGGTTTCCGAATATGTCCTGGTCCCCTCGGATATCCCCGCCCAAACCTGGATCGGCAATATCAAGCGTTCCCTGGCCGACAAGTATTCGTTTCTGATCATCAAGGATTTGCCGCAGGCTTCCCCTTTGCTCAGCCCTGAGGAAAACCAGAGGGCAGCAGCAGCAATTGCGGCTGCCCAGCAAGCAGGGTTTGTCATGGTGGAAGGACAGGCACTGGCATGGGTGCCAATCGACTTTTCCTCTATTGAGGAATATCTGGAACGGCTGTCAAAAGGGACCCGCAAGAGTCTGCGCCGCAAATTGAAAGCCAGGGAAAATCTCGCGATCAGTGTCGTAGCCATAGGAGATGATTGCTTCAATGAAGATGCAATTGTCGCGGAATTCTACCGGTTGTATTTGAATGTCTTTGAGCAAAGTGACATCCATTTCGACATTCTTACGTCTGAATTTTTCAAATCAGTTTTGAGGGACCGGAGAAATGGCGGAGTTGTGATGCTCTACCGGCATGCCGGCGAGCTGATTGGCTATAACATCTGCTTTGTGATGGGCAACAAGCTGATCGACAAGTTTGTCGGGTTCAAATATCCGGCTGCCCGGGAGCATAATCTGTATTTTATAAGCTGGTTTGTGAATCTGCAGTATGCGCTTGATCACAAGCTGGCTTATTACGTGGCTGGCTGGACAGATCCTGAAGTCAAAAAATCACTGGGAGCTCAATTCACTTTCACCAGTCACGCAGTGCATGTGCGGAATCCTTTGGTTCGTAACATGCTTAAACCGTTCAAGGCATTGTTTGAACGCGATACCAGGATCATCAGCAGTCCGCACTGAGCCAAGGCATGACCAACTCTGCGCCTGTGATTCTGGATTTTGATGGTTCCCTTGGAACAGTTGCCGGTGCGACAGAAATTCCGTTGCAGGACTGGCAGGAAAAAATCCGTTTTGGCTGTTCACTGAAGAATTTCCAAAGCCTGGTCAGGTTGTTGCAACAGCGGATGCCGGCAGAGCATGGCACTGTATTGCTGGGCAGCGGTGATTTCCATCATCTTACCTGGCCATTGGTCCAGCGATGCCAGTCCCGTGGCCCCTTTCAAGTAGTGTTGTTTGACAACCATCCCGACAACATGCGCTTTCCCTTTGGCATCCACTGTGGTTCGTGGGTGCGGCAAGTGGCGTTGTTGCCCTATGTCTCTCATGTGCACGTGCTGGGTGTGACATCGCCGGATATTTCACTGTCCTCGGCCTGGCAGCAATATTGGCGGCCGCTGCTCTCAGGCAAAGTGACTTACTGGTGCACAGACGTGGATGTGCGCTGGGCGTCCTGGTTCGGGTTGAAAAAGTCGTTCCGTCGTTTCGACAATCCGGATGAGTTGATTGAAAGTTTTATTTCCACCCAAACTGCGATGCCTACCTATTTGACCATCGACAAGGATGTGCTTTCAGCGGACGCGGTTGCCACCAACTGGGACCAGGGCAGGATGCTTGAATCCCACCTCGTCAGTGTCATCAGATCATTGAAGGGCAATATCATCGGCAGTGACATCACCGGTGATGTTTCCAGCTGGCTGTATACCACCTGGTGGAAACGGAAATTAAGTGCGCTGGATGGCCAAACCGGAATTCCGGCTGCTCGGCTGCTTGAGTGGCAACATGACCACCAGGCCTTGAATGCACGCTTGATAGCCCGGATTGCCGAAAATTCCGTTTAGTTTTGCGTCAGACAGGTTTTGAGTGGGCCAGTTTCTCTTCAGCAAAGGCGAGGCACATGATCCCGGCCAGAATCAGGATTGCCCCTGCAAGTTTCGGCAAGGTCAACGGTTCATCAAAAATCCAGACTGAGACCAGCATTACACTTACTACTTCCATGTGGGAAGCAGCAAAGGATGCGCCAATCGACAATCGTTTCAGCAGGGTCAGCCAGGTAAAGTAAGTCCCTATATAACCGATGATCGAGCCGTAAATCCAGGGATGCAGGAATAGCCGGATTATCCAGTCGGTGCTCATTTCAAACGGCAATGCATTGTTGGCGGTATATTTGAAACAAATCTGTGCCAATGTGTCGAAGGTCATCAACACGCCGAAGCCGATAAAGAAAAACTTTTTCATGTGCTTAATCCCACGACCGCCACGCCGGAGGCAACAAGCGCAATCCCCAGCAGCCGCAGCCTGGTAAGCGGTTCCTTCAGGAAGATGCGCCCGGCAATCATTACCGTCACGATGTTGATGGAAGCCAGTGCCACACCTTCAGACAGTGGTACCAGCGAGAGAAAGGCGAGCCACACCAGGAATTCAACGACGTAACAGGCAATCCCGGTTCTTATCCAGTTGTTGTTCAGGGTGTTAAGCCAGAAACGGATTCCTGCTGCATCATTTGGCGCTACTGCGCCTTGTTTGAAGGATATCTGGCCAAGGGTGTCCAATGCGATGTTAATCAGCCACAGCAAAGTTATGGCAGCGGACATCAGCCAGTCGCCATCTGTACTGTTTGCTGTGAGTAGACCTCATCTTCCTGTTCAACCACCCGCTTTTCCAGAATGCTCCTGAAATAGCCGACAGTCTCGTTGATAAGTGTGCGGTGTTCACGGTCGATGGTGACCATGTGATAGGAGTTGTGCAGCTCAACCAGGTGAGTCGGACCATTTACACTGCGAGCCACCAGGCGGGAATTTTCAATGTGCGCAATGTCGTCATTGGCAGCGTGCACCATCAGGCAGGGAGCTGTCACTTTGTGCAGTTTGCGTTTCACTTTTTTGGACAAGGTCAGCATTTCAGCAACCGAGGGCCAGGGGTTGCCTGGCAGGCCGGCTGCGGCACTGTCGCCACTGTACATGCTGTTCACGATCATTTCCCGCAAACGTTCGTCCTTGATGCCGTACGGTGCTTGTTCATGAAACATCCGGTTGTTGAACAAATTCTTGATTGGACGCAACCACTGAAGCAAAAATGAAAGATGGCGTGCAAAAAACGGCATGGTCCAGCCATCGTATTTGAAAGTGGGACCATAAACACCGACGCCTGCCACCCGTTCCGGTTGCTCGGTGGCGAGTCTCAGTGCGAGCACGGCTCCCATCGACAATCCGGCCACAAACATGTGGTCTACTGATTTGCCAAGCTTGTCGGCGGCCACTTCAACACTCTTGTACCAATCCTGCCACGTGGTTTTCAGCAAATCGTTGACATCGCCACAGTGGCCGGCGAGCTGCATGCCGTACACCGTGAAGCCGGCCTTGTGCAGGCCGCGGGCGACCAGGCGCATTTCCGTGGGCGTGCCGGTAAGTCCGTGTATCAACAACACACCGGCGCGGCCACCTTTCAAAAAGTACTCTGTATTCTGGATCATTGCTGTGGTGTCTTCTCTGGAAATTAAACAATGGTTTCGGGGTTGAAAATGTTTTCGTTGATGAAATTCAGCGCTTCGGCAAAGCCGCTGATGGGCAGGTGCGCAAGATCGTGCTGCTGGCAATGTTTTATCAATTTGTCCTTGGCCAGCACGAAATCCACTTTGCCGGATACACAAAAATCCGAACTGCCATCACCTACAAACAACACCTGGTGATTGTCATTCTGGTAAAGGGCAGCCCTGGCGCATTTGCAGTTGCCACTGGCTTTCAGGCAATTCGATGAGGCATTGGGAAACTCCAGTTTCCAGCTGCGTTCGCCAACCTGGACCAGACGGTTGGCATAAACCGGCAAATGATCAAGGCCATGCGGTTTCAGGATATGTCTGATGGCGTAGTCGAGACCGTCACTGAGTATTTTGACTTGTATGCCCAACTGGGTGGCTTTTTTGACAAAGATTCTGAAGGCAGGGTCGATCCTGATGGCTGACAAGGCCTTGTCCAGTTCGGCTTTGCTGGCATCAACCAAAGCTATTTGGCCTGCCATGCATTCACGTGAGCCGATTTCTCCGTTGAGCCAGGCTTCTTCCAGCTGTTCGTGGCCGCTTTGGCCAAACTTTGTGAGCAGGCTGTCAGTAACATCCTGCAGGCTGATGGTGCCATCGAAATCACACAGAATCACCCACGGCTTGTCATCGTCCACCTGTGTCAACGGTTCGAAATACTCAACGCTTGCATCAATGTTCTGCATGAAATTTCACCATTACATTCTGACCAATTAAATAGTGTTGGGGCTGATCGAATTCAAGAATGCATTCAACGACCCTGCTGGTTTGCTGCTGCTCGTCACCCCAATGACCCGCCTCCAGCATTTTGCCGATATAAACAACATGGGCTTCAAGCTGCGCAGTCTGGGGAGTAGCTTCAAAAGACACTGAAGCTGCCGAGCCTTTCTGGATCTGGCCAATGAAACTTTCGTTGATCTCGGCCCGCACGATCACCGGTTTGGCGGGCAGCAAGACAAATGACGGAGTGCTGCTATTGGCAGAGATGCCTGCCTGTGCCGCAACTTTTGCCACTACTGCATCCTGAGGAGCACGGAGAGTGCGCAGTGAAAGTGCATGTTGTGCTTGCTTGCGTTTGATATTTGCCATTTCAAGAGTTGATTTTGTGCTGTTGATTTCGGCATGCAATTGCTGGAGATTTTGTTGTGCTTCATCCGCCTGTGCTTGCTGTGCGGCACCTTCTTTGGCTGCGGTCTGCCAGCGCTCAGCCAGCTGTTCCGAATTTTTCAGGCGGATTTTCAGTGCATCCAGTTCCAGTTGCGAATGGTTGATTTGGGCAATGGCCAGTTCCAGTGCGAGTGATTCCTGTTCGCTGTTGAATTTGGCCAATACATCACCAGCCTTGATGTTGTCACCGACTTTCACATTTATCTCGCTGACAATCCCTTCTTCCGGCACAGTGATGTTCAGCAAGCCGCCTTCAATATCAATCTTGCCGCGTGCTATGGCGGCAAGGGATGAATCTTTTTTGACGCTGGGCACACGCGAGTCCGAACAAGCCATCAAGCTGCCCAGCAAAAGTACACCCAGCAATGTCACAATCAGGCGCATGGCTAGTGGATCCCTTTTGTGGCGTGAAGATGTTCATTGATGTCAAAGTCGCTTTCGGTGCGCCAATCCCGGCGGATTTCGCCGTCTTCCATGGCCAGTACACGATCAGCATGCTGGATCAGGCGAGGGTCATGACTTACGCACAGCACCGTGGTCTGGTGTTCGCGCGCAATTTTGTGCAGCAGGTTGATCACCGTTGAGCCGCTGCTGGCATCAAGTGCACTGGTAGGCTCGTCAGCGAAAAGCAATTGCGGTTTTTTGGCGAGAGCGCGGGCAATGGCAACACGCTGCTTTTCACCACCGGAAAGTTCTGCCGGGAACTGGTTGGCACGATGGAACATGTCGACTTCACGCAGGGCTTCAATTGAACGTTCGCGCGCCTCGCGTTTGCCAATGCCCAGATAATTGAGCGGCAATTCCACCTGTTCAATTGCTGTAAGCGCCGTGAACAGGTTGAAACCCTGGAATACAAATCCCGTATGCTTGAGCCGGAAGTGTTCCAGTTCACTCACGCTGGCCCCGGTCAGGTCTTCCCCCAGTGCAACCACTTTGCCGCCATCGCTGTATTGCAGGCCGCTCAAAATTGACAGTAATGTGCTTTTGCCACAGCCGGAAGGTCCCGCAATCAGGGTCAGTTCGGCCGGCATCACGTTCAAGGAGAGATGGTTCAGCACCTGGATTCTTACCAGGCCTGACACGAAGGATTTGCTGATGCCTGAAGCAGAGAGCGCAGGTACTGCTGTTCCGGATTGTTGCTGGAGATTCATGTTCACCTCAGCAGCAACGCGGGGTCGGCGCGCAACAAGCCGCGCATTGCAAACAGGCCGGAAAGCAGCGCTATGCCCAGCACGACACCGACCCACACCAGGATCATCTGGTACGTTATCGAAACCGGAATATCCCTTGAATGGGCAATCGAGAGCAGCAGTGTGCTGACGCCGATGCTGAATACCAGACCTATACTGCCTATCCATGCAGCCTGTTCCAGTACCACACGGCGCAGAGCGGCCATGCCTGCTCCCAGCGCGTTAAGCGTGGCGTATTCACGGGCGGAGCTGATGACAACTGCCATAAGCGCCTGGCTGGCTACTACCAGGCCTACCAGCAAAACTATGGCCGCCATGAACAACACTGCCACACCCGCGCCGGTATCCCCCATCCAGTAAAACTGCGAACGCAGAGCGAACTCGCTGGCAGTCCATATTTCGTAGGACCCAAACGAAGGCTTGCTCAAAAGTTGTTTGCGCACAATGTCGGCATTTTTGGGGTCGTCCAGTTTGGCTACCCAGTAGGTCGCACGGGTTTTGTCGCGACCCGCCGTAAGCTGACGGGCAGTATCAAGGGAACTGATGATATTCACGCCGCCGAGCGGGCGCAGGCCACTGGCAGTAGCAACCACATGTACCGATTTGCCGTCGATCAACGCCCAATTGCCGGTTTCAACACCCAGTTGGCCAAGATCGGCACGGTCAACGATAACTGCGCCGGGTTCATGCAATAACTGGCGCACATTGGCATCAAGCACCTGGTCAAAAACAAGCCCGTCCTGGTTGGGATTGATGCCGATCACATATACAGACACGCCGCCACTGGTTTGCGGGCTGCGCCAATCCGCATCCACCCATTGCAAGGGTTCCACTGCGGTGATGTTGCCATCCATACGCAACAGGTATTCCACATCAGCGTTGATTGAGCGGCCGAGGTTGACGCTCTGGGTGCCAGGGTAGCCCACCCACAAATCCGATGAAGATGTGGTCACATAAACTGCTGCGCTGCCGAAGATGCCCAGTACCAGTGCCGCCTGCATGAACAGCAAAACTCCGGCAAAACAGATGGCCAGAATCGCCGGCAAATAGCGCGGCCATTCACGCATCAGGCTTTTGCGCGCCAGCGAGACCATCAGTGTTGTCCCCCGTCTTCCGGTAGCGGTGCGCCGCCCAGTGATTTGTAGAGGGCTACAAAGGCAAGGTCGTGACTGGCATGTGCTTCCAGCAAGCTCAGCGCAGCTTCAACGTTTTGCTGCTTGCCATTGATGGCGTCGAGCTCACTGGCAAAACCAAGTTGTTGCATGCGCTGGATACGGGTGAGCTCACGTTCACGGAGGGTAGTGTTGGTTTGTGTGGTAGCCAGGATTTGCTGTTGCGCCTGCAACGATGACAAGGCGGTTTCAACTTCAGCCAGGGCTTCAAGCACCGACTCGCGATATGCAAGCAGCGAGGCATCCAGCGCCGCGCGTTGTACCCTTACTGCAGCACGACGCCGTCCCCAGTCCAGCAGCGGTACATCAATGGTGGGACCTATCAATGGAGTGGAATGAGAGGCACCATCAAGCGAATAATTGTTGGTTATATTGGCTGAGTAGAGGTAGGCAGTGCCCAGTGACAGATAGGGATAAACCTCGGCTTTTGCCACACCCAAGTCACCGGTTGCCTGCAAAACAGCGGCTTCAGCCGCCTTGATCTCGGGGCGGGTACGCACCATGTCGGCCGGAAGCTGGTCAAAGCCATAACTGCCGAGTTGCGGTTGTGCTGCCGTGTTTTGCCATTCAGCCGGCGCAGCAGGTTGTCCAAGCAGCAGCGCCAAACGTTGTGCTGCTGATTCGGCCATTTGCCGGCTTTTGCTCAAATTTATTTTTACCAGCAGAGTATCGCCGTTGGCTGTGGCCAGCTCTTGCGCGTCACCGATGCCCAGTTGCTGGCGTATACCCAGCAAGCGAACCCTTGCCTGGGTCAACTGGGCTTGCTGCTCCAGCAGTTGTTGTTGCTGTTGGCTGGTGCGCAGCTCGATGTAACTGCGTACTACCTCGGCCACAACCGAAACTTGTGTTGCCTGGGCTTCTGCTTCGTTTGCGGCTATTTGAGCCCGTGCCAGTTTCATCACGCTTTCCTTGCGGCCGAACAGGCTGATCTCCCAGGTGGCATCCAGCCCGTATTGAAAATAGGTGTCTCGTGCAGATATGGCTTCATTGGGTTGGGCGTGGGCATGCAGTTGTGGCAGAAACTGGTCGCCGGCATGGCCCAGCTGGATGCGTGCACGACGGATGCGGTCCTGGGCCTGGGCAATGGTGAGGTTTTGTCTGATTGCGAGTTTGACCAGTTCGTTCAGCTGCGGATCGGCAAAAGCAGTCCACCAGCTGTAAAGATCGGGTTTGATGGCATTGGCTTCTTGCGCAAGCGGGTGTGCCCACTGTTCGGGCACAGACTTGGGCAATCCAGGTACTGGAGTTTTGATCAGTGCACAGCCCGCCAGCCCGCATCCGCATAGAGCCAGCGCGAGCATCAAGTGTGTATGCCATTTGTCAGCGGTTGTATTTTTCATTAGCCCACAAAGGGTTCCGCAGAAAACAAGGGGTAAATCATCCCACCTACAGCCAGCCTATTATGGGTGCCGTTGCTTGCGTAATGATTGAGGTTTTGTGGAGGGCGCGTGGAGAAAATACTGGTTCACGGCAGGTATTTTTCCGTGCAAGATGAGCACCTTACACCGTTTATCTGCAGTAGAGAAACCGGTGCTGAAAGGGATTGTTTGGAAGTCTTGAATCACCCTCCTTGGGCGATGGAAATGCCTGGTTCCTGAAGCTGATAGTTACGGCGAGTGCAATATGGAAAAAGTGGTTATTACCGGGTTGAGTGCCATTTCTGCACTGGGTGACAACCTCGATGAATTCTGGGAAAACCTGCTGCAGGCCAAATCGGGCATCGCACGCATTTTCCGCTTTGATCCTGCTGAATACAGAACCCAGATCGCTGCAGAGATCAAGACCAATATGTCGACCCTGCTGGGCTATTCGGTTGCCAATCTTTCGCTGAATACCCAGTTTGCCATGGCCGCTGCTGCTGAACTGGTCAGGGACGCAGGGCTGGAAAACTCGGGGATCGACAAGCGCCGCATAGGTATTTCACTGGGAACCGGCCTCGGTGGCATGTACTACACCGAAGATGCACTTACCCGCTTGATCAAGTCAGGGCCATCCCGGGTCAACCCGATGACCGTGCCCTTTATCGAGCCCAACTCCATTGTCAACCAGATTGCGATCAAATGGGGATTTATAGGCCAGCAACACACCATAGCCACTGCCTGCTCCTCCAGCGCCAATGCCATCGGCATAGCGCTCGACATGATCAGAAGCGGGCGGGTTGATGCGGTGCTTACCGGCGGTGTCGAAGCCACTATCACACCACTGATGGTGGCGGGTTTCGATCGCCTGCGAGCCATGTCCAACAACAACGATGACCCTGAAAATTCCAGTCGTCCCTTTGCCCATGACCGTGATGGTTTTGTGCTTGGCGAAGGTGCCGCCATGTTGTTGCTGGAAAAAGAATCCGCTGCCAAAGCCCGCGGCGCCAAAATCTACGCGGAACTGGCCGGCTTCGGTTCAACCGGCGGTGGCTATCACATGGTAATGCCTATCCCCGATGGCAGCGATTCAGCACTTGCCATGCAGCTTGCGCTGGAAGATGCCAACATCGGCGCCGGCGAGATTGATCTGATCAATCCGCACGGTACCGGTACCAAGCTCAATGATGTGGCCGAATTCAATGCAATGAAACTGATATTCGGTGACAGGCTTTCTGCGATTCACATGACCCCCACCAAGCAACTTACCGGTCATTTGCTGGGTGCTGCCGGGGCGCTCGAAGCGGTCTATACCGTTAAAGCCATGCAAACCCAAACCATCACTCCCTTCAAAAAACTGGATGACGAATTCAGTTTGAACATCAACTTCTCGGCCCCGCTCGCCGCCAAACTGTCTTGTGCGATGAGCAATTCCTTTGCTTTCGGCAACAACAACGTCAGTCTCGTTTTCAAGAAATAACAGCCGCATTGCAGCAAAGCCTCTGGCGCTTTGCTGACCCTCATCGCAGTCGGGCTTCTCCCTGAAGATTACGGGGACACGCATGAATACATCCCTGTAGCTCCCTGCGGCCATCCCTGGCCGCAGAGGTCCCCTCCAGCTTCAGGGAGAAGCCCTCTTCCCAATGCAGTTTCAGGCGCCAGAGTCTTCCGGTTTCTGCGCATGTTCTTAAATCAGGGAGAATTACGCACAGATATTGAGAGCCTTGGGCCGATAAGTGTTTCTGAAACTGTCTGAGGCCATGGACGGCCGAAGACAAGCCTGCAGGGACGTACTTGCGGCGTGTTTCAGAAACACTTATCGGTCCAAGGCTGTGCTCCACATAGGAAGTATGCAAGCGTGTCCCCATAATGTTCAGGGAGAGGCCCGAGTACTCTGAATCAGTCGGTGAAAGTTCTAGGTATTGGCCGCGAGCGGCAGCAGCATCTTGAAGCAGGCACCGCCTTCAGGACGATTGGAAACCTGGATGCTGCCGTTGTGCTGTTTGATGATGCTTTGCACGATGGAAAGCCCGAGGCCGGAGCCGGGCTTGCCTTTGACCAGGGATTTTTCACCGCGGAAAAACGGATTGAATACCCATTCAATTTCACCATCAGCAAAACCCGAGCCGCGGTCACTCAATTCCAGTACGGCGTGATTGCCTTCCTGGAAAACGCGGATTTCCAGGATCCCGCCGCTGGCAGCGTAATGCAGCGTGTTTTCAATCAGATTGGCCAGCACTTGCCGTAGCCGGTCCTTGTCGCAGTTCACGAATACGGTTTCTATCTGCAATTCGATTTCCACGCCATAACCCTTGGCGCGATGCGCATAAAACGGTACCAGTTCCTGGATGAATGCGCCCAGTTCCACATAGGTGCAGTTGAGGGAGAGACGACTGGCTTCCACCAGCGACATGGTGTGCATGTCATCAACCAGCCGTACCAGATGTTCGGTATGGTCCAGCAGACGCAGGAATTCGGTTTTGCTGGCTGGAATGACTCCGTCACACAGGGCGTGCAGGCGTCCCTGCAAAATTGTCAGCGGTGTACGCAATTCATGCGACATGGCAGCCGCTGTTTCCCTGCGCTCCTTTTCCAGGCGCTCGAGCGTATCTGCCATATTGTTGAAGTTCTGGATCAGATCCTTCAGCTCCCCGCTGGTATTGGGCGCCTGGGCCCGCACCGTCAAATCCCCTTGCGCAACCCTTAACGCCGCCGCAATAACCGAAGACAGGGGTCTCACGAATATACGGGCCGACATGAAGGCTGCAATCAGGCCGAAAACAAGGATGGCGCCCAGACTCAGAAAAATTTCCTGCGAGACGCCAGGGGGTTCCCGGGTTGAATACTGGTCGTATATATCGTCTGCGCGCTTGCTGCCTTCCTGTCCGGCCCTGATCAGTTGCACCATCTCGGCACGCACGTCCGCAGGCAGGGTTGCCAGAAATTCGTCACGCCGGATCTGGGCATTCCAGAACAGGAAGCCGGCAATGATGGCAGCAGTAAGCAGCATCGCCAACGCCATGTAGATGCCGAAGCGTACCCAGACCTTGTTCAATGCTCCGGCCATAGCCTGTATCCCACTCTGCGTACGGTTTCGATGAAGCCTTCGCAGCCGGCATCATGCAATTTGCGCCGCAACTTGCTCAGATGCGAATCGATCACGCGATCTAGTGCATCGCTTTCCGGCAGGCAGGCCTCAATCAGTTCAAAACGGCTGAAACAACGCTTGGGATGGCGCGCCATGAACGCCAGAATGCGGAATTCCGTAAGCGTGAGCGGCAGCACTTCGTTTTTTCCGTTGTCATCCATCCAGGAAGCAACATAGGCGTTATGGTCAATTGACAGGCGTCCAACCTGGGTATTCGAAGTCGGGGATTGCACGCTGACGATGGTGCGTCGCAAAACCGCGCGCACGCGCGCCACCAGTTCGGAGGGATTGAAAGGTTTGGTGATGTAATCGTCAGCTCCCAGTCGCAACCCCAGCAGTTTGTTGACGTCATCAGTCAGCGCCGTAAGCATGATTACCGGTGTGGTGCCCTGGGCACGAATCGACTGCAGTATGTCGAGTCCGTTCTGGCCGGGCAGGCGGATGTCCAGAATCACCAGGTCCGGCTTTTGTTTGGTGAAGAGCTGCATGCCTTTCTGGCCGTCACCGGCATGCAGGGTCTTGAAACCGTCCTGGCGCAAATAGACTTCAATGATTTCCGCAATTTCGGCTTCATCCTCAACAATCAGAATCAAAGGTTCACTGTTGTAATGATCAACACTCATGGAAAGGTGAAGCCCGGAAGGTGTAAAAGGGGGATGTCGTGACAAATCCTAAGCGAAACTTGGCAAAGCACCAACTTATATTCATGTCTGCCCCTGAAAAGGCGAAGTTGCCGAAGATCAAAATCCGCACCGATAACCGGGAACGAACCAGCGCAATGCGTTGACGACGACAGAAACGTTGCGTACTTTAACCAGCAACCATAGTTACTGATCTGCCGCTGGTTCCCGGGACCCTGGTTCCGCAGTCAGGCGTTGCCTGGCTTTCTGCCAGGTTTCAACACGCAGATTCCGATTTTCATTTGTTGCCAATCCGGGGGTTTTATGACTGAAAAAGTCACCAGGGAAGCAGTCTACAAGGCTGTTGAAACAATCATCATCGAACAGTGCAATCTGGCCTACAAAGGCATCACCGAAATCAAGCCGGATGACAACCTTATGGCGGATATCGGGATTGAAAGCGTGGATTTCCTGGTGGTGGTGTTTGAAATCGAAGATACATTCGATATCAAGATTCCCATGGAAGAGTGGATGCAAAAAGCCGCCAACAGTGGTGCCGCGGCCAAGGACAATTACCGCATGTCGGTTTTTGTAGAGAACATCTACGGTCTTATCAAGTAATGAATATTGAGAAAAACCAGTTCATTGATGAAATCAGGGCTTACGAACAAGGCAAATCAATAATCTGTCAAAGCCGGCTGCCGGATGATGCTCCGGTATTCCAGGGTCATTTCCCCGGCAATCCGATTCTGCCAGGCGTGTTGATGGTCGAGGCTATCGCGCAAGCTTCCGGGTTTTTGTATTTCATGGACAACGATTTCGGCAACATGGTCTATCTGGTATCGATCAAGTCGGCAAAGTTCTACGGTTTTCTCTCACCAGGGCAGCATGTAACCATTTCTGCCGCAATCACTCATACCGGCAGCGGCTATTTGTTGACCAAAGGCACCATGGAAACCGACAAACGGATTGCCAGTGCCGAACTGTTTCTGAAAGTCATGCCTTTCCCGACCCCGGCCATGCAAGCAGCACTACAGGCTACGGTCGGTGAAAAAATTACGGCTTTTAGACAAGGCAAACCCGTAGCTGTGGCCTGAGCCCGGCCAGTCTGTCATTCCGTTATTGCGCAGTTGCCTTCCCGCTGTAGTAGTCCACCAGACTGATGCTGTGGCTGCTGGTTGATACTATGCGGGCGTGTTTGCGTTGCAGGTGGCGCGGGTTGGGGACGCCACAGGAATGCGCAATGATGCTGATCTCCTTGATCATATTGCGCTGGTAGTAGGCTACGCGTGCCGCCTTGTCACTGGTGACGAGACCACGTTGCAGTTTGGGATCGTGGGTGGTGATGCCGGTAGGGCAGGTATTCTTGTTGCACTGCATCGCCTGGATACAGCCGAGCGAGAACATGAAGCCGCGGGCATTGTTGATGGCATCTGCTCCCACACACAGTGCCCACGCCACGTCCGCCGGATTGATCAGCTTGCCCGAGCAGATCACCTTGATGCGATCACGCAGGCCATGTTCCAGCAATTTGTCCACCAGCAGCGGCAGTGATTCATGGATGCCGAGGCCCACATCATCCATCAAGGTCATCGGCGCAGCGCCGGTGCCGCCATCAGCACTGTCGAGGGTGATGAAATCAGGGGCATGTTCCGCGCCTTTCGCATTGATAACCTGCAGCAAATCCTCGATCCAGCCTTCATCGCCCAGCACTGTTTTGATGCCCACCGGTTTGCCGGTGAATTCGCGCAGCCAGCCGATACGTTCGAGCAGTTGGTGATTGTTGCTGATGTCAGTGTGGCGGTTGGGACTGAGTGAAGCTTCGCCTTCCGGTATGCCGCGGATGCGGGCAATTTCCGGGGTAACCTTGACGCCGGGCAGTATGCCGCCCTTGCCGGGTTTGGCACCTTGCGACAGTTTGAGTTCGATCATTTTCACTTGCGGTTTGCCGGCCACTTCCCGGAGCTTGTCCAGCGAATAATTGCCGTGCCCGTCGCGTACGCCATATTTGGCGGTACCGATCTGGAAGATGATGTCGCAGCCGCCTTCCAGGTGGTATTCCGACAATGCCCCTTCGCCGGTACACATCCAGCAACCGGCCATGGCTGCGCCGCGCGAGAGTGCCTGCACAGCCGGTTTGGAAATGGCTCCGTAGCTCATGCCGGAAATATTGAAAAGCGAGTTGCTGCGGTAAGGCTGGCGGCAGTGAGGGCCAAACACGATGGTTTCAGGTGCTGTTGCTTCTTCGTCAAGAATTGCAAAGCCGGCATTGGCAAAAATGATGTGGCCGGTGCGATCGTTGTCACGGGTGGAGCCGAATGGCTGGGTATTGTCCAGGTTTTTGGCAGCCCGATATACCCATGAGCGTTGCGCACGGTTGAAGGGCAACTCCTCGCGGTCCATCGAGAAAAAATACTGGCGGAAAAACTCGCCGAGTCGCTCGAACAAATAACGGAAGCGGCCGATCAAGGGATAGTTGCGGCGGATCGTGTGCTGCGTCTGGGTGATGTCGATAATGTAATAGAACACTGCCAGTGCAAACATTATCCCGACCGCAATGATGAAGCCATTGGCCAGCAGTGTAGCCATCGTCGAGAAAAAGTTGTCACTGAGTTTGACCAAACTGTTCATGGGCTAGCCTCAAGGAGTGCTGTGGTTGCGCGTTTCAGTCAGGCACCACTGTGCGCTCAGTGAATGGATCACAGTGGATATGTTCGGAGCGCGCACCCTGCAGATAGAGTTTTTTGCGCAAGCCATGCACGAACGCAGGTGCTCCACACAGATAAATACGGTACGCCGACAGCTTTGCTTTAGCCATATCCTGCACCAAAACCTGCTCCACCCTGCCCAGGCTTGGCCGCAATGCAGGGTTGTCCGCTGCTTCAATTACACACGGGTGATAGTGGAAATCAGGGTGTTTGCGGGCCAGATTCTGCAATTCATCCACCAGATAGAGCTGATCAGGTGTGCGGCCGCCATGATAGAGATGGATGGCCTGGGTGTGCTGCTGCCTAAGTGCATCACGGACTATCCCCAGCAGCGGGGCCAGACCGGTACCGGTACCGGCCAGCAGCAGAGGCTGGTCAGCATCGTCGCGCACATCATAAAAACAGGTTCCGGTCGGGCCGCGCAGGTAGAGCTGATCGCCAGCCCTGGCTGTGGAGAATAGCCAGTGCGTGAACTCGCCATGGCTGGTGGCGGCAATGTGTAGCTCCACCATGCCTTCCACTGCAAAATCATTGGCAATTGAATAGGCACGGGCAACACCCGCCGGATTGGTGGCGGTCAGATACTGGCCAGGCCGGTAGGCAAACATGCTGCGAGGGTCGGCAATATCGAGCAACACTTGCAGTACCTGTGAGTTGAGCGGCTGCAAGCTGCGGATGGTCGCGGTCACCGCGAAATCGGCCAGTTCGGGCAGTTCTGCGCCGGCATCGGTAGCGGGCACCCACTGACAGGCCAGCGTATAGCCGCGTGCCTGCAATGCAGGCTTGATCCACTTGCTGGATTCTTCGGTGGCAGTGCAGCCAACAGCTTTCACCAGACAGGCCTGGCACATGCCGGCCTTGCAGGCATAGGGCAGGGCGACGCCATGGCGGAGCAGACAATCCAGTACGGTTTCATTTGGTTTGAGCTGGAGCTGCTGTTGCCGGTAGTTCAGGGTGGTCATGGAGCTGCTGTTGCCGGTTGTTCCGGGTGGTCGGGAACGCCAGTATAGCGGTATTCAGCCATGGTTCATTTCGTCGGCATCGCATACGACCGGCGCCGTGGTTTGCGGGGAACTGATCAGGGATAATGGTTGTCCATCCAGCAGGCCCTGTTGTGAACCGTTGCCTGGCGGACAGTATTCTGGCCGGCATTATGTTCAACTGTGCTCCCGACCACCAGGCAGACGAGGTTAGGTTTGTCCTCATCCCAGGCTCCACGGCTCTATCTGGCTTCTGCTTCTCCAAGGCGGCGGGAGTTGTTGGCCCAGATTGGATTGCCATATCTGTTGTTGCCGCAGCATATCGATGAAAGTTTGCTTGCTGGTGAGAGTCCGGAGGCTTATGTGCAAAGGCTGGCCAGGCACAAGGCAGAGGCAGGTTGGGGCGACGGCAACCGGTTGCTGGATCTGCCGGTGCTGGCTGCTGATACTACGGTAGTGTGTGAGGGTTGTGTGCTGGGCAAGCCTGCTACGCTGGCAGAGTGCCGCGAGATGCTGCTCATGTTGTCGGCGCGTACCCATCAAGTGCTGACAGCAATTGCAGTAATCAGGGGTGAACTATTGCAGCAAACCGTAGTCAGTACCGAGGTCGGTTTCAGGCAGCTCACGCTGGATGAGATTGATGCCTATTGGCAAAGCGGCGAGCCGAAGGACAAGGCCGGCGCCTATGGCATCCAGGGCAAGGCCGCCTTGTTTGTTGATCGTATTGCCGGCAGTTACAGCAATGTCGTGGGATTGCCGCTGTATGAAACCGGTTCCCTGCTCGAGCATTTTGGTATTTCCTGTATTCCCCTGTTGAAAGGTTGTGGTAAATGAGTGTTGAAATCCTGATCAATGCGAGTCCAAGCGAGACGCGAGTGGCCCTCATCGAGCAGGGTTTGTTGCAACAGATCTATATCGAGCGCAACAACCGGCTCGGTCCGGTCGGCAACATCTACCTCGGCAAAGTGGTGCGGGTAATGCCGGGCATGCAGGCTGCATTCGTTGATATCGGCCTGGAAAAGGCGGGTTTTATCCATGCTGCCGACATCATGGTGCCGGGCGCGGATGGTTATGAGCTGGTGCCGCAGCCGACCCAGACCATCGACATGCTGGTAAGGGAAGGCCAGTATCTGGTGGTGCAAGTGGCAAAGGAGCCGATTGCCAGCAAAGGGGCCCGGCTGACTACTTTTCTGTCAATTGCTTCGCGTTATCTGGTGTGCATGCCGCACAACCGCCATCTTGGAATATCACAGCGCATCGAGAATGAGCCGGAACGTGATCGCCTGCTGGCAGCGCTGAACAACGCTGTCAACCAGACAGGTGTGCTGGATCAATGCGGTTTCATCCTGCGGACAGCGGCAGAAGGTGTCAGCGAGAGTGAGCTTGTTGCAGATATAGGTTTTCTGCGACGCATGTGGAGTACGGTAGACCGCAGAATCAGCGAATGCCGTGCGGTGAACGGAATACAGACCATTTACAAGGATCTGGTGCTTTATGTGCGCGCCATGCGCGACCTGATGACCCCGCAGGTGGAGCGCATCCGAATTGACGATGCCATGGTGCGCGACGAGATTCTCAGGTTCGCCCATGATTTCATTCCTGAAATCGAGAAGAACATCGAGTTGTACCAGGGTGAACGTCCGCTGTTCGATGTGTTCGGCATCGAAGATGAAATCCAGAAAGCATTGGGCCGTTCCGTCAAGCTCAAAAGTGGGGGCAACCTGGTGATCGACCAGAATGAAGCGATGACCACGATCGACATCAATACCGGCGCCTTTCTTGGCAGCAACAACCAGGAAGAGACCATATACAAGACCAATGTCGAGGCCGCCAAAGCCATCGCCCGCCAGCTCAAAGTGCGCAATATCGGCGGCATCATCATCATCGACTTCATCGACATGCAGGATGAAGAGCACAAACGCCAGGTTTTGCGCACGTTGCAGAAGGCGCTCGAGAAAGATCCGGCCCGCACGCGTATTTCGCCGATGTCAGAGCTCGGACTGGTGGAGATGACACGCAAACGTACGCGCGAAAGCCTGCGGCAGATGCTGTGCACCGAATGCACGGTTTGCCAGGGCAGGGGCAGCATCAAGTCAGTGGAAACCGTGTGCTATGACATATTCCGTGAAATCGTGCGGGTTGCACGCGCTTACGAAAACCGGGCGCTGTTTGTGATCGCTTCCCCGAAAGTGGTTGACCGGTTGCTTGATGAGGAATCATCCACGGTGCTGGATCTTGAACAGATCACCGGCAAGCGCATCGGTGTCAAGGTGGAAACATCGTACACCAATGAACAGTTTGACGTGGTGATGTCGTGAACTCCTTGCCATGGCGCGTCCTGCGCCGTTTCCAGCATATCGGCTTGCTGCTGCTGGTGTTGTTGACGGCCTATGTCACGCTGGGCCGCTTGCTGATGCCGCTGATTGCAACCCACAAGGACGTACTTGAGTCCCAACTGGGTTCAGCACTGGGGGCGCCAGTCACCATTGGCGAGATCAAGGGCTCGTGGTTCCGGTTCGGCCCCAGTATTTCCATCAGCAATCTGCGGATCGGTGTTGCCGGGGAGACAGCACCGCAACATGTCATTGCCCGGATTGAAACGGTGCTGGATGTGCCTGCTTCACTTCTGGCCCGCCAGTGGGTGGTTTCGCGCATAAGCATTTCGAACATGTCCGTCACATTGCAGGAGCAGGCTGATCACAATTGGACTCTGGCAGGTGTGCCTCCCCAGGCAGGCGGCAACAGCGATCCTGTTGTGGATTTCCTGCTGAACACCAAAGTCCTGACTGTCGGTGAAAGCAGCATTGTCTTGCAGCGCCACAATGGCGAACGTGTGAGTCTCGGTTCGGCGATCCTCAATATTCAAAACCGTATTTCCAGCCATAACATGCAGTTGCAGTTCCGTCTCAACGAGCAGCCTTCTCCCGCCCGGTTGGTGCTGCAATTACATGGCGATCCACGTCGCAGTTTTTCAGCAACTGCATGGCTTGATACCGAACAGGTCAATCTCTTGCCGCTCGTGCAGGCGCAATTGGCGTCCGGCTGGCAATGGCAGCAACTGCAGGGTCGCGGCCGCTTGTGGCTGGAGATTGACAGCAACGGCATCCAGAATTTTTCAGCCGAACTGCAGGATGTAAATGTACAGGCACTCAACTCCGACAAGTTGCACAAGCTTGATCTGGAACACGGTGGTTTCAAATTGTCGGCACGGCCGGTCTATGGTGATCCTGCAGTACCTGCCGACTGGAACATTCGCATGCAGGACGCCGGCTTCGACTGGCAGAACCAGACCTGGAGTATTGGCAAACTGCAATTGCTTGCCTCGCAAAAGCCTGCCCCGCACTGGCAAGTGCTTGCCAGTGAAATAAACCTGGCCATGGTGAACCAGCTGCTGGTGAGTGTTGTGCCAATGCCGGCAACCGCGAAAAGTGCACTTGAAATACTGTCCATGCGTGGCACCTTGCGCAATGCCGATTTTGAAACCTCTGCTGACGGCTCTTATCCGAAAGGATTTTTGTTGCGTGGCAATGCCGAAAATGTGGCAGTCAATGCCTGGCAGAATGCGCCTGCAGGCAGTGGAGTAACCGGCTACGTTGAGGCCACCGCCGAGGGCGGGTTTGCGGAAGTAGATTCCCGCGACTTCACCCTGCATTTGCCGAAACTGTTTGAGCGGCCATGGCATTTTGACAAGGTCAATGCGCGCGTCAGCTGGGAGGCGAACCATGATGAAATCAAAGTGCACAGCAATTTCATTGACGTTGAAAATGCCGATTTGTCAGGCCGCGTCAGTTTTGATGTGCACAATCTGCATGACGACAATGCCGGGTGGGACAATGAATTCAGCTTGCAGATCGGCATGAATCGCATGCGGGTGGGAGTGGCGCCGGATTACTTGCCGACCTTGCCCAATCTCAAAGTAACCATGGACTGGCTGCGCTCGGCACTCAAGGGCGGGGAAGTCAGTGACAGTGCGTTTGTTTTGCATACCATTACCGGTGAACACGCGCCGGAAAATGACACTTTTGTCGGCTCCTGGTATCACGTAAATGACGGCAACCTTGAATTTCTGCCCGTCTGGCCCGAACTCCGCAATGTGGTTGGCAGTGTGGTGCAGAGCAACAATACGGTGGATGTAATCGCCACCGGCGGCAGCATTGCCGGGATTGCGGTGGATCATGCCGAAGCCATGATAAGGCCGGTCAAGGACACAGCAGTGCTGGGAGTGGCAGTAACAGCCAACACGTCCACGGCTCTTGGCATCGACTTTCTCCGCAAAACGCCTGTGCATGACGTGATCGGCCCTTTCATGGACAAATGGACCGCTTCCGGTGATCTCGCTTTGCAGGTGGCACTGGGAATTGATCTGCACGAGCACAGCAAACTGCCGCTGATAAGTGTGGATACGCTTACCCATAACAGTGTGCTGGACATGACTGATGTCGATTTGCAGCTGAAAAAAATTGATGGTGCGATTTCCTATAACAGCAAGCGGGGTTTGCAGGCCGGCAAATTGTCTGCCAGCCTGTTCGACAGTCCGCTCAAGGCAATGATCAGCACACGTGATCCCGGCACCGGGCAACAGACCATCAGCATCGAAGGTACCAGCAAGGTCTCAGCCCAGGAATTGAAGAAATGGTCGGGTCAGCCGGTGTTTGTGCGCGAACTTCTGAATTACATGCAGGGTGATATGAATTACAAGGCCACGGTGAAAATAGCACCGGCTCAGCGTGGCGACGGCAAAGAGACCAGTGTGTTGCTGGAATCCGATCTGACCGGACTCAGCAGCAGCCTGCCGGAACCACTGGCAAAAACCAGGGAACAGGCCAGCCCGCTGTCGCTGGAGCTGGATTTCCCCACAGCCAACGCCAACCGCACCATGGATTTCCGTTATCGCGATCTGCTCACCGGGTCCTTGCAGCTCGACAGCAGCGGCATCCAGCGCGGCCAGATCAGCCTGGGAGAGCGCAATCGCAACTTCAATGTGCGGCAGGCGGATACCAACGCCCCCGGTGTTTTGGTCAGTGGTGACCTCGCCAGGCTGGACGTAACTGCGTGGGATGAGGTTGCCAAGGTCATGAACAAGGCTCCGGGAGAGGGCCGGCAAGTGGCAGACTATCTGCGTTTGGTGGTTGTGAACATTGGCGAACTCAAGCTGCCGGGCCAAAGCTTCAGCAACATCAATGTGGTGGTGAGTCATCCCGAAAAAATGTGGCGCATCAGCGGTCGCAACGAGTTGCTGTCGGGGACCCTGGAGTTGGCTGATGATGCCAGCAAGCCCTGGCAGGTGGCGCTCAACTATCTGCGTTTGCAGCCGTGGCCGGTAGTGGACAAAACCATCAAGAATCCGCCGGAGGAAGCAGACCCCCTCAAGGACGTTGATCCCACCAAATTGCCGGCGTTTGATTTCAAGACGGATGAACTCAGTGTTGGCAGCGACAACCTGGGCGCGTTCTCCTGGCAATTCCGTCCCAATGCGCTCGGAGCGAGCATCACCAATTTCCGCGTGAAATCGGCCGATTCCGCGATTACCGATACTACCCGCACAGTCGGCGCATCCGCCGACTGGCGCTATATGGACGGCAAACACCACAGCAGTTTCACCGGGCTGTTTGCAGCCGGCGATCTGGCCAGGGTGCTGCCGGCCTGGGGCCACGATGTGATCGTGGTCAGCAAGAATGCGTCGTTCGATGGCAACCTGGAGTGGCCTGGCTCACCGCTGCATTTTTCGCTGAAACGGGCCACTGGTGCGATAAAGGTCAATATCAACGACGGGCGTTATGTTGACAAAGGCGCCGGTATCGGCAGGGGTTTGGGAGTTTTGAATCTGGATGCATTGGTGCGCAGGTTCAAACTGGATTTTTCGGATATTTTCTCGAAAGGGTTCACCTTCGACAGAATCGATGGAGCCCTGAATTTCAACGACGGCGTGGTTACCACTACCAGTCCGTTGCACATCGAGAGTCCTTCCTCCAACCTCGTTATTGAAGGCGAGATCAACCTGCGTAAAGAAACCATAGATGCCGATATGCAGGTGCAGATTCCGCTGAGCCAGAACGTGTCGATGGTGGCGGCGCTGGTAGCCGCATGGCCGCTGGCTATCAGCTCCTATCTGGCAAGCAAATTGCTGTCGAAGCAGCTCGAGGATTTCACCACCGTTATTTATCCCCTGCATGGACCGTGGGAGCAGCCGACTACCGGCTTCAAGCCGCCTGACGAGAGCAAGCAGGGCAAACCCGCCAAATAAAGAGGCAAGCATGGACAAAAGTTGGTTGACCCTGGTGATCGCGATATCTCTGTGTGTGGCCGGCTTCCTGCTGCCCGGGTTCGCCGGTGAAATCGTGCTGAACACGGGGCTGTATTCCTTCACCGGTGCAGTCACCGACTCGATTGCGATCTACATGCTGTTCGAGAAAGTACCAGGCATTTATGGCTCCGGCGTAATCCCCGCACGCTTCACCGAATTCCGTGCCGGCATCCGCGTGTTGGTCATGGAGCAGTTTTTTTCCGCCGAAAACGTGCACAAGGTACTGGCATCGATCAGCGGTGACGGCAATGCACTGGTGGAAAAGCTGTTGCCGCGTCTCGACTTCAACAAGGCTTTCGATACCCTGGTGGAAGTCATCATGGAGTCGGGATTTGGTACTGCACTGTCGATGTTTGGCGGTGCCAACAGGCTGCAGGGCCTGCGTGAACCCTTCGTGGTGCGCATGCAGGATTTTCTGCGCAGCGTCGGTGAAGACCCCGGTTTGTTCGCTGAAATTGCCGGTCATAACAGCGATGCGCTGTTGCGCAAGGTTGAGTACATCGTTGATCAGCGGCTGGAGCAGATGACGCCGCAAATGGTGAAGGAGATCATGCAGAAAATGATCAAGGAGCATCTGGGCTGGCTGGTGGTGTGGGGTGGTGTAGTGGGGGGGCTGCTGGGACTCGGTGTTGTGCTTGTGCATCACTGGTTTTGATTGGCGTTAAGATTCCGTTCAGGTTCCCGCCGAAGTTCATGTCAACCAGTTCCATAACTGGGCGTTCTACTGCAAATACTAGGGTTTTTATGGAATTTCCATTACAGGAAATTTACATGATTACCGGCATGTCTCCACTAGAATCCTTGGCATTGTCGCCACCAGTTGTCCCACTTCTTCACAGGATTGCACACCATGGCCAGACCCATTGAATTCAATTACAACGACGTCATCTCCCGTGCTACCCACCAGTTCTGGAAGGATGGTTTTGTTGCCAGCTCCGTGCAGAAACTGCTGGATGCCACCCGCATCAACCGCGGCACCATGTACAACTCCTTCGGGGAAAAGGAAGTTTTTTTCAAGAGTTGTGTTGAGCATTACAATGAAGTTCTCAAGGTGCAGATGGATGCAACGCTTGGCAATGCTGCACTGAAGCCGGCCGCTGCCATTGCTGCATTCTTCCAGGAAAGCATCGCGGGTGTCGCCCCGGCCCGTCGTGGCTATGGTTGCCTGCTGGTCAATTCCATGTGCGAGAGCATCCAGTGGGAAGACAACCTCGCCAAACTGATCCGCGATTCATTCAGCGTGATCCGCAGGGCATTCCTGGCACGCACGCGGGAACTGGAAAAATCCAGGGGACTGGCGAGCGGCGTCACAGCCGAGTTCGCAGCCGACCATCTGGTGGCGCTTTACGAGTCCGGCAAACTCGGTTTGCGGGCAGGCAAATCCCCCAAACAGACGCTGGAACATATCCAATTTTCACTGGAAGCCATTCTGAAATAAGTGCAAGCTTCGCCTCCGTCACACCCTTTTTTTGACTATGGAGGTTGGAATGGAATTGACAGTTCTCGTTGCTACACTTGCATTGATCCAGTTCATCTATTTTTCCATGCTGGTCGGCAAAGCCCGCGGCCAGTACGGCGTCCATGCTCCGGCGACAAGCGGGCATCCGATGTTTGAGCGCCATCTGCGCGTGCAAATGAATACGCTGGAACAGCTGGTTGTCTTTGTGCCGGCGTTGTTCATGTTCAGCTGGGCTTTTGAAAACCAGGGCTGGCCAGGCCACAAGATTGCAGCGGCCATGGGTGTGGTCTGGATTATCGGACGTGCACTCTATGCGCGCGCCTATGTCAAAGAGCCCAAAAGTCGTGGTCCGGGTTTCGGTCTGACTTTCCTTCCCACTGTGCTGATGATCCTGGGTACCCTGGTCGCGGTATTCAAAGGTTTGTTGTAGGAATCCCCTCAATGCACTTTTCCACACTTGCCTGTTGCAGGCAGTCATGGCTGCTGACCATCCTCTTGTGCCTCACCGCATCACTGGCACAGGCAGCAGTGCCGGTAAAACAGGTGCAGGTCATCAACACGTTTCCGCATGACCATGATGCCTTTACCCAGGGGCTGGTGATCATCGGAGGCGTGTTGTACGAAGGCACCGGCCGCAATGGTGAGTCATCACTGCGCAAGGTGGAGCTCAGCACCGGCACGGTACAACAACGCACGCTGCTGCCGTCGCAATACTTCGGGGAAGGCATTACGGTGCTCAACAATCTCGTCTATCAGCTTACCTGGCAGAGCAATGTGGCGCTGGTCTACGACTTTGCCAGCTTCAAGCAGGTGAAATCGTTCTATCTGCCCGGTGAAGGCTGGGGTCTGACCCACGACGGCAACCGGCTGATTGTCAGTGACGGCACCGCATTTCTGCGGTTTCTGGATCCGGTGACATTCAAGGAGACTGGTCGTGTGCAGGTCACTGAAGATGGCGCTCCGCTCGACAGGCTCAACGAGCTTGAATACATCAATGGCGAAGTGTGGGCCAATGTCTGGTACACCGACTTCATCGTGCGTATCGATCCTGTTACCGGCAAGGTAAAAAGCAAGCTGGACCTGCACGGTATCAACGAACAAAAAGGTCATGACGATGTGTTGAACGGCATAGCCTGGGATGCCGACAGCAAGCGTCTGTTCGTGACCGGCAAGCTCTGGTCGAAGTTGTATGAAATCAAAGTGAAGGAGTAAGCCGCAAGCATGCGAATTGCGCACAAAGCAACGGTTGCGCAATTGTCAGTTGCATTGCTCGCCTTGCTGCTCGGTGGTTGTGATTCCCTTGCCTATTACCGTCAGGCCATTGTTGGCCAGTTGAGCCTGTTGCAGCAACGGCAGGACATTGCAAAAGTCCTGCAGGATCCGGCCGTGCCTGACTCCACCCGCCACCAGTTGGCCCTGGTGCTGGAACTTCGCAAGTTCGCGGACCAGCAGCTGCATTTGCCAGTGCGACAGCACTATTCCAGCTATGTCGATCTGCACCGCGCATACATAGTCTGGAATGTATTTGCAGCGCCGGAGTTTTCGCTGAAGCCCGAGCAATGGTGTTATCCGGTGGCTGGCTGTGTCAGTTATCGCGGCTATTTCTCGGAAGCCGATGCCCGCAATTTTGCTGTGCAGCTGGAACAGCGGGGCCTCGAAACCTATGTGGGCGGCGTGAGCGCCTATTCGACACTGGGGTGGTTCAACGATCCGGTCCCCAGCAGCATGCTGAACCGCGATGATGCACAACTGGCCGGCACCATTTTTCATGAACTCGCCCATCAATTGCTCTATGTAAACGGCGATACCGGATTCAATGAAAGTTTCGCCACGCTGGTGGAACAGGAAGGACAACAACGCTGGTTGCAGACGCTGCCTGACGCAATGAACAGGCAACAGGTGCTGTCAGCGGTCATCGAAGCCCGCAAACGCCAGCAGCAGTTCGTGGATCTGGTGTTGCCGACAGTTGCAGAGCTGGGCCGCCTGTATCAGCAGACATTGCCGGTGACTGAAATGCGCAGCCGGAAAAGGGGCATACAGGCGGACTTGCGTCAGCGTTATCAGCAACTCAAAACCGGCTGGAATGGTTATTCCGGTTATGACCACTGGTTTGCCTCTGATCTCAACAATGCCCAGCTGGCCACGGTAGCGACCTATAACCAATGGGTGCCGGCACTGCAGCAGTTGCTGCAGAGGCAAGGGGGAGATCTGGAGCGCTTCTATGACGCGGCGAGGCGGTTGTCACAGCTTTCTGCAGCAGAGCGTGAGCGGCAGCTAAAGGAACTTTCTCCCGAACTTTGAGTCGCCACATCATGCCCGGCTGGCGTGATAACATGCGCGCCGTATTGACTGCGGGAGGAACCACCCTTGATCATCAAACCTCGTGTTCGCGGCTTCATGTGCATCACATCACATCCGGTTGGCTGTGCGATGAATGTCAGAAACCAGATCGACTATGTGAAAAAGCAGGGTGAAATAGCCGGCCCGAAAAATGTATTGGTGATAGGAGCCTCTACCGGTTACGGGCTCGCATCCCGCATCACTGCAGCGTTCGGTGCCGGCGCTGCCACGCTGGGCGTGTTTTTCGAGAAGGAAGGCGCACCTGACAAACCCGCCTCCGCCGGCTGGTACAACAGTGCCGCATTCCACCATGAAGCGGAACAGGCCGGCCTCTATGCGAAGAGCATCAATGGCGATGCCTTCTCCAGGGAAATCAAGAAGAAGGTCATTGATACCATCAAGGCTGATCTGGGCCAGGTGGATCTGGTGATCTACAGTCTGGCATCACCACGTCGCCAGCATCCTGTCACCGGGGTTGTACATACTTCCACGCTCAAGCCGATCGGCAAAGACATCACCATGCGTGGCATCAACACCGACAAGGAAGTAATCCAGGAAATGAGCGTACCAGCTGCAACTCCGGAAGAAATTGCCAACACCGTGGCAGTGATGGGTGGCGAAGACTGGCAGATGTGGATTGAAGCGCTGGATGATGCCGGGGTACTGGCGTCTGATGCACGTACTACCGCCTATACCTATCTGGGTGCCGAATTGACCTGGGATATCTACTGGAACGGGACCATCGGCGCCGCCAAGAAGGATCTTGACCTGAAAGCCAAACAGTTGAATCGCAAACTGGAACCGCGCGGTGGTCTTGCGCGGGTATCAGTGCTGAAGGCTGTAGTGACACAAGCCAGTTCGGCGATACCGGTTATGCCACTTTACCTGGCGCTGCTGTTCAAGGTGATGAAAGAAGCCGGCACCCATGAAGGTTGCATCGAGCAGGTCTATGGCCTGTTCCGCGACAGTCTCTATGGCTTTGCTCCGCAGCAGGACCCTGATGGTCGCTGGCGTGCCGATCTCAAGGAATTGGCCCCGGCTGTGCAGCAGAAAGTCACGGAACTTTGGCAGCAAGTCACCACCGAGACCATCGCCACGCTGACTGATTTCAAAGCCTATAAAACCGGCTTTTTGCAGCTGTTCGGATTTGAAGTGCCGGGTGTCGATTATGAGGCCGAGGTTGATCCGGTAATGCCGATACAGCAACTGGTCTGATCAGCGGGCTCTTGCGCTGTATTGCATGTCGAGGGGGATCTGCTGCTTGCGCTCGGGCTCGGCAGCTTTCACAAAGTGGTTGGACAGTGCCTCAAATTCCCTGGCCAACACTTCCTGGTTCCCGGTGTTCTGCAACACATCCATGATGCGTTTCATTCTGAGTGTGAGCGTGGCGATCAGCGAGGCAAAGGCAGCTCCACAAGCAACGCCATCCTCTTCCAGCACCGATGGATCCATCAAGCTCCAATGGATCCTGTGAGCCTTGTCGACCCATAATGGACAGCTCTCTCCGGCAGCACTGTCGCACACCGTAATCACAAAATCGGGATGGAAGTTCGCCAGACTGTCGATTGATTTGGAGCGCAGGCCACGCACCGGAATGTCATGCAGGGCCAGATGTTCCAGTGTGAGCGGATGCACCTTGCGAGCCGGCTGGCTACCGGCACTCTGCACTTCAGCCAGTGAACCGCAAACGTGACGGGTTACAGCTTCCGCCACTATGCTGCGGCAGCGATTATGGGTGCAAAGAAATAACAGTTTCATGTCAGTTATTGATCTTGGTTTGATGCTGCAAAGCTACTTGCCCATATTTAAGAAACTATAAAGATTGCCGCAGGCAGTGTCATGCTTTGTCACTGTACTCACAGAGGTCAGAAATCACACAGCTGGCGCAACGGGGCTTGCGGGCGACACAGGTATAGCGACCGTGCAGGATCAGCCAGTGATGCGCATCCAGCAGAAATTCCTTCGGTACATGTTTCAGGAGGTTTTTTTCCACTTCAAGTACATTCTTGCCGGGAGCCAGCCCTGTACGATTGGCGACACGGAAAATATGCGTGTCCACCGCCATGGTCGGGTGCCGGAAAGCAGTATTGAGAATCACGTTGGCAGTTTTGCGGCCAACCCCCGGCAAAGCTTCCAGCGCCTCACGATCTTCCGGCACCTGCGATTTATGGAGTTCGACAAGCATGGCGCAGGTCTTGATCACGTTGGCAGCCTTGGTGTTGAAGAGGCCAATGGTCCTGATATAACCCTTCAGTTTGTCCACACCCAACGCGAGAATGGTTTCGGGAGTGTTGGCAACCGGAAACAGTCTGGCTGTAGCCTTGTTGACACTGATATCGGTGGCTTGTGCGGACAGCATTACCGAAACCAGCAATTCAAACGGTGTGTTGAAAACAAGTTCGGTGGTTGGTTGCGGATTGGCAGCGCGCAGGCGTTCGAATATTTGCGTACGTTTGAGCTTGTTCATGGATGTATCAAATCCTTCCGGTGACTCGAGCCCGTTTGCTGCCCACAGCAACAGTCCCGATTGCTGCGGTCGGCTTCGATCGCGCCAGCCGCCGGGTGATCACATTTCCCAGTGCCATCAGCAAGCCCGGCACCAGAAAGGCCGCCACCGGTTGTAGTGCGCCGGGGCCCATCAACTCACGTATTGTTCCCACGGCCAACATCAGCAGCATGCACACCGCGCCAGTCAGCAAGCCATCAACGAGTGCCGGCTTGGATGGATGGATGCAGGCGAAGTTGCCGGCACGGTCGAGCACCATCCAGTTGCATGCAACAAGTGTAACGAATATGCCAAGAGCCTGGTAAAGCTTGAACATATACGCCTGCATGACCAGTTCAACCACAGTGGTGATTGCAGCCATGAGCATTAACATGACAGCCAGTCTGATCGCCGCAGAGAGCTGATTGCGAAACAGGGAAACGCCAAGGTTGGTGCCGACAAGCACGGCCATCATTGCCAGGCCGAGGCCCAATGCGTTAGTCGCCGAAGTGCAGGCTGCCAGCAGCGGACACAGCCCCGGCAACAGCACTAGTCCGGGATTGTCGAGCCAGCGGCCATTTTTGGCAAACTCACCAAAAGAAGCAGAGTTCATCACGGTTCCTTCTTGCTGCCGGCAGCAAGCAGAACATTTTTGTTGGCTTCGAAGAACAGCAAGGCATTGTGAACAGCAGCAACCACCGCACGCGGTGTGATGGTCGCACCCACGAACTGGTCAAAATTGCCGCCGTCACCCTTTACCTGCCACTTTGATTCCGGTGTATCTGTGAGCGAGTGCTGATTGAACCCGGTAATCCACTGCGATTCACTGATGTCGATCTGGCCACCAAGTCCCGGGGTTTCGCCATGCTGCAATACCCGTACGCCAGTAATGCTGCCATCAGTTGCGATGCCGATGACGAGCACGATGGCGCCGCCATAACCCTCGGTTTCGAACGGCAGGATCACACCGGCGGGCATACCCTTCATGGTGGCAAGATAGCCGGTGCGTGTGGTGCTTAGTCCCAGCAACTCCGGCTGGCGATAGGCTCTGCTGTCAGGGCCGAGCCGGAAACTGTTCGCAGTCAGGTCATTGTCATGCAAACTTGCCGGCAGTACCTGAATGAGCAACTGCTGCTCGAATTCAAGACGGTGCAAATCGATTTGTGCTTTGGTGAGATTGTCGGCAAACACCAGCAGTGCGGCGGTACCCAGCGCAAACGCGCCCAGGCGCAGGCTGTGCTGCAGTGTCGCTTTGCCAGGGCTGACCTGGGCTGCTGGATTGCTCATTTGCTGTGTCCGAAAGTGCGCGGCTGGGTGCATCTGTCAATCAGTGGTGCCGCCAGATTGCCGATCAATACCGCAAACGCTACTCCATCAGGATAAGCACCAAAGGCGCGGATCACAAATACCACGCTGCCAACAAGTGCACCATAAACCAGTTTTCCTCGCGTAGTGGTTGCCGCTGTCACCGGATCGGTGGCGATGAAAAACGCGCCCAGCATGGTGGCACCACCAAACAGGTGCATCAACGGCGAACCATGGCTTTGGGAACTGCCGCCGTCATAAAACAGTGCGGCCAGCAAGGTCATGGCCAACAGAAAGCTCAAAGGAATGTGCCAGCTGATGATTTTTTTGTGGAGCAAATAGAGGCCACCACCCAGAAATCCGGCATTCACCCATTCCCAGCCAACCCCAGACCACTGCCCCATCACTGCAGTGCCCTTCCAGAATTCACTCACCAACAGCGCATGGTGCTGCCGGAATTTGTCGAGCGGGGTGGCGCCAGTGTAGGCGTCAATACCGGTGTGTATGTCGTGATCCAGAAACAGCGCGAATGAAGTGCCGATATCCGGCAGTGCCTGGGTAACTCCGGCCGGCAGCAACCAACGTGTCATCGGCACCGGGAAAGCCAGCAGCAACGCCGCATAGCCGACCATGGCAGGATTGAACGGGTTGTAGCCGAGCCCGCCATACAGGTGCTTGGCAATGACTATTGCAAAGAAGATGCCGCAAAGGCCCAGCCACCAGGGTGCGGTGGGAGGCAACGCCACTGCCAGCAAAACCGCGGTAACCACAGCACTGTAATCACGCAGATAAACAAGCACAGGTCGTTGACGCAGTATCAGCACCAGCGCTTCCAGCCCCACCGCCAGCACACATAACCAAACCAGATTGATCAGCACGCCGTAGCCAAAGTAAAACCAGAGCGCAGCAGTGCCAGGCACACACGCCAGCACCACCTGCAACATCAACTGTCCGGTGCTGTTGCCTTGGTGGCCATGTGGTGAGCTGTGTGATTGCAGTGCGTTCATGACCTGGAGTCTTTGTTGTCATCTGCGACATTGCTGCTTGCTACTGACCCTGAGGCCAATTTATCCCCTGCCGCTTTTTTGGCCTGCACCCGCGCCAGCGCAGCAGCTACTGCATCCCTGGCCGAAAGAGTGGCAGCTGTGCCGGATTGTTGTTTCTGGCTGGCCAGTACAGCACGCTCGGCGCGACGTTGTTCTTCCGCAACTTTTTCCACCGCTTTGCGCTGTTGATGGGCATCAAAGCGGAGTTTCCAATGGTGCGCGCGTTGTTGCTTGTCGTTTGCCTCTGCAATTTCCGCCTTGGTTGCACGGTAATACTGCACTAGCGGAATATGGCTGGGGCAGACATGGGCACAAGCACCACATTCGATGCAGTCGGCGAGGTTGTGCGCGAGGGCCCGGGCGTGCTCCCTGTTGCGGGCAAACCAGTAAAGTTGTTGTGGCAATAATTGCACCGGACAAACTTCAGCGCAGAAGCCACAGCGAATGCAGGCTTGCGCCGGCTGCGGCAACGGAAGTTCCGGTTCGGTGGCGGCGATAATGCAATTGGCAGTCCTGGTGACAGGCAGATCGGCATTGGCAAGTGCAGTGCCCATCATTGGTCCGCCACAGACCAGTTGAGACAGGCGGGTAGTATCAACGGCACTTTGCAGCAGCAGTTCCCTGATTGGTGTGCCAATCAGTGCTTCGTAGTTGGCGGGTTGCTGCACGGCAGCGCCAGTGATGGTGGTGATGCGAGACAACAAAGGTTCGCCATGCAGTACCGCCCGCGCAATCGCAAACACAGTGCCGACATTGTGGCACAGCACGCCACAGTCGATTGGCAGGGTGCTGGCGGGGATTGCAGTGCCGGTCAGTGCATGAATCAGCAGCCGGTCGGCACCAGAGGGATATTTGGCAGGTATCACCCTTATATGCAGTCGAGGATCGCCGGCATGTGAGCGCAACGCTGCAAGCGCTTGCGGTTTGTTGTCTTCAATGCCGATCAGGCAGCGTGAAGCTCCGGTAATCCGCAGCAATATAAGACAGCCGTCGAGTACATCCATTGCCCGTTCACGCAGCAGCGCTTCATCGGCGGTGAGGTAAGGTTCGCATTCGGCCGCATTGAGTATGAGGGTATCAACCTTGCCGAGAGAACTGCGCAATTTCTGGTGGGCGGGAAAACCCGCACCTCCCAGGCCGCTGATACCTGACTCAGCCACTCGCTGGATAACGGTATCAATATCACTTTGCATGTAGTCCAACGGCGGCAGTTTATGCCAGCTGGTATCGGCTGCGTCTGTATCAATCACTACACAAAGTTCAGGCAGACCTGAGGCGGTGGGTACTGCATGGGTGGTGATGGCGGTGACAATGCCGGCAGCCGGTGCATGGGCAGCAAGACCCTGGGCTGACAAGACACACACCAGCGGCTGACCTTTTTGCACACGCTCGCCAACCTGCACGCAAAGTTGCGGCTGACTGTAATCCGGCTGGGTTACCGGCACGATCAATTGCGGCGGTAGCAGCGCGGTACGAATCGGTCCTTGCAGGGATTGCTGCTTGTTGGCAGCTAGCTGGATACCGCCGGCCATACTCCATGTTTTGGGTTGCATGCTGTTCATACACTTGTCCCGGGCATGCGATCGGTCGCAACCGGTACAGGCCCGGCCAGGCCTGGATCAGGGCGTGGCCAATCCCAGCCCTGCAATGGAGTCCGGGCCGGCAGCATGTCGATGCAGTCAACCGGGCAGGGCTCTACACACAAATCACAGCCGGTACATTCACTGACGATCACGGTATGCATGTGTTTGGCGCTACCGAGGATCGCATCCACCGGGCAGGCCTGGATGCATTTGGTGCATCCGATGCATTCGTCTTCGCGGATCCAGGCGATGTTGCGCGGGCTTTCTACCCCGTGTTCGGGATCCAGGGGCTGAACCGGCACGCCCAGCAGTGTGGCCAGATCAGCAATGGTGGCAGCTCCGCCAGGCGGACATTTGTTGATGGGGCCCCCACTGACAATGGATTGTGCATAGGGCTTGCAGCCGGGATGACCACACTGGCCACATTGAGTCTGGGGCAGCAGCGCGTTCACCTGGTCGACCATGGAAATTGCTTCGACTCCGGACTTTGATACGGCAATGCTGGTCACCGCGCAATACACCTGCACAAGGGCAAGCAGCAGCAGGACAGCGATGAAATACCCGGCGGGAGTCATAGCTTATACCAGTCCGGCGAAACCCATGAACGCCAGCGAGACCAGCCCCGCTGTGATCAGGGCTATAGCCGGGCCCTGGAAAGGTTGGGGCACGTCAACAAACATCAATCGCTCACGCAGCACCGAGAACAGGATCAGCAGCAGCGAAAATCCTGCTGCTGTTCCCAATCCGTAAACAACCGTTGCAGGGAAAGAGCTGGAATTGTTGTCATTGACCAGTGCCAATCCCAGCGCTGCGGCATTGGTGGTGATCAACAGCGTGAAGAGGCCTGACAGCCGGGAAAATTCCGGCGCGGTTTTGCTGATCACGACCCCGCTCAAGCTGGCCAGCGTGGCGATTACCAGGAGGTAAATCACTGTGCGCAGGAATGCCAGGCCAAAGGGCAGCAGCAGAAAGTTATAGACCCAATAGTTGCCAACCGACGAAAGCATCAGTACCAGGCTGGTAATGGCGGCCAGGACGATGACACTGCGCAGTTTGCCGGCAGCACTGTTGAGCGGATAAACAGCCGGTTGCTGAGTCAGTACGAAATTGTTGGCAAGAGTCGCACCGATCAGCAAAAGCAGGATGTCTGTCATGGTCCGCCGTCAATGGTTGCGCGCTTGCACAACGGTGTTTAACACTGGAAAGTTATTTGCGTTCGATCAGTTCGATCTTGTAGCCATCCGGATCTTCAACGAAAGCAATGACGCCACCGCCGAATTTCATCGGGCCGGCCGGTCGCACCACCTTGCCGCCCTTGGCGGTAATGTCGTTGCAGGCCTTGTAGGCATCAGGCACTGCTATCGCGATGTGGCCGAAGGCATTGCCCTGCTCGTAGCTTTTGGTATCCCAGTTATGGGTCAGTTCCAGTACAGTGTTGTGTTCCTCATCACCGTAACCGACGAAGGCGAGGGTAAAGCGGCCATCCGGGAAATCCTTTTTGCTCAACAGTTGCATGCCGAAGATGTTGGTATAGAAATCAAGCGATTTGTCGAGATCGCCAACCCGTATCATGGTGTGGAGGAAACGCATGGGAAACTCCTGGATCGTAGCTGCATTAAGCGCCAATTAAACTACAGGTTGTGCAGCCAGAGTAGCGGCAAAACAGTTGTGGTAGTCTTGCCGGCTCCCGATCCAGGAGAAGTGAATGAGAAGTAACAGCCTGATCCGCTGGATAGCCCTGCTGATCCCGCTCATGTTCTTTATGGCCAGGCCCGCACTGGCCCAGAAATATGTCTGTATGCAGTCACTCCAGGGTGAGTGGTGCATGCAACTGCTGCCGTCAGCAGCGCCTGCTACTGTCTCCAATTTCCTGCGCTATGTGAATGGTGGCCTGTACACCAACAACCTGGTTCACCGCAGTGTTCCAGGTTTTGTGATCCAGGGAGGTGGTTTCAATATTGACACCAACAACAAGATCAACGCTGTTCCCACTTTTGGCACAGTCAACAATGAATTCAACCGCTCCAATTTGCGTGGCACGGTGGCGATGGCCAAATTGGGAGGTGATCCCAATAGCGCAACCAGCCAATGGTTCGTCAATCTGGCCAACAATACTTTTCTTGATACCCCGGCCAATGGCAGTTTCACAGTGTTTGCCAATGTGGTTTATGGCATGGACACTGTCGACAAGATTGCGGGTTTGCAGGTCGTCGATGAATCTTCAGTACTGGGAAGTGTATTTAATGAAATTCCGCTCGTACCACCAGTCAATCCCGCACAACCTGCTCGCCAAAATCTGGTCCTGATCACGCGCGCCTATACCACTGATCTGTTGCCAGGCAGCACGGCGCAGCCTTACCACTGCAGTGCACCGGTAGCGAATGATGCTTTGACTGAGCTATGCGGCTCCTCGGTCACTTTTCCGGTAAGCGTGCTGGGTGGAGGTGCATATGAGCTTTCGCTTGATCTGATCGCTACGCAGCCAACACTGGTTTTTTCAGTCAGGCCTGGCAGTCTCAAGGCAATCACGAATCTGCCTGACAGTTATGCCACTTTCAACCCGCTTACCAATGTGGCGGTCATCCCGTCCGTGCGCTCTGGCGCGGCCATTTACGACAATGTGCAGCTGCTTATGACGAACCCGAAAGCGCAACAGCTTACTTTGCAAAGTTTCAGCAGGCGTTGATGGCGGCACCAGCGTCCAAAACTGGAATGCAGCTGCCGGTGGCCGGGGATATCCATTTGTGGGTAGCCCGGGAATGGAGTCCGCTGAAGGAAGTGAGTCAGCAACAATATGCGGACTGGCTCAACGCCGAAGAGAAGGAGCGGTGGCAACGTTTCAGGTTTGCCGGTGACAGGCAGCGCTTTTTGCAGGCACGTGCTTTGGTACGTGATGTGCTGGGCCAATATTTGCAGCAAGCACCAGCCAGCTTGCAATTCACGCGCAACATATATGGCAAGCCGCAATTGCAGCAACAGCCGGCTCCACTGCAATTCAACCTCAGTCATACCCGCGGCTTGTTGGTGCTGGCAGTTGCCGTTGATGCCGAAGTTGGAGTTGATGTTGAGGCGGTAACCCGCGAAGTCGAGATGCTTGCACTGGCAGAGCGTTTTTTCGCTCCTGCAGAAACTGCCCTTATCAAAATCCGTGCTGAACCCGAACAGCGCGAGTGTTTCTTCAGGCTGTGGACCTTGAAAGAAGCCTATGTAAAAGCACGCGGTCTCGGTTTGCAGCTCGGGCTTGATTCATTTGCTTTCCATTTTGATGCTGACGACCAGCCGCAACTCACCATGACAGTGGCAAACGACGACGTTGCCAACTGGAGTTTTGTCCAGCTGCCTTATGCGGAAGAATTCAGGATTGCGGTGGCTGTGCAATCTGCAGCGGGAAAACCACTGCAGGTGCATCTGCGGGAGTGGGTTTAGCCACTCTTTTCTTTGCTTCAAGTCACTCTGGTGCCGGGAACTGCACCTTCGTGCGGAGCGATCAGGAAGATATCCTTGCCATCGCCAGCTGCCAGGATCATGCCTTCCGACCAGCCGAATTTCATCTTGCGGGCTTTGAGGTTGGCCACCAATACCGTGTGTTTGCCAATAAGGTCTTGCGGCTGGTAAGCCGATTTGATGCCGGAAAACACAGTGCGTTGCACGGTTTGGCCTTTGTCATCGGCGCCAAGATCAAGCGTCAGCTTCAGCAGTTTGTCGGCACCCTCCACGTGTTCGGCATGCAGGATTTTCACCACCCGCAAATCCACTTTCGCAAAATCGGGAAATTCGATTTCTGCAGCTATCGGTTCTTTCGCCAGTGGTGAAAGCAACGCAACTTCGGCAGGAACAGGTACTGCCAGGCTGGACTTGCTGGCATCAAGCATTGCCGTGATGCTGGCTGGATCGACACGCGTCATCAGCGGGATGAAAGTGCCAATGCGGTGCGAGCCAAGCGTGGTGCTTGCCTGTGCCCAATGCAGCGCAGGCACTTGCAGGAAAGCTTCTACTTGTTGCGCCATTTGCGGCAGCACCGGTTTCAGATAGATCATCAGCAGCCGGAACAGGTTGATGCCGACACTGCAGATGTCCTGCACTTCTTTGGACTGGGGCGCGGTTTTGGAAACTGCCCAAGGTTGTTTTTCAGCGATCCAGGCGTTGGCTTTGTCGGCAAGCGCCATGATCTGACGCATCGCCTTGCCATATTCGCGGGCATCGTAATGTTCGGCAATTTCTGCCGCTGCGCGCTGGAATTCTGCAGTAAGTACCGGTTGTGAATCAGTGGCTGACAACATGCCGTCAAAGTTCTTGTTGATGAAGCCGGCACAACGACTGGCGATGTTGACGACTTTGCCGACCAGATCCGCATTCACGCGCAACGTGAAATCCTCGAAGTTGAGATCAAGATCGTCGGGATTCTGACCGAGCTTGGCGGCGAAGTAATAACGCAGGTATTCCGGGTTCAGGTGCCGGAAATAGGTGTCAGCCATGATGAAAGTGCCGCGCGATTTCGACATCTTCTGACTGTTCACCGTCAGAAAGCCGTTCACACTGATTTGCGTAGGTTTGCGGTAACCCGCAATTTCCAGCATGGCAGGCCAGAACAGTGCATGAAAGTTGACGATGTCCTTGCCGATGAAATGCCAGAGTTCGGTACTGGCGCCTTCATTCCAGTAAGCGCCGAAATCGAGACCTTTTTCGGCACACAATTTCCTGAAGCTGGCCATGTAACCGATTGGTGCATCCAGCCAAACGTAAAAATACTTGCCAGGCGCACCCGGTATCTCAAAACCGAAATAGGGCGCATCGCGACTGATGTCCCACTCCTGCAGCCCGCTTTGCAACCACTCGGAAAGCTTGTTGGCTACCGACACCGCCAGAACACCACTGCGGGTCCACTCCTTCAGCATGTCGGCGAAATCCGGCAGCTTGAAGAAATAGTGCTCCGAGTCTTTCAGTACCGGTGCGGCGCCGGAAATGGTGGAACGCGGATTGATCAGGTCGGTGGCGGCATAGGTGGAAGCACACACTTCGCAGTTGTCACCATACTGGTCCTCGGCCTTGCACTTGGGACACTGGCCCTTGATGAAACGGTCAGCGAGAAACAGGCCCCGCTCGGGGTCGAATAGCTGGGAGATTTTGCGCATGGCAATCTTGCCGGCAGTGCGAATGCGCAGATAAATGTCGGTGGCCAGCTCGCGGTTTTCTTCGGAGTGGGTGGAATGATAGATGTCGAAGTCCACCAGGAAGCGCTGGAAATCGCGGTGATGCTCGAGCCGTACGCCTTCGATGAATTGTTCCGGTGAGATGCCGACTTTTTCTGCACTCAGCATGATCGCGGTGCCGTGGGTGTCATCAGCGCAAACATAATGCACCGTATGCCCCTGCATGCGCTGGAAACGCACCCAGATATCAGCCTGGATATAGCCGAGCATGTGGCCCAGATGGATGGGGCCATTGGCGAAGGGCAGGGCGTTGGTGACGAGGATGTTGCGTATATGCATCGGGGTGCTCACTTTGCTGCAAGGCCCGGGCTGCAACAGCCCGGGCCTCCAAAGTGGCCAATTGTACCTGCGCTAGTCGTAATAGCGGGAGATTACAAACGCTTCATCGTTGAAATGCAGGCCACCGTGTTTATTGAGCACTTTTTCAGTGGCTTTGAGGTAGGTGCCATCGCGAATTACTTGCTCCAGCCGCTGATCCTCGATCTGGTTGACGTAGACGGAAGCATTCCACGCCGCAAACAGCGTGGAGGTGCCGATGCTGGCACCACCTATTTCAGAGGGCAGCGCATGCATGCTGTATCGGAAGATGGCCTTGTCGTCCGACTCTTCCCGCAGTTTGAAGTGGCGCGCTTCCCGGCCCAGGACTGCGCGCAGCTCGGTAAGGATATCGTGGCGATTGACGGGGAACGGCTGTTCACCGGGCCAGAATTCCTTGATGACCTCTTCAGCAGGATCCTTGCCGCAGGACTGGATGATCAGCATCCGACCTCCGGGTGCCAGTGAGCGTACCAGTGGTGCCACTATCTTTTCGGCCTTGAAGCGGGCGGAGGTGCGGGCACGCCAGGGCTGTGAGGCGAGAATGAAATCGAAATACCAGTTTTGCATGCCTGGGCGTGGAATCACCGCATCCAGCAGAATCTGATGGTCCTGACGGTAGATGACGACAACAGAAGGGCGCTTGAACAGCGGATTGCCGCTGGTCTTGCTGGTCTGTGTTTCCCAGCCATGTGCAAACAGTGGATGCATGCTTTCCAGCTGCTGCTTGTAACCATATGACATGCTGCCTTCCAGCTTGATTTCCTGCCAGTTCATCGCATTGGCAGACGCCACGTTGGAAGGCATCAGCCGGCAATCAGCGTAGTTGAGATTGGTTAGCACCAGCACCGTGGACGGGTGCTCGCAAAAACGGTCGACCATTTTGTCGAGGCCGATACGCACATCCTCCATGCTGATCTCTTTGGCCACCACCACCACTGGCACAGTGGGGAAGCGATGATGAAGATCGCGCAGGCAATCCGAGAGGACAGTAGCATCGCCCATGCCGGCGTCGTACAGGCGCAGCGCCGGCGGCACCGGACGCAGGTGCTGAAACTCCTTGCCGGCGCGTTTCGCTATCGCGGATTTCTCATTGCAAGTGTTGATGAATGAAAGATAGTTCTGACGGTTGTCGTAAAAGCGGAATTCGGTTTTCTGGCCGGCTGCAGTTGCGTTCTTGCTGACCGCTTTTCCGCTTGGGCTCTTGGTCGATCTTGCCATGCTGCTCCCCTTGACGTGATATTAGACATAAGGCCCATTGCGACCCCGGCACAAGGGTCGGATAGTAAGAGTCGCCAAGCCGGGGGTCAAATAACCTGGTCCAACTGGTCATTGACAGGGCTGGCAATAAGCGGTGTGACGTTTTTTGTCAGGTTGTGGTCAGATTTGTCGATGTGTTACCGGTAGTTGACCTGCATTACCCCGGAATATGGGCGGGAAACAGGGTTAAGCTTGCGTTCAGGTACAATATTTTGTGAAGCAGTCCACATAATTAACCATAATCAGGGATATTTGGTTTTTGGCACAGGATTTGCCTTTGAGATTGTGTACACAGATGTTTGTCTTGGATGGGGCTGGTGTTGCTCTGGTCTGAACAGGCAAGTATTTGTTATAAACAGTCCGGTAAAAAATTTCGTCAACTCGCCCAGGAGCACTTAAATGCAAAACATGAAGAAACAGGTCCAGAAAGGTTTCACCCTGATTGAATTGATGATCGTAATCGCGATCATCGGCATTCTGGCTGCCGTCGCACTGCCGGCCTACCAGGATTACACCATCCGTGCCAAAGCCTCTGAAATCATTCTGGCGGCTACCACTGCCAAGAACCTGATCTCCGAGTACACCATCATCAACGGCAAAGTGCCTACCACCACCCAGATCACCATCCAGTCGGTAACTTCCGGCATGACCCGCAGCCTGACCTGGACTGGTACCACCATCCTCGTCAAAGGCAACAACACCAAACTGGGGATTACCGGTGGCAAGTCGGTATCCCTGGGACTGCGCCCCACCAAGAACAGTTCCGGTGGTGTTGACTGGAAGTGCGAAGCCATCGTTGGTTCCAAATACCTGCCTGGCAGCTGTAACTGATATTTCCTGACTGAATATCGGTTCCAGGAATGCAAAGAAGCCAGTCTCGCAAGAGGCTGGCTTTTTTTTGTTTGGGAGTTTTGTGTTGCTGGATGAGTATCATCCAGCTTGGCTAATTGTGCAGCCACGGCCAATAGCGGGATGTGACAATTTTTGTCAGCAAGTGAAGAAAATTGTCCGGACCGTTACGGTAACACTGGGGGGATTGCGCAACTTTCTGCGCAAATGTTGGTTGAATATCCAGGTTAGTCAGCAGAATTTGTGACGTGGTACTCATCTTGCCGGGGAATCGGGAAGTTTTCCTCTGTGGCACAGGACTTGCCTTGAGATAAGAGCATGTTGAGGTATGTTGGTGTGCTGATCTGTATGGATGCAGGGTCAATGTTCGCAACCACATTATTTCAAACGAAACTAACCACATTTTCCAAATCCAAGGAGCACGTTGATGCAAAACATGAAGAAGCAGATCCAGAAAGGTTTCACCCTGATTGAATTGATGATCGTAATCGCGATCATCGGTATTCTGGCTGCCGTCGCACTGCCGGCCTACCAGGATTACACCATCCGTGCCAAAGCCGCTGAAATCATCCTGGCAGCTACCACTGCCAAGAACCTGATCTCCGAGTACACCATCATCAACGGTGTTGTGCCTACAGCCACCCAGATCACCATCCAGTCGGTAACTTCCGGCATGACCCGCAGCCTGACCTGGACTGGTACCACCATCCTCGTCAAAGGCAACAACACCAAACTGGGGATTACCGGCGGCAAGTCGGTGTCCCTGGGACTGCGCCCCACCAAGAACAGTTCCGGTGGTGTTGACTGGAAGTGCGAAGCCATCGTTGGTTCCAAATACCTGCCTGGCAGCTGCAACTGATTTTTCCTGACTGAACATCGGTTCCTTGTTTGCAAAAAAGCCGGTCTCGCAAGAGGCTGGCTTTTTTATTTCTGGTTCATCTTTGGCCAGCTTGGCCTCGGGAGCAATCACGGCCAGAAGCGGAATGTGACAATTTTTGTCGGCAAGTGAAGAAAATTGTCCGGACCGTTACGGTAACTCTGGGCGGCTTGCGCCCGGTCCGTTACAGGTGATCCCGGAACTGCCGGGCTTTGCTGCCGGATTTTGTGACCTGGTCCACATCTTGTCGGAAAGACAGTGAGAATTTTTTTTTGGCACAGGACTTGCCTTGTTACAGTTGCAAGTTGAGGTTTGTCGGTCGACTGGCCTGTAAGGATGGAAGTAGGGCAATGTCCGCAACCTCCTTATTGTTCACGACAGAACCAATCACATTTCCCAAATACAAGGAGCACTTTGATGCAAAACATGAAGAAGCAGATCCAGAAGGGTTTCACCCTGATTGAATTGATGATCGTAATCGCGATCATCGGCATTCTGGCGGCCGTTGCACTACCGGCCTACCAGGATTACACCATCCGTGCCAAAGCCTCTGAAATCATCCTGGCAGCTACCACTGCCAAGAACCTGATATCCGAGTACACCATCATCAACGGCAAAGTGCCTACATCCACCCAGATCACCATCCAGTCGGTAACTTCCGGCATGACCCGCAGCCTGGCCTGGACCGGTACCACCATCCTCGTCAAAGGCAACACAACCAAACTGGGTATCACCGGCGGCAAGCAGGTGTCCCTGGGACTGCGCCCCACCAAGAACAGTTCCGGTGGTGTTGACTGGAAGTGCGAAGCCATCGTTGGTTCCAAGTACCTGCCTGGCAGCTGCAACTGATTATTCCTGACTGAACATCGGTTCCACGTTTGCAAAAAAGCCAGTCTCGCAAGAGACTGGCTTTTTTATTGTGCTTTTCTGTACGTTAACACCTGGGCCAACCTTCCTGGCATTCTGACCATGCAGCGATCCGAGCAAACAACAACCGCTTTCCCGCTACCTGCCGCCATTGCTGTGGTAGCCGTGTTGTTGCTTGCTGTGTTGGTGTACTGGCCGGGACTCAATGGCCCTTTCGTTCTGGACGATTTGCAGAATATTGTTGCCGTCCATCTCGACAAAATGAGCTGGGAGGGTTTTCTCTACACCATCACCCACAATGACAGCGGCATGCTGGGCCGGGTGGTTTCCATCACCAGTTTTGTAATAAGCGGCTGGCACTATGGAGTAGAAGCGTGGGGCTACAAATTCCATAACCTGTTGTTGCACCTGCTGACCGGGATGTTGCTGTTCCGTTTGTTGCTGCAGACTTTGCCACTGCTGGCGCCAGCTGTTGATCGCAATCGCATTCTGCTTACTGCCGGAGTGGTGAGTGCATTCTGGCTGTTGCATCCCCTGCTGGTCAGCACAGTGCTGTATGTGGTGCAGCGCATGACCATTCTGGCAGCGTTGTTTACGCTGGCTGGGCTGATGTGCTACCTGACAGCACGCAGCCAGCCACAGGCCTCGGCAAAATACTGGCTGGTGGGGTGGGTGCTGTATCCATTGTTGCAGGCACTTGCGGTTTTTTCGAAAGAAACCGGCGCTATGCTGCCCCTGTACATCCTGGCTTATGAAGCGCTGGTGTTTCGCAGCTTGGCCTCTCCCAACCAGTTGCCACGCCGGCACCGGATGTTCCTGCTGGTGTTTGTATTGTTGCCGCTGCTGGTTGGCGGAGTGTATCTGGTGACGCATTTTTCGAAGCTGCTTGATTACAGCCTTCGCAACTTCACGCTGGGTCAACGCCTGCTGACCCAGCTGCATGTCATCCCGTTCTATCTGAAGCTGATGTTGTTGCCCAAGGTGCGGGACATGAGCTTGTTCCATGATGATTTTCCGGTGACTGCTTCATTGGATCCGCTGACCCTGATCCTGCTGGCACTGATGCTGGCAGTGGTGTCGGCGATCTGGCTGTTGCGTCAGCGGGCACCGGTGCTGGCGTTTGGGTTGGCGTGGTTCCTGATTTCCCAATTGCTGGAATCCACCATTATTCCGCTCGAGCTGGTATTCGAACATCGTAACTATCTGGCTCTCGCGGGCGTCTTGTTGCCGGTGGTGTATTACGTACTGGGTTACAAGGAATTCAGGTTGGCTGTTGCAGTTTTGGTGCTGTTCTTCCTGGTGTTTCTGCTGCAGACCTTTGGCCGGGTCAAGGAGTGGAGCAATGAAGAATTGATGGATCAACAGGCAGTTGTCGATCATCCGGGTTCGTCACGGGCCCACACCAACATGGCCAATCTTTACACGACTCATGGCGACTTTGCCAAAACCGGCACAGAGCTGGAGGCGGCAGCGGCGATAGATCAGCGCGATGCAGGTCCGCTGTTGCACCAGATTCACAATGCTTGTGCGCTGGGCATCAAAGTGCCGGAGGTGATTGACAAGGCAGTCTCGGTACTAGGCTCGTATCCGGTCAGCGTATACGCCATGAATTCCATGGAAAGACTCTACACCCTTGTCGATGGCGGCAAATGCGCCAGCACTATCACGCAACCGGACATGGAGCGCCTTATCAATGCTGCAGTGTCGCAACCGGGCAATCAAATCAATCCGCTGATCAGGGGTTATCTTTACCGCTTTCAGGGCTTTCAGGCTCTGCTGGAAGGGAAATATGCACAAGGTGTGATCTATATGCGGATGGGCTTTGAAACCAACGGCGACATCGTAATTCTGGCCGAACTGCTGCAAAGCCAGGTCAGCGCAGGCGAATTGGTTGATGCAGCGGACACACTCAATCTGGTGCGGGAGGTCAACCGGAAGCATCGTGGAATAGATGGATTCCAGGTCCGGAAGCTCGAGAAAATCCTGCAGGAAGCGAAGGAAAACAAGGAGCAGAAAAACCAGGCTGCAGCCGTGCTGGTCAATCCGGCAATTAACACGACTCCACGCCAGCCCCGGTGAAGTGCGTCCAGCATTTGGAGCAACCATGCCCGAATCGGGCCAATGATTCGCAACCGGCAAGACCAAGGGTCCAAAAAAAAACAGACCAGGAGCTACTGGTCTGTTTTTGTCGGCCGATCCGCAGATCAGCAGGGCATTCACTTCAATCCTAGAACAAGCCTTCGATCTGGCCTTTTTCGTTCACGAAGATTTTCTCGGCCGATGGTATTTTAGGCAAGCCTGGCATGATCATGATTTCACCACAAACTGCCACGATGAACTCGGCTCCAGCGGACAGACGCAGTTCGCGAATGTGAACCGTATGGTTTACCGGAGCGCCCATCTTGGTGGCGTCAGTGGTGAAGCTGCTCTGGGTTTTCGCCATGCAGATCGGGAAGTTCGGATACAGCTTCTGGTAGTCCTCGAACTGTTTCTTCACGGCGGCATCACAGGTGACTTCCGATGCGCGGTAGATTTCCTTCGCGATCGTGTTCACTTTTTCCCACAGGGTAGCGGTGTCTTCGTACAGGTACTTGAAAGTGCCCGGACGGTTTTCACAGATGTCGACGATTTCACGTGCCAGTTCTTCTATGCCTGCACCACCGTCAGCCCAGTGGGTGCAAAGGATGACTTTGGCGCCGACGCCTGCGCACAGCTGTTTCAGCAGATCATGCTCAGCCGTTGTGTCGTGAATGAATTTGTTGATGGCAACCACTGCCGGTACGCCAAACTTGGCCAGGTTCTGCAGATGACGTTCCAGGTTGGCGAAGCCTTTTTTCAGTGCTTCCAGGTTTTCACCTTTCAACTGGTCCTTGGCTACACCGCCGTGCATCTTGAGGGCACGAACGGTGGCAACGATGGCGATGGCTGAAGGTTTCAGGCCGGTTTTGCGGCACTTGATGTCCATGAATTTCTCGGCGCCAAGATCGGCACCGAAGCCTGCTTCAGTGACCACGTAGTCGGCCAGCTTCAGTGCAGTGGTGGTGGCCATGACCGAGTTGCAGCCATGGGCAATGTTGGCAAACGGACCGCCGTGGATGAAGGCAGGCGTGCCTTCCAGGGTCTGTACCAGGTTTGGCATCAGTGCATCTTTCAGCAGTGCAGTCATGGCACCGTCTGCCTTGATGTCTTTGGCGGTGATCGTGGTTTTCTCACGGGTCTGGCCAATCACGATGTTGGCGAGACGACGCTGCAGATCCTTGATGTCGGTGGCGAGACAGAAAATGGCCATTACTTCGGACGCTACCGTAATGTCAAAACCGGTCTGGCGCGGGAAACCGTTGCCAGGCCCGCCGAGGGCAACCACCATGTCGCGCAGTGCACGATCATTCATGTCGACCACACGACGCCAGTTGATGCGGCGGCCATCCAGATTCAGTTCGTTGTTCCAGTAGATATGGTTGTCGATCATCGCGGACAGCAGGTTGTGGGCTGAACCGATGGCGTGGAAGTCGCCGGTGAAATGCAGGTTGATGTCCTCCATCGGGATCACCTGGGCGTAACCGCCGCCGGCAGCGCCACCTTTCACGCCGAAGCAGGGCCCCAGGCTCGGCTCACGCAGGCAGATTGCGGTTTTCTTGCCGATGCGGCTGAGACCGTCACCAAGGCCGACTGTAGTGGTGGTTTTACCTTCACCGGCCGGGGTTGGTGAAATCGCGGTTACGAGGATAAGTTTGCCGTTTTTGTTTTTCTGTTGGGCCTGGATGAAGGAGTAATCAACTTTGGCCTTGGTGTGGCCGTAGGGGTGGAGCGCGCTGAGCGGGATGCCAAGCTTGGCGCCGATTTCAGCAATAGGCTTGGCGGTGGCGGCCTGGGCAATTTCAATATCTGACAAATGCGTCATGACAAATTCCTCGTAAATTCTGATTTGGAGGCCAACTGCAGGGTGGCTACTGAGGACGGGGAGTCCGGAGGGGTTCCTGTAAAAGGCGGCGCAGTCTAGCATCATTTGCCGAGCGAGGAAAACCGGATGGTTCGGCTATAATCCCGGCTTAATTGCGTATATTTCCGGGGATTTCAATGCCAACATTTCCTTGTATTCCAAGAGTGAACCGGCGCCCGCGTGGCTGGCACTTCTGGCCACTGCTGCTGGCACTCCCGGCCTTGCTGGTCAGCCTGGCACCGGCACAGGCCCAGCTCATCTATGACACTGAATATCCGCAAATGGGCTATGGCAAGAACCCGCCCACCGATCCTTACAGCCGTTTGATGAAAGCGCTGGCCGCCAAGGGTGAAAAGATCCCGTATCAGGCCGGGCGTAATGGTTATCTGGAAGGCTTGCTGCAAGCGCTTGGCATAGACCTTTCTTCGCAGATGCTGGTGTTTTCCAAGAGCAGCCTCAAGCAACGTTTCATCTCGCCGCAGACCCCACGCTCAATGTTCTTTACTGATGAGGTCTATGTAACCTTTGTGCCAGGCAGCCGCTCCCTGGAAGTGGCAGCGATGGACCCAGTGCTGGGCCCCGTGTTCTTTGATGTCAGCCAGGACATAAAAGCGGAAGTTCCCTTCAAACAGGAAACTGATCGCTGCCTGCGCTGCCACGACACCTATTCGATGACCGGGGGCGGAGTGCCGCGTTTCATGCTCAGCTCGGTGATCACCGCCTCCGACGGCAACATCGTGTCGCATGAACTGTCTGACATCACCGATCAGTCCACTCCCATCGAAGAACGCTGGGCCGGCTGGTATGTGACCGGCATGAGTGGCAGGCAGATGCATCGTGGCAATTTCATCGTCAAGGATGTGTCGGTGTTGTCAAAACGGCCGTGGGTGGGCGAGATCAACCTCGGCAGTCTCGACCAGTTTGTTGATCTTGCCGCCTATCCGCGCAAGACCAGCGACATTGTGGCTTTGCTGGTGTTGCAGCATCAGGTGGAAGTGCAGAACCGGCTGGTGCGCCTCAACTATGAAAGTCGCAAGTTGCTGGCCGCCAGCAGCAAGACCAAAGACGAGGAGCTGCAGGCACTGGTCAAGCCGCTGCTGGAAGCGATGTTCATGATGGACGAAGCGCCACTCGGGGATGCGGTGCTGGGCAATTCCGGGTATCAACAATGGTTCGAGCAACGCGGACCTGCCACCAGCGACGGCAAATCCCTGCGCCAGTTCGATCTCAACACCCGCACCTTTCGCTACCGTCTCAGTTATCTGGTTTATTCCGATGCCGTGGCAGCGCTGGCCGATCGGGTCAGGCAGCTGTTGTTTGGTGATATCAGTGCCGTACTCGCCGGCGATACCACGCTGCTGGATGGCAAGAGCCTGCCCGCTCCGGAGCGGCAGGCGATCCATGACATTCTGCAGGCCACCAAACCGGAAGTGCTGGCAAAAAAATGAACAAGCCGTTGGTGTATCTGATGCCGGGCTTCTGAATCCCGACTGAACTGAAAGGTAATCAGGCGTTTCGTGGTCATGGACACAGGTGTGCATGCGGTACAGGATGGAACAACCCGAAGCCGTCAGTGCGGTCTTGTTGGAGTGGATGAATGAAATTATTTAAGAGCCTGGGTTTGTTGCTGCTTGGCCTGTGCATGCACATGAGCGTGAGCGCGCAAGTCGGCAGTGTTGCCAGTGCCGAGCAGCATAGCGAACATGTAAAAGCCCTGCTGATTCCGGAAACCACCACTGCTGTTGCCGGCACCACTTTGTGGGTGGCGCTGAGGCTTGAACATGCAGAGCACTGGCATACCTACTGGATCAATCCCGGCGATGCCGGCAAGGCCACGGAAATCAGTTGGGAGCTCCCCAACGGTGTCAGTGCAGGCAATATCGTTTGGCCCACTCCCGAGCGTTTCAACCTGCCGGCAGATCTGGTCGATTTCGGCTACGTTGGTGAGGTGTTCGAGCTGGTGCCGCTGCAGATACCGGCTGATTTTTCCGGCAACAAGCTGTCACTGGCTGCCAAGGCCAACTGGCTTGAGTGTGACGACACCTGTATTCCGGGCGGCGTATCGCTGACGCTGGAAATGCCGGTGTTGCCCGCCGGCCAGAGTGCAGTCCCCAATGGCAAGTGGGCCTACGGGTTTGCGCGAACGCGTGATTCGCAGCCGCGTGTGGACACCAGACTTACCTCCTCGTTTTTCTTCAGCGATGGCGAGCTCAACCTGTTGGTGCAGGCAACTTCCGCGATATTTGAAGGTGCCGGCAAAATCACCTTCATTCCCGACCAGCATCGTGTGATCGACTACATTGCGCCCCAGGAAATTTCACGGCAACAGAACAGTTTGCAGTTGAAACAGAAGCAGCACCGCCGCGTAGCGCGGGAAATGCCGAAGCGCGTGGGCGGTTTGCTGCTGGTGGCCGATGCCGGTGGCAGACAAACTGCTTATCAGGTGGAAGCAGAACCCGCTGCAGGCGCAGTGAGCGTTGCCAATACACCCGCATCAGCCACAGTGCCGGCCACACCTGCGGCCAGTACGGTTTCCATAGCAGGTGCATTCCTGTTTGCTTTTCTGGGCGGGCTGATACTCAACCTGATGCCTTGTGTGTTTCCGGTGCTGTCCCTGAAAGTTTTGCATCTGGCATCCACCACTCACATCACCAGGCGTGAGCAACGCCTGCATGGTCTTACCTACATGGCAGGCGTGATGGTGTCATTCCTGGTGTTGGCAGCTGTGTTGCTCGGCCTCAAGGCCAGCGGAACCGCAGCAGGCTGGGGTTTTCACCTGCAGCAACCGTGGTTTGTCGCCTCATTGGTGTTCCTGTTCTTTGTAATGGGGCTTTCGATGTCGGGCGTGGTGGAATTCGGCACATCAGTGATGGGGGTTGGTACTGATCTGCAGGAAAAAGAAGGATATACCGGTTCGTTTTTCACCGGTGTGCTGGCCAGTGTGGTGGCAAGCCCGTGCACAGCACCTTTCATGGGAGCGGCGCTCGGCTTTGCATTCACACAATCGACGCTGGTGGCACTGACAGTATTCCTGGCGCTGGGTTTTGGCATGGCACTGCCGTTCGTGCTGCTGTCGTTCCTGCCGGCATTGGCGAAAATGATGCCCAGGCCAGGACCCTGGATGCTCACGTTCCGCCAACTGCTGGCATTTCCGCTCTATGCCACTGTGGTGTGGTTGTTGTGGGTGTTGGGTCAGCAGACCGACAGCAATGCCATGGCGCTGGTGATCGGCGGCTGCCTGTTGCTGGCTTTTGCCTGCTGGCTCTATCAATACCGGCACAACAGCCGCGGCTGGCGGCGACATGCAAGCATGCTGGTGATCCTGCTATGTGCGGGCACCACTGGCAGCACCTTGTTTACGCCCTTCCTGCAGGCGCGTGCGCATGCCGAAGTTGCAGCCGATGCTGCAGAAAACTACGAACCCTACACGGCAGCACGACTGGCTGCATTGCGCGCTGAAGGCAAGCCGGTATTCGTCAATATGACAGCGGCGTGGTGCATCACCTGTCTGGTCAACGAACGGGTAGCGCTGGGATCGCAAGCCTTCACGGCCAAACTGAAAGAGAAAGGAGTGATTTATCTCAAAGGTGACTGGACCAACAACGATCCCGCCATCACCGAAGTGCTGAAACAATACGCAACCAGTGGCGTGCCGTTGTATCTGATGTTTCCTGCCGACAACTCGAAGCCGGCGGAAGTGCTGCCGCAGATACTCAGTGAAAGTACCGTGCTGGCAGCATTGGGGCGGATTTAAGCGGTTCCGCCCCGGGGTTGGCTAAACCTGGTCTGCTGCCATCGCGCGCGCGATGGCGTCAATGATGTACTGGCGTGCCACATCTGCACTGCCCCATTCGCCGATCTTCACCCACTTGCCTGGTTCCAGATCCTTGTAGTGCTCGAAGAAATGCGCCACTTGTTGCAGTGTGATTTCCGGCAGATCGGAATAGTTGTGAATGCCGTCATAGCGTTTGGTGAGGTGTGAAGACGGCACTGCAATGACTTTCTCGTCGCCGCCCGCATTGTCTTCCATGATCAACACACCGATCGGTCGTACATTGATCAGACAGCCCGGCACCAAAGGCCGGGTGTTGCAGATCAGCACATCGATGGGATCGCCATCATCCGACAGGGTGTGTGGAATGAAACCGTAGTTGCCGGGGTAGGCCATCGGCGTGTAGAGGAAGCGGTCAACCACCAGTGTGCCCGACTTCTTGTCGAGCTCATACTTGATAGGCTGGCCACCGATCGGGCACTCCACCAGTACGTTTACGTCATAAGGAGGGTTCTTGCCGATGGGGATTGCTTCTATGCGCATGGGATTGGCCGGAAAATTGAAAAAGAAGCGTATTTTACCGTTGTTTGCGCTGACTCGCTATGTGATGCTTCAGCTTCCTTGTACATCAAAGACTCACATCTGCATGGGCGTAGCAGCAAACAACAAGTTTTCCACCAGACACCCGGTACTGCTCACGCTTTTGTTGTTGCTGGTTGCGGCTGTCTATTGGCGTGGTTTGACCAGCAATTTCATGTTTGATGATTTTGTGAACCTGGACGCACTGGCCAACGTGGACGGTTCCGGCATTTTTGATCGCAATCTGTGGGATTTCGTGGCAGGAGGCAGCGCAGGACCGCTGGGGCGTCCGCTTTCACTGCTGACTTTTGCGTTGCAGGCCGATGCCTGGCCGGACAATCCCTTTGCTTTCAAACTGGTCAATCTGCTGATACATCTGGTCAACTCGGCACTTGTTTATGCCTTATGTGTGCAGTTTTGCCGTATCCGCAAGCTGGGCCAGCAGGATCTGATGCTTATCGCCGGTTTCTGTACGGCGATCTGGGCCTTGCATCCGTTGCATGTCACTGCGGTGTTGTACACGGTTCAGCGCATGACGCTGTTGTGCAGCACTTTCATGCTGGCCGGGTTGCTGGGCTATCTGCATTGGCGTCCCCAGCCGGCTTCCCCGGCCGGATGGAAAGAGTTGCTGCCACTGACTGTTGGGCTTGGATGTGCCGGCCTGCTGGCATTGCTGGCAAAGGAAAATGCTGCCTCATTGTTGTTGTACGTAATTGCGCTGGAATACACATTGTTTGCTGCGGATCCGGCAAATCCGCTGTTCAGACGGTGGCGGAACCTGGTGTTGTGGGTGCCGTTCGCTGTGCTGGTTGCCAGTGCTGTTGTCTATGCATATGCCACCAGAGACAGTTTCATCAGCAAGCTGAACTTCACTCTGTTGGAACGTGTGCTGACAGAGAGCCGCATCCTGTGGGCCTACCTGGGCCAGCTCATCAGTCCGGACATGCTCAGCACAGAACTGTTTCATACTCCGCAATTATCCACTTCATTGCTGATGCCAATCACCACACTGTTTGCCTGTCTGGCCTGGTTGATTGTGCTGGTGCTTGCATGCCTGTACCGGAAACAACAGCCGGTGCTGGCGCTGGCTGTATTCTGGTTTCTCGCCGGTCACATCATTGAAGGATCCGTGATTCCACTGGAATTGTATTTCAATCACCGCAACTATCTGGCAATAGTGGGTCCCTTGTTCGCTGTTGTTTGTCTGCTTGTGGTGGGGCGGGCAAGATTTCCGGGCTCGACGCAAAAGTTGCTGTTGGCCATCCCGCTGCTGATGGTGGCAGTGAATGCCTGGCAAACCACTACCAATGCAGAATTGTGGCGCAAACCACTGAAACTGGCTGTTGACTGGTACCGTCATGATCCGCTGGAGGTCCGCAATGCAGAATTCTATGCGATCAAGGTGGCTTATACCGGTGAAGCAGGGGCAGAGGATGCCAGTGAAATCTATGATGGCATCCTGCAGGACAATCCGGCAATGTTGCGGCCCCTGTTCAATCGCATGCTGCTGTCCTGTATCTCGCCCTTGATTTCATTGCCTGCATCAGAAGTGGTGAGTGCACATATCGAGCACAGCAACAGTGGCGAGACCGGACTGCTCACACCGCTCAATGAGCTGGTAAACCAGGTCGTCTCCAGGAAGTGCACTGCTGTGACCCCGGACTACCTGGAAGCAATGCTGCAAAGCCTGGTCCCCCGCCTCAGTGAATTCAATCGGCCGACAGCTCTGTCCGCGCTCGGCAAATTGCGGCAACTGGCGGGAGATAATGCTGCCGCGCTCGGTCTTTACGACCAGGCTTTCGCAATTTCCCATGACGCCGGTATCCTGTTTGCCAAGGCCCTGCTGCAAATGAATACAGACGACCCCAGGGCAGCGCTGGTTACGATAGCGACGGCCACGACCTTGGTGCTTGCCCACAATGACATCGAGACCGGCTCGCGCGAGCACAAGCTGAATGTTCTTCATGAAATGCAGCGGGATGCGGAGTCCATGCTCAATGCAGCCGGCAAAGCTGCCGGACCCTAGCCGGCAACCCGGGGAGTTACAGCTGTTTCCTCTGTTTGCCCGGAGTGACTAGTCCCCGAACCCGAGGGTAGAATGCGCGTTTGTTTGATCCCCGGTTGCCGGGATCTCCCCGTTCTCCATTCCCAACGTTCAGCAACAGAGGTCACCATGCAGTTACTCGATGGCAAAGCCACATCCGATCAGCTCAAGCAGGAAATCGCCGGCAAGGTCGCCAAAATCAAGCAGGCCGGAGGCAGGGTGCCGCATCTGGCCGCAGTGCTGGTCGGCAATGATGGCGGCAGCATGACCTATGTGAACAACAAGGTATTGGCCTGCAAGGCCTGTGGTTTTGATTCCACACTGCTGACCTATCCTGCCACCATCACCGAAGCCGAACTGCTGGCAGTGGTCGACAAGCTCAACCAGGACCCCGCCATCGACGGTTTCATTGTGCAGGTGCCATTGCCGAAACATATCAACGAAGACAAAGTCACTGAAGCCATCGATTTCCGCAAGGATGTCGACGGGTTCCATCCGGAAAATCTCGGACGCATGATGCTGGGGCTGCCAACCTACATTTCCGCGACGCCGAACGGCATCATGGAACTGCTGAAACGCAACAAGATTGAAACTGCCGGCAAGCATTGCGTGGTTGTAGGGCGCAGCAACATCGTCGGCACGCCAATGGCCATCCTGATGTCGCGCAACACCAATCCTGGCAACTGCACGGTGACAATGGTGCACAGCCGCACTACCAACATGAAAGAAATCTGTGCCAGCGCCGATATCCTCATCGTTGCCATCGGCAAGCCGATGTTCATCACTGCCGACATGGTCAAGCCGGGCGCAGTGGTGATCGATGTGGGGACCACCCGAGTTCCTGATGCGACCGACCCGAAAGGTTTCAAACTGCGTGGCGATGTCGATTTCGACAACGTCAAGGACAAGTGCAGCTGGATCACGCCCGTGCCTGGCGGAGTGGGTCCGATGACGATTGCGTCACTGATGCAGAACACTTTGCTCGCCATTGAGATGAAGAAGCACTGATTCATGAGCGCAACTGCCGCCGAACTGAAAAACCTGATCAGCAAGACTGTGGGCGGACAGTCCCTCACGTTTGCCGAAGCGGAACAGGCCTTCACCCTCATCATGAGCGGTGGCGCAACGCCGGCGCAGATTGCCGCGCTGCTGGTAGCCATGCGCATGCGTGGCGAGACTGTTGATGAAATCAGTGCGGCTGTCAGCGTGATTCGCAGCAAGGCGTTATCGATCAAGGCCCCGGATGGTGCCATGGATATCGTTGGCACCGGCGGAGACGGCATGCATACACTGAACATCTCCACCGCCACTGCGCTGGTGGTTGCAGCTTGTGGAGTGCCGGTGGCCAAGCACGGCAACCGTGCCGTGTCGTCGAAATCCGGCACTGCTGATGTGCAGACTGCGTTGGGCATCAATATTCATGCGGATTTCCCGGTCATAGAACGCTCGCTGCGTGAAGCCAATTACGGCTTCATGCTGGCGCCCCGTCACCATGAATCTTTCAAGCATGTGGGAGCTGTGCGGGCTGAACTGGGTATACGCACCATCTTCAATCTTTTGGGCCCTCTGTGTAATCCGGCCGGCGTCAAACGCTATCTGGTCGGTGTCTATGCGAAAGAGTGGGTGCGACCGCTGGCAGAAACACTGGCGCGTCTAGGCTGCGAAAGTGCGTGGGTTGTTCACGGAGCCGGTGACCTCGACGAACTGAGTACCTTGGGCAGCAATCATGTCTGCGCGGTTCAGGGGGGTGCGGTGAGTGAATTTGATCTGACACCCGAACAGGCCGGGCTGACTCGTGCCACCCTGGCCGATATCAAGGGTGGTGACGCCGCCTACAACGCTGACAGATTGCTGAAGTTGCTGTCTGGTCAGCGTGATGCGTACCGTGACATTGTGTTGTTCGGCAGTGCAGCTGCACTGGTGGTAGCGGGAACTGCCAGCGATTTGCGTGAAGGCGTTGCTATCGCTGCTGCTGCCATTGACGACGGCAGGGCCAGACAGACAGTAGAAAAGTTGATCCGAATCACCAATGCCCAATGCTGAGTACTTCAATGTCCACAGTTGTGATCTATACGAAGGATTGGTGCGGCTATTGTCATTCAGCCAAGCAACTCCTCACCACGCTCGGTTACAAGTTCGAGGAAATCGACGTGACCCATGACCTGGAACGCTATCAGGAGATGCGCCAGAGATCGGGTGGGCGCAGTACGGTGCCGCAAATTTTCATCAATGATGTCAGCATCGGAGGCTATAACGAACTCAGCACCTTGTTCCGGAAAAAGCAGTTACCGCCCCCCTGAGGGTGATTGCTGAACAGACGAAACAAAAAAATGACTTGCCAGTCATTATTCCTTTTTTGCTGCATCTTTTCACGTAAACTGTTCGCTCTTTCGGGCGTTTAACTACCCGAACATTCTTTAATTTAACAGTGCTTGTGGATTTCCAAATGCAAAGTTTAGCGCGTCGCAAATCAACAAGGCTCTATATGATCGCTGCGGTTGTGGTAGTGGCCGCCATTGGAGCCTGGTTCATTTACCGGAACGGACAAAAGAAGGTCGATGACCAGCCGCTGCTTGTGAAAGTGGAAAGGGGTTCCATCGAAAACACCATCGCTTCATCAGGTACGCTCAAACCCCTGAGTTTTGTCGATGTGGGCGCGCAGGTGTCGGGCCAGTTGAAAAAGATGTATGTACAAGTGGGCGATGTGGTGAAGCAAGGGGATTTGCTGGCCGAAATTGATGCCAAATTGCAGGAATCCAAAGTGGAGTCAAGCCGCGCCGGCATCGCATCGCAGGTAGTCCAGATAGATGGGCGCAAGGCCGCGCTTGAGTTGGCCAAATCCACTGCTGCGAGGCAGGAGCGGTTGCGAGCCGCCAACGCCACCAGTCAACTTGACTATGACACTGCGGTCAACAACCTGGCGTCTGCCCAATCTGCGCTGGAACAATTGCAGAAGCAGATCGAACAGAGTCGAGCCTCGCTCTCCAGTGATGAAACCACGCTTAACTACACCAAAATTTTCGCACCGGTAGCCGGCACCGTAGTCAGTATCAGTCTGATCGAAGGCAACACACTCAATGCAGTGCAGATGGCGCCTACCATCCTGCGAATTTCGAATCTCGCAACAATGACGGTACAAGCCGAGATTTCCGAGGCTGATATCAGCAGCATCAAGCCCAACATGACTGTCTACTTCACGACACTGGGCAGTGGCGATCGTCGTTGGTATTCCAAAGTGCGCCAGATACTGCCAACACCCACAGTGACTAACAACGTCGTACTCTATACGGCCTTGTTTGATGTAGATAACGCCGATGCCGCGCTGCTTTCGGAAATGACTGCACAGGTTTATTTCATCACTGCTTCTGCGCAGGATGTGCTGACAGTGGCAGTAGGTGCCCTCAAATTTGGTGACAAAGGCGGCGCTGCCAGAGTGGCTGCTGCAGGCGGAACGGCCAACAGTGCACCTGCTGCTGGACAACAGGCAGAGCAAGGTGCTGGCGCTGGTGGTCCTCCCGGCGGCTTCCGTCCTGGTGGTGCCGGTGGTCCTCCGCCCGGCTTTGTGCCCGGCCAAGGGCGCCCTCCCGGCTTCGGTGGTGGCAACGGTCAGGGTCGTCGTGGTGGCGGTCTGGCCAGCATCAATCCGAATGCGCCGCGTCCGGCTTCAGTCACTGTGGTCAAGCCCGATGGCACTCGCGAAGAACGTCAGATCATGGTGGGAGTCACCAGCCGGGTTTCGGCGGAAGTCATCTCGGGATTGGTGGCAGGTGAACAGGTAATCGCTGGCGTGATCCAGGCCAATCCTCCGGCCAATGGCAACAACACCCAGCAAAACAACAATCGCGGCGGCTTCCCTGGTGGCGGTGGCTTCCCCGGCGGACGGTTCTGACCGTGGAAGCAATACCACTAATTGAAATGCGCGATATCCGCCGTACCTTTATCACGGGCGGCGGTGTTGAAGTGAACGCGCTGCGCGGGATCGATCTGAAGATCTATTCCGGCGAATTTGTTGCCATCATGGGCCAGTCCGGCTCCGGCAAGTCGACGTTGATGAATCTGCTGGGTTGCCTTGATCGTCCCACCTCTGGTACCTATCTGTTTGCCGGTCGCAACATCAACAGTTTTGATTCCGATGATCTGGCCTGGCTGCGACGCGAGGCCTTTGGTTTCGTATTCCAGAGTTATAACTTGCTGGGAGCTTCTACCGCGCTGGAGAATGTGGAAATTCCCGCCATCTATGCCGGCAAAACTGCCGATCAACGGCACCTGCGGGCGGAAGCCTTGCTGACCACACTCGGACTCGGTGAACGTATGGATCACCGGCCCACCCAGTTGTCAGGCGGGCAGCAGCAGCGAGTGTCAATAGCGCGTGCGCTGATGAACGGAGGCAAGATCATCCTCGCTGATGAACCCACCGGGGCACTTGATTCCCAGAGTGGCGTGGAAGTACTGGCCTTGCTGAAAAAACTTTCACGAGACGGACACACTGTCATCATCATCACCCACGATTCCAAAGTTGCGCAGAATGCCGACCGCACAATCGAATTCCGTGATGGTGCAGTGATTAATGACACTGGAACTGCGCTTGCCGCAGTGGACCCCAAAAACAATGACAAGTTGCGCGACCTGTTTCTCAGCCGGACGCAATCTTCCTCGTTGGGAAGTATCGGCGAAGCGGTGCGCATGGCAATGCGTTCACTGAAGGAGAACCGGTTCCGTACCTTCCTGACCCTGCTCGGGATAGTCATAGGGATTATGATGGTAGTAGTGATTCTGGCGGTAGGCGAGGGTGGACAACAACAGATTGTGGACCGGCTCAGCTCGATCGGTACCAACACGTTGAACCTGAACCCTGCCAGGAACGAGGCCCAGCGGCGCAACATGCCTTCTACATTGACCTTTGATGATGCCACTGCCATCGCCGACAACGTAGCCAATGTGCTGGGCACCTTGCCGGAACAACAGGGCAACTACACAGTTCGTTACAAGAAGCAGGACTATTCGACTCAAGTGACTGCTACTGGTTCTGCCTTGCCGGTACTGCGTAACTGGCCACTGGCGCAGGGTGTGTTTTTCAATGAGGAAGACAACGCCAAATACACTTCAGTGGCGATAGTGGGTGCCACTGTGCTGGATAAACTGTTCCCCGATGGCATCAATCCGTTGGGTGAGTACATTCTGATCAGCAACATTCCGTTCCAGGTCATCGGGGTACTCACCAAAAAAGGGTCTTCTGCCAATGGCCAGGATCAGGACGATGTCGTCTATATTCCGTTCAAGACCGGCTCGCTGCGACTGATGGGGCAGAAGTTCGCGCGTAGCATCGGTGTCTATGCGGCCAACGTGGATAAAATCGAACAGACCCAGCGTGACCTGATCCAGTTCATGGTGGCTCGCCATGGTTCGCAGGATTTCCGTATTTTCAACGCCTCGGAAATGCTCGACACGCTGCAGTCCACCACCAAGACGCTCACTCTCATGTTTGGCATAATCGCCGCCATATCACTGTTGGTGGGTGGTATCGGGGTTATGAACATCATGCTGGTGTCGGTCACCGAACGTACACGGGAAATCGGCATCCGCATGGCAACAGGGGCGCGCCAATTCGACATCCTCAGCCAGTTCCTGTCCGAGGCTATCGTAGTCACCGGTGTGGGTGGCGTGCTCGGTGTTGTTTTGGGAATCGCTGGCGGTTTTGTGGTTTCTGCCTTGGGTACACCTGTGCATTTCTCCCTCCAACCCATCCTGCTTTCTTTTTCTTGTGCCGCTGCAACCGGCCTGATTTTCGGTTTTGCCCCTGCACGCAAAGCGTCGCGGCTTGATCCGGTAGTAGCGTTGGCGAACGATTGATTATGAAAAAAGTTGAACTCAAGAATCCTGTTGTGAAATTCCCGCACCTGACTGCGTTGGCGATGGCAGTCATGCTGGGCGGCTGTGTCAGCAAGCTCCCCCCGCTGCCCGCTACTGATGTACCGGCAGGTTGGGAAGGTCCAGTAACTGCCAATGCACCAATGTGGCCGAAAAAGGATTGGTGGAACAATTTTGAAGATACGGAGCTGACTACGCTGATCAGCAACGTGCAAACCAGTAATCTGGATCTGGCCAACGTCAAACGCAATCTGGACTCGGCCCAGATCAGTCTGCGGGAAGCCGGCTACAATTTGCTGCCCACGCCGACCGTCACCATCGGCACCGGCGCCACCTCTACCCAAACCCACAAGACACCGATACTCGGTTCCACCTCCACCGGCACCAACGTGCCGTTTACCGTGGCTGCCGGATTCACCTACAACGACATCCTCAGCAAGCCTGCCACCTACGACAAGGCGCTGTCAGATTACAGTGGTCGGATTGCGCAGGCTGAGAGTCTGGCTCTGACAACGCTGGGAACCACCGCTTCCACGTATTTCCAGTTGTTGCTGACCCGCGACAAGGTCGTGGCTGCACAGCAGAACCTCGCCAATGCTGAAGCCATCGGCGCCATTGCGCAGGCACGCGTAGATGCCGGAGTGGCAGTGCAGATTGAAGCTTTGCAGCAGCAGATCACCATAGAAAACGCGCGCAACAGCTTGCGTACCCTGCAGCAGAATGATTTGTCGGCGCGTGCAGCACTGGCATTGTTGCAGGGGCATAACGTGCAGGGCTTTGACATCAAGGGCAAGAGCCTGCTCGACATCAAGGTGCCCGCTGTCCAGCCGGGCATTCCATCGGATTTGTTGCGGCGCCGGCCTGACCTGGTGCTGGCTGAATCGACGCTCAAGAGTTCCAATGCCAATCTCACCATTGTGCATAACAGTCTGTTTCCCCAGATCAGTCTCACCGGCAATGCCAGTGCCAGCAGTACTTCGCTGAGCAATCTGGTGTCCTCACCCGCCAGTACAATCACCATCAGCGCCAATCTGGTGGAAACCCTGCTCGATAACGGCCAGCGTTTCCGCAATATCGATCAGGCCAGAATAACCATGGAAAACAACCTGGCCAGTTATCGGAAGGCGGTACTCGCAGCTTTCAATGATGTGGAAGTATCTCTGAGCAATATCCAGTTGCTGGAAGCCCAGAACATCACGGCATTCAACAATCTCAATGCAGCTGAAGAGTCGTTCCGTGAAGCCAAGGCCCGCTATACCGAAGGGGTAACTGATTACCAGACCATGCTGCAAACCCAGAACACCTTGTTTACTGCCCGCAATTCCTGGCTCGACAGCAAACTCTTGCAGCTTAATGCGGCAGTGGGCCTGTATCAGTCTCTTGGTGGTGGTTGGGAAAAGCCGGCGCAATAGCCCGCAATACGCACTTGATACTTACGTAACAGGTGCGCTCAGCTATACTCATGCTGCTTCCTACCGCGAAGGAACCGGCCATGAATGAGCAAGAACCATCAAATCCACCGGCAGACAACGCCGAAAAGCTGCGCCTGTTCCGGTGGTTTTTCTTTGGCGTGTTTGCCTTTCTGCTGTATCAGTTGCTGCTGATCCTTTCGCTGTTTGCCAATGTAATCATCTGGGCGGTGTCGTTGACGCTGGTGTTCTGGCCTGCCTACCGGAAGTTGCAAAAGCGGATGCCGCGGCGCAATACCGGAGCCGCATTGTTGTTTACCACCGGCGTGTTGTTGCTGGTGCTGCTGCCTGTGCTGGCGTTGTTCTGGGTGATGATTGCACAATCAGCCCAGCTTTATCCGACTGTCAGTCACTGGATATCCGATCTGAATACCAGAGCCCACGGCAATATGCTTACCTTGCTGCCGGACTGGATGCAAACCAATTGGACCCAATTGCGCAGCTATCTGCTTAGCAATCCGGCGCTGGCGCAGTTCGATCCGCAGCAATTTCTGCTGAAAAATACCGATGCGCTCAGTCTGAAGTTGACAGATCTGGGAGCCGCCACTGCCCGCAATATCCTGCTCGCCATAATCAACCTGACCCTGATTGTGGTATTGATGTTTTTCTGTTTTTGCGATGGTGAGCGTTTTCTGCAATGGCTGTTTTCGATCATTCCGATGCGGCGTGAACAGACTGAATCGGTAGCGATGCGAATCTATCTTACCGTCACCGCAGTGATCCGCGGGGCCCTGCTGACTTCGGTGGCGCAAGGAGTGCTGGCCATCGTCGGCTATCTGATCGCTGGTGTGCCACTGGCGGTATTGTTCGGGGTGTTGACGGGATTGGCCGGCATGATTCCGGTTGTAGGTGCAGCCATTATCTGGCTGCCGCTGGGGCTGTTCATGATGACGGAGTCGGAAGCCTGGGGCATCTTTGTGATGTTGTGGGGCCTGATCCCGATCAGCCTCAGTGACAATGTCATCAAGGCCATATTCATCGGCAAGGGGGCAGGCATGCCGGTGCTGCTGGTGTTCTGCGGCATGCTGGGAGGCGTCAACGTTTACGGATTTACCGGGCTGATAGTCGGCCCTATCCTGATTGCAGTTTTGATGGCATTCATATCGATGTACCGCGAGCACTATCTGGTTGAAGCCATTGTTGAGATAAAGCCGGAAACGGATGTTGCCAGCAACGGTTGAACAAACACCCTGGAGAAATCACCATGTCTGAACTGGTTTTTTTTACAAATCCGCAAAGCCGGGGCCGCATTGTGCGCTGGATGCTGGAAGAATGCGCAGTGCCGTACCAGACTGAAATAGTGCCTTACGGCCCGGCGATGAAAGCCGCGCCTTATACTGATATCAATCCAATGGGCAAAGTGCCTGCCCTGAAACACAAGGGCAGGGTAATTACAGAAACAGCGGCGATCATTGCCTATCTGGCCGAAATATTTCCCGCTGCAGGATTGGTGCCGCCACCGGCAGAACGACAGGATTATTATCGCTGGATGTTTTTCGCGGCCGGACCGGTCGAATCAGCCATCACCAATCAGATGCTGGGCCTCGTTATCAAGCCTGAACAACAACGCATGGTTGGTTATGGCAGTTTCGAGCTGGTAGTGGAAACACTTGCCAATGCAGTGAGTGCCCATACCTACGTAGCCGGAGACAAGTTCACTGCAGCTGATGTCTATGTCGGCTCGCAGGTTGGCTACGGCTTGCAATTCAAAACACTGCCGGACCGGACCGAATTCAGGGATTATTTCGCCCGCATCAGCAATCGGCCGGCACGCCTGCGCGCCAGTGAAATGGATGATGCACTTATCCCGAAACCAGCCTAGTACTGGGTGATATCGAGTACATCGCTTTGCAGGATCACTCTCAGCACCCGGTAACCGGTCAATACGATTTCGCCGGTCTTGCGCATGTTGCCGTCAGGGCAGAATTCAAATTCGTACACGCGGCAAAGAAAACGCTGCTGGTGCAGATTGCGCTCCAGCCTGAATTTGAGAAACACCAGTGATTCATCGAGCAATTGCAGGTCACGCTCGCGGCAATACCTGCGGGCAGTGTCCAGTGCAATGCTCTTCTGCTGGCTGGTACGCCACCAGTACATGGCCGCCAGCACAAACGGCATCAGCAGCATGAGATCGTAGATTGTATACATTTATGGATTATAGCTGCATGGTGTCCGATATGGTGGTGGTGGGCTGCAAGCAAAGCTTCCTGCATTCAATTGGTCTGGTGCCGGAACTTTCCTTGATAGTGCTGGTCAAAACCGTGTGACCAACATGCACAGGGTTATGCGTCCATGCGTAAATTTTTCAATGACAATCGCGCCATTATCCTGATTCTGCTCGGCATGGCGTTTTTCCGCACTGCCATTGCCGATTGGAGCCCGGTGCCAAGCGGCTCAATGGAGCCGACCATCTGGCCCGGCGATGTGCTGCTGATCAACAAAACCCTGCTCGGCCCCAATGTGCCTTTCACTGAAGGTCGCATTGCGCAATACCACCAGCCGGAGCGTGGCGATATTGTGACTCTCACACCGCCAGGCAAGACTGAAACCTATGTGAAACGGGTGGTCGGCTTGCCGGGCGATCGCATTCGCATGAATGACCTGCAACTGGTCATCAATGGCAAGCCAGTGCCACTGCAGATTACTGATCGTGGCGAGCGCACAGGAATATTGCGGGCTACCGAACAGTTGGGAGAGCACAGCCACGAGATCCAGGTGGATCAGCGCCTGGTGCTGCGTGAAATCGATGAGGAGTTGACGGTGCCTGCGGATTCCTATTTTGTGATGGGGGATTTCAGGAATAACAGTGAAGACTCGCGTTATTTCGGCTTTGTAAACAAGGATCGCGTTATCGGCAAAGTCACCCGTCTCGCTGTATCAGTTGCCAATGAACGCAGCTGGTTGTCCGCGCCACTGAAAAAACTCGACTAATACGTGCAGCCTGCCCTATAGCGGTGAATCCGGATAAATCAGCGAACGCCACATGTGGGCCGAAGGGCTGTTGTCATAGCCAAGTCCTTCTGCCGGCTGCTTGAAGTGCTTGGCAACCAGATTCACGAACGGGTCGATGTTGACCTTGGCGTTGGGATCAAACGCATAAAGATCACTCACCGTCACTTCACGCGCAGCGTAATACCATTTGTGTTTTTTCGCGGCTTCATAGGCCGCCTGTACATGCGGTGGTGGCACATAGTCATAGCCGTAAATGCTGCGATACAAATCGGGATAGGTATAACCGGCTTTTTCATCGGCAAAGAAACGCAGTGGCTGGTGGTAACGAATGGCCCAGGCAGTGAGTTCCGGCACATAGGGTTCAAACAGCTGGGCCCCATAGTAGCCGTGATCCACCCTGATCAATTCCTGTGACACATCATGCAGCAGACAGGCCAGCACGATTTCTTCGGCCGCACCGCGCTGCATGGCCTTGTTGGCGCTCTGGAAGCAATGATTGCGGGTGCGGGCAAACCGCAGTTCGTAAAAATCCAGCAGTTTGGGTTTGGCAGGCATGGCGGGCAGCATCGCGACTTTTTCGGCCGGATTGTTGGTGATGAATAGCCCACCCACGCCGCGCCGGTAATGGCGACTGGTGATTTGTGCATTGACCTGGGCGGCGGAGGGAAAGTCACCACTACTGCCATCGGCAGCTTTGCCTTCTGTCTGTGCATGGAGCTTCTGCTCCATGTAGTGTTCAAGCGCATCGGCGCGCGCTTCATGGCTCAACAGGTTGACAGCAGCAATGCCGCCCAATGCAGTTATGAATTCACGACGGTCGATTTTTATCATGGCGAAATCCCCTCAGATTCGAACACTTCACAAGTGTACCCCAGCAAATGAAAAATGGTAGGCTTGAGGCCGGGTCGATACCCGGGCCTCCCTAACAGTGGCCGGATCTGGCGACGCAGCTGGTCGTCCTGCATGTGCGCAACGGAGTTTTGATCATGTCCCTCTTCCGCAAAACCTGGATCAATGCCCCCGATCCGGCCGATATTGACGCCTGTCTGTCATTGCACGCCAAACACTGATGCCAGCCCCGGTCTATTACATTCCGCATGGCGGTGGACCGATGCCGCTGCTTGATGACCCGTCCCATGCCGGATTGATCAGATTCCTGAAAGCACTCTCCGGCAAATTTGTGAAGCCGGAAGCGATCGTGCTGATCAGTGCGCATTGGGAAGAACTGCAGCCCACCGTTTATGCCGGCAAGCACCATGGCATGTTGTTCGATTATTACGGCTTTCCACCACAGACCTATGAATACCGTTATCCGGCACCGGGAGCGCCAGAACTGGCGCGCCATATCGGCAGCTTGTTGCAGGAAGCAGAGCTGCCGTGCGTGATGGATACAACGCGCGGCTTTGATCACGGCACCTTCGTGCCCATGTTGCTGATCAATCCGGCAGCCGATATTCCCTGTATACAGTTGTCGTTGCTGAAAGGGCTTGATGCCGGCGCACATCTGCGGCTTGGCCTGGCTTTGCAGGAGTTGCGAAAGGAAAACGTGGTGATCATCGGCTCCGGCATGTCATTTCACAACCTGCAAGTGTTGTTTGCCGGCGCACAAGCGGATCTGCGTGCTGCCAGTGACCAGTTTCACCAGTGGTTGCTGGATACAGTAGGCACTGCCACTTTGTCAGCGGATGAGCGGCTCAATGCACTCGCCAACTGGCAGCAGGCTCCTTATGCACGTTTCTGCCATCCGCGCGCAGAACATCTGCTGCCCTTGCATGTCTGTGCCGGCATCGCTGGCGGTGCGTCTGCGCAGGTAGTGTTCGATGAAGTGCTGATGAACCACAAGGTGACAGCGTTCTGCTGGCAATAATGGTTTGCTCATGCCGACTGCGGTTGCACGCCTGGTCCGAGCGGCGGATATTTCACAAAGGCCGGATGCTGTTCCAGTCGTGCTGACAGCGCCGCAAGACCCGGATGTTCCGGTACGGGCACCAATTCAGCCAAAACCGATTGTGTGAATTGCCATGCAATTGCAGCTGCAATGCTGGCGTGATTGAGTGAGCCCCCGAACAAATGGGGTCGTTGCCGGACTTCCTGTTCCATCCCGCTATAAGCCGCTTTCAGTTGACCACGTACCCGTGCCAGCCACGGCTCGTGTTGTTTGGCCAAAGGTCGCAGATTGGTTTCATAGATAGCCTGTGCCGATTTTTCGCAAGCCGCCATCGCCAGCCCCACCATCCGGAATTCATGCTGCAACTGGATCTGCTCGCCGACCCACAGGCTGCGGCCATTGCTGAGTGCGGCTTCGACAAATTGCAGGATCAGGGCCGAATCCATCAGCACGGTGCCGTCATCGCAAATCAGCGTGGGCGCTTTCACCACCGGATTCAGCGCATGGAACTTTTCAAAGGTGCTGAACACCGATACCGCCTCATGGGTGAACGCTACGCCGAGTACTTCGAGTGAAATTGCAACGCGCCTTACATAAGGCGAATCGAGCATTCCGATCAGACGCATACCGGCTCCTGGCGCTCCCGGCGCTAGATTTTCTTGCCTGTCCACGGCAGCGGCGAGGAGCCAAGTTTGTCGGTCCATCCGCCGGTGAAGGATTTGAAATCAGGTGTGAATTCCATCGTTGCAAAGCCTTCGCCATCCTTGTCAGTCCATTGCATCGATATTGTGCGCGGCCCTTCGAAAATGATGTTGGAGAGATGACCGTGGAACCTGGTGTTCTGGCCTGCGAGTTCGTAACTGCCGGTGAGGCGATTGCCGATTTCCATGGTGAAGGTGGTTGTTACCGGGTAGAGGCCATCACCGTTGAAGGCCTGGCCCACAAAGGTGCCGATCAGGTTCTTGAGGTTGTTGTCCTCGGCAGCATTGGCAAACGGGCCCACGCTCAGCACAAGTGCAGCAACGATCAATGCGCGCAACATGGTCATTCGACTCCAAATGCCAGCAATACATTGCCCGGATTGCCAAAGGGACCGCCGTTGCCGGAAACCACATAGACCATGCCATTGACTATGACTGGCCCCGGGCCATCTAGCGAACCACCACTGGCTTTGACACCGTTGACTGTGTTGAAGCCGGGATTGGTGTCAAAGGTCCAGATGACCTTGCCGGTCTTGCTGTCGTAAGCGCGCAAGCCGCCATCCCAGGCACCGGAGAATACGACACCTGGCATCGCCGTGACGGCCGACGCTTGCACAGGTGTACAACCTGGACCGCTTTTGCACAACAGGTCGGCAGGAGGCGCGAACCACAGCCGCTTGCCGGTGACCAGATCGACACCGTGTATGCCACCGGGGGCCTTGGTGCGATTGCTGGCTACCGCGAAATAGGCACGTTCACCATCGGTGGCAGTGCCATACACACCACCAGCGGCAGAACCTTCACCCCAGCGATAAGTCCACAGCAATTTGCCGTGGTCGTCGGGATCAAACGCATAGCCCAGCCCTGATTTCTGCGTGGCTATGATCAAGTCCTTGCCGTTGGTTGCAGTTGTGAGCACCGGCGAGGCGGAGAAATCAAAATCAGGACCGACAGGGTTGGAGCAACCGGGATTGTCAGGTTTGCCGCCGAGCGCCGGCTCGCAGCCGCCGCTCCAGATATCCCCTTCCAGCACCTGGTTGACCCACACGATTTTGCCGGTGTCGAGTTCAAGCGCGATGATGGCGTTGGTGGTGGAGCTGCGCGGTTCAACGTAGGCATTGCCGGTGGCGAAATACAGCAGGTTACGTTTGACATCAATCGTGGGTGAATTCCACACCGAGGCTCCAGCCGGGCCGCGCAGCTCCTTGCCACCAGGCAGTTTGCGAATCAGCTGTGGCTCTGGCAGCGTATAGGTCTTCCAGATTTCCTTGCCGGTGTTGGCATCAAGTGCGGTAACTGAGCCGCGGAAACTGCAACACACATAATCTGAAATGCCATTGGCCGCACCTTCTTCCGAGAGGCCGGCAGTGGGCACATAAACGCGGCCGTTGTAATACTTGATGGCACCAGTGCCCATGGCTCCCTGATGTGAATCGACCTTGGTTTTCCACAACAACACGCCGGATTCGGCATCAAGTGCATAGACCCAGGATTTGAGGTCATTGAACAAGGCAGCTGTGTGTTTTTTGCCGGCGACGGTGATCTCGGCTACTGAAATCGCTGTGCGGATGCCGGCTTCAGACTTGTAGCTCCAGTAGGTGCAACCGGTCCTGGCATTGAGTGCGAATACCAGTCCCGCCTGACTGCCCATGTAAAGACGATCACCATAGATGGCGGGCTGGGCACGATGAGAGGTGACATCGGGCACGCCAAACGCCCACTTGAGTTTCAGCCTGGGTACATTGGCGGCAGTGAGGCCACCGGTCTGGCTCTGGTAGCGACTGTTCTTTTCGTCGAGACCCCAGCCGCTCCAAACGGTTGCGGCGGCGGCTGTGGTGAGCGGGGGAATCTTGTCGCACATGCCGACCGTGAAATTCACCGGTTGTTCGATGACTTTCTGTCCACTCAGATATTCCGCCACGGCCACCCGTTTGTCAGCACCGATGCTGTCGCCCTGGATGCGCATGGCGCCGTCAGTCAGGGTCCGCAAAATGGCATTGGGATTGAGCTTGCGCAGCATGCCTGCCGACGGAATCTTGTCGCTGGCTTCCTGCTTGTGACAGCTGGCACAGAATGAATTGAAGGTGTCCTCACCGACCGGCACGGCTGCCCACAACGAGCCGGCAGGGATGAGGGTGCAGAGTGTCAGGCCGAGCAGTCTTGTTATTTTCATGGGAAGTCCTGATATAGGGGCTGATGCAGGTCAATTCTAGCAGTGAAGGGATTGGAGTAGCATGCCGGCATGAAAATCATATCCAGACCGTAAGTGAAACCGAGGCAGGTAAAATGGATCAGACCGAATTCGAACGAGCCGGCAGGGGGTTCAAGCTGACCAGACAGGGCAAGCTGGTGCTCTGGCTGACCCCATTGGTCGGGCTGATGATAGTGATCCTCAGTCTGATGTGGTGGTGGGACAAGGAAGTGCCGCTGTATGACAGCGTTGTGCGCACCCAGGCCGAGGCTGCGTCCAGGGGCGAAAAAGTGGTGGTGGGTACTTTGACCACGGATGCGCTGATCCAGGTAGTCAACCACATGCTGCACAAGCGGGGTGGCTATCTTTCCAACGATATACTGCCGCCGGGCATCTTCATGGACAACATGCCCAACTGGGAATTCGGGGTATTGGTGCAATGCCGCGATCTGGCGCGGGCCATGCGCAACGGCTTTTCACGTTCACTGACGCAGTCGGCGGAAGACAAGGATCTCGAAGAAGCGGATCCGCTGTTGTCATCGACCAATGATCGCTGGCTGTTTCCGTCCAGTGAAAGCCAGTATGAAAATGCCATCGAACATCTGATCCACTATCGCCATCGCCTGCAGGATGGCGGCAAGGATGATGCCCAGTTCTATGCGCGTGCCGACAATCTGGCAGATTATCTGGGAGTGGTGGAGTCAAGGCTCGGCAGTTTGTCACAGCGGTTGTCGGCCAGCGTGGGGCAGATACGGGTCAATACTGACCTCGGCAGTGACATTGGGGCGGTGCAAGCGCGACCCGGTTTGAAAGAAAACGAAGTACAGACGCCGTGGCTGCTGATCGATGACGTATTCTACGAAGCACGCGGCTCTGCCTTCGCTCTCGCCATTTTCCTGCATGCAATTGAACATGATTTCAGCTCCGTGCTTGACAAGAAAAATGCGCGGGTGAATTTGCAGCAGGTGATTCGGGAGCTGGAAGAGGCGCAAGCGCCTTTGGATAGCCCGATTGTGCTCAATGGTGATGCGTTCGGGTTTTTTGCCAATCATTCGTTGGCATTGGCCAATTACATTTCCCGTGCCAATGCCACGGTGATCGAGTTGAGGGCTTTGCTGGAGCGCGGCTGATTTTGTTTCAGGGCTCCTGGAAGCTTGCGCCAGGTCAAGCAAGAGTCGCTCCGGGTCTTGAATCCGGGTTCATTGGCCCCCACCTTAGCGTTATCAATAATCAGGGGGTTTCCAATGCGAATGGAAAAACTGACAAGCAAGTTGCAACAGGCACTTTCAGATGCCCAGTCGTTGGCTGTGGGCAAGGATCACTCCTACCTGGAGCCGGTTCACATTATCAGCGCGCTGCTGGAGCAGAAGGGCGGGTCGCTGCGGCCGCTGCTGACGCAGACCGGTTTTGATCTGGCCGGCTTGCGCAGCGGGCTCGACAAGCTGCTGGCCGCCTTGCCGGTAGTGAAGGATCACAGCGGCGAATTGTCGGTTTCGCCTGATACCACCAAGCTGTTCAATCTCGCAGACAAGCTTTCCCAGAAAAACAATGACCAGTTCATTTCCAGTGAAGCAATGCTGCTCGCCGCGATGCAGGACAAGAATTCCTCGCTCGGCAAATTGCTGAATTCCGGTGGTGTAAGTATCGGTGCGCTGGAAACCGCAATCCGCAATTCACGGGGTGGTGCCAGTGTCGACAGTCCGGAAGCCGAGGAAGCATTCCAGGCCCTGCAGAAGTATACGGTCGATGTCACTGCCAAGGCTGCCCAGGGCAAACTGGATCCGGTGATTGGCCGCGATGACGAAATCCGCCGCACTATCCAGGTATTGCAGCGTCGTACCAAGAACAATCCGGTATTGATTGGCGAGCCTGGCGTTGGCAAAACCGCCATCGTCGATGGCCTTGCCCAGCGCATCGTCAATGGCGAGGTTCCGGAAGGTTTGAAAGACAAGAAAATCCTTTCGCTCGATATGGGGTCGCTGATCGCAGGCGCCAAATTCCGTGGTGAATTCGAAGAGCGACTGAAAGCGGTACTGAGTGAACTCGGCAAACAGGAAGGCAAGGTGATCCTGTTCATTGATGAAATCCATACGATGGTAGGTGCTGGCAAGGCCGAAGGTGCGATGGATGCCGGCAATATGCTCAAACCTGCACTGGCACGGGGTGAGCTGCATTGCGTGGGCGCCACCACGCTGGACGAGTATCGCAAATACATCGAGAAGGATGCTGCCCTTGAGCGGCGTTTCCAGAAAGTGCTGGTCAATGAGCCCAATGAAATCGACACAATTGCAATCCTGCGCGGATTGAAGGAGCGCTATGAAGTGCATCATGGCGTCACCATCACTGACTCTGCCATCATCGCTGCAGCCAAGTTGTCCGCTCGTTACATCACTGATCGTCAGCTGCCGGACAAAGCCATCGACCTGATTGACGAAGCCGCCAGCCGTATACGCATGGAGATCGATTCCAAGCCGGAAGACATGGACAGGCTGGAGCGACGCCTGATCCAGCTGAAGATCGAGCGCGAAGCATTGAAGAAGGAAACAGACGATGCTTCCAAAAAAAGGCTGCTGAAACTTGACGAAGAAATCCGGTTGCTGGAGGCGGAATTTGCCGATCTCGACGAAATCCTGCGTTCGGAAAAAGCCACTGTACAAGGCGCCCAGAAATTCAAGAGCGAACTGGAACAGGCCCGCATCGAAATGGAAGGTGCCCGCCGGGCCGGCAATTTGGCGCGCATGTCGGAACTGCAATATGGCGTGATTCCCGGACTTGAGAAAAAACTTGAAGCGGCCGCCAGTCCACAGAATACCGAATTGAGGTTGTTGCGCAACAAGGTGACTGAAGAGGAAATCGCCGAAGTGGTATCACGCTCGACCGGCATTCCCGTTTCGAAAATGCTGGAAGGTGAAAAACAGAAATTGCTGCGCATGGAAGAGGAATTGCACAAACGCGTGATCGGTCAGGCCGAAGCGGTAAATGCAGTGGCTCATGCGGTAAGACGTTCACGTTCGGGCTTGTCTGATCCCCGCCGTCCCAGCGGTTCGTTCCTGTTCCTCGGGCCTACCGGTGTTGGCAAGACCGAACTTTGCAAGGCGCTGGCGCAATTCATGTTCGATACAGAAGATGCGATGGTGCGCATCGACATGAGCGAGTTCATGGAACAACACTCGGTGGCCCGTCTGATTGGTGCGCCTCCCGGTTATGTTGGTTATGAAGAAGGTGGCTATCTGACTGAAGCTGTGCGGCGCCGGCCTTACTCGGTGCTGCTGCTCGATGAAGTGGAGAAGGCGCATCCGGATGTATTCAACATTTTGTTGCAGGTACTGGACGATGGTCGTTTGACCGACGGTCACGGCCGCACTGTCGATTTCCGCAACACCGTGATTGTAATGACCTCCAATCTGGGCTCCGATCGCATCATGGATTTGTGGCAGGACGGCAACAATGAAGTATCACAGGAACAGGTGAAGGCTGCAGTAATGCCGGTGGTCAGCCGTCATTTCCGGCCTGAACTGATCAATCGTATCGACGAAGTAGTGGTGTTCCATCCGCTGCAGCAGTCGCAAATGCGCGGCATTGCCGAAATACAGATTGGCTTGTTGCGGCATCGGCTGGCAGACATGGATTTGCAGTTGCAGCTTGAGAAAGGTGTACTCGATAAACTCGCCAATCTTGGTTTCGATCCGGTCTACGGCGCACGTCCGCTGAAGCGGGCAATCCAGCAGTGGCTGGAAAATCCGTTGGCGCAGGAAGTTTTGAAAGGTGTGTATCCGCCCGGCAGTACCATAGTGGTAAGTCTGGTGGGACAGGACATTGCGTTCGGCAAGAAAGCCAAAACTGCTGAAGCCTTGAAGGCCTGAGATAGAAGTTGTTGTTGCAAAAAAAAAGGTCGCAAATTGCATTGCGACCTTTTTTTCAGTTGGAAATTGCAGCTTGCCGACTATCATCATTCAGCAAGCTGCTACTGCAATAGTTAGAAATGCTTCAGGAAGTCAATTCCGAAACGGCGTGGCGGTGCCTTGAACACGAAACCACCGGTCGAATACTCGGCATTGTATTTCTTGTCGAGAGTATTCTTGGCCCAGGCGGTGACTGACCAGTCCCCTGCAACTTCCACTCCCATGCGAAGATCCAGCAGCGGCACCGCATCGCGGTTGTTGGTGCCTGCCTGCTCACGGTCCAGAAACGCAGTTGGCCCTATTACCTGGAAATCCGGGCGGAAGAACATTTCCACGTTCTTGCCCAATGCAGGTGCCGGAGCATGGAAGTCAGCGCCAAGGTTGAAAGTATATTTCGACACGTTGGGTGCACGGTTGCCGATATCGGTCTTGGTGTCCGAACCGGTAATTTCACTGTCGGTATAACCAAACGAAGCATTCACGTCGAAATTTGAATTCACCATTGCCGTTACTTCACCTTCAAAGCCCTGGTAGGTCACCGCTTTCAGGTTGCCCAGGTTCTGCGTGGAGTTGGCGGCCAGATAGACGAAGAAGTAGGTGCCATGGGCGTAGGATTTATATAACGCCAGGTTGGTACGCACACGGCCATTGAGGAATTCGCCTTTCATACCGACTTCGACCGTGTTCATCGTTTGTCAATCAGCGCCCAAAACTTTCCACCTGTCAGCGTCCAAAACTTTCCAGTCTAGCGACCTTTCTTGGCACCACTTTTATGGTGTTTGAAGCGGTAAGAGTCATTGCCGGTTTCCAGGATGTCGCAATGATGGGTAATG
>CAILUG010000053.1 GCA_903837345.1 uncultured Gammaproteobacteria bacterium | reverse complement strand
AGCCTTGGGCGGAGAGACGCTTCTGAAACACGCCACGAGTACATCCCTGTAGCTTGTCTTCGGCCGTCCCTGGCCTCAGACAGTTTCAGAAGCGTCTCTCCGCCCAAGGCTCTCGAGTTCAGAGCGTAATTCCTCCTGCTGTTGTGAACACGCTCGAATGTCTGAAGCCTCTGGCCGGCACAGTGTGCAGCGACATCTGAGGCATGGATGCCGAAGACTAAGCCTACAGGGACGTACTCGCGGCGGTCGCGGAACACTGTGCCGGCCAGAGGCTGCACACCGGACTGTTGCAGCGCTCTTGCCTCCAGCTTCCTTCACTGGCTAAATCAGGCTACAAAAAAGAGGGGATCGCCATGTTCAAACAAGTCGCCAGATTCACATTCATAGTTGCTCTTGCTGTACCGCTAGCGTTCGGCCAGCAACCGGTGCGCAGCGCCGATGGCAACAAGGACGGCCAGAAGATTTACGACACCGTATGTGCCACCTGCCACGCCAAGCCGGCTGAAACCAAGGCGCCGCCGATTGAAACCCTCAAGCGCATGGGGCCACGCTCGGTGTCCTATGCACTCACCAACGGCAAGATGAAAGCACAAGCCGCGCCGCTGAGTGCGAAGGACATCGACAGCGTGGTGTCGTATCTCTCTGCCACCGCGGATGTCGACAACAGCTGGATCGCATCCCATTCCTGCAAGGCCGATCATTTGGCCGTGGACACCGGCACTCCCACCATCGGCCAGTGGGGTTTTGACTCCCACAACAATCGTCGCCTCACTGCCAAACAGGCCGGCCTTTCCACAGCCCAGATGGGCAAGCTGCAACTGGCGTGGGTGATGGCATTTCCGCAAACCGCCAACATGCGTGCACAGCCGGTGGTGGTGGGTAACACCATGTATCTTTCCATTGTTGATTCCGGCCAGTTGTTTGCTCTCGACATCGGCGGTGCTGCACCGTGCGTGAAGTGGGTTTACCAGCACGACGTGCCTCTGCGTACGGCGCTCGCTTATCACAAATTGCCGAATGGCCGTAACGTATTACTGTTTGCCGATGCCGCCACCCACGTGCTGATGATGGATGCCTCCAATGCACAAGTGCTGTGGACCACTTCGGTAAAAGTCACCAGCGTGTCGAATGTCACCGCAATGCCGGTGCTGTTTGAAGACAGGATCTTTGTGCCCATCTCGTCCGGCGAGCTCAACATGGGCGCAGTGCCTGACTACGAATGCTGCACCAGTCACGGCGCCGTGGTGGCGCTCAAAGTGTCGACTGGCGAGCGGCTGTGGGTGTATCACACGATGGAAGATGCGAAGAAAACCGATGTCAGCAAAGTGGGCACCCAACACTATGGACCGTCGGGTGCACCGATCTGGACAGCCGCAGCCATTGATGAGAAGCGCCACCTTATCTATGTCGGCACTGGTGAAAACACATCGGCACCGGCTACAGACAGCAGCGACGCGATCCTGGCGATACACATGGAAGACGGCAAACTGGCATGGAAATACCAGACCACGCCCAACGATATCTTCCTCACCGGCTGCATGAACCAGCCGGACGGCCCCAACTGCCCGCCACCCACCAGCGTCAACAAAGACTGGGATTTCGGGGCTGGCATCATGCTCGCCAAAAAACCGGATGGTTCCGAACTGGTGCTGGGCGGCCAGAAAAACGGCATGGTGTGGGCGCTGAATCCTGACACCGGCAAACTGGTGTGGAGCACCAAGGTCGGCGCTGGCGGCGCAATGGGCGGCATCCACTGGGGCATGGCCTACGACGGGCAACAGCGTTTGTTTGCAGCCGACAACATGTCCACCGGTCCCACCGCCGATGGCGTCACGCCCGGACTGTTTGCACTCGACATCAACAACGGCAACATCCTGTGGTCGTACCTGCACAAACCCGATTGCAGCGGCACCCGCCAGCAGGAAATCAAATCCTGCAACAGCAATTACGGCATGTCGGCCGCCACGCTGCTGGTGGATGGCGCGGTGGTGCAAGGCGCCAACGACGGCTACCTCAAGGTGTTCGATACCAAAAGTGGCGAGCCACTTTTCACGTTTGATACCGCGCGTTCGTTTGATACTGTCAATGGTGTCAAAGGTCACGGCGGTGCCATCGACAACGCGACTGTCGTCGCAGCCAACGGCATGCTGTTTGTCCAGTCAGGCTATGGCTTGATGGGCGTGCCCGGCAATCTGCTGCTGGCCTTCAAGCCGGCGCCATGACAAAAACAGGAATCTGCACATGAAAATCGTTATCAGCGGCGCCTCCGGCGATCTTGGCCGCAAAATTACCGCGGAGCTTTTGCAACGGGTGCCGGCCTCGCAATTGATTTTGCTCAGCCGCAATCCCGCCAGTCTGGCCGACGCCATATCCAAAGGCGCCGATGTACGCAAGGCCGACTTCAACGATGCCAGCGGCCTTGAGCGCGCGCTGCAAGGTGGCGATGTGCTGATGCTGATCAGTACACTCAGCATCGGCAAACGCCTGCAGCAGCACACCACAGCCATCAATGCCGCCAAAGCGGCTGGTGTGCGACACGTGGTTTATACCTCGAGTTGCGGCATTCAGCCGCAGACACCGTCCATTTCAGGGCGGGAGCACTATGCCACTGAACAAGTGCTGCAGAAGAGCGGACTTGATTTCACCATCCTGCGCAATTCCTGGTATGCCGATGTAATCCCGCAACTGTTGATGCCGGCCGCCATCGCCATGGGCACCATCGGCTTCAGCACCGGAGACGGCATGGTGGCGCCGGTGGCAAAAGATGATTGTGCGCGTACGGCTGCAGCAGTACTGGCCAACAGCAGTCATCATGTCAACGCCATCTATGAAATCACCGGCCCCGAGTTGTTCACACTTGCCGGCATGATGCAGCACTGCAGCACAGCGAGTCGCAAACCCATCGTGTACCAGAACCTCAGCCATGCCGACAAACAGGCGATCTTCGATGCGATGGGCATCAGCCGCGATTACCAGGAAGGCATGATGAACGACACCACCAACGCCTGGGCCAGCGATGAGATGATCACTTACGAAATGGCGATAAAACAGGGCTATTTCTCGATCTGCAGCCGCCACATCGAGATGATCACCGGCAAGCCGGCGCTGAACTTTGCAGAAGTGGTACTGATGCACAGGTCCGTTTGGGACAAGTAGAAAAGATTAATTGTTGAATCCCTTTCCTGCCCGGGGGGCAAATTTCCATAACGATATTTTGAATGTTAAAATCCGCGCCGCGCAGGAAGCCGCATAGGTCCGGGGACGGTAGTCAGGGAGAATTTTTGAAGGCTGACTCAAGTACCGGAAACACCATCACCGCAGTCAAATATCGGGGAATTCAATGTTCAAGAAGAAAGCAATCACTGTTGCCGTTCAAGCAGGCATGACTTTCGTCATCGCCAATTCGCTTGGACTTGGCGCGGCATGGGCCGCCGCACCAGCTGACAAATCGTCAAGCCTGGAAGAAATCGTTGTCACCGCACAGTTCAGGGAGCAGAACGTTCAGGATACGCCGTTGTCCATCACGGCCATCTCGGGCGAAATGCTTGAATCACGCAGCCAGACCAATCTGGCTGAAATAGCCAATCAGGCGCCCAACGTAACACTGAAACCACAAGGCGCTGCCTATGGTCCATCGATGGCGGCCTCGATTCGTGGCGTCGGCCAGTATGACTTCAACCCGGCCCTTGAGCCCGGCGTGGGCATCTATGTTGACGATGTTTACTATGCGACGCTGACCGGCTCCACCCTCGACCTGCTCGACCTCGACCGCGTGGAAATCCTGCGCGGACCGCAAGGCACGCTGGCCGGCAAGAACTCGATCGGCGGCGCCGTCAAATTGTACTCGCGCAAACCAACCGGCCAGGGCGGCTCCATTTCCGGCACCTATGGCTCGCGCGATCGCATCGATCTGCGTGCAAGCGGTGACTTTGCCATTAGCGACAATCTGTTCATGCGCATCACCGGCGTCAGCAAACGCCAGGACGGTTACATCGACAGGATCGATTACGGCTGCTCGCATCCGGACAGTGGAGTCCCTATCCTCAAGCCGGTTGGAAACGACTGCAAGGTGGGGACGCTCGGCGATGTTGATTACTCGGCGCTTCGTGCCGAACTGGCCTGGGACGCGACATCGAATCTCGAAATCCTTGCCTCCGTCGATTACACCAGTGACGTTCGTACCCCGGCCGGCTCTGTGATAGTCCAGGGCAGCACCACCGTCAACCCGAACGCACAGCCCGTGCCGGGCGTGACCCATTTGGCGCCCTCCGACTTCGTTCCGCCCTATGGTTCCTATTACAACTATGCCTCCTTCTACAATCCGCCCGCTACCTTCACGCGCCTGGTGGCACCGCTAACGTCCACGCCCGCGCTGGAAACGCGCCCGGTGCTCGGCGTGAATTTCAAAGGATCGGGTGGTTCGCTCGATGCCACCTGGAAGCTGTCACCCACGCTGACGCTGAAGTCGATCACCGGGTACCGCACCTACGACAGCTACTTCACCAATGACAACGACCTGTCGCCGCTGTCCCTCTCACTGGGCTACGGCAACCTGGCATTCCATTCGATCAGCGAAGAGCTGCGCCTCAGCGGCACCGCACTGGAAAACAACCGCCTCGATTACACGGTAGGCGCCTTCTACCTGGACCAGAAGTCGATCTACGCCACCGTGCAGGATCTGCGCTATTCGGCCACCGGCCTGACCCAGTTCCAGGGCAATGACCCGGTGAACGCAGACACCAAGGCACTCTTCGCCCATGTGTCGTACCACTTCACCGATGCCTTGACGACCAACCTCGGCATTCGCAACACCGACGAGCACAAGGATTACACCTTCGTGCGTCGCACCTACTCTGGCGCCTTGCATCCGACTCTCGGTGTGCTGGAGGCCGGGAATCCGCGCAATTATGACGGCAGCAAATACGACTACCGGGTCAACCTGCAATATGACTGGAACAAGGACCTGATGACCTACGTGCAATACGCCACCGGCTTCAAGGGCGGCGGAGTATCGCCGCGTCCGTTCTCGCCTGCGCAGGCAGTGCCGTTCAATCCTGAAAAACTGAAATCCTAGGAAGCAGGCTTCAAGTCGGAACTGTTTGATCGCCGTCTGCGCGTGAACGGCTCGGTGTTCCTGAGCAAGTACAACGACCTGCAGCTGACCTTGTTGAGCTGTCCGCAATACGGCGCAGGCCTGCCGTGTGCGGTGGTTGCCAATGCCGGCAACGCTGACATGAAAGGCGTCGAGCTGGAAGTGATTGCGCATCCAGGCGACGGCTGGACCATCGATGCTTCCGCCAGCACGCTCAACTTCAAGTACACCTACCTTGATCCGGCAGCTGGCGGCCCGGGCCGTCCCACCGGCCCGCAATACGGCATGCGTCCTGCCTATGTGCCGAAACTGAAAGGCAGCATCGGCATCCAGTACGAGTTTGATCTGGCCTCAGGCGCCTCCATCACACCAAGGCTGGATGCGAGCTATCAGGGCGAGATGTATGCCAGCGGTTCCAATGCGGAAACCAACCGCATCGGTTCCTACGCGCTGGCCAATGCGCGTCTGACCTGGCGGAGTGCGATGAAGGATTGGGAAGCATCGGCAGAGATCACCAACCTGGACAACAAGTACTACTTCCTGACGCGTTTCGACCAGTACACGACGACAGGCGTCACCGATGGCCAGCCAGGACGTCCGCGCGAATTCGCACTGACAGTCAAACGGAAGTTCTGACAAGGCAATAGTGCATTCATTTGCGCAGAAAACCGGCGGCCCGAAAAGCCGCCGGTTTTTTTTGGGCTCCGGCCAAACCCCCCGCTGGCCTGGCTGAAGGTCTTTGACACACTAAGGTGTCTTGATTGCAGGATTCAGCAAATACTTCATTATCGCTTCCAGTTCGGGATCAGAAATTTCACCACGACTGAAGCGGGGCATGCTGCCCACCCCCCAGCGCACGACGGTGCGGATATAGTCCCTGGTGAGGTTGCTGCGGTTTTCGAGAACGGATTGGTCTGCTCCCAAACGCCGTTCCAGCATGAATACGCCCGGACCGGTTCCGCGATGACAAAGACTGCAGCGCTGTTCAAACAACCTGGCGCCATTCTCAACAGCATTGTTGCCGGAGCTGCCGGCTGTTTCCGCTCCATAAAGCGGATGGCAGAAGCAAAAACCCAGCAACAGTGAAGTGATGGTGGTTCTCATGGCTGATCCTTGCGAAAGCGCTGTGGCCAGATGCCGCTCTTGCCCGGCGCCAGGATGCCGTTGGGGTCGAGTGTATCTTTCACCTGCTGATTGAGGCGGCGCAAAGCCTGTCCGTTGAAATCAAATGATGCTGCCACCTCGTCCATCCACTCCAGATGAGTACGGTATTCGCCATAGCCGGCAGCGGCAGCATCGGCAACCAGTACTGCAAACAGCCGGTTGGTGCGCTCCACCAGCGAGGCGTTGTCCTTGTCGTACAACATCAAGTTGACGTTTATGGCATGGCGGCCGCACACATAAATAGTCGACGAATAATCGCAACCGGATTCACGGTAACGTGCGCGTGTGCGGTGTACTTGCTCCACCACTGCAGCGCCTTTGCCGGGCAGGATAGGCGAGAAGCCGAGATGCGCGCCTCTGCCACCATGCCAGTTGACGACGCGCAAGGCGAATACACTGGGTACCGGTCCGCCGCCGGGTTCACCCTTGTTCCAGCGGGAGATGCGGAAGTTCTGGCTGGTATGCGGCCTGAAAGCATCCTCGATGATTTTGCGATGGATTTCATTCACCTCTGGGTGCCCGTACAAAGTGAGCGTGAAATTCCACCACCCAACGTTATAGCGCTGCATGATGCGGGCGATTGCTTCATCAGGCAGCGCAGCCTCACCCTCGAACCATTCATTGCGCTGACTGGCGGTGGTGGCAGAACCCAGATAATTGGCAATGCCGACATTATGCGGAATGACGCCACTGATCCGCAGCGGGGTGAGCACATCCACCAGCCAGCCGATGTCATCCACATTGGGCAAACCCAGGCTCATGTTCAGGGTCGCGGGCGGCTCCGGCATCAGCCAGAAACCGATCTTGGTGACGATGCCGAAATTGGACTGGCAGAACATCTGGTCCCAACCCGGGCCAAAACCGGCTTTGAACAGAGGCCAGCTTTTGCTGTTGGCCATGGCACCAGTGCTGGTACGCACCAGATCGCCATTGGGCAGCACCACTTCCATGCCGCAAATGCTGTTGGTGTGTTCGCCATAGGGTGTGCGGCTGAAGCCGCGTTCGAGCGCATTGCCCATCACGCTGCCCCAGCCGTTGCCCGGGATCGACAACCAGAGCGGGATCCGGTTTTGGGCAAGGTGCTCGTGCAGATCGTAAAAGCCAACTCCGGGTTCGAGCATGCAATAAGCAAGGTCGGTATTCACTTCCAGAATACGGTTCATACGACTCATGTCGAGAATCACCGAGCCGGGGCTTGCCAATATCTTGGCTTTTGATCTGCTATTTATTGATTTCTGAATCATGCCTGTCGCAACAAGTATCGTTTAATTACTCTGGAAAATGCCGGTCTTTAATAGATTCTCCTGAAAGTCAGAAAGTGTCTATAAGAAAGATTATTCCGGGATTGGATTACCAGGCGAGTTGCGTTGTTTTCGAGGGCACGTCCAAGATTGGCGAAAATGCGTCTCACCAAATGGATGCCCCTGGTTTCAGCTTTACGCAATTGAAGGTGTCTTTGATTGCAGCGTTTGGCCAGGAACGTTTGTTCATGCTGGAAAGATGGCAGAAAAAGCTGGTTGAAGCTGTCGGGCAAAAAGAAGCAGATCGGCTTGAAATCATCAACGATTTCTTTAATAACAATTTCCAGTTCGTTGACGATCTGGCTGTTTGGCATCAAAGCGACTATTGGGCAACGCCAATTGAGTTGATAGGGCAGGGGCGTGGCGACTGTGAAGACGTAGCGATAGCCAAATATTATTCGCTTATAGTGGCGGGGGTGGCAGTGGAAAAGCTGCGGCTTGTGTATGTAAAAGCAAGCACTGGCGGATCCAAGGCTAAATCAGTACAGGCGCATATGGTTTTGGCCTATTTCCCAACCCCCACTTCTGTACCTCTTGTGCTGGACAATCTCGATATTGAGATAAAGTCTGCAGCACTACGTAGCGATTTGCAGCCAATTTTCAGTTTTAACAGTGCAGCTGTATGGCTTGGTGTTGCCGCCGCGACGTCCCCGCGTGATTCAAATGTAGAGCATTTGACTCGCTGGCAGGATTTGCAGCGGCGGGTCCGAAGCCAGGGCGTCGATGAACAGGAATTGCGAGCTGGATACGGTGACGAATTGACTAATTTCCACACGCAATTGTATTCAGTGACTCGCTGAGTAAATATGTAATGACCCAGCGGTTTCTGCACAGGTCAGGCCGCTAAAGCATAAGCCTCGGCGGGTGTAGACATACCCAGTGCCTGGCCAGGAGGCCGGGTGTTGTAAAAGCCAATCCTGTCGCCGATTGACTCGGCTGGCATTCTGCAGTGACTCGAAGCGATGCCGGTGAATACCGAGCCGTTAGTTGCTCACGCTAGCTCCATTCGTTAGTGGAATAATACCTGAGCAGAAATTCACTGGGTCATTACAGTCAACCGCAACCATTACTTCATTTCGACGCATGAACGGCGGCGTGAAGGGCGCGTTATAAGCGGCGCTAACTATTTCACCAGCGGCAGTGATGCCGGTAGCGCCCAATTTCCGAACCAGCTCATCAGCGTGTTGCTTGAGGTTCTGGTCGGTCCAGCGGCCTGAATATTTTATTACTGCCATCAACTGTCCAGGGACTGCGCGTATGGCGACATCCGCACTGGTCGGCTTTGGCGTGGTCTCTTCAGTGAACTCACCTGGCACGGTAAAGCCAACGGTCCAGCCATCGGCTGCAAGGGTCTGTTGCACTGGCGCTGTCATGGCGATCTTGCGATTCGGCGTTTGCTGCACCGGCGCAGTCATGGAAATGGGGGTCTTGGTGGTGTTGGCACCGCTGATGTATTTGAACAGACGGCGAAAGCCTTCACTGGCAGCAGTATCGCGGTCAGCCTCGTCTGCAATCACAGTCTCTGCCACCAGGTAAGGGGCATACTGCCGGTATTCAACGCCGTCTATGGTGGCGAGCAGTGTGTATTTGGGTTCTTCAGTGGCCATGGCAATAATCGACTGCAAAAGTGCTGTCATCAACAGTGCAGATTGAATCAGTTTGCGTTGCATGGTCAAGCCGTGAATGTGATGTTTTGGTGTTATACGAACGTAGGGTGATTCCGGATTTCAGCGGATATACATGGCGCTATCAAAAATCCATGACTGCGCGATGCGTATTTTAAGTTGCAGCTGCAGCTGCCAGTCGTCTGGAATGCCAGGCAGCGATACCTTCAAAGCGTTGATATTGATCAATAATGCAAGTTGTATTGTGAGTTACTCTGAAAGGGAGCCTATGACTTGCCATCACCGTTTCTGAGCCGGGATTTGGAGGATCCAGGACAGGCGAATGCGATTACTGCTGCTTTGGCAGCCTTCACAATATTCATCAGTAGAATGGATGGAAAGCCAGATGCCACTTGATCAGATTGACGATTGCAAAACCGCAAGACTTTATGAGGGTATAGGAAGGATAACACCCCATTCCATTTGATCCGAGCCTGAATTATTCGCCAACTTCCATGCTACCCCAGCCCAAAACCACCCCGGCTACCCCCGCTTCTCCCTGAAATCTTGCTTGCCTGCCTGTTCGTCAGCTGTTTTCCCCTGCCTTTCCATTGCATCATCCAACGTCCATCCTGCAAGTCTCTTTAGTCGCATCGTCTGTGATCGTCAGTGTATGTAGCTCTCCTCGCCAAACAACCCAGCCCCGAATTCCGGTGGTGCTCTGGCAGGCGGCAACAGTGGCAGCTCAGCCTGACTTTTTTGCGCTTTGCTCTCGAGGTGCTTCAGTATCTTTTCAATGATGAGAGGGTCTTCGATGCAGGCTATGATCTTCACCGGGCCTTGGCAATGGCGGCAGGTTTCTATGTCGATACCAAATACACGCTTGAGCCGCTGCGCCCAGTTCATCGACGCGCGCTTCTCCATGAAGGTTCGGTCATCAGGCTCGGTGCTGACCGCCTTCACTGCGCCCTTCCCTCGCTTGGCCGGGGTGATGAGCGCTCGGTAAGGACTGTTGGGCGCAAACACCCCGTGGTAACGAGTCAGGTTCACCCGGGGCTTGGGAACGAGCGCTGCCAGCTTTGCCATGAAGTCGAGCGGTTCAAAGATCACATGGGTGGTGCCGTCACGGTATGGAGTTTTCAGCTGGTAACGCACATTGCCATTCTTGGTGAGCGAAAGCCGCTGTTCTGACACTGCTGGCCTGGCGATGTAACAGCAGATGCGTTCCAACTTTTGGCGTTCATGCGCTTGGGTGGAAACTGCGGCGTGCAGACTGAAGCCGGCCACCTTGCCCACCTGCCTGAAGCGGTCGTCTTCCGGTGCTTGGGCCGGAATGGTTTGCAGAGTAAACACCTTCTTGCCTTGCTGCGGCCCAACAGCCACCCGGTAGGTAATGCTGTAGCCGTGCAGATGGTGTAAAGAGTTGTCTTCCAGCTGATCGAGCGTGAGGTAAGCATTCTCGTCATCCTGCGTGAGCAAGCCTGCGCGGGTGAGCAGCTTGGCAAGGCGTTCGCTGATGCACTGCACCAGGGCTTGCAGCGTGGCTTTGGTGGGCGCGTTGACCTGTTTGAAGACCTGCTTGTGCTGGTCGAAACTAGTGACATAAACCCCGTCCAGAAACAGCATATGAAAATGCACGTTGAGATTCAGAGCAGAACCAAAGCGCTGAATAAAAGTGATGGCCCCGGTGCGGGCAGTGTCGTGGGTGTGGCCCGCGCTGTGAATCAAATGCGTGGCGATGGTGCGATACACAATGCCCAGCGCCTTGCCCATCAACTCGGGATAGCTGGCGAACAGGAAACGCAGCTGGAACGGCACACTGAGCACCCACTGCCGGTAGGGAGCCTGCGGCAGAATCTCGTCCACCAGCAAAGCGGCATGTTCTACCATGCGCCTGGCACCACAACTGGGACAGAACCCGCGTTTCTTGCAACTGAACGCCACCAGGTCTTCGTGCTTGCAGCGGCTGCACTGCACGCGCAGAAAGCCGTGCTCCAGGCGGCCACACTTGAGGTAGGCATCAAACTCCTGTTGCACAAAATCCGGCAAGGGCCGCCCGGTCTTGGCCATCAGGGTGTTGAAGGTGGGGTAATGACGCTCTACCAACTGATACAGCAGTGTGTGCTCGGGTTGGTGACGTTGGTAAGGGGCGCGATTGTTACCGGCAAGCGGGCTTGCAGGCTGGGCCAGCGAGGGCATGCAGGAATCCTTTCCTGGACAGAACTGCTGTCAACATAGTGCAAGACGGTTAAGGCTGAACGAAGTTTTTCTATGGTGCTTTGGTGGCACATATGGCTCACCCAAGCGCTTGAGGCCCTGACGAACGTCAGGGATTACCAAAATCGAAATCGACGTTGTCCGGCAACGTCACATCGAAACCCTTGGTGAAGCCGATCAGGCGGCCGAGCACAACCACGGCGATCCAGATCAGGATGGAAAGTGCAGCAGCCACTTTGGCTGCGCGCGGTGTAGGTGTATTGCGATCCCAGCCAGCCACAGTGCGGTAAGTCGTGAAGTGGAATGCCGCCATGTTCACGCCAGCGAGCAGTATCGCCAGCATCTTGAAACGGAACTCATTGTTGAACCAGTAAGTGGTGGCGTTGGCCGAGAAAAACATGGCACCGGTCAACACGGCGCCAGCGAAAGCAGCCCAGGTCAGGTGCAGCATCTCGTTGGCAACCTTGGTCACCGCACGTCCACGGTCGAGCAGGTCCAGCAGGCGCAGATCAACTATCAGGATGGTGCCGAATACAAAGGTGACACACAGCACGTGCGTCACATTGACCCAGGGCATGGCGAGCACATTGCTGCGCATCCATTCGCCAACGACGGAAAATTCGATGTCATGCACGAATGACGGAGGCGTTCTCATGTCCCTGCACCCCGCTGCAACACGGCCGGCGACCACTCACCCCAGACCGAATCGTCGTAGGCGATAGTCCGGCCGAACACGATAATCGCGATCCAAAGTGCCAGTGTGACTACCGCAGTCAACCGGATACCAGCCGGCAATAGTGTCTCAACTGCGGCTGCAAGACTGGCGCCGCGCATGATACGACCGAAAAAAGCGGCACTGATCACGCAAATGAGCAGCAGCAGCATCTTGAGCCGGAACGACAGCGCCATCAGCTCGCGCACCGGTTCGGCGATGACCAGCAGCACGCCGCTCACCACCATGACCACAATTCCACTCCACAGGAATGGCGCGAAGCGGTTCCAGGTCTGCGACAACGGTTCATCGTTACGCACACGGCCCAGTACCCTGAGTGTAATCATCAGAATGGAGACAAACACCACTCCTACCATCAGGACATGGAAGCACTGCATCAACGGTATTATCCAGCTGATGGTTTTGAGAGACGTACTCAGCGCTGTGGCGTCTATCGCTTTTGCGATTTCCAGCAAACTCATCAGTTATCTCATTTGGTCGGCGTAGGCAGCTTGCCCTGACCAAAAGCGGTGTTGCCTTCCACTGAGTCGCAATGCTGGCCCGGTTTCGGCGGTGTGGCTTTGCCGTTCGCGCCATTCGGACACTTGAACAGCGGGCCTTCCCTGAAGCCGGAAGGATCGCCGCTGCGTTGCGGATGTACTCCTACACTGAAGACCGTACCTGACGTGAACGTGGAGACAGAGATGCCATCCTGGGCTGCAGCGGCCGAGCCGGCCATTTCCACGGCCCAGATCACCGGCTTGCCATCCTTGTCGCGCTCAACGTTCTTGCGCTCCTCGTTCATCGGCGCGAAGAAAATCTGCAGATGGTTGGCATCCGGATTCACGCGCGTGACCACGCCAGTCAGGATCTCCGTCTTGGTCATGTCATACGCCGCGAACGAGTGATGCGCCTGCACCGAGGTTGCAACCAGGCCAAGACCCAGCGCCGTGGCGCCGCAGATATTCCGCAAGATCAGTTTATTCATTGTCATTTACCACTCTTTTTATCGGCAGGGGTGTCGAAATTGAACATTTCTTCTTCCTTGGCCTTGTCCGGATCTTTCATGCCGGATTCGAAATACTTCGCCCACGTTTTCGCCCACGGACGACCATACATGTCAGGCACTTCATACTCGATCACCTGGCCGGGCGTGACTGGTGTGGCCTTGCCTTTGACCGCATAGATGTTCGGCACACATTCGATGAAGGCGTAGGGATTGCCGGTATCCATGCCGCCCAGGCGGGTCAGCGTGCGCACAATGCGGGTTGGCTGCACCAGCGATTCAGGATCGTAGAAGATCGCTTCGTGGTTGAGGCCGGTGAGCTTGCCCTGGGCATCGCGGATTGCTGAATAGATTTCGATGGTCTGCATCTTGCTCGAAAACTCGTACTTGCCATGCACCATCCAGCCCTGCACGTTGGAAGTCCAGGTGATCAGGTTTTCCTTGTCCCAGAAGCCAACGGTCTCGCCGTACCAGCGCGGCACGTCGGCGCCAAGGCGTGGCGTGGCGCCGCTCATGTTGAATGAGCGACCGACATTGATGTTGGTAACAAAATTGCGCGCCACCCCAGTGGAAATCTGTATCAGTTCCGGTGTGACCAGGACGTAATGGGGATTAATGCCAGGCTGAATGGCCACCGGATCAAAGCGGCGCATGAAGCCTTCCGGCCAGCAATATTGCGAAGGCCATTGGGAGGCGGCGTTGACGCCTTCCTGATAAAGCAGCTCCACCATGCGTTTCTGGTACTCGGGGGTGAGCAGCGACAGGATAGTCGGGATCTGGTTGACGCGCATGCTGCCGTACCAGTTCTGTCCGCCGAGTCCATAACGGCCGGTCCAGTCGCCGGGCACGGTTTTATAGGTGTACTGGGTCGGGCCACCGTGCGCCTTGGTTTCGGCCATCAGCGCTTCGTAGTGTTCCTGCGCAGTCTTGAAGGGATACGGGCTCACCATGGACGAGCGCGGATAGTCGCGATCACAGAATCCCCACGGTGCATTCTTCGGATCATTGCCAGCCAGTGCAGCGCCATTGGCACCCCGCTGCGACTCTGCCCCATAAGGGCTGTTGCAACGGAAGTAGCGCGGGTCGCTCCACAGTGCGCGGTCCTGGTAGAAATCCTTGGTGGTAAAGAGGTCAACCGGCAGTGGCTTCACACCAGCAGGTGCCTTGCCGCCCGTGGCGCTGGCGAACAACTCGGTAGCAACTCCCTGCGAACCCGCCACCGGCGGTACCCCGGCAACTGGGGGCCTCCCGCCGCCGTTATTACCTGGAGGTGCACCTGCACCGGGAGGGCCACCTGCTCCGGGAGGGCCACCTGCAGCAGGCCCGCCTATACCAGGAGGCCCACCTGAACCCGGCGGAAACCCGCCCAGGATGCCACCGAAACCACGCATCGGCGCCGGACCGACCTGCCAGAGGTCACGATCCACAGCTTGCTGGATTGTCGGGTCCTGCACCTTCACAGGCTTGGGATTGGGCGGCGGCTGATTGAGGTCGACGGCCAGCGGCCAACCACGTCCCACGCTCCTGGTATCGGAATCAGCCGCTTGCACACCAGCTATTCCGATGATGAGCAACAGCCCGGAAGCCGCCACCAATTTCTTCGCAATCTGCATTTCTGTATCCCCCGTTCCGGGTATCGGTCCCGGTATTCTGGTGCGCCTGTTTTCAACGTGCACTAAGCTGCGGATAGTAGCCGCCACCGATACCCAGCGCAATGTTCTGGCTCACAACCAGGAGGCCGGAATTCATGCAGCAAACAAGGACGTTCCGGCACCTCGATAGTGGGCTTATTTCGCCTTCTCTTCGTCCTGCACACTCTGGTTGGAAGTGCCGGCAAACAGGCGGCGCCCGTCCGCTAATGTCACTGACCGGATATTGCCGGTGGCACTGCCGTTGCGCGCCTGCCAGCCTTCAACCTTGAGCACAGTGCCGGGTGGCAAATCTTCCTTGCGCCAGCCGCGACGGATCAGGCCGTTGGCAGCGGTGGTTTCCAGCGCCCAGTTGACGGTGTTGCCTTTTTCATCAGTAACATCCAGATAGATCCAGCCATGCGGATTCGACCACTTCATCTCTGTCACCTTGCCGGTGAGTGCGAGTGGTTTGCTGCTGTCATATTCGGCAGAAAAGGAGTGATGCGCCAGCGCTGCACTGCTCGAGATCGCCAGCACCACTGACAGCAATGATTTTATTTTCGCATTCATGTTCCTGGCTCCGTATTGCTACTTGTTGGAATGTGCTGCCCGGTATTCATCGCGCACATCCTTCAGATGCTGCAAATCCCCGTTATCTTCCAGGCAAGCCACTTCCAGCAGTTCGTCATCCATGCGGTTGAGCGGGAACTCGATGGTCCACGGCCGCGAGTAAGGAATCGGGTCGCTGACGGTGGCGCGGTAGATGATGCGATCCTCGCTGACCGGCGTAAAGCTCTCGGTGAGCGTCTGCATATGGCTCATCACATCACCCACTTCGTTGTGCCACTGCTTGCCGTTGAAATTGCGGGTATCCACCACCAGCGTATCACCCTCGAAATGGCCGATGGAATCACCCTGCCACAAGCGGGTGGTGTCGGGCAGATGGTCGCGACGATTGAGTGCCACCTGGCGCCAGGCCATGCGCTCATGCAAAAACACCACATTGTCCCGGGTCTGCACGATCTGGAACGGTGACGGCACATACAGCGAACGCGGAATGCCGGCCACAAAACAGTGGGCGGTTGGATCGTCGTAGCCGCGCCAAGGCTGTTCACGATTGATGCGCTCGTCCCTTGCCCATTGCTGGTAAGGCAACACGCCGCTGGCAGGATCAATTACCACGCCGCGCGAATTGGGTGTCAGAAATCCACCCTTGGTGCCTTCCAGCCCGTAGTTGGCGCCGCCGGCATCCGACATGAAGTAACCACCAAGATCAGGGGTGCCGTCCTTCAATCGACGAATGGTTGCGCTACTTTTTGGCAGTGGCGGTGGTTTGCCGGCGCTGGCATCAAATGGCTGGTTGCTGGCAGGAATTTTGGCCGGATACCACAGGCGCTCATCGTGTTCGAAAGCGCCATTGGCTTCTTCTTTCTCGGCCTGGCACTGGTATTCCAGCAGGCGTGGCTGGTTTTTTTGCCGCTTGAATTCAGCCGCTATCGTCCACGGTTTGCTGTAGGTTTTGGGATCGGTAATGGTAGCCTGATAAGCAATGGTATCGGCATCGCGCAGCTGGTAACGCTCGCTCACCTGCATCGCACCACTGTGGAAATTGCCGCTGGCATCAAGCCAGCTGCGGTCGTTGAATTCAGTTACCTCCACTACCAGCGCATCGCCTTCCCAATGCCCGCGTGAATGGCCCATCCATGATTCCACGCCCTCATAACGCGACTTGCCGCCGCTGGTATGTATCAGACGATAGACCTGCTGCCACTGGAAAGTAAGCGCCACTTCCGCATCGGTCTGGGTAATCTGGAACGGATAATCGAGCAGCATCACGCGCGGCGTGCCGGGCAACCAGCAGCGATTAAACGGATCCTTGCTGGCCCGCTCGGTGAAATTGGCTTGTTTTTGCGTCAGAGCAGCTGGAAGGTATGGAAGCGCTTTGGAGTTGCCGGCATCTTTGAGCAAGACAGCAAGATCAGCGCCGGCACCGGCTTTGACTTGCCAGATGCCCTGCAGATCGGGTTTGCCCACGGCTGTGCGAGGGAGATTCTGCGCCTGCACCGTGCAACACAAACAAGCGAATAGCACCAACAGATTACGCAACATGGTTCCCCCTCAGAAACACCGGGTCGAGCATATAGACCGGTGCACCAAGGGGCAACCTCACTGTATGTCTTGAAAAATATTTACACTATTACCGACCCGGAGGCAGCCGGAAGACCACTAACAGACTGCTGCATTATTTCCTGACCAATTTTTGTTGCTGGGTTCCTTCCATGAAATACAGATCGGTACCCACTTTCTTGATCCTGACTATGCCTTGTGGATTCGAAAAACCACACTGGCCGTTGTTGTCTACCAGTGCAATCGCGCTGAATACACCCGTGGTGGGCTCATATTGCCAAGTCTCGGATTCGGTGCCGCCGGCGGCAGGGCAATTGGGATCGGTTTTGGGACCCTGGATCATGGTATAGGTGCCATCTGCGTTGATGGTGGCAGACGAGGTCGGGCTTTCCACCGATGTAAAAGTTCCTATCAGATCGCTGGTGGCGGCCGGCGTAAACGACGGTGTTGTTGAGAGGTTATTGACGCTGGTCAGATCCAGCCGGAAGTCATTGGTGCCAGGCAGTTTGTTGAGCACTGCGAAATAAACCTGGTTGCCAACCTTGAGATTGGGCAGCACTACCCTGCCCTGATCCGGGTAATACACCGCATCGACACCGGAAGCGCCGGCCAGTGATGACAGTGATGCAGCAATGGTAAACAACAGAACACGAGGAAAGCGCATGCGAGTCTCCTTCTTGTGGAATCATTGAAATAGAACGGCCGCCAGAGATTAGCGCAGCTAATGGAAAAACGCGACCATGACTGGTTTATTATTGCAGGATTTCCGAGGACCCTGCCCATGCCAAAGCCAGCCATGATCTCCATCGCCTATTTTTCGGATGTCCTGTGCCTGTGGGCCTATGTGGCGCAAATCAAGCTGGATGAACTGCGCCGCCACTTCGGTAACCAGATTCGTCTGGACTATCACTTCCTGCCGCTGTTCGGGAATGTAAACGGCTGGATCGACAACAGCTGGGGCAGCCGGGGCGGCATCGAAACCTATGCCAGGCATGTGAAAGAAATGGCCAAGCCGTTTGGGCATATCGAAGTGCATCCGGAGATCTGGCTGCGCAACACTCCGCCCTCCTCCGCCAGCTGCCACCTGTTTCTCAAGGCCATCCAGCTGCTGGAAAAGGCCGGCCGGATTCCGTCAGAACCACAACCCGTCCACGAAGGCAAAACCGTGTTCGAAGAAGCCATGTGGCGTTTTCGGCTGCGCTTTTTCAGGGATCTGCAGAACATTGCCGATCGCTCCATACAGGAGGCGATAGCCGCAGAGCTGGATTTGCCTTTGATGGAAATTCGCCAACAGATCGACAGTGGCCAGGCTTATGCGGCGCTGTGCGCCGATTTCTCTGCCAAGGAAAAACATCTGGTGGAAGGCAGCCCTACTTTCCTGTTCCCCGGCGGCCGCCAGAAACTCTATGGCAATGTCGGCTATCGCATCATAGAAGCCAACATCCAGGAACTGCTGTCACACTCGGATGAGCGCGCCAGCTGGTGCTAGACGGCGCTGCCAGGCTCATCAGAATTGCAGAAATGACACGAACATCTTGATGCTCAGCACCAGCGAGACAACGGCAAACCACTTTTTCAGCTGCGCATCCGGCAAACTGTGCGAATAGCGCGCGCCATAGGGGGCTGCCACGGCGATAGCGATGGCTATGGCGACAAAGGCCGGCACATAAACGTAGCCAAGCGTATAGGGAGTGCTCACGGTTCTGGACCAGCCGCTGACCATGTAGCCAATGGCGCCACTGATGGAAATCGGCAAGGCCATCGCCGCGGAAGTGCCAATGGCTTTTTTCAGGTCCACGTTCTTGTAGCCCAGGTAGATAAAGGTGAGAAAACCCCCGCCCACTGCCGCAATCGTGAAAACGGCTCCGATCACGACACCCACTGCAGCCAGGCCTGGCAAGGTGGTTGGCCTGGGGTTGGGCCGGGGTTGCCAATCCAGAAAATGTTGCACGGCCATCAGCGCCATGAACAGCGAAAAAAACAACGCTATGTAGGCCGAGTTGACGTTGCCAACCAGCTGGGCAACTACAAACGCGCCCAGCATGATGCCGGGCGCCATGCCGCGCACGAACCGCCACTCGACAGCGCCGCGTAACGCATGCGCGCGCAGGCTGGCCAGGGAAGCAATCATCATGCAGGCCACCAGGGTGGTACCCAGCGCCAGATGCACGACGTTATCGGTGCCGAATCCCTGCCAGGCAAATATGGTGACCAGCAACGGCACCAGGATGCCGCCGCCGCCCAAACCCAGCAAACCAGCCAGGAATCCAGTCAACGTGCCCAGCACCAGATACAACAACAACCACTCAACACCGGGCATGTAATGAACCTGTTTATTTTTTTGCCGGTTGCAACAACCAGACAGTCTCAGTTGCCGGCACTTTCCCTTTCAAGCCACCTGGCAACTGCCTGTGTACCTCTGCCGTCAAGTGATAGGCCGCGGCATAATGCTGTTTCACTTCGGCTTTGACAATGGCAAACGGCGGGCCATCCATCAGCTGCTGATCGTATTCAAACGTGATCAACAGTTGCGGCGCGGTACGGGTAAGGTTGCGCAAGTGTTGCGAATATTGCTCACGCATGGTCCTGGGCAGCGCCACCAAAGCCGCACGATCATAGATTGCATCGACCTGCCCCAATGTTGCCGCTGTCAGATCGAAGATGTCGCCAACGAAGATGTCGATGTCATGGGCACCGTAATGAGCAAGTTTGCCCAGCCTGGTGATGACCGGCTGCACGCCCAGCTCCTGGAACAGCTCGGTGATGGCGATCTCGCTCAATTCAGCGCCCGCCACCCGGTAACCGTTGGCCAGCAGCCAGGCTATATCAATGGTCTTGCCGCACAGCGGCACGAATACGCGACTGCCTGTGGCCAGCTTCAACCTGGAAAAATACTCGACCAGCAACGGGTGCGCCGCACTTTCATGCCAGGCAATTTCACGGCGCGCCCATCTGTCATGCCAAAAACCTGTTTCCATAGCTGATTTCCCGCTCGTTGCTGAATTGATCAAAGTGTTTGCGACCGGATTCATATACACTTTACCGCAAGGATGTATCAAGTGGGACTTGTTCACAGGAGAACTTGCATGAAACTACGTTTACTTTTGACTTTGGTCATGACGCTGGCGGCAAGCAGCTGCGGATACAACGATTTGCAAAGCCAGGATGAGGCGATCTCTGCTGCGTGGTCGGAAGTGCTGAACCAATACCAGCGCCGGGCCGATCTGGTGCCGAATCTGGTGGCAACGGTAAAAGGCTATGCCGAGCATGAAGCCGAAGTGCTGGAAGCAGTCACCAATGCCCGCGCCTCGGTGGGCGGCATCAAGGCCACACCGGAACTGTTGAATGATCCCAAAGCCTTTGCAGAGTTCCAGCAAGTGCAGGCCAGCATGACCAGCGCGTTGTCGCGCTTGCTGGTGGTGTCGGAAAATTATCCGCAATTGAAAGCCGACCGCAATTTCCAGGATCTGTCGGCGCAACTGGAAGGCACCGAAAACCGCATCACGGTGGCACGCAAGCGTTATATCGAAGCCGTGCAAACCTACAACACCACGATACGCTCGTTCCCGAGCAATCTGACGGCCAAATATCTTGATATGAAAACCAAACCCAATTTTGCGGTGGAGAATGAAAAAGCCATCAGTGCTCCGCCCAAAGTGGATTTTTCCAAACCTGCACCAGCACCAGCACCAGCACCACAGCAGTAGTTTATCCATACTGTGATGCCAACACTGCGACGCTGGTACTGCTATTTCCTGCTCTGCCTGTTGCAGCTGGTGGCGACGATGCCCGCTGCCAATGCCGCCAGCAGTTCGCTGCAGGAGATTCCGCCACTGACCAGTCCCGTGATCGATATGACGGGCACGCTCGACGCCAATCAACAGGCACAGCTTTCCGCAAAGCTGAGGTCGCTGCACGACAAATACGGCGCACAAATGCAGGTATTGATCATTGCCTCATCGGCGCCGGAAGATGCCTTTACCTACTCCATGCGTGTAGTTGAGAAATGGAAGCTGGGTGCTGCCAAAGTGGACAATGGTTTGCTGTTGTTCATTGCCAAAGACGACCGCCGTTCACAAATGCAGGTGGGCTATGGACTGGAAGGCACCATTCCGGATGTAGTGGCCAGCCGCTTGCTGGACACGGTGATGGCTCCATTTTTCAGACAAGGCGAATTTTATGGCGGCATCAATGCAGTGGTGGACAGTGTCTATCAACGCATAGCCGGCACAATCCCGCCCGGCCAGCAAGACAGTGCCCGTCCGGCAGGCGATGAAAACCAGCAGGCTATCTCCTTCTTCTTCATCATTGTGCTGGGCATGATTTTCATAAAAATAATGCGGGGCGTGACCGGGCACATTGTGGCGCCGGTAGCGGGAGCACCCCTCATTGTGTTGTTTGTGTGGCTGGTGATTGGCTGGTCCTTGATGATGGCCGTGGGGATAGCTTTCATGGCGTTGATGCTGGCCCTGGTCCCCAATGAAATCTGGTTTGTTCTGCTCGCTTCCTCAATGCAAGGCCGCTCAGGCGGTGGCAGTAGTGGTGGCGGTGGCGGCTGGAGTGGCGGCGGTGGCGGGTTTGGTGGCGGCGGAGCCTCGGGACGCTGGTGATGAAACTGTTAGCGAAATTAAAACGAATACTCACACATGCGCTGGTAATGCCCTGGCAAGTGCGCCGTGCTTTTTCAAAATCTGTATGTGAGTCGATTGCAACAGCTATTGCTGCTTCCGAAAAAGGCAATCGCGCTGAAATCCGTTTTGTTGTGGAAGGTGCGCTGGACTGGCCACATCTGTGGCGCAACATTGATGCACGCACCCGCGCCGTGAACCTGTTTTCCGATTTGCGTATCTGGGACACCGAACACAATACCGGCATTCTGGTCTACGTGTTGTTTGCAGAACAGCAACTGGAAATCGTGGCGGATCGCGGCATCAGCGCGCGGGTGCCGCAACAGGAATGGGAAACCATCTGTGCCAGCATGACCAAGGCGTTTCAGTCGGGTCGATTTTCGGAGGGCAGTATTGACGGGTTAAAACGGATTGCCGCATTGCTGCATCAGCATTTTCCGCAACACAGTGCCCACAACCCGGAAGAACTGTCCAATCAGGTTGTTATTCTATAAATCCGGTTTCCAGGCTGAGGCAGCAGCCATGAAAGCCTGGGTCTCTGCAGCAAGTGCCGTGTTGTCACCAGGCGGGAAGTAGCTCAGCTTCACCACTACGGTTTTGGTGGCGGGATCGATATAAATATACTGCCCCTGCAGGCCGATGGCGGAGAACGCCCCGCTGTTCCCGACCATCCACCATTGCAGCCCATAACCACCGCGACTTTGTGCTTCACCGCCACTCGGCTGCGTGGACTGCCGTATCCAGTCCTCTGACACAATGCGCCGACCATCGGCGAGGCCACCGTTGAGCACCATTTGCCCGAAACGGGCAAAGTCACGCAGTGTGGCGTTGAAACCCGCGCCGCTGAATTCGCGGCCGACCCCCGGCGCCCCATCCATGATGTAGAACCCGTCTGCTTCCGCGCCCAAAGGTTCCCAGAGGCAACGCTCGGTGTAAGCCGCCACACTGCCTTTGCTCACGCGCTCGATCAGCCAGCCCAGCACCGCGGTATCAATGGTTTTGTACTGGAAGAATTCGCCCGGAGCATGGATACGTTTCAACGTGCGCGCCACATCCACAAAGCGCGCAGTATTACGCACCAGCGCGGCGATATGGTTGCTGGCGGCGGTGCCGGGATGTTCAAAATCATAGCGCTCCTCGTAATCCACGCCAGAACGCATTTGCATCACCTGGCGGATGGTGACACCGTCATAGCCGCCGCCCTTGAGTTCGGGCAGGTAGCGGGAGATCGGAGTATCGAGCGAATCAATGGTGCCGTCAGCCAGCGCACAACCGACCAGCACTGAAGTGATCGACTTGGTCATCGACCAGCCGATAAAGCGGGATTGGGGGGAAGTGTTGTTGCGATACGTCTCGCTGACAATGCGCCCATCCTTCATCACCAGTAGCGCATTGGTGTAGGTGCGTTCCAGCAACTGCCCGGCTGGCAAGCTCTTGTCTTGCCATTTATAGCTGAAATCCAGCGCATGATCCCGATGCGGCAGTTCCCACACCGGTCCACTGCGGGCAACTGTGCGGGTGGTGAAGAGAGTGTCCATGCTGCGGAACATCAGGGAACTGACTTCATTGTCGAGCATATGCCAGCGCAGAATCTGCACGGCAACCGGCACCTGGGTGGGCGGGCCGCCCACCAGCGGTGCCGGCAAAGACTGTTGGGCAGCGATCGGCAATGAACCCAGCATTGCCGCCAACAGGATGGTTACCTGCAGACGTGAAGAATTCATGAACATCCTCCTGAACAAATTCACAATGCTTGCCATCACTGTGGCGCGAGTTCGCCGAACCAGTAGGCAGCGGTGACGCCGCCATCCATGAGGAAATCGCTGCCGGTGATGAAATTACCATCCGGCCCCATCAAAAGCGCGCCAACAGCTCCTACCTCATCCGGCGTACCGCCGCGCCCGGCCGCAGACAACCTGATCATGCGTCGATAGCCGTCACCGCGCGGGCCGTTCAGCTCGTCCCTGGCCAGCGGCGTGAAGATGATGCCGGGGCTGATGGTATTGACGCGCGCGCCACGTTTGCCCCACCGCACCGCTTCAGCCATAACCCGCAGTGAGTTGCCACGCTTGGAAAGCTGGTAGGCGTGGAGCGAATCCTTCACATGCTCCGGCTGCAACATTGGCAGTGCAAGCAACTCATCAACCGGTGTAGTTGCCAGCGCCTTGTTTTGCTCAACAGTCAACGCTGGCAGGCGATGCCCTGACTGCGAAGCGACCACTACTCCCGCTCCACCGTCCGCAATGACATTGCCGAATTCCTCAAGCACCAGCGCAGTACCATAGAGATCGACTTTCAGGATTACTGCCGGCGTTGCCTGCGTGGGAGACACACCGGCCGCATGGATGACGCCGGTAATGGCACCAATTGATGCGGCCTTCCCAACAAGCGCTTGCACTGAAGCCCGTGCAGATACGTCGACGATTGTAGTGCTCACCTCGAAACCGGCGTCACTCAGGACGTTCGCTGCAGATTCAGCATTGTGGCGGCGCAAATCAGCCAGCAGCACATGCTTGCCGACACTGACGCGCCGTGCAATCGCCTGACCGATCGAACCTGCTCCGATGACAACAATGACATTGGACATTTTTATCTCATTTCCAGGGTTGAATCCCGGATTTCATTGCTGACCCGTCTCCGCCGCATGCAACCTTTCAATCACCTTGCGCATCATGGTCGGCCCACGATCATGCGTGATGGACAGCACCGGCGCGTTGGTGTTGAGGTTGATATTGCGCTGCTGCGCTTCAATGATCTGGCGGTCCTCTTCAAACGCAATATGGGCGAGCTGCCACAGGTTCTCGATGATCTGCGGGTTGGCCTTGTGTTCTTCGCTGCGCGGACCCCAGCAGAAAAAATAGCGGCTGGTGTTGGCAGTAAGTGGTGTTACCGCTTGTGAGGTGAAAGTGGCAGCGAACGGCTCGCGTTCGCCGGGCGAACCCAGCTGCACTGCTTCAGCGGTGCCGGCCGGATAGGAGCCGGTGAACATCAGCAATACACCTGGCACCAAAAAATCATAGGTCATGAATACATCGGCAACCGGATGCAGCGGATCGTTATGGCGGCTAGGCTGGTTGCGATTCCAGCGGGTGATGCGGATGCCGCGCTCAAGCAATTGCACGCGCGGCTGCAGTACTGCAGTGTCTTTGGTGCCGCGTGCAAAACTGTTTTCGTGCACGAACGCGATGTGCGAGAAATCGGTGAGGTTGTCGTTCACCAGCAAGTAGTTGGCCTGGTAATCGATATGGCCGCTGCGCATGTGGTAACGCGGATCATCAGGGCCGGTGGCTGAGGGAATCAGCGCGTGGTCGGCCTTGTCATGTTCGCCCATCCACACCCAGATCCAGCTGTCGGCTTCCTGCACGGCATAGGTGCGCACGCAGAAGCGCTCGGGGATGTCGTCCTGGCCAGGAATTTCGATGCAGTGGCCGCTGCTGTTGTATTTGAGGCCGTGATACATGCAGCGTACGTCGTCGCCTTCGAGACGGCCACGTGAGAGCTGGGCATGGCGATGGCAGCATTGGTCGGCCATGGCGGTGAGCGTGCCGTCCTGCTTGCGGTAGATCAGCACAGGCTGGCCGATGATGGTGATACCGTGCAGTTTGCCCACCGGCACTTCATGGCTCCATGCCGCCACATACCAGCAGTGGCGCAACTGGGGGATGTGGGAACCTTTCAGCAGATCCATCGTCTTCTCTCCCCGTTGCCTGCGGTTATTTGAGAAATCTGGCGGTGAGCCCGCCATAGGCATCAATACGACGATCGCGGAAATACGGCCACATGCGGCGCAGGCTTTCGGTGCGGCTCATGTCGAGATCAACCACCAGTGAACCGCTGGTGCTGGAATCGGCTTCCGCCAGTATCTCGCCCTGGTGGCCCACGACCATGCTGCCGCCCCAGAAGTTGATGCCACTGCCCGCGCCTGGCGCCGCTTCATGGCCCACACGGTTGGCCACCAATACCGGCAGGTGATTGGCCACCGCATGTGCACGCTGGATGGTCTGCCAGGCGCCTTGTTGCCGCTGGTTTTCGTCGTCCTGTTCCTGCGGGTCCCAGCCAATGGCGGTGGGATACAGCAACACATCGGCACCGGCCAGCGCCATCAGCCGCGCCGCTTCCGGATACCACTGGTCCCAGCAGATCAGCACGCCGAGTTTGCCAACACTGGTCTTGATCGGCGTGAAGCCGCTCTTGCCATCGAGGCGCACGGCATCACCGGGTGTGAAATAGAATTTTTCGTAGAAGGCCGGATCATCCGGGATATGCATCTTGCGATAGGTGCCGGCGAGTGAGCCGTCTTTGTCAAACACCAGCGCCGTGTTGTGAAACACACCGGCCGCGCGTTTCTCAAAAATGCCGCCCACCAACACACAGCTGTATTGTTTGGCCAAAGCAGAAAGGCGAGCCGCACTCGGCCCATCCAAAGGCTCAGCCAGATCAAACACCGCCGTGTCTTCACTCTGGCAGAAATAATGGGTGGTGTGCAGTTCCTGCAGCAGCACCAGCTCCGGCTGATGCGACTTGTGCACCGCTTTCAGCAAACGCTCGCTCTCGGCCAGACTTTGGTTTTTGTCGGGCCAGGCTTGTTGCTGAATGACGGCAGCGCGAAGATGTTTGGTGGTCATAGCAGGGTTCCCACAGGTAATTGCATCGTAGCACAGTGCGGGCCGCCATATTGTTTGATCAGGTTGCCCCCCGGCACCGGCACCAGCTTTTTGCCCGGGAAACAAGCCTGCAAACCGGCCAGCGCCGCTGCATCTTCGTCACAACCAAACACCGGCACGATCACACTGTGGTTGACGATCAGGAAATTCACATAGCTGGCCGGCAGGCGTTTGCCATTCTCATCAAACTGCGGCGCCGGGATTTCCATAGGTTGCAACTGGTAGGGCTCGCCGCTGGGCTGCCGCAATGCTTCCACCTGCGCCTTCATCTTCTGCATCGGCTCATAGTGCACATCATTACCGCGTGAGCAGGTGGCATAGGCGATGGTGTCGGGCGAGCAGAACCGCACCAGGTTGTCGATGTGGCTATCAGTATCATCGCCCAGCAGCGCGCCTTCAGTGATCCACAGGATGCGATCAAGCCCGAGCTGTTCCAGCACAAATTTTTCCACCTGGGCTTTGGTGAAATCCTTGTTGCGATTGCTGTCGAGCAGACAGTGCGCGGTGGTGAGCAGCGTGCCTTGCCCATCCGTTTCGATGCTGCCACCTTCAAGTTCATAATGAATGGTTCTGAGCGGCGCACGCCATTCGCCCCAGATTTGCTGATTGATCCTGTTGTCGAGAGTGGCATCGTATTTGTCGCCCCAGCCCTTGAACTGGAAATCCAGCATCTGCACTTTGCCATCGGCAGCCAGCGTGATCGGACCATAGTCGCGGCACCAGGTATCGTTGTAAGGCGCAATCACCAAACGCGGCGCGTGCTGGCAACGGCCAGCCAGTTGCTCTGTAATCTGCTTTTTATGAGCCTCATCCTGACACAGGATCAACGGCGTCACTTCGCTGGCAATCGCGACAGCCAGCTCCACATAGTCACGCTGAATCGCCGCCAGCCACGGTTGCCAGTCAGTGCTTTCATGCGGCCACGCCAACATCACAGCCTGTTGCTGCGCCCATTCCGGCAGCATTGAGAAATGTTTCGTCATTGATAATCCCTGGATTGGTGCGGGCGGCGGAGCAGGAATAGGCCCCTGCGACACGCCACGAGTACGTCCCTGTAGGCTCGCCTCCGGCCATCCATGGCCTCCGACGGTCGCAGAAACCTATTCCTGCCCCGCCGCTTCAAACATCGAAGCTTACCGAAAAGAAGAATGCGAGGCACGTTATGGCAGCAACAATATGCTGCCGGTAGTCTTGCGCGCCTGCAGATCGATGTGGGCCTTGGCTGCCTGTGCCAATGGATAACGCTGGTTGATGCTGATTTTTACGGTGCCGTTTTTCACTACAGCAAACACTTCATTGGCCACCTTGCGCAGCAGCTCGGGCGTATGCACAAAATCAAACAAGGTCGGGCGTGTCATGAACAGCGAACCTTTTTGTGCCAACAGACCAGGAGCGAAAGCCGGCACCGGGCCCGAAGCATTGCCATAAGTCACGAACAGTCCGAACTTCTGCAGGCAATCGAGCGAAGCCGGGAATGTAGCTGCTCCTATTGAGTCATAGACCACCGGCAGCATCCGGCCTTTGGTAATTCTTTTCACTTCTTTCACGAAAACCTTTTCCGCGTAGTTGATCACATGCGTGCAACCATTGGCTTTGGCCAGTCTGGCTTTGGCCGCAGAGCTGACGGTGCCAATAACAGTAGCGCCCAGGGCATTCGCCCACTGGCAAAGAATGAGACCAACACCGCCGGCCGCCGCATGCACCAGAATGGTATCGCCCTTGCCGACGCGGTAGACCTGCCGGATCAGGTATTGCGCGGTCATGCCTTTCAGCATGATGGCGGCTGCCACCTCATCACTGATGCCCTTGGGCACTTTCACCAGTCGCGCTGCCGGCACATTGACCAGTTCGGCATAGCAACCCTGGCCGCCGGTGCCGCAGGCCACACGATCGCCTGCCTTGAAGTCCTTGACACCGGCACCGGTCGCCACCACCACGCCGCACATCTCGCCGCCGGGAATGTGCGGCAGCGGCACCGGATACAGGCCGCTACGCTGATATGTGTCGATGAAGTTGACGCCAGCGGCAGCAATTCTGACCTGCACTTCGCCTTTGGCCGGTTTTGCCACTGTCACTTCCAGCAGTTGCAACACTTCCGGGCCACCGGTTTGCTGCATCACGATTGCTTTACTCATGTTTTGTCTCCAATCAATAGGCGCGCGGCCCGGGATGCGGGATAATCACAGCCGGCATTTTACCTGCATCCGCCACCCTGACATCCAGCTGGATTCCTGTCGTACATGTCCGAACCGACCGATAGCAATAGCCAACATCCACGCTACCACCTGCTGAAATCGCTGGATTACAGCCAGAAGGAGGCGGTGGCGTCGTCAGCGATGACCTCGGCCTGCGACAACTTCATGAACGCTTTTGCGTTGCATCTGGGTGCCACCAGCATCCAGATGGGTTTTCTGACCGCATTCCCGCAACTGCTGGGTTCCCTGATGCAACTGGTGTCGGTGTGGCTGGGTACTTTTTTCACCCGGCGCATGCTGGTGCTGTGCACGGCGCTGCTGCAAACGCTGCTGATGTCCGGTTTTGCGGTGCTGGCAGTGAAACATCGCGACGATCTGGCCGGCGACCTCATCATGCTGGTGATTGCCTACCAGTGTTCATCCAACCTGATCCAGCCGCAGTGGCGTGCCTGGCTGGGCGCCATGGCGCGACAAAACCAGCGTGGCGTATTTTTCGCGGCCCGCACGCGGCTGACCATGGCCACTTCACTGGCAGTGTTTGTGATCGGTGGTGTGGTGCTGACGATGGGCGACATCATCGGACTGGCGTGGATCGGCTTTTTCCTGATGTTCCTGGCAGCCACCGTTGGCCGTGCCTTCTCGTGTTTTTATCTCTTCAACATGAATGATCCGGTGCCGCAAACCGTGGTGCCGGTATCGACCCAGTTCTATGAAACCTTTGGCATCGTGCGGGAAGCGTTCAAGGACCCGGTGTTTCGCAACTACAGCTACTTTGTGGCCGGCATGCAGGGTGCGGCTGCCATCTCGGCCCCGTTCTTTGCAGTGTACATGCTGAAAGTGCTCAACTTCAGCTATTTCCAGTACAGCATGAACCTGGCGGCAGCGATTGCCGCCCAGTTCCTGATGCTGCGCTACTGGGGCCGGCTCAGCGACAAGCACGGCAACCGTTACATCATGCTGGTGTGCAGTGCGGTGCTACCGGCACTGCCTGTATTGTGGCTGTTTTCAGCCAATTTCTACTATCTGCTGGTGGTGCAATTGCTGTCGGGGCTGGCGTGGAGCGGCTTCAACCTCACCACTGCCAACTACCTCTACGACATACGTCCGCACCATTCCAACTTCGCCACTTATGCTTCCCTGCAGGCCATCGTCACTGCGGCGATGGTGTTTGCCGGCGGTCTGGCCGGCGGCTACCTGGCAGCGCTGTCGGGCTTGCTGGTAAAACTGACACCGTTCAGTCTTGGCGCCGGGCTGTTTATCGTATTCCTGGCCAGCGGCATCGTGCGTGCAGTCATGCTGTTCTGGTTCATTCCACGGGCGGAAGAACCGCGCATCCGCACCCATCCGCAACTGTTCAAACTGCTTTACCGTATCGCGCGTTACAATTCCAACGGTGTTGTACTCGACTGGCTGACAGTGACTGAAAAGGATGAAGACTGATGTCGCCGCTACGCACTGGCTTGCTGCTTTGCCTGTGGTTGGGTGTCACTCCATCAGCATTGCCGGCCAGCGTGGAGGCACCCACCTGGGTCACCGTAGGACAGGGTAGTTACAAACGCCTGTTTATACCGGTCTATGACGCCAGGCTGGAAGCACTGCAATCGCAATTCGATTTCCCCCGCACCAGGCCGTTCGCACTCACCTTCACCTACAAGCTGGATCTGGAAGCTGAAGATCTCATCGACAACGTGTTCACCCAGTGGAAGCAACAAAAACTGGTCGTGCCTGAAACCTGGCACAAGCGCATGCAGCAAGTGATGCCCAACATTCGCAAGGGGGACAGCCTGCGACTCGAAGTGAATGAAGATGACATTGCCGTGTTGTTGCACAATGGCAAACCGATAGCCAATTTCAATGATCCCGAATTTATCAATGCCTTTGTCGGCATCTGGCTTGGTGATCACAGCACTCACACCACGCTGCGCCAGCAATTGCTTGGATCCCACCCATAAACAGGTTTCAGACATGAACGCACAGGCCATCAAACTGGAAGTTTTTGCCGATTACGTGTGCCCCTGGTGCTATCTCGGCAATGCCGTGGTTGAGAAACTGCAGACGCGATTCCTGTTGGAGGTGAAACGTTCGCCGTTTCCCCTGCATGCCTCCACTCCCAAGGAAGGCTTGCTGCTGAGCGAACTGTTGCGCGGTGTCGATCTCACCAGTGTGCACCAGCGACTCTATGCATTGATGGACGAGCTTGGCCTTGAATATGGCCCCCGCGACAAAACCTACAACAGCCGTCTCGCACAAGAGCTCGGCCTGTGGGCCGACACGCAGAACGGCGGTGACAAGCTGCATTCACTGCTCTATCGCCGCTATTTCGTGCACAACGGCAATCTGGCTGAGCCGGCAGTATTGCTGGCCACTGTCGCCGAAGCCGGCCTTGATGTGGCAGCGGCACAACAAGTGCTGGAACAACGCTCATTCCGTGCCGCCTGCGACGAAGCCTGGGAGCGCGCACGCCGTTTCCAGATCACCGGCGTGCCCACTTTCAGCGCCGGCGGCTACCAGTTCTCGGGCTTTCATCCGCTTGAGGAAATGGAAAAGTTCATCCGCTTTCTGCAGGAAAAAACCTCAGCATGAACATGGTGTCGTTTGATACGTTGCGCACGATAGGCTTCCCGGCCACCACGCAAATGAAGCCGGCCCAGATGTACGACAAGGCTGCCGAGCTGCAAAGCGCCGACTGGGTGCTGTTCCCGGAATACTGGCAATTGAATGCCCTGCAATATGCGTGGAAAGCGCGGGTATTCCCGAGTGAAGCCACCTATCGCATCGGCCATAACAAGATCGAGATGACGCGCGCGTTCATGGCCGTGGCACCGCACAACACCCCTGATACCTACATCCTCGCCAATACTACCGCCAATGCCGAAGAACTCTGGCACAGCCTGCCGCAGCCGTTTGTGGCCAAGCTGCCCAAGAGCTCGCAGGGCGAAGGCGTGTGGCTGATCCAGACCCACAGCGACTGGCAGCAATATCTCGGCAAGACCGATGTGCTGTATGTGCAGGAATATCTGCCCATCGACCGCGATTTGCGCATCGTTCTGGTAGGCGATGAAATTCTGGCGGCCTACTGGCGCGTGCAGTCACCCTACAGCTTCCACAACAACCTGGCACGCGGCGGTGAAGCCGATTTCAGCCCGGCGCCTCAAGCCGCACTCAATCTGGTGCTGCAGGTGTCGAAAGCACTCGGCATCAACCATGCCGGTTTCGATGTGGCGATGGTGGGTGAGCGACCCTACCTGTTTGAACTCAACCGCCTGTTTGGCAACAAGGGCATAACAGGGGGTGACGCACGGATCAATGCGGCAATTCTGGCGTATCTTGCAACAGTCAACGGGAATCCAGGAGCTACACCATGAAAATCAGCAAAGCCAGTTACAAGAAGGAATTGCATGAACTGCAGGTTGAACTGGTCAAGTTGCAGCGGCATATCATCAGCAACAACGCCCGTGTGCTGATCCTGTTTGAAGGCCGCGATGCCAGCGGCAAGGACGGCCTGATCAAGCGGATTACCGAGCATTTGAGCCCCAGGGAAACGCGGGTGGTAGCTCTGGGTAAACCGACCGAGCTGGAAAACCATTCGTGGTATTTCGAACGCTATGTTTCGCATCTGCCGGCCGACGGCGAAATGGTGCTGTTCAATCGCAGCTGGTACAACCGTGCCGGTGTGGAAAAAGTGATGGGCTTCTGCACCGAAGAGGAATATGAAATCTTCATGCAGACTGTAAATGACTTCGAACACTTGTTGATAAGGTCAGGCATAACCCTGATCAAGTACTATCTGGATATCAGCCGCTCCGAACAAAGCAAACGCCTCACCGACCGGCGCAAGGACCCGTTGACCCAGTGGAAAATCAGCCCGATTGATACCACTGCCATCAAGCACTGGAAAGACTACTCGGTGGCCAGGGATGAAATGTTCACGCGCACCCACAGCGCAGATTCCCCCTGGATCGTGGTCAAGACCGACAACAAGGAAGAGGCCCGGCTCAATGTCATCCGCGACATGCTGCGCCGGGTAGAAAGCCCGGAGAAAAAGAAACATCTTGAACATCCGGACCGGAATATAGTCTATTTGTACGGGACAGCCTGAGCCCTGCAGTAAAACTGCTTTGATTGACCATTATCAAAGCCCCACCTGCAGACAAGCGCTAGCCTGTCTGTATCGGATTTCAACAGGAGCAAAAGTATGTCCGCTGGCAAACATGACCTTATCCACGAATTTCCCGAATACAAGGAAAGGATCCATCAGCTGAAAACCACCAATGCGCATTTTGCCAGGTTGTTCGAGGCCTACCATGTGGTTGATCACGAAGTGCACAGCATTGAAACCGGCGCCGTCAACACTTCCGACGCGCATCTGGAAAGCCGCAAACTGGAAAGACTGCATTTGAAGGATCAGCTTTATCACATGCTGAACGACAAATAACACACACTCGTCGTCAGGGTGCCTTGCCCAGGTAGGGCTGCAAATCTGCAATGGCCTGGGCGGCCAGCACGCCCACTTCCACAGCTATCCCTGCCTCGCGCAACAACGCGATGCCGCGTCCGTTGTTGCGTGGATCGGGATCCATGATGGCGACGTAAACCTTTTTGACACCGGCATCTATCAGCGCTTTGGCACACGATGGAGTACGGCCGTGAAAGGAACACGGCTCCAGCGTGACAAAGGCGGTCACCTCCGTCGCATTGCCGGCAAGTTGTTGCAAGGCCATCGCTTCTGCGTGCGGTGCGCCCGGCACATTGGTGTGGCCACATGCCACGACCTCGCCACCTCGCACCAGCAAACACCCGACCGGCGGATTGTCGCCGCAGAGCGGAATTGCCTTGCGGCCTTCCGTCAGTGCCAGCTCCATGAAATGTTCGACTGTGCCGGTCATGGCCTTACTTGCCGGTTCCCAGCAATTGCACCGCCATCATATCGGCAGTCCATGCCGTATCGGCCGGGAAGGCCAGACCGGAAGACACATCCTGGTAGGTATTGGGTGCGAGGGTCAGCAACGCCACGCGCCGCTCCACCACCTTGCCATTGATCAAGGCGCGGAACTGCACTGCCATGCCGCTCATTTCCACCTTGCTGCGATTGCTGACCCGCGCCAGGATGCGACCATTGCGATCGGCATAGACTTCAGCAGTGGCATAGGCAGCGGGATTGTCTGCCATGTCCAGTCTGGCAAAGGCAGCGCTGGCCTCTTCGCCCAGCAAACCTTTGGCTTGCGAGGCCTGCTGGAAGTAGCGCTTGGCGTCCACGCGGTTGCCGTCAACCAGTGCGACTTTGCCGAGCTCGTTCATCGCCATCGCAGTTGGCAAAATTTTCGCACTCTGTTCCAGATCCTGGCGTGCCAGTGCGGTCTGGTTGAGTCTTGAATGCGCCACGCCACGGCCCAGGTAGTAATCGTAATAACTGCTGTCGCGTTTCAGTGCATCGTCGTAACTTTGCAAGGCCGCAGAGTATTGCTTCTGTGAGACCAGGATATCACCCTTGAGCCCGTAAAAACGCGCCTCTTCCGGTACCTGCCTGATACACCCATCGACCTTGACCAGCGCGGTCTGATAGTCCTTTTTGTTGATGGCCTTTTGCGCATCTTCAAACGCCTTGTAGGCCGGCTTGGTCTTTTGCAGTTTGGCGATGGCCTGGTTGAAGCGGGCCTCGCCTGTTTCCAGATCGTGACCGGCCAGCTTTGGCATCATGGCGGCCACCTGGGCCCGGTTGTTCTCCACCCGCTCGGCTGAAGGCGGATGGCTGGCAAACATGCCCTCCATCCAGCCGCTCTTCTTGTCTTCGAACAACGCAACAAAGGTTTCCTGCAAGGTGATGGCCGCGTGCGGATCGTAACCGGCCCGCACCATGTATTCGATGCCGTAGTGGTCGGCTTCGCGCTCGGCCTCACGGCCATAGGTTTGCGTGACCAGTTGCGCGCCCAGCTGCGCCCCGCCCAGCACATAATCACCGTATTTTTTGTAATCACTGGTGCCCACGGCAATGGCGCCAATCGCCATGGCACCCTGCATCAGCGTGCCACGCGTCATCGCCTGCGCCCCGTGGCCAATGGCAGCGTGGCTGACTTCATGACCGAGTACGGCAGCCAGTTCGGCTTCATTGTTGAGCTCATACAACAGGCCGCGATTCACCGCAATCTTGCCGCCCGGCAAGGCCCAGGCATTGGGCACGTCGTTGTTGAGCACCACGAATTCGTAATCGAACTTGCGATCACTCACATCCGCCAGTCGTTTGCCGACCTTGCTGACATAGGCAGTCAGTTCCGGGTCCACCTGATAGCGCCCACCCTGCCCCTGTTGCGACGGTACATATTGCTCTGCGCCGATTTTGCGTTCCTCCGCCTCGGAAACCAGCGATAATTCGCTGCGGCCGGTAACCGGATTGACGGCACAGCCCGCAACCGCCCAAAGCGTGAAAATGGCTGCCAGAATCCGGAACGCTGAATTGAAGCGGAGCACTGTGGCTTCTCCCTGGAGGACTGTACGACAGCTGTGCATTCTAGAGGGCTTCGGGATGCCGAGAAACTGCAATAAATCTTTATTAATCGATCGTTAAGGAATCTCTTACGTGACCTCCAAGCAAATTATCCGGGCGATGCTTGTTGCCCTTGCCTGTCTCACGGCAGCCAGCGTGCTGGCACAGGATTCAGTAGTGCTGGTAGACGACAGTGGGCAAACCCCGCAATTGACCGACCTGGACAAGCTGTATATTGCCACCAGACTCGAGCAACTCGACCTTGGCCAGTGCCAGACCCGCATCCTCAACCAGCAGCCGCAGGTGATCTACCGCCAGCTCACGCTTCGTCACCAGGACAAGGATCTGTTCATCAACGTGGCCGACGATGTGATGCGCACCCGCAATATGGTGATCTATACCGCAAGCGGCAAGGAATGGCGCGAATACTATGACTGCCAGTATGAAGTCCTGCTGCCGGCGCTGGCCATCATCGCCACAGCCAGAGTTGGCACCACCGACATCGGCAGCAACAATATTCGTCAGGAAGTGCTGGCGCGCAATACCCAGCTGTCAAGCCATGAAGCCAGCAAGCTGATGATGCGCACTGACAGTCACAATCCGAGTCATCCCTATCTTGATTTCACGTTGTCGATGAAGCATCCCTTGTTCGCCAATTGGGGCACACTGGTGCGCCAGCAGGAGAGGGCTGCCGGCTTGCTGCAAGGCGTGATGCCCGACCATCAGGAATATCTGCTGCAAATGTATCTGGCCTTTACCGGCCGCCTGTCGCAATTCCTCGGCACCCGCGAATCGTCGCCGGTGGTGGCGCGCCGGTTGAATCCTTCGCTGTTTGTGCGGGTTTGGAGATCTGATGAAGAGTGGTTCGACCTTGGTGTTGGCCATGAATCCAATGGCCAGCACATCGACAACCTTGCCACGTTTCAACGTACCGAGCAGGATCATGTGGCGCGCGGTGAAAGCCCGGATTTTGCCCGCGATGCACTGAGCCGTGGCTGGGATTACACCTACCTGGAATGGCAACACGTGTGGACCAGCCAGTGGTATTCACACCTGCAATTGCGCCAGTACCTCAACAACGGACCTTTCCAGGGCAAGAGCGAGGAATACAACACCTGGGAAGACGGTGGCGATGTCGCGCGGCCTCGTCGCCAATACGACGGCGTCAGTCTGGGCATGCAATACAATTTCAATCGCAGCCGCTGTTTTCTCGGTACTGCCGGTGTCTGTTTCAAGAAACTGGACCTGACCCAGGAAACCGGCTATTCCGGCCTGTTCAAACACAACACCACCACCGTGGAATTCACCACCGACTTTTTCGGTTTGCCGATCCAGTTGTGGAGTCGCACCGGCTATGGTGTCGATCTGGTGGATTACTATCGCTATACCAAGAGCTGGGGCCTGGGATTTGAACTGAAAACGCCGTAAGCGGGCAGCGACATTTGGCGAGCCTGCAGTTCAGTAATTGTTGATGATCAGTGTAATGCCCGCCACTGCCGTCAAGATCAGCACGATGCGGTTGAACCACAACTGCGAAATCCATTCGAGAAACAGTTTGCCGCCAAAGGCACCGAGATATACCAGCGGTATCACCAGCAGCAATGACGGCACATATTTCCACTGGTAGACATCCTGCCCGATGAATATCGGCAATTTGGCCAGATTGGCGAACGCAAAGAACATGCTGGCGGTGCCGATGAAGGTGCGCTTGTCCAGATTCAATACCAGGAAATAAATGTTGAGAATGGGGCCGGAGGAGTTGCTGATGGTGGTGGCGATGCCGGCCAGCGTGCCGGAGGTCGACCGGGCCACACGCGGATGCGCCAGCGCCCACCGCGTCAGCTGCGGACGCATGGGTTCCAGTCCTACCAGCATCAGCACCAGTATGCCGATCACCAGACCCAGCCGGTGATTGTCGAGCCCGCGCAGCACCATCGCGCCAATGGCGATGCCCACTATCAAAGGCAGTAGCATGCGCGTGAGTTCACGCCAGTTGGCAAGGCGCCAGTACAAATACACGGCGGCAGAATCGCCGATAAGAAACAGGGTGAGGGTGATACCAAGCGCATCGCGTGAGGGAAACCACAGTGCCACCGCTGCCGACAACAGCGGACCCAACGACGGCATGCCACCTTTGACGAAGCCGGTGCACAGGGCCATCAGGGCGAGGAACAGCAGAGTGTTAACGTCGAGCAGGGTCATGGGCAAATCTTCTTTATT
>CAILUG010000052.1 GCA_903837345.1 uncultured Gammaproteobacteria bacterium | reverse complement strand
CATTACCCATCATTGCGACATCCTGGAAACCGGCAATGACTCTTACCGCTTCAAACACCATAAAAGTGGTGCCAAGAAAGGTCGCTAGACTGGAAAGTTTTGGACGCTGACAGGTGGAAAGTTTTGGGCGCTGATTGACAACTCAAGGGCATCATCCCGATTTGTTCATATTGCAAAAAAGTACGTAATGACCGGGGTTACTGGGATCTGGTGGAGTCCTACATCAGCAAGCAAACCGACGCCCGCTTCAGCCATGGTATCTGTCCTGACTGCATGACACGGGAATCCGATGACATCAGCTGAGAGCGGGCACCTGTCAAGCCGGGTTGCCGGTTGCCACCGGTCGGCCAGCATCGGTGATCCACTCACTCCATGAACCTGCATAGAGCGCAGGCAAAGGCAAACCTGCCACCGCCATTGCCAGAATGTTGTGACAGGCGGTTATGCCCGACCCGCAATAGCACACCACCGGTTTCGCAGAGCCTGAGGTCATGCTGAATTTTTCGCGCAATTGTTGCGGCGACCGGAAGCGGCCATCTGCCTGCAGGTTGGTACTGAATGGCGCACACACGGCGCCGGGAATGTGGCCTGCCACCGGATCAATGGTTTCCACTTCACCTTTGAAACGTGGCAGCTCGCGTGCATCCAGCAACAGCTGGCTCTGGCCATTGATCTCATTCGCTGATACCAGTTGTACAAGTGCTGCCCTGTTTGAGTAGTGATCGGCAACAACACCAGGCTTGGCTGGCACCACTTGCGTCACCGGCAGTCCTGCGGCATTCCATGCCTGCCAGCCACCATCCAGCACGGCAACCTTGTCGTGTCCCAACCACTGCAGCATCCACCACATACGGGAAGCACTGGCACCGCCGCCATCGTCATACAGCACCACCAAACTTTCGGGAATGATGCCCAGACTGCGGACCTTGCTTATCCAGTCGGTACGAGCCGGCAGCGGATGACGTCCGGTCCTGCCGGCAATGTGCGGAGTGCTGAGATCACGATTTACATCGATGAAACGGGCTCCGGGCAGATGGCCATTGTCATAGGCTCTTTGCCCGGCACCGGCATCCATCAGCGAGAAGCGGCAATCAAACAAGCGCAGCGACGGGTCTGCCAGCAATGCTTTCAGCTGCATGACAGTTATCAGGGGGTGCAACATCGGTGAACTCCTTTGATAGATTTTGAATTCCACTGCCGAACAGTTTATAAGGAATATTCAATACTTTCGCAGCTTTGGCTTCAACCCGGGACAACAACAATGAACAACAAAATCCACGCCCCGCTCTGTTCGCTGTTTTCCACTGCTTTCATGATAACCGCTTGCGGCCCGGCACCCGACCCTGCTGCCGCCATTACGGGGCTGAAAATGCAGGTTGCCACTCTGGAATCCCGCGAACAGATACGTGAACTGTTCGCCAATTACGGCCGCACCCTCGACAGCCGTGACTTCAAGGGGTTTGCTGCGCTCTATGCCCGTGACAGTGAATATGTCGGTGGTGGTGGCGCTGCCGCCCATGGCCCCACCGAAATTGCGGCACAACTTGAACAGGTGCTGAAAGCCAATGCTACAGGTGCCAACCTGCATGTGTTTTCCAATGAAAAGATTGACGTGCAGGGTGACAACGCCACCGCACTGAGCCGGGGTGCATTCTATGCGCAGGATGCAGCAGGCCAGCCGGTGGCGCTGATATTTGCCACTTACAAGGATGCTCTCATCCGCGAGGATGGACAGTGGAAATTCAAACGGCGCGAAGTGATCGGCGACATCCCCGGGCCGTCCAATGAAGAAAAGGCCGGCATGGCGTTGCCGAAACTCAGCGGTGACTGGATGATCAGCTCGAGTGTCGGTGGCAAAACCCCGATTACCGTGAACTGCACGCTGGTACAGAGCCGATCAAACCTGTCCGGCACCTGCACCCCTGTGATGGCAAAACCAGCGCCAAGCACGCTGAGCGGCAATGTCAGTGCCTGGCGGGCGCGCTGGGGCTACGATGTAGTATTCAACGGCAAACCCGGCCGCGTGGATTTCACTGCCAGCAAGATGACAGATACCACGCTGGAAGGAACCCTGTCGCTGTCTGGCACCGAAGCGCCATTTACTGCGATGAGAAAGTAATGACTATTGCCTCGCTCCTCGCAACCAATTCCTCTACAATCAGCGCCGCTGACAACATGTCAACGGAGAGGTGCCGGAGTGGCCGAACGGACCTGATTCGAAATCAGGCAGACCTGCAAGGGTCTCTAGGGTTCAAATCCCTACTTCTCCGCCAAATTCATGAACGGGCCGCTTCGCTACTTATAAGGCCACGGCGCGGAAAGGGATGGGTTGCTTCGAACGCCGCGGGCGCCTCAATGGACAAGCTGCTTCGAACGCCGCAGGCGCTGTATTTCCCATGATTCTGCAAGCCGACCAAATGGCGCACGCCGATATCTATCGCATCCTGATCGGCAGCATTGCGCAACGCCCCATTGCCTGGGCCGGTACCCGCAGCAAAAACGGCATCAACAACCTGGCACCGTTCTCGTTCTACAACTGTTTCAGTGCCAAACCACCGATCATCGGTTTTTCCACCATTCCGCGCTCCGATGGCCGCAAAAAAGACACGCTGCAAAACATCCTCGATACGCGCTGTTTCACTCTCAATGCTGCCAGCCATGCACTGGTGCAGCAGATGAGCAAAAGTTCAGCGACGCTTGAGCCGGATGAAGACGAGTTCGTCTACGCCGGACTCACCGCCATGCAAGCTCCCCACATCAATGCTCCCTACGTGAAAGAAGCATTGCTGGTGTTCGAGTGTGAGTTGCGTGAAGTAATCAGTTTCGGCAACGAACCAGGTTCCGGCAATCTGATCCTCGGCGAGATCAAGCATCTCATCATCGATGACAGCATCTATCTGGACGGTCGCATCGATTTTGAAAAACTCGATCCGGTCGGCCGTCTGGCCGGCAACTGGTACAGCACCATCCGCGACAAGTTTGAATTGTCCCGCGGCTGACTGGTTTGCAAGTCCACAATTGTTGCCTGATACCACGTTGCCGTGCGCACGCGACTGCCTGTAAATTAGTGCAAATTTCCGGCGAACCCGGGCTCAACCGGATTGGAGGAACAATGATTAAAACAAGATCCGCATTCCTGGCGATGGCTGCCTGCTGCCTGTTGACACAGGTTGCTCTCGCTCAAAAAGCTGCAGCACCCGCTGTGAAGATTCCTGAAATGGTGGTGATACCGTCCGGGCAGTTCATCATGGGATCACCAACCTCGGACCGGGGCCGCGTCAACTCCGAAAGCCCGCAGCACATGGTCAGTATCAAGTCGTTTGCAATGGGCAAATACGACGTCACCTTTGACGAATGGGAGGCTTGCGTTGCTGGCGGCGGTTGCAAAGGACACATGCCGGGTGACCGTGGCTGGGGCCGTGGCAACCGGCCGGTAATCTACGTGGATTGGGATGATGCACAAAACTATGTGAAGTGGCTGTCTGGCGTCACCAGCCAGCATTGGCGGCTGCCCACCGAGGCAGAATGGGAATATGCAGCGCGCGCCGGCACTACCAGCGCTTACTACTGGGGCGACAGCGGCAACCATGACTACGCCAACTACGGCGCTGATGAATGCTGCCAGGGTGCCAAACTCGGCAAGGATCAATGGATCAACACCTCGCCAGTCGGCTCCTTCGAACCCAACAAGTTCGGCCTGTATGATATGGTGGGCAATGTCTATCAGTGGTTGCAGGATTGCGCCAACGACAACTACCAGGGCGCACCCACCGATGGTAGTGCCTGGCTGAAAGGTGATTGCGAAGCGCGCGAATTGCGTGGCGGCTCGTGGTACTTCTTCCAGGAAAATTTGCGGTCGGCGATGCGCTTCTACCTGCCGTCCATGTTGCGCTTCAACTTCATCGGCTTTCGCGTAGTGCGCGAACTCTAGCGCAACAGACCATTCAGCAGCTCCAGAAATGAAAAAGCCCGCTAATGCGGGCTTTTTCATTGGTTCATGAACTAGTGCGCCAGGGGATCAGGGCGTACCTGGAACTTGACGACCTTGCCGGTCGTGCCCTTGCCGCCTTCGATGTGCCACACAAGGTGGGTACCGTAGTTGGTGTACAGCCCACGGCCTTTCCAGCCGGTGTTGGGATCGTCGATGCGACCGTCAAGGCCACGCTGGTAGGAGCCCAGCGGATACGGCACGCGCAGATAGGTCCACTTGCCGGTCTTCGCATCCAGTGCAATCAGCGAATCGGAGTTGGAGCCGGTCAGGATCGGTGTGTCCTTGCCGAGGCCAGAGGTGTTCTCGCGATCAACCCAACCAAAGTAGTGGAAGTCGGCCGGATAGATGGAACTGCCCATCTTCGGACCCTGGGTCTGCCACACGGTCCAGCCTTCTGCGCACAGATCGCCGGTTTCAGCACCAGGACCATTGGTTTTCTTGCACTTGCGGCGGTCGAACCTGGCCCATTGCGAGGTGGCCGCCATGGCTGCCCATGCATTGCCTTCGCTGTCGATGTCCATGCCACGCGGGTTCAAGGTGCCTGCGGGTACGCGATAGACCTCGGAGACACAACTTTCCGGCGGATTGTTGCCGCGGTTCAAGCGGACGAGGTAACCGCGATCTTCACCGGTACGGCCTTCAGAGGCTCCCCATGCAATATTGGCATCGTGCGGATCGACCACAATGTTATAGAGCGGCAGGCGCACTTCGGTATCCAGCTTCGGATCCGGATTCGCCTCACCGGCCTTGTTCCATGGTTTGGTGATCTTGCCGTCGCCGTTGGTGTCAATGATCTGCGGGCACCAGCCATTGGCCAGTTGCTCATCATGGGTTTCGTCCCACACGCGGGTGTTGATCCAGCCGAAGATGGGCCCGATCAATTCATTGAAGTACAGCGTGTGGTCCTTGTCGTTGCCGAAATTCAGATGGTGCGTCGCATAGCAAGTGTCAATCAGCTCGAACTTGCCGGTCTTCGGATCGTACACCGAGGCCTGACGCATGCTGGCGCGCAGCGGATAGTACTGCGCGTATTTGTTCTTGGAGCCTTCCATGCACCATTCGGGCTCGTCGTTGCGGATCTTGGACGTCTCCCATACACGACCCTTGTAGTCCATCATGGGGTTGTGCGGATCGGCGGGGTTTTCCTGGCCCCACAGCCATTCCATGCCCCAGAAGTTGGACGGGTTGCCGGGGGCCGGGAAACGGGTTTTCACCACGCGCGGATCTTCCCGGGTCGGGATGACCATCTTGTAGGTGTCATTGGTAATCGGATCCACCACGTTCAGCGTGCCATGACCGGCCGATACCGCGTAGATCGGGCCGTAGGCGTTGACAGTCGGGTTGTTCTTGTCGGTGGAGATTTCATCATGCATGAAGTCCTGCGGACCGCCAATGTCCCACAGCGTGACAACCACGTTGCGCTCGACGCCCTGCGGACGCGGCGGCATCGGCGGCACGGCGCCGGATGCGACCTTGCGGGTCCAGTCAGCCATGGTTTTGGCCATGCCGTCGATGCCGAACTGCGCGAAGGCGGCCTGCATGCTGCCGCCACGCACGCCGAGCGTGGTACGGTATTTCCAGGCTTCTTCATGGGTATCGAAATTCAGCGAGCTCATGTGGTCGAGCGTGCGGGTGGTCTTGGTGCCGAGTTCGTGGCAGAAGTTGCAATCCTTCTTGAACCGGTGCATCCAGTCGGCCTGGCTCTGGATGGTCGGCAGGAAGCCATTGCCACCGGCAGCAGCCGGTCCGGTGCCCGGGAATTTGTCTTTGCCTGGGGGTTCCAGCAGCGACAGCCAATAGTCACTGGGATAGACCTTGGCGGCGTCTTTCGGATCCTTCGCGACTTCGGCTTTCAACTCGAGTTTGGTATCACCGGGACGACCCTTGACCTTGGCAGAATCAAGCAAGCCGAAACCCCGCACCCACACGTTGAAGGTGTAGTTCGGCAGCTGCGGCAGCGTGAAGTGGCCCTGGTCGTCAGTCACCACGATCTTGATGAAGGGGGTATTGGTCTCCTTGGTTTCGGCGATGACCCACACACCGGCTTCGGGACCTTTGTCACTGGTGACAGTGCCACTGATAAACCCTTCGGGATAAACGCGCTTGACGTTGCCCGGGGTCGGGGCCTGGGCCAGCGCAACGCCCGCCAATGTTGACAGGGCAAGTACCAGGCACGCACGCATGAGCTTTATCATATTTCCTCCTCGGGTGGCCATGACAGGAGAATTACACGGTTTTTATTGGGAATTCCGCTCGTTGTGACGCAGAAAGGCCGGTCATGGAAGGCCGCGAGTATAACCGAACTTAAATGCCCGAACAGCCCAAAAGTTCGGGAGTCACAATTGCTGCAAGATGGCCAAGTTCAATGGCCCGCAACCCTGGTTTTGGCGCTAAAATGCCACGCTCGCAAACCGACGGCAGTCATCACAGGCAGTCATCACAGGCAGTCATTACTGGCAGTCAAACAAGAGGTCCGCATGCCGAACAAAATTTCCGCCAGCAACCTGCAGATTTCGCAGGTACTTTACGATTTCATCGAAAAAGAAGCCGCGCCCGGCACCGGCATCGAACCCAGGGCGTTCTGGGCAGCGATGGGCAAAATCGTTGACACGCTGGCACCTCGCAATCGTGCGCTGTTGCAAAAGCGTGATGAGTTGCAGGCCAGCATTGATGGCTGGCATCACAACCATGATCGCAACTATTACCTGGCTCATCGCGATGAGTATAAAAAGTTCCTGCAGGACATTGGCTATCTGGTGCCGGTGGGTGAAGACTTCAAAATCACCACGCGCGGCAATGATTACGAAATCGCGATTGTCGCGGGGCCGCAGCTGGTAGTTCCGGTGATGAACGCGCGCTACGCACTCAATGCCGCCAACGCACGCTGGGGCAGTCTGTTCGACGCACTCTACGGCACCGATGTAATCCCCGAGACCAGCGGTGCCACCCGCACTGCCACTTACAATCCGCTGCGTGGGCAGAAAGTCATTGCCTATGCCGACGAATTCCTCGATCAGGCGATCCCGCTGAAACGTGGCCGTCATGAGATGGTGCAGCAATATCGTCTGGCCAATGAAAACGGCCACATCATTCTGGAAGTGGAGCTGAAAGACCACACCATCACCGGCCTGTGCCATCCTGACAAGCTGATCGGCTTCCAGGGCGGCTTCTCCTCCCCAGCTGCGCTGCTGTTCGCCAACCATGGCCTGCATCTGGAGATCCAGCTCGACGACACCAACATCATTGGCAAGCAGCATCATGCCGGCGTCAAGGACGTCTACATGGAATCGGCAATGACAACGATCCAGGATTGCGAAGACAGCATTGCTGCCGTCGACGCCAGTGACAAAGTGGCGGTATATCGCAACTGGCTGGGTCTGATGAAAGGCACGCTGGAAGAGAGCTTCAAAAAAGGCGACAAGACAGTCAGTCGCAAAATGAATCCCGACCGTGTCTACAAAGGCACCAGCGGTGAAACCGTGATCATGCAGGGTCGCAGCCTGCTGTTGATCCGCAATGTCGGCCACCTGATGACCACTGATGCGATTCTTGATCGCGAAGGCCGTGAAATTCCGGAAGGCCTGATGGATGCGATGGTAACCAGCCTGTGTTCACTGCACGACATCAAGGGCGACAGCCCGTTCAAGAACAGCCGCGAAGGCAGCATCTACATCGTCAAGCCCAAGATGCACGGCCCGGAAGAAGTGCAGTTCTGCAACGACACACTCAATGCAGTAGAAGATGCACTGGGCCTCAAACGTAATACCATCAAGGTTGGCATCATGGATGAAGAGCGCCGCACCAGCGTCAACCTGAAAGAGTGCATCCGCGCTGTGAAGGATCGCGTGTTCTTCATCAACACCGGCTTCCTTGACCGCACCGGTGACGAGATCCACACCAGCATGAAAGCAGGTCCGTTCCTGCCGAAAGACACCATCAAGAACCAGCCGTGGATCGGCGCCTATGAAAATTCCAACGTTGATATCGGCGTGGCTGCCGGATTCACCGGCAAGGCGCAGATAGGCAAAGGCATGTGGGCCAAACCCGACATGATGGGCGACATGATGGCGCAGAAAGTCGTGCATCCCAACATGGGTGCCAACTGTGCATGGGTACCCTCACCCACTGCCGCCACCCTGCATGCCATTCATTATCACCAGATCAACGTGGCGCAGACCCAGCGGGAACTTTCGAACCGCCAGAAGGCCAGTGTCGACACCATCCTGATGATTCCGCTGCTGGCTGACAACAAACTGACACCTGAACAGATACAGAAAGAGCTCGACAACAATGCCCAGGGCATACTCGGTTATGTGGTGCGCTGGATCGACCAGGGTGTCGGCTGTTCCAAGGTGCCTGACATCAATCACGTCGGCCTGATGGAAGACCGCGCCACCTTGCGCATTTCCAGCCAGCACATAGCCAACTGGTTGCAGCACGGCATCTGCAGCAAGGACCAGGTGATGAGCACCCTCAAGCGCATGGCGATTGTGGTGGACCAGCAGAACGCAGCCGATCCGCTCTACAAGAACATGGCACCCGGCTACGAAGGCATTGCATTCCAGGCTGCTTGCGATCTGGTGTTCAAGGGTGTTGAGCAACCCAACGGTTATACCGAGCCGGTATTGCATGCACGCCGGCGTGAACTAAAACAAAAACAGAAGTAAAACAATGTCAGAAGCAAATTTCACATCTCTCCGAACCAGATGAGCAAGGGGGAGAGCCGGGGTGGTGGTGAGGAGCGAACAGCGACCGAGCCAGCCACTCCGGCTAGGCCCCCTTGCGGACTCCGTGTCGAAGAGCAGGAACATGCGACTCTGACTCCAATTTTTTACAATTGATTTTTTTCAGACAACAGAGGGTTTACTCATGAAACTGCGAACGCTGGCTTTTGGCCTTGCGATTTTTGTATTGCCTGTGCTTGCCAATGCGCAACTGTCAGCACCCAATGCCGATGGTGTCAGCGCCGGCCACACCCATTTGTACGTGGCTGATGTAGCCAAGAGCCGCGAGTACTGGCTGAGTTTCGGGCTTACCGAAGTAAAAAGCGACAAGCTCAAGAATGTGTTCAGCGCACCCGGCATGCTGGTATTGCTGAGAGAGCAGGCGCCTGTGTTGCCCTCAGGCCAGACTTCGGCCAACCATATCGCGTTCTCGGTCAAGAGTTATGACACCTACAAGGCCAAACTGGCAGCGATGGGCGCCAAGATCGTGCTGGACAAAGCCGACACTGGCCAGATTCTGGCCGACTTGCCAGACGGCGTGCGGGTCGAATTTCTGACCATGCCGGACCAGGTTGAAACCATCAAGTTCCACCACAGCCATGTACAGGCACTCGATGTGAATTCAGTGCGCGACTGGTACGTGAAAGTATTCGGTGCAGAAGTGGGTGAACGCGCCGGCATGCCTTCGGCGGTGATTCCCGGTGGTCGCGTCGATTTCCTGGCAGCACGTGGTGAAGCCCCCAAAGCTTCCAAAGGCAATGCCATTGATCACTTCGGCTTCGAAGTTACCAGCATGGATGCCTTCAAGGCGAAGATGGACAAGCTCGGCGTCAAGTTTGATCGTGCTCCGGAAAAACGTGACGATCTGGGCCTGACCATTGCCTTCATCGTAGATCCGGTAGGCACCAACATCGAAATCACCCAGGGTCTGGCCGCTGTAGCCAAAAAATAATCCCTGCATTCAGGAATGGTGTGGCTTGCAGCCTCTGGCGGATCACAAAGTATTTTTGACTTCAACCACGAACTGCCTGCCACCACCACCTGGCACATTGCTGTTCAGAGGCCACGCTATATCAATATGCACGATCTGGCCTGACTCGGAACGGCTGGGTGCCAGTCGCAGGCCGAAGCCGACATTCTGGTACACGCGTTGTGCGCCCGGATCCGGATTGCCGTATACCCTCCCTGCATCATAGAACATGGCAAATCCCACTCGCGCCAGCTGCAGCCAGTGGTAATCGGTGAAATAGCGCTCTTCGGCAGTAAATTGCACACTGCCGGTGCCATTGAGGAAGTGCGTGTCATAGCCGCGCAAGCCATTGCTGCCGCCCATGATCAGCTGGGTGCCGTCATTCAGGTTATAAACCTTGTCGGCAGCAAGGCCCAGAAACAAGGTGCGGTGGACGCTCAATTCCATCTGGTAGTCGAGGTTGGCTTTCAGCACAGTATCTTCCAGCCGTGACGTGTCACGATTCCAGCGCGCATCCCATTTGGCAGACAATTGCAGCAAGCGGCCTTGGCGATACAGCAAGGTATCGCCAAAATCGCCGTTGAAGATCACATTGCCACCGTTGCTGCCGGCATAACCGACGCGCGTACGCAGATGCTTGCCGAGCAACAAATCCTCAGTACGCTTGATCTGGCCGATGTTGTAACCAATAACGTAGTTGTCTTCCAGGTATTCGTATTGCACAAAGGGGTAGTTGAGCTGCAGCTCGGGACGATAGCCGGCCGGTGCAGGCAGTACGGTAGCGGTCGGCTTCCAGTATTGCTGGCTCAGGTATGCACCCCCACTGAAACGGTTGACTGAGCCATCGATGACGCCATCAGATCTGCCGTAGATGAATTCGGCATTCTTCAGGTCGTGTTGAAGATTGGAAACACTCTGGCTGTTTCTGTACTGGGTGAGAATTTCACTGGTGGACTCCGTTGTCACCCGCCATGAATGTTTGTCGTCCAGCGAATAAAACGGCTGGGACGCTTGCACCACATAATGATGACCGTCCGAGGTCTGGTTGAGATCACTGCTGAATTCGGCATGACTGCTGCCGATGTTGGGATTCTTGTAAACGAAACCCCAGGAGCTGCGATCCGGATTGTTTTTGTATTTGAATTCCAGGAACTGGCCAGTGCCCAGAATGTTGGAGTCTCTGACTCCAATGCCAGAACTGGTAGTGCCACCTGTGGTTTTGAATGAAAGTTCAGGCGTCAGCGTCCACACTTCACGTTCCACCACTTCCAGATCGACAGCATCACCACACTCGCGCAATACCCGGATTGACACATCACCAATATACTGGCGACTTCGCAATATGCGTTCGCTCTCTGCCAACACATGCTTGGTGGCAGGGTCACCCTCCTTGAACAACAATTGGTCAGTGATGACTTGCGGACGGGTGGTGAAATGGATGGCATTTGCCCATTTGAAAAGAAAATTGTCTTCCCGCGGATTGTTTTCGTCAAAAATCGGCAGGGAATTGACGGTGATGGAGCCGACCGTGCGAGGTGTTGCATCAAGATCGAAGTAGTTTTTGGCGCTGCCCCAGCGTGTCAACTCCTTGGTGAAATCGTAGGAGGCAGTGGCGGGCTGGCTGATATCGGTACATTTGCCTTTGTCTTGTGACACCGCTGCACCGGCTGCCAGCATTAGCGAGGCTGCCAGCGTCGATTTGCACCAAATGAGCCTGCTCTTGTTCATGTCTGTTTCAGATTTTCTGAAGATCCTGCGATTCTGGCTGATCAATGTCAGGCAGTCTGTGCGTATTCGCACCCAGAACAGCCAGCAACGCCGGCAAAAACAGCAGCACCAGCGGCACCGCCGCCAGCAGGCCAAAGATGATGGCAGTGGCAAGCGGTTGTTGCAGACCGGCGCCCCGGCTGATGCTGAGCGCCAACGGGCTCAGCGTCAAAATCGCGATCAGTGCCGACATCAGTATGGGTCGCAAACGATTAAGCCCGACTTCCCGCAACTGTGACAACCCCTGCGGTTGACTGCGATCAATCTCTGACAGATAAAAAATGATCAGCTCGGTCACCATGCCAACCACCATCGTCAAGCCCATCAGCGCCGAAATGTTCAGTTCGATACGGGCTATCCACAATCCCAGCAGCACAGCTGCCACCGACAACAACACGGTGACAATCGCAGCCAGCGTCCACAGCAAACGTTCGAACAGCAAGGTCAGCAGCAATGCACTCAGCAGCAGCGCGGCAGTGAAGACCAGCGTCATGTCGGCAAAACTTTTCTGCTGCTCGGCATAGAGGCCGCCGTAATCGACACGCACACCCGGCGACAGATTCAGGTCGGAAACTGCGGCTCTTGTTGCCCGCATTGCAGAACCGAGATCGCGCCCTTCCAGTCTGGCGGTTACTGCCACAAACGGCGCCAGATCCTCGCGGGTCAACTGACGCTGACCTGGATCGCCGGCAATGGCGGCCACCTGGCGCAACAGCACTATGTGGCCATCCGGCGCAGTCAGCGGCAGCTCGCCCAGTTGCGCAGCACGACTGCGCAAGCCTGTCTCTGAACGCACACGCACGCCGACCAGTTGTTCACCGATACGAATACGCGTCGCAGTGCGTCCGCCCATCAACTGTTCCAGCTGCTCGGCAATCTTTGTGGAATTGAGTCCTTGTTGTGCAGCCAGTCCGGCATCCACTTTGACAGTGATGGCATCTCCGGCGATACGCAAGCCGTCTACGATTTCCACTACTCCTTCCACTTTCTTCAAGGCGGCGGCAACCCGGGTGGCGCTGTCGGCCAGCTGCGCAGGATCATCACTGAACAATTTCACTTCGATCGGCTGCGGCACCGCCGTCAGATCACCAATCAGATCTTCCATCAGCTGGGTGAGCTCCACTTGCAGTCCCGGCACCTGGGATTCAATTTTGGTGCGTACTTCCCCCATCACCTGTTCAATCGGGCGACGCGACCCGCCATGCAAACGGATGAAGTAATCGCCTTCATCAGCTTCTGTGAGACCGCCGCCAAGCTGCACTCCCGTGCGCCGTGAATAACTGGCCACTTCCGGAGTCGCCTTGATGATCTGCTCGGCATGGGCCAACAGACTGTCAGTGTCTGCCAGCGCTGCCCCCGGATGGGCTTTGTAATCAAGTACGAACCCCCCTTCATCCATGGTCGGCATGAAACCCGACTTGACTTGCGTCCACGCCAAGCAGCCGCCGGCGGTCAACAACAAGGCGGTGCACACCACAAACAAGCCGGGCCTGGACAACAGACGCTGAAAACAACCCAGATAGTAGCGGCCCAGCCGCGCCATCATGGCATTGGCTTTTTCAGCCTGCTCGGCATCGCGCGCCGTCAGCCAATGTGCTGCTACCAGTGGAATCACGCAACGCGCATAAAACAGCGAGAACAACAGCGACAGCACCATGGTGATCGCCAGCGCGGTGAAAAATCCGCCGGTGACACCACTGATGAAACTCAGTGGCAGGAACACAATGATGGTGGCGAGTGTGGAGCCGAGCAACGGGCGCTCCATTTCGGCGGCGGCCTGCAACAAGGTTCTGCTGTCCCGTTTGCCACCACTTTGCAGCTGACGCATCATGTGTTCAAACACCACCACGGCATCATCGACAATCAGACCCACCGCCGCCGCCATGCCGCCGAGCGTCATCATGTTGAAACCGAGACCCAAGGCAAACAAGGCGAGGCAGGTAGCGAGCAACACACCCGGCAACATAAGCGCAGTGATCACCATCAACCGTGCCGAACGCAGGAAATACAACAGCACCGCGCCCGCCAGCAGCGATCCCAGCAAAATGGCTTCAGCCACTGCATTGGCTGCACCGGTCACCAGTTCGGACTGGTCATAGAACGGCGTGACCTTGACAGTGGCCGGCAATGCCAGCGACTGCAAACGCGCTGATACCGCCTTCACAATGGCGACGCTGTCACCACGCAGCGCCTGGCGGATGTTGACCAGTACCGCGCGCTGGCCATCGGAGGTGACACGGGTGTAGTTGGGTTCGGCGGCGGTGGCAATGCTGGCGACCTGCGACAAGGTGACCAGGCCAAGCCCGTCCGGGCCCGCCGGTTTCACCGGCGTGGCTGCGAGAGTCTGCACATTGGTCACCCGGCCTTCCACCAGCACCAGATACAGCCGGTGGCGATCTTCCATCATGCCCACGCCAGCTACGGTATTGGCACCGGCCAGTGCGGCGGTCACATCATCGACACCAAGACCCAGGCTCTGCAGTTTGCCAAGATCAACATCCACGGCCAGCTCGCGTGGTGAACCACCCAGAATGTCGACACCAGCCACACCTTGCACCGCGGTGAGAGCAGGCCGCAATTTCAGTTCTGCCAGCTGGCGCAGCGCCTGCTGATCGAGCGTGTCGGAAGTAAGCGCAAGTCCCAGCACCGGAAAGATGGTTGGATCCGAGCGATGGATATCGAAGCGGATGCCGGGCGGGAATTCGCTGGCGAGTGTGGCCAATGCGCCCTGCGTGGCCAGCAACGCAGCCACCATGTCATCTCCCCAGTTGAAGTTGAGCGCAATTTGCGCGGCACCACGACTGGTGGTGGAACGGATCCGGATTACTCCCGGCACTTTACGCAAGGCGATTTCAATCGGACGGGTGATTTCCGCCGCCATTTGGGCGGCGTCCCGCTCCCCCGCATCCACTGTCACAATAACGCGCGGATAATCAATCGGCGGAAACAGGCTGACCGGCATCTTGAATGCAAAAATCACCCCGCCCAGGGTACACAGTGCCACCAGCAGCCAGATTGAACGGGCATGATTTTCCAGGAAGGCTTTCACTGCAGTTGCACCGCCACGCCATCGTCAAGCCCGGTGAGCCCGGTGACTGCGACTTGTTCACCTTCCTGCAAACCATCAAGAATTTCGATATGGTCACCATCAGTGGCGCCAGTGCTTACATCACGGCGGCTGGCCACTGCGTCATGCACCACAAACACAAACGCCTGGCCACCATCATCCAGCAGAGCGGCATACGGTATCAGCAGCGCGGCGGTGACGCTTTTCACAGCAAGTTGTGCGCGCAGGTTTTCGCCAGGTTTCAGATTATTGGCTGCTGTCACGCTGGCATAGACCGGCAACAAACGGGTTTGGGAGTCCACTGCCGGGGCAATCGAGCTCACGGTGCCAGTCAGCTCGCCTGCATTGGCGGGCAACCTGATCTGCACTTTGGTGCCAATACTGACCCTGGAAGCCAGTGCCGGGTCCATGCTGAAATGCAGTGTGGACTTGCTGCTGCGCACCAGCGTGAGCACACTGCCGCCGGCAGCAATCATTTCACCAAGACTGGCGTCGATGCTGCCAACCACTGCCGCTACCGGCGCCTTCAACTCCAGCGTGTTGCTGCGATTCTGCAAACTGCGCAACAAGGCTTCGCTGTTGGTCATGGCCGCCTTCGCCAGTTCAACTTCGGCGTCGCTGCCCAATCCGTCTGCTCGCAAACGTTCGGCCCTGGCGGCGGCAGCTGTGGATTGCTGCACATCGGTGCGGGCCTTGCCCAGTTCCAGCTCGGTCAAGGGTGATGCCTGCAGATGCGCAAGCACGGCGCCGGCCGCAACCACACTGCCAACACCCACATCGACACTGGCGATTCTGGCTTCCAGTGGCGCTGCCACCTTGATACGACCATCGACGCCGTTCTCTACCACACCATAGAGCGTGACAGTCTGCACCAGATCACCACGCCCGGCAGTGGCCACCGTGATATGGGCCGCCGGCTTGGCGGGTTCTTCATTTTCATATTGCGAGCATGCTGTCATTGCCAGCAACAGTGGCAAGCAGCAGACCAGCGCGCGGCTATTCATGTGTTTTACCCCATTGATCCCTTGCTGCACCACTCAACAATTCGAGTGCAATCATGTGTTCAGCCAGACTCTGCCGGGCCAGCACCAGCTGGCTCTGTCGTTCATACAGGTTTTGTTCGGCTGTCGCTGCAGCAGTCTGTGCCACATCGCCGCGCGTGGCTGCAGCACGACTGCTGGTTGCCAATTGCTGCAAGCCAGGCAGGCCCTGCTGCAAACTTTGCTGTTGTTTGCCGGCGAGCACAATATTAGCCAGTGCAGCCGCCAATTCAGTACGCGTTTGCAGGAGGCGAGCCGCATATTCTTTTTGCAGCACGGCACGCGTGGCCTGTTCGATTGCAATGCCGCCACGGTTGCGATTCCACAGTGGCAGCGAGAAATCGAGGGCAGGCCCCAGCAGACGATTGCCGGTGGTGTCACGGGAACCATTGATGATGAGATTCAGGTTTGGAAATTGATCGAGCACTGCCTTGTGAACCACCGCTTCCTGCGCGTCGTAACCCAGGCGCAACGCGATGAGATCGGCGCGAGCCTGTACGGCCTGTGTGTACAAGGCATCCAGTGCCGGCAGAGCAGACACTACCTTGGCATCGATGGCATCAGCAGGTCTGGCCAACTGCAGTGCGAAGTCGGTGGGCAGGCCCAGCAAGGCATTCAACTCCAGCCTGGCTGCATCAAGATCACCCTGCGCCTGGATGGCAGCCTGATCTGCTGCATTGGCAGCTGCGGCAGCTGTTTGCACTGGTGTGCCGGCCACATCCCCTTGTTTGGCCGCCTTTTGCATGCTCGACAACAGGGACGCTGCCAGTTGCTGATTGGTGGCGGCCAGCGCTTGCAAAAGTTGCAGACTGTTGACGCGTTCAACCAGTAACCTGGCTGCGCCGGCGGTTTGCCATTCAGCCCAGGCCACATCCATCCTTGCCTGCGCGGCAGCAGACCTGGCTCCACTGATGCGAACACTGCGTGTGCGCAGGAAATTCAGATCGAAGCCGAGTGCAGCGGTCAGGTTATTGAGCTGATCCGGACCTGACAGCACCTTGTCGGCACCGGCACTGAAAACCGGATCAGGCATCAGGCCGGCCGCAAATACCTGTGCCTCGGCGACCCCCAACGTTGCGCGCAATGTATTGAGATCAGGATTGTGCAACACCACCAGCGTGGCAACTGCATTGCTGTCGAGGGCGGCAGACAGATCAATCGGAGTGGCAGTCTGGAAGCGGGTGTCGACCACCTCGCTGTTGCGGTAGAGAATTTTTGTCAGTTCAGCGGCGGTTGGCGCGCTGGCCGCAGCCGGCAATGGGTCGGACGTATAGGTCGCACAGGCTGCCAGAGTCAGACTGACTACAAGGATCAGATACTTCTGCAGATGCATCGGCAAGCCTGGAGCTGCTCAACTGGGATGCCGCATTATCTGGATAACGCGGGTACAAATCCATGCACCTGACCCCATTTACGGTATTTTTGCCGATTCAGCCATTGACGAACTTGGGCAGGTCCCGCCAGCTGATATTGCAGTTGCATAGCCGGTGCCTCTGGTAACCCACAACTGGTTACGAACGGCTGCCGTGTTTACTCAAGTGATATCTTGCGCAGGCACCGGCTCCTCGTCTTTTGCCAGCCACAGATAGACAGAAGGCAGGATAAACAGCGTAAACAAGGTCCCGATTGCCATGCCCGCCACCAGGATGATGCCGATACTGTTGCGGGCCGCTGCCCCTGCCCCGCTTACCAGTACCAGCGGGAAATGGCCCAGCACTGTGGCAGCCGTGGTCATCAGCACCGCTCGCAAGCGCAAGGAGGCGGCCGCCCTGATGGCGGCCTGTTTGCTCAACCCCAGCAACTGCTGCTTGTGGGCAAATTCGGTAATCAATATGCCGTTCTTGGCGACCAGCCCCACCAGTGTCACGAAACCAATTTGCGCATAGATATTGATGGTGGTCAGTTTCAGGAAACTGAACAGCATGGCGCCGGACAGCGCCAACGGGACTGACCCCAGCAACACCACCAGTGGCAACCGGAAACTGTTGAACTGCACGGTCAGCGCCAGATAAACCATGACCACAGAAATCAGCAAGACCGAAATCATGGTGGTGCCTTCCTTGCGTAATTGCCGGGAAATGCCGGCGTAGTCCACCGAGTAACCGGCCGGCAGCAGTTTGGCTGCGGCCGCTTCCAGCGTGCTCAACCCCTCACCGCCGGTGGTGCCCGGGATCACGGCGCCAGTCACCCGGAACGCATGCTGCTGATTGAAGGTCGCCAGCGAACCCGGACTGGTCACCGGTTGCAACTGCACCAGCGACCGCAACGGAATCAGGCTGCCGGCCGGCGTACGAATGGAGAGATCCAGCAGTCCGTCAGGTGTGCCGCGGGCAGCGGTTTCCACCTGCGGGATCACGCGATAGGCCTTGCCGTTGGCGTTGTAGCGGTTGGCATCCATTTCAGCCAATAGCGTTGCCAGTTGCGAACTGACGGCATTTACATCCATGTGCAGATCGGCGATGCGGTCGTGATCAAACACCATCCGGTATTGCGACATGTTGAGTCTCAGATCGGTTTTGGCGTACAGGAACTGGCCGCTGGATTGGGCCGCCTGCACCAGTTGCTGGGCATAGGCCGCCATGTGTTCGTAGCTGTCGGTTGATTGCACCACCATTTCCACATCGGCCTGGCCGGGGCTGGGCAGGCTGGCGTTAAGTGAAGGAAACACCCGCAAACCGGTAATGTTTTTCAATAACCCGGTCACTTCCGGCAGCACTTGCTGCACCGATTTATCGCGCTGATTGAACGGCACCAGCACAATGCCGCCGAAGCCACCGGCGGGATTGATCACCTGCCAAATGCGCTGGATGCCCTTGACGTTCTGTTCCAGTTTGGCGATGACGTCATGCATGTAGTCGTCGGTGTACTCAAGCGAAGCTTCCGGCGGCGACTCGATGATGACATAGATGCTGCTCTGGTCTTCCACCGGTGCCAGTTCCTTGGCAGAAAACAGGTAGAACGGCACCATCAGCACCGAAATGAACAGCGCGATCAGCAGAATCTGGTTGCGCCAGCGAAAGCTGCGATCGAGTGCGCGTTCATACGCGGCTTTCATGCGGACAAACCAGGCATTGACCCGCTGGGTCATGCGGCTCTCTTCGCCATGTTCAGCGCAAACCCAGGTGCTCATGATCGGTGACAGCGTGACCGCCACGATGCCGGAAATGATAACTGCCACGGCCAGCGTAATCGCAAATTCCTTGAACAAACTGCCGGTAAATCCGGACACAAAACCGATCGGCGTATAAACCGCTGCCAGCGTGAAGGTCATTGCGATGATCGGCGCCAGCAGTTCGCGCGAGCTGAGCAATGCCGCTTCAATACGACTGCAGCCTTCCTGCACATGGCGTGCAACGTTTTCCACCACCACTATCGCATCATCCACCACCAGCCCCACCGACAGCACCACTGCCAGAATCGTCAACAGATTGAGGGAAAAACCCAGCAGACTGATTACGGCAATACTGCCAAGAATGGAAATCGGAATCGCCACCAGCGGCACCAGCGATGTCCTGAACGAGCCCATCAGCACCAGCACAACAATGCTGACCAGCAGGATGGTTTCACCCAGCGTCGTAAAAATTTCCCGCAGCGAATCACGCATATAGGTGGTGTTGTCTGCCGCGATGCGGATTTCCAGACCGGCTGGCAATGCGGCCCTGATGCTGTCCAGTTTTTTGTAAACCGCATCACCGATATCGAGTTCGTTCGAGCCTGGCATCGGCCAGATTGACAAGTACATGCTGGTGCGCTGGTTGAAACGGGCATTGGAAGTGCCGCGGGTTTCGCCGACTTCGACGCGGGCAATGTCACCCAAATGGATCACTGACCCTTCTTTTTCCGAGATTACCAGCCGCTGGAAATCAGCTGCCGTCTGCAAGGTGGCGTTGCTGAGCAGGTTGAATTGTTGCGAATTGTTTTCGGTCTTGCCGACCGCAGCAATGACGTTGTTGGATCTGATGGCTGCCATCACTTCGTCGGCGCCGATATTGAGGGCGGAGATTTTGGCCGGATCGATCCAGACCCGCATGGCCGGCTTGCGGCCGCCTTCCAAGCCGACCCGCTGCACTCCATTGATCCCGGTCAACAGCGGCGTGACCTGACGATCCATGTAATCTGTCAGTTCGGACCGCGACCAGGCGTCCCCTTGCACGTCGAGATAAAACAGCGCATTGGCGCGGTCGGCGCGCACCACTTTCACCGCCGGATCTTCTGCGGCCACCGGCAGATCATTGCGGATCTGCGCCAGCCGCGTGGTCAATTCCGCCAGTGCACGGGTGCTGTCGGCATTCAGGTTGAGCCAGACTGTCACCAGAGAGGTACCGGCGGCGGTGGTGCTGTCCACATAATCAACGCCCGGAATCGACATCGCCGCCTCTTCCACCGGCTGGGTGATAAAGCCCTGCACCACTTCAGCGGAGGCGCCGAAATATGCAGTGGAAATCTGCAACGAAGCGCTCTCGATACGTGGAAACTGCAACACCGGAATTTTGAACGCGGCAAAGATACCGGCCAGCAGGATGACCAGTGAGACCACAATCGCCAGCGTCGGGCGTTTGACGAAAATATCCATCAGCGGCTTACCGGATCCGTTTTGACTGCACCGGCATCGCTGCTTTTGCTGTCGGGCGGATTCCTGTCACGGGTTTTGACCAGAATGCCCTGATACAACTTGAACGCACCGGCGGCAGCAACGGTGTCACCACTTTTCAGCGCAGAGCCGGCTTCGATCAGCGCACGGTCGGCTTCCATCAGTTTCACCTGTATCTGCTGTCTGGCTGCCCGCAAGCCTTTGCCGGACCCGTCATTGCGCAGCACAAACACGTATTGGCCCAGCGTATCGTTCAGCACTGACATGGTTGGCACTTGCAGCAGGGTCTGTGCTGCAGCGGTGGGAACTGCCAGCTGAACGACGGTATAGGGAATAAAACGCTGCAAGTCATTGGCAATGCTGGCGCGATAGGAGCGGCTGCGGTTGTTGGCGTTGAGTACGGTGTTTTCGGCAATCACACTGGCTTTTACCCCAATGGTGGCCTTGTCGTTGCCAATACTCACCAGACTTACCTCGGTGCCGGCCACCAGCTGCGGATAGAATTGCGGCATCTGGAAATCAACCCACATGTTTGGCGTCTCGCCGATCAGACTGGTCACCTGCGTGTTGGCCGGCAGGTACTGTCCAACTTCAAAGTTGTGCAAGCCGGCCCTGGCGTTGAACGGCGCGCGCAGGGTTTTCTTGTCAATGGTGCGTTCCAGTGCGGTGATCTCGGCCTGGGCCGACCGCAGTTCTGCCTGTGATTTGTCGAGCTCGTCGGGAGTAGCCACTTTGGCTTCAACCAGTTTCTGGATTCTGCCATGCACTTGCTGGGCCAGCTCTGCCTTGGCTTTGGCTGCCTCCAGATTGGCTTTCTCGACCGTAACATCCATCTGGATCAGCAACTGGCTGGCGCGCACCTTGTCACCTGACCTGAAATTGACAGCAGTGATGACGCCGGCGATTTCGTTGCGCAGATCGAGCCGCTGCGGAGCCACAATTTCACCGATGACGCTGATGGTTGGCGTGAATTGCGCAAGCGTTACAGTGGCAGTTTCTACCGTTTCCGACTGCTCGGGGTAGGCTTTGGCAGTGGCGATGGAGGCCCGGATGTCCATGATTTTCCAGGTGGCCAGGGCTCCCAGCACAATCAGGCAGCCGACCACGGCCAGGATCCACTTCTTGAAATTCATGTTGTATGTCTCAATACAGATTAATGCCGGTGGCAGCCAAAGCAGCTGCCTTCCGGTGGTTACCTGGCAAGTGTGTCAGAGCTTGATGCACAAATGAGGGAATTACTTCATACCAAGGCGTAATAACGCACGATGTTGCCGGCTTCCTTGCGCTTGCCGACACCTATGATGACATGGCGCATCAGCCAGTCATGCTTGCCCTTCTCCACTTCAAAGGTGGGGAATGCCCGCAGATAATAATCGGTTTCCGGCACCACCGGGCCTTTTTCGAAAATCCATTTGCGGATTTTCACCATGGTGTCGGAGTAGCGACCCCACAGATAACCTTTGTTGTAGATCATGATCAGCGTGCCATCGTCTTCCTGCAGCATGTAGCGCGCATCGAAACTCAGCACATCGTCGGGGCGGAACAGCGCATAGTCACCGCCGCTGTTGGGTACCGCCTTGCCGTTGAGTTTCGGACCCTTGATGGTGCCGCTGTCGAGATAGACCGCACCACGACCGGCGCCGGTGGGCATGTTGTTGATGTTCTGGGTGCGGGTGAAATTGAGATCGATCTCGAACACAAACTCGAATTTGGGTTGCTCGAAAGTAGAAACCTCAGTGAACGGACTCAGTAACGTTGGGGCCGTCGCTGCCTGCGCAGCCATGGCCTCCTGCGGGGTGGCGGCAGCTGCCAGGGTAAGAGCGCTGGCACCCAGCACTGTCATGTCGCCGATAAAATCACGCCTGCTGATGATGGTGTCGTCTTTGCTTGTCATGTTTGCTCCTCAATAACCCAGTCAAAGCTGTGGTGGGTCGGCTGCTGTTCGTGTTGCGGAAAGATGCGGTGCTCGGCGGCAAGGCCGCGCAGCATGAAGTAATCGGCATAACCGGTGCGTCCCATCATTTTGTAATGCTGTTGCACCACCAGCGTTTGCAGTTCATCACGCCACTGGCGCACCACATCGTCACCCAGCGCCACGGTCAACATGCCCTTGCTGTGCATCGCTGCAGCAAAAGTGCGGCTTTCGGCATCTTCAGGCCTGTACAGCACCAGTGTGCGACTATCTCCTGCATCTGCAACTGTTGCAGTGCCCACAGAGGCCAGCGCTACTGCTCCCGAGGACTGCTGCAAAAAGCGGCGACGTTCGAGCGAAAGAATGTCATCCATCATTTTTTGGACCCCTGCTTCTTCACCAGATAGCCGGCGATGTTGGCGAGCTGTTGCTTGCTGACCTCACCCTGGCTGATCGGATACATCACGCCGAAACCGTTTCTTACCACTGTTTCGATAAAGGCAGCTTGCAGATCAGTGCGATTCTCCAACGGTACCTGATCGGCCGGCAGCCGGCGACCGAGAATGACCATCGCCATACCGCCACCTTGGTGGCACATGCCACATTTTTCCTTGAACAGCGCAGCGCCTTCGGTCTTGGTCAAGTCGGCCCACTTGAGGTCCTGCTGCGCGATTACCGATGTTGCGCTTAGCAACGCAGCAATGCCGACCAGGTGCTTCAGAGTTTTCATGCTGCACCTCCACCGTGTTTGGTATTGCCCCAGATGCCACTCTTGCCCGGCGCCAGAATGCCATTGGGATCCAGCGTGGCTTTCAGCTTGTCATTGAGCCGGCGCAATGCACCTTTGTTGAAATCATAGGTGCTGGCGATCAGGTCCATGTATTCGATATGGGCACGATACTCACCATAACGTTCCTTGCTGGCGTCGCCCACCATTGCGCGGAAAAACTTGTCGACCCGCGCCACCATCTCCTTGTCATCCTTGTTGTAGAGCACCTGGTTGACGTTGGTGATGTGGCGTTCAGCCAAAGCGAACGAGCCGTGATAGTCCATGCCGAATTCGTTGTAACGGGCAAAGGTGCGCTGGAACTGCGCCAGTGCCTTGTCACCCGATTGCGGCAACGCCGGCGAAAAACCCACGTGCGCTCCGCGCCCGCCATGCCAGCCGGCATTGGCCAGCGGAAATGTGATCGGCACCCCGGAAAACGGCTGCTGCTCACGCGGCATGCCTTCTTTCCACAGGCCCTGCTTCATCGGATATTGCGTGCGCGCCGCAAATATATTCTTGACGACGCCGGCAGTGGCTTCGGTGATTTCATGCGGCCCGTAGATGCGCAGATTGATGCTCCACCAGCCCAGATTGAAACGCTTGCGTATCGCCGTGATTACACTTTCCGGCACTGCATCCTTGCCGTCATACCAGTCGGTGCGTTTGGTGACCACGGCGGCAGCCCGCAACCAGTTGCCAATCGAAGGTGACTGCTGGATGAGACCGGAGCGACGCATCGGTGCCAGCGTGTCGATGGCCCAGCCGAGGTCTTCTTTCTGGTCGAGCTCCATGTCGAGCGACACTATGGTTTCCGGTTTCGGCATCAGCCACATGCCAAGTTTGGTGACGATGCCGAAATTGGATTGCATGAACATCTGGTCCCAGTGCGGGCCGAAGCCGTAGGGATGCAGGTTCCAGGAAGGCGAATCACTCATCGCGCCCATGCCGGTACGGACGAGATCGCCATCGGGCAACACTACTTCGAGGCCACAGACGCGATCGGAGTGATCGCCATAGGGTGTGTAGCCAACACCGCGATCCAGCGCATTGCCGGCCACTGAACCCCAACTGTTGCCGATCGGGGAAATCCAGTACGGAATCTTGTTGGTCTCGACATAGTCGAACAGGTCGTAGAAACCGACGCCGGGTTCGACCAGCACGGTGCCGTTCTCGACATCCATGTGGATTTTTTTCATGCGGGACAGGTCAAGTACCACAGAGCCGGACACTACCGGGGCGGCGCTGCCATAGCCGAAATTCTTGCCGCGGCTGATGGTCCACAACGGGAGTTTGTGCTGGTTGGCGAGTTTGACTATCGCTTGTACTTGTTCTGTTGAAATAGGCGCCACGGCTGCCGAGGCCACATGGGCACTCTGGTCGAAGCCGTAATGGTCCAGATAGGTGTCACGATCCTGGTCGGTGTTGAAGACCCATTCTGCGCCGACTACGCCGGCAAAGGCTTTCAAGGCAGCATTAAGCGAAGCTTCGGTGTGACCGGGGGGTAGGACAAGTTTCATGGGGGCTTCCGGTTGTTTTTATACTGACCGGAACCTTACCTTGCTGGTGGGTGTTTGCCAAGTTCACACGGCGACGTTTGTGCATGCACACTGACAAAATGTCATTATTTGACGTTATGACGTCATGACGCTATAGTGCCTTTCATGGAGGAACTTACCATGATTGAAACATCCGCCAAGCGTGCCACTGTTTATTTTGAACCCGCACTGCACCAGGCCATTCGCCTTAAGGCTGCGCATACCAATCGCTCCATTTCCGAGATTGTGAACGATGCCGTGCGCTTCGCTCTGCGCGAAGATGAGGAAGACCTCGCCGCGTTTGACAAGCGTGTGGCAGAACCGTTGATGAGCTATGAAGCGCTGCTCAAGGATTTGAAAGCGCATGGCAAGTTATGAACTGGTCTTCCGCAAATCGGTAACCAAAGACCTGCGTCTGTTGCCGAACAAGGATGTCAAACGCATCCTCGATCGCATTCGGGCTCTGGCAGCTGATCCCCGCCCTGCCGGTTGCGAAAAGCTGTCAGGGCAGGAGCGCTTTCGTATTCGCCAGGGCAATTACCGCATCATCTATGAATTGGAAGACTTCAGACTGATAGTACTCGTGGTCAAAATCGGCCACCGCCGCGAGATTTATCGCAAGCCCTGAAATTGCAAAAGAAGAATTACAAGTTGAACTTGAGAGCCTTGGGCAGACAAGTGCTTCTGAAACTGTCTGAGGCCATGGATGGCCGAAGCCAAGCCTACAAGGACGTACTCGTGGCGTGTTTCAGAAGTGCTTATCTGCCCAAGGCTGTGTGTAGATCACATCTTGCCAGTAGCCGGCACCCAGTTCCCATGAATGCCATACTTCAGCCGCACCGGAATCTTGATAGTGGCTATCGGCCCTTCATCCATGCGCTGCGCATCCAGAATTACCAGATCACTGCGATGCTCATCGCGCCGGTTGACCACCCCTATCACATAGCCCTCACCTTCCGCCGCACTCGCACTCTTCGGCGCAAACACCGGCTCCTGCGTGCTGGAAGTATCGCCGGCAAACCATGATTTGTATTTGCCGGTGCTCATGTCCATGGTCAGGAACGTGTTGAAGAAGAAGCCCATGATGGGGCCGGCACGATCAGCGTTGTAGGGTTTGGTATGGTCGCTGGCCTGCATGAAGCCATAGCGGTAAGGATGGCCCACATAACGGTCATCGCAGTGCGGAAATTCAGCGGCGAGATTCGACATCACCGTCGGCACGCCCTGGCTGTTCTTGTCTTTCATGTCGAAGCACCAGCGGGTGACATCGGTGCGCAACGAAGGCGGTGCCGGGGCGTGGCCGTTCTTGTCCGGGAAAAACCAGAATACGTTGTCGCTGGCAATTGGCAGATCGAGATAGAGCTTGCCGGCATCGTCGAACGCATTGACGACATGGCCGGGCATCGCATTGGGCGCGCGGAATACGCGCAGGTCCTTGGCGTCGCCACCGCGTGGCATCACCAGATACATCTGGTCATAGGTCGGTTCCCACTGGAACAGGATGCCGCCAGCCTTGATGCGGTCGAGACTCATCACCTGCGGCATCAGCGGCAGCACAATGTAATGTTCGCTGATCGCGCACTCGTGGATCATGCCTGGATAAGGCGATTTGAACCATACTTCCCAGGTTTTCTTGCCGTTCTTGTTGAAGCTGTAAATCGCGATGTCATCGCTGGCTTCGCCCTTGGCGGCATAGGCGTAGCCGAACATTTCGCCGGTGGCAGGATCAATTTTCGGATGGGCGGTGAAGGTGGTGGCCTTCATCTGGCCGTTCCAGTCCCATAACTGTTTGGTTTCCAGCGTGTGGGGATCCATTGCATAAGGCTGCGCATCTTCCTTCATCGCCAGCAGCATGCCATTGTGCGCCACCACGTTGGTATTGGCCACTGCACGCGACAAATGCTTGACGCTGGGATCGTCGGAAAACGGATTGCGGTAGTGTCCAAACAGTCCCTTGCGGGCCTTGCGCTCGGCTGCCAGCCGCTGCGTCATCACGTAACGCATCTTCATGTCGCAATGGCCGTCCTTGATGCGGAACGAGGTTACAAAGCCGTCGCCGTTGAAGGGATTGGCATCGCCCATCCTGGGCGGGAACGCCTGGTCAGGGCCAACGCGGTAGAACGTGCCGTCCAGGGAGTCAGGAATCTTGCCGTCCACTTCCAGATCGAACAAATCCCCTTCGAAGCGGAACGGCTCGTCAATGGTCATGAAGGTGGGCGATTTGGGGAAAGGTGTGGTCATGGACATGCTCCAGGTTGCTGTTTTCGTGATCAGGGTCAAAACTCACCCTGCAGTTGCCAATGCTACCAATAGTTTGGCCCGCAGCCTTGTCCAAAATCATCCAGTTGGGAATTTAGGGTCAGGTTGGCATAAGGGATTGGCTATGGGAAACTCGTGGCTTACAGGCATGCTCAACTTTTGCACGAGACCGGCATGAACAGGTTCAAAATCGATTTCACCACGCTGCCATGGCAACAAGGCCGCAGCGGGGTACGCTTCAAGGTCTATTGCGAAGGCAAACGCCAACTGCGACTGGTCGAGTTTTCAACCTCCGACGGGGCTGATGACTGGTGCGAATTCAGCCATATCGGCTACGTGCTCAAGGGCAATCTGTCCATTGATTGCAATGGCAATGTCCATGCGTTCAAGACCGGGGACGGCATCTTTCTGCCTGCCGGTCATGACAGCAGACACCGGGCTGTCGCTATCGAGCCGGGGACGCTGCTGGTGATGGTCGAGGATCTGTAAGGTTGCTGCAGGCGGTGCGCACAATCACGGTGGCAAATCTGCCCGTGGTCGCCTGCTGGCGGTAGGAGTAATAGTCGGCCGCATGACACACCGTGCACAAGGGCTGGCCTGCAACCTCATTCACACCGGCAGCGCGCAAGCGTATACGTGCCAACTGGTAGAGGTCGCCCATCCATTTGCCTGCACTGTGGCCGGCCGCAAATGCCGCCAGGGTAGCGGCCTGATCCTGCGGGCGGGCATGAGCAACAAACGCTGAGCGCACTTCATCCCCCACTTCAAAATGACAAGGCCCGATGGCCGGCCCGAGCCAGCACTGCACCTGCGCAGGCGCAGTGCTGAAGTTTCGCAAGGTTGCCTCCAGCACTCCATTGCAGAGCCCCCGCCAGCCGGCATGGGCTACCGCAATTTCGCTGCCATCCACTGCACTGAACAGTACCGGCAGGCAATCAGCGGTCAGTACCCCCAGCACGATATCGGGTTCTGTGGTGTAGAGCGCATCCGCTTGCGGTGGCGGCTCCACAGCAGTATTGGTCGCGTGCCAGACGCCGGTGCCGTGCACCTGTTGCAGCCACTGCAATTGCAACGCAGGCCGCGCACATTGCCGCCGCAGGCTGGTCAGCAATAAATTGCGATTGCGCGTTACCGCTGCGGCATCGTCGCCCACATGCAACGCCAGATTGAATGAGTGGAATTTGTTGATGCTGCCACCGCCATGACGGGTGGTCACAAATGCGTGCACACCGGCTGCCGGTGCCCACTGCACTGGTATCACAACCGGCTCATTCACGATCCAGTTCCAACAGGCGCAACAGTTCCTGCATATCGGCCGGCAACGGTGCTTCCCATTGCTGGTATTCACCGGTGGCCGGATGATTGAAACCCAACAGTCCGGCGTGCAAGGCCTGACGTTTGAAGTGTTGCAGGAATTCCAGCAGTGCCGGTGCCGCACCGCGCGGGGGTTTCAGACGACCACCATAGACCTGGTCGCCGACTATCGGCATGCCGATGTGGGCCATATGCACACGTATCTGGTGGGTGCGGCCGGTTTCCAGTTGCACCAGCAAATGGCTGTGACTGCGAAAGCGGTTCAGCACGCGATAGTGGGTAATTGCCGGCCTGGCATCCTCGGCATCGGTGACCGCCCGTTTTTGCCGCTGGTGCTGATGCCGGCCCAGCGGCGCATCAACAGTGCCCCCCGCCGTGGCAACCCCGTGCACTACCGCCTGATAATGGCGTGACACCGTGCGTTCCGACAGTTGGGCCACCAGTTCCTGGTGGGCAGTCAGGTTCCTGGCTACTACCATCAGGCCGCTGGTGTCCTTGTCGAGACGGTGCACGATGCCTGCGCGCGGCACCGAGGCCAGCTCCGGAAACCTGGCCAGCAGGCCGTTAAGCAAGGTGCCGGTGTAATTGCCGGCAGCCGGATGCACCACCATTCCGACCGGTTTGTTGATGACAATGACATCCTGATCTTCATGGATGATGTCGAGCTCCATCGGTTCCGGCAGGAATTCCGTCGCTGACTCCAGTTCGGCCAAGAGCAGCAGCTTGTCACCCTCCAATACCTTGTCCTTGGCCTTGGCGGGCTCGCCGTTGAGGGTCAATTGGCCATCCTTGATCCATTCCTGCAAGCGGGCCCGTGAAAATCCGGGGAACAATTGGGCCGCCGCCTGGTCCAACCGTAGGCCGGTGTGTTCCATGCCTACACTGTGGGCCAGTTCTATCTGTTCACGCTGTTCAGTCATTCAGGGGGGGGTCTCATGAGGTAGTGGCCAATGCAATCCGGTTCTTTGGCGGCCGGGCCGGAAGGTGTACACTTGCGCGCCATTATACAAACCCTATCCATCAGCAGTGACAAACGTGATCAAGTTCTTGCAAATCAAAGCCCCGCCCGGAATTCTGCCTTTATTGATAGTGTTGCTGCTGGCAGGCTGCAGCACTAAAGACAAGCTCAACAACGCCACCGAAGATGAGCTGTGGACCAAAGGCCAGCAGGCCCTGGAAGGCAGCAACTGGCCCCAGAGCATCAATGTGATGCAGCAAATCGAAGCCCAGTACCCGTTTGGCCGCTTTGCGTCGCAATCGCAGCTGCTGCTGGTCTACTCCTACTATATGAACAACGAACCGGAAGCCACCCGCACCGCTGCCGACCGTTTCATCAGGCTGTATCCCGACCATCCCAACATCGATTATGCCTATTACCTGAAAGGCATGGCTTTCTATAGCGAGGGCGGACGCTTCATGGGGCGCTGGATGCCTACTGATCCCAGCAAACGCGATCCCGGCAAGGCTCGCGATTCGTTCAAGGATTTTGCCCAACTGCTGACTTTGTATCCGAATTCACAATATGCCAGCGATGCCCGTGCCCGCATGATCTATCTGCGCAATCTGCTGGCAGTCTACGAAATCAACGTGTCGGAGTTCTACATCGAACGCCAGGCCTACCTGTCAGCCCTGAACCGGGCCCGCTATGTGGTCGAAAACTACCAGGGCGCTCCCCAGGTGCCACGCGCGCTGGAAATCATGACGGAAATGTATTTGCGACTCGGTCTCAATGACCTGGCCGATCATTCGCTGGCTGTACTCAAAACCAACCATCCCGACAGCAAGATGCTGGATGGCAAGGGCAACTTCCTGGTCGCTGCGCAGATCACCGATCCGTCATTCCTGTATTCCCTGACATTCGGCATGGCTGGCTCCAACAAGAAAGATACACCGCTGGCGGCTACTCGCCGGCCGGGCCCCAATGACATGCCATTCCAGTTCTCGTTGCCCGAGATCCAGCGCAAACGCTCGCTGCTCAACATCCTGACTTTCGGTGTATTTGGGGACAAGGGCGCTGTCATACCGGCCACGAAATAAGCAGCCGGGGTGGCGCCAATGGCTTTGCGTTACCTCTCCGCCGATGCGCTGCTGGCTGATTCGCAAACCCTGGCCCTCAACATACTGAACAGTGGATTCCAGCCGGATTTGCTGGTGGCCTTGTGGCGCGGCGGTGCTCCGGTGGGACTGGCCATCCATGAAGTGTTGGTCGCCACCGGTCATCGCTGTGAACATTGGCCGCTGCGTGCCGAATCCTACGCCGGTATCGCCCGGCAACATGAGGTGCGTTTTTTCGGCCTCGACCAATTGCAACCCATGCTGCAAATGTCCACTCGCATTTTGCTGGTCGATGACGTATTCGACACCGGCCTTACCATGCAGCAACTGCTCAAACATATCGGGTCGCTGGCAGCGCAGCAGTCACAGGACATCCGGATTGCCACGCCCTGGTACAAACCCGGCAACAACCAAACCGCGTTGACGCCGCACTACCATCTGCATACCACCGCCGACTGGCTGGTGTTTCCGCATGAACTGCAGGATCTCGGCGATACCGAAATCCTCGCCAAACCCGGCAACCGTGCGGTACTGGCAGCAGTGGTCGCAATGCGCAGATTGCGCACACCAACAACAAAACCACCTCACTGACAGAATTCGCTATACTTGCCGCCCTGTTACAGACAACTGGTGTAATTCCCGCATGACTTATTGTGTTGGCATCTCGGTAGCCGCCGGCATGGTGTTCTGTTCCGATTCCCGTACCAATGCCGGAGTCGACCAGATCAGCACCTACAGCAAGATGTTCCGGTTCGAACTGGGCGCGGAGCGCCAGTTTGTGATCATGACTGCCGGCAACCTGGCCACCACCCAGGCCACGATGGCGCAGCTGAAAAAAGACATCCGCACCAATGCCGCCCAAAGCCTCAACACCGTGACGTCGATAGGCGAAGCGGCCGATTATCTTGGCGATGTCAGCCGCCAGCAGCAGGACAAACATTCACTCAGTGGTGTCGGATTCCAGGCCAGCTTCGTGCTGGGTGGACAGATCGCCGGCAACGATCACCGCATTGTGATGATCTACCCCGAAGGCAACCACATCACCAGCAGCAAGGACACGCCTTACCTGCAGATCGGCGAAAGCAAATACGGCAAACCGGTGCTTGATCGCATCCTGACGCCTGACACACTGCTGGATACTGCCGCGCTGTGTGCACTGGTTTCGATGGATTCGACGATGCGCAGCAATCTGACCGTGGGCCCGCCGATTGAAGTGATAATTTATCCCGCCAACAGCTACAGCCTGCTCACCCATTACCGTTTTGGCGAGGACAGCCCGTTCCTGCGCGACCTCAAGAAAAGCTGGGACAACAATCTCAAGGAAGCCTTCCACCGGTTGCCGCCGCTGCGACTGGAAGCCCAGGACCTCTCGCCCGAGAACGAATCCAATACCTATTGAGCACGCTGTCGGGCCGGCTTGCGCCGCTCGACCGGCTTGAACCAGGTGTTGTTGATTTCTTCGTGGATGTCGGCGATCGAGATTTGCAGTTCGTCGATGAAATCCAGCAAACCGTTTTGCAACAGGCTGCCAATGTTGACTTCGGTGGTGACCCTGCGCACACGTGCCACTGCCTGCAGCACATCGGCATTGTTGGGCAGTTTCTGCAGGTAGTGCACCAGATCGTTGAGACAGTAGCCAATGGAGCGCGGAAACTCGTCGTCCTGCAGCAGGAATTTCACCACATCTTCACCTTTGACCTGGCTGTGGGTTTTCAGGCGATAGGCCTGGTAGCCACTGACGCAGCGCAGCACGTTCATCCACACCACGTTTTCGTACGGCTCCAGCACCGTCATCTGTTTCTGTTTACCGACACGGGCAAAGGCCGGCAGCATGCTGATGGAACCGACATCGACGATGCGTGAACTCATGTCGGCCCGCTCGATCTTGCGACCAAGCTGGATGAATGCGAACGCAGTGTTGTGACTCATGCCGCCGGAAAGAATCCCGAAAATGCGCTGGCAATCGGCTTCCACAGTTTCCAGCATCTGCTGGCGAGAACGCCGGCTGATGGTGCGGGTCAGTGCTTCCTTGAGTGCCAGGTACAGATTGTTGATCTGCTCCCACACTTCGGCCGGCATTACTTCACGCGTGGTGCGGGCATTTTCGCGCATCATGTTGGCGCAATTGATCACCGAGGCCGGATTCTTGCCGTCCGCCAGCAGGAAACGCATCACCTGCTTCTCTTCCACGCTTTGATGCAGCTTGGCATAACCTTCGCTGCAACCGGTGATATCGACCAGCAAATCCCAACCAATGGGAGAACCGCTGGGCAAATCCAGCAGCATTGACGAATAGACATTGACCAGGCGGGCGGTGTTTTCGACCCGCTCCAGATAACGGCCCAGCCAGTACACGCGTTCGGCCACGCTCGACAACATCAGTGCGCTCCTCCGCCGGTTTGGCTTTGACTTTGACTGGCAGCGCCTGGCTTGACGTGGTGTTCATCGACAATCCAGGTGTCCTTGCTGCCACCGCCTTGCGAGGAGTTCACCACATAGGACCCCTTCACCAGCGCCACACGCGTGAGACCACCAGGCGTTACATAAGTGTTCTTGCCTTGCAGAATGAACGGGCGCAGATCGATATGGCGGGGCTCGACCGAGCCCTCGGTCAGAATTGGTGCTGTCGAGAGGGAAACCAGTGGTTGCGCCATGTAGTTGCGCGGATTGGCCTTGATGCGGGCGGAAAATTCCTCGCGTTCCTTCTTGCTGGCCTTGGGCCCCATCAACATGCCGTAGCCGCCACTCTCGTTGGCCGGCTTGACCACCAGCTTGTCGAGATTTTTCAGCACATGGTCACGCTGGGCATCATCGCAGCACAGGAAGCTGGGAACATTCGGCAATATCGCCTCTTCACCCAGATAGTATTTGATCATGGCCGGCACGTAGGTATAGATCACCTTGTCATCCGCCACTCCGGCACCTGGCGCATTGGCCAGCGCCACATTGCCTTTGAGCCAGGCGTTCAACAGGCCTGCCACACCCAGCTGGGATTCCGGGTTGAACACGGTGGGGTCGATAAACATGTCGTCAATGCGACGATAGATCACATCCACCGGTGCCAACCCGCTGATGGTTTTCATGTAGACCTTGTCGTCCTCCACCAGCAAGTCACTGCCCTGCACCAGCTCTGCACCCATCTGCTGGGCCAGGAAGCTGTGTTCGAAGTAGGCGGAGTTGAAGATGCCGGGGGTCAGCACCACCACTTCCGGCCTGGCCTTGTCGCGCGGCGACAGTGAGGCCAGCATTTCATAGAGCTGGCTCGGATAATCACTGTTGGGAAGAATTTCAATGTTCTCGAACAATTCGGGAAATACGCGCTTGGTCACCGTGCGGTTTTCCAGCATGTAGGACACACCGGAGGGGACGCGCAAATTGTCTTCCAGCACGTAGAACTGGCCATCGCTGTTGCGCACCAGATCGGTGCCGCACACATTGGCCCACACCTGGTATTTGGGTTTCATGCCCTGGCACTGCGGGCGGTAATTGCCGGAATCAAGGATCAGTTCGCGCGGTACCACCTTGTTCTTGAAAATCTTGCCGTCGTTGTAGACATCGTGGATGAAGCAATTGAGTGCAGCCAGCCGCTGCTCGAGCCCCTTGCTGGTGACCTGCCATTCCTTGAGCGGAATGATGCGCGGGATCAGGTCAAACGGCCATTCACGATCAATGTTGCCGGCCTCACTGTAAACCGTGAACGAAATGCCCATGGTCTTGATGGCGTGCTTGACTGCCTCCTGCCGGCGCTGGAGTTCCTCATCGGAAAGTGAAGCCAGGTAACTGGCAAGAGTGCGTGCGAAAGGCCGGGGTTTCCCGGATGCAGCAATCAGTTCATCGAAGAAGGGGCCGGTGGAATAGGATTTCCAGTCAATAGACATACAGCTTTGAAATGTCCTTTATTGAATCTGCAGCTGACTGCATCTTGCCATAGCTCTCCATCAACTTGCCAGACTGTAAACAGCACCAGTTCGGGGCGGCAATTTCAGGCTCAGAGCCAGACCTGTGCTGCCGGTCATCAGCTCGGCGGGCAAGGCATCAACCCCTACGCCGCACAGCAAGTGATAGCAGTGATTGCGTCCAAGCCGCAAATTGAGGGTTTCACTCGTGTTGTCCCCCAGATTGACCAGAATCAGCATGTGGTCGGCAGCATGCCGGCTCATGCGTTCAAACACGCAGATTTGCGGCGTCGACATCAGCACATTGATGCCTTCATGGCTGGCATCCTGCTCATAAAGCCCCGGGTGTTGCAGATACATCATGTTCAATTGCTGCAACATGCCCAGGGATGCAGCCGACCATGAAGGGGCCAATTGCAACTCGAAATCATGCCCGGTTTCCGGTTGCCAGTTGCGCCGCACCGACAAATGGCAATCCAGCTGCAGCAGCTTGCGCCCAGGCAAGGTCCACAGCATCAGCAGCAGCAATTGCAGCATGTCTTCCCGCAGCTTCGGCGAAGGAGCCAACGCCACCAGTTGTCGCAGGCTGTTGCCGTCCTGCCATTGTTGCACCAGCGCAAACAGTTCGGCGCCGATTTCCGGTTCCGGCAGCGGGCCCAGCAGTGCTGAGCCCTTTTCGTCGATGCGAAAATCAAAACCAAGCCCGCCCGAGCGAAGTGTGCGGGTCAGCTCCGGCATAGGCAGCCCACTGTCGGCCAGCAGCAGCAAGGAAGGAAACCGCTCGCGCAACTGTGACACCAGCATGCCGAGCCACTCATGCGCGAACAAGTCCACCGCTGGTGTCGTCGGCCGCTTGCGACCCTTGCCCGGCCTGGCGGCTGTAGCAGTAAGCAGTTGATCCAGATCCCGCAGACGGAACCCGTCAATATGCAGGTGGGTGTGCCAGTAACCAATGCAGGCGCTGACCACGCTCATCAAGGCTCCGCCCTGCACGGCCCAATCCAGGCTCTCACCCGGAGTCAGGCCGAGACCGTGAGCCGAGAGCAAGGCGGCCAGCGGAAAATCCCGGATCACTGCCAGTTCATGTTCATGGGCCAGCTCCATAAAACTTTGCAATTCGGCAGTGCTGCCAAGACGTACGGTGGGAGCCAGCAATGCAAATTGTTGTTGATTGCCTTTGGCAGCACCGGCATGGGCGTCACGCAGCAAGAGATGGGTGAAGCCTTGCGCCTTGACCTTGGGCAACACCAAAGCCGCCAATTGCGGCCAGTGCACGCCGCTTTCCAGCAGTGAATCGGTCAGCGCCAGCTCCAGAATGGTGATGGGGATGGCATGTCCTGACTGGTTGCTGTGCATCAGCAGCCAGAAATGATCGCGCCATGACCGCGCCGGAATTGCTTCCACGCGCGAACAACCGGACGGTTGCAGGTCCACCTGGCGGGCAAAAGGATCAAAACCCAGCACCCTGGATTCCAGTTGCTCATCCATTACTTCAAACTTGTAGGCCGAGTGCAGCGGCAGTCCTGGCACGAACAATTCCCACACGCCGGAATCAGCATGGGGAAACAGCACCTGGATGCGCCCGTCCCAATCCGTTTTCTGCAACAGCACTGATACGCGCCTGGCGCCTGGCGCCCATAACACAAAATGCACGCCGTCTATGCCATCGATGGTGCGGGGATTCGCCCCCAGAAACTGCCAGGCTGCTTCATGACGTCCCTGACTGAACAACTGCAGCTCGGCCGGATCAAGATTGCTGCGGAAGCGGTAAGGATCATCGACCAGTTCAGTGCGCACACCATCACTGATGCGCAAACGGTAGGGGAGGAAATTTTTGCCTGGCAGGCTGCCCGAGAACAAGCCTTCGGCATGCAGCTTTTGCAACACTGCCAGCACTTTCCTGCCGTTGCTGCTCATGACTTCGACGCTGTGGGCCCCGGGCAGAAAGACATTGACCAGGAGCTCACCGGCACCCGCCTTGTGCATTCCCATGATTGCAGCGAAATTGGCACAGCGACCCTTGATGATCTGGTCGATTAATTTGGAGGTGAACATTACAGGCACAGGCGGAACGACAAATTGATTGGACTATAGCGCACTTTACCGCAGCCGGGTGCCGGCCAGAGGTTGGGCAAACCACAAAAAATCGGGCATCCGGCAGTGAAAATACCGCATTCATCTTGACTTTAAGGGCAATGTAACTATCCTGCCCGACCATGAAATACGCAAACGTCTTCGCCATATACCGCTTTATTATTCAGCACCGCAGGGTGGGTTGAAGGCTGTTGCACATTCAAAACCCGCCAACCGGCGGGTTTTTTGTTTCTGGTTTCCTGTTTATGACAAGCCCAACGAGCAATGTGAATACCGATATGCCCCTCAGTCCGGACACTGACGAGCGTCAGGAGCTGTCCGGCAGCGACAGCTTTTCCTTTGTGAAGGCAGAGCATGCTGTGTTGCAGTTCTGGCGCGACCGCAATGTGTTCCAGCGCTCGCTGGATCAGACGCAGCACTGCAAGCCCTATATATTCTATGACGGCCCGCCGTTTGCCACCGGGCTGCCCCATCACGGCCATCTGGTCGGTTCTACGCTGAAGGACATCATCCCGCGCTACTACACAATGCAGGGCTACTACGTACAACGCCGCTTCGGCTGGGACTGTCACGGCGTGCCGATCGAACATGAAATTGACAAGTCGTTTGGCATGAGTGCGCAACAGGCAGTCGCAAAGATGGGCATCAAGGGTTACAACGATGCCTGCCGCGGCATCGTGCAGCGCTACACCGCCGAATGGGAAAAAACCATCACGCGCATCGGCCGCTGGGTCGATTTTCGCAATGACTACAAAACCATGGACCCTTCCTTCATGGAGTCTGTGTGGTGGGTGATGCAGCAGCTGTGGCAGAAGGATCTGGTCTACCAGGGTGTGAAAGTGGTGCCGTTCTCTACTGCGTTAGGCACCGTGTTGTCGAATTTTGAAGCTGGCTCCAATTACCAGGACGTGCAGGATCCTGCTATCACGATCCTCTTCAAGCTGAAAGACGAAGATGCATATGTGGCTGCGTGGACAACCACTCCGTGGACCTTGCCTTCCAATCTGGGCCTGTGCGTAAACGCCAACATTGATTATGTACTGGTGCAGGAAGCCGAGAGTGGACGCAAGATTTACCTGGCACAAGCGCGTCTGGAAGCCGTCGGCAAAAACCGGCAATTGACGGTACTGGCCACCATGCCAGGCACTGCCATGGTCGGCAAACACTACCTGCCACTGTTCCCGTATTTCAGCACGCTGACCAATGAAGGCGCGTTCCGCATTCTGGCCGACGACTATGTCACCACCGAAAGCGGCACCGGCGTGGTACATCTGGCGCCTGCATTCGGTGAAGACGACTTCCGCGTGATGAAAGCCCATGGCGTAAAAGCCGTGCCCTGCCCGGTCGACTTTGAAGGCAAGTTCACGGCAGAAGTCAGCGACTATGTTGGCGTGTATGTGAAAGAAGCTGACAAGGCGCTGATCCGCCGACTGAAGGAAGCAGGCAAACTGCTGCAACAGGATGTGATAGTGCACAGCTATCCGTTCTGCCCGCGCTCGGATACACCGATCATCTATCGCACCATTCCGGCATGGTATGTGAAGGTGGAACAGATGCGCGACGCTCTGGTGGCCAACAACCAGCAGATCAACTGGGTACCCGACCACATGAAAAACGGTCGCATGGGCAACTGGCTGCAGAATGCAATTGACTGGTGCATTTCGCGCAACCGCTACTGGGGCACACCGCTGCCGATCTGGATCAATGATGTCAGCGGCAAGGCGGTTTGCATCGGCTCCATTGCCGAGTTGCAGGAATACACAGGAGTGCTGGTGGGCGATCTGCATCGCGAATTCGTCGACGACCTCACCTTCACCCAACCGGGAGAAACCGGGGTTTACCGCCGCGTGCCGGAAGTGCTCGACTGCTGGTTTGAATCCGGCTCCATGCCTTATGCGCAACTGCATTATCCGTTCGAAAACCAGCAACTGTTCGAAGCCGGCTTCCCGGCCGAATACATTGCGGAAGGCCTCGACCAGACCCGTGGCTGGTTCTACACCTTGCTGGTATTGAGCACAGCGCTGTTCGACAAGCCTTCATTCAAGAATGTGATCGTCAACGGTATCGTGATGGCTGAAGACGGCAAGAAAATGTCGAAACGTTTGCAGAACTACACACCCCCCGACATCCTGATGGAAGAATACGGTGCCGACGCCTTGCGTTTGTATCTGATCAACTCGGGCCTGGTAAAAGCCGAAGAACAACGATTTTCCGACAGCGGCGTCAAGGACATGGTGCGGCGCGCACTGCTGCCCTGGTACAACTCGTTCAGGTTCCTGCAGACCTATGCCGACATTGACGGCTGGCGTGCGCAGACCAATGCACCGGTGTCCGCCAACATCACGGATCAATGGATGCTGTCGCGCCTGCAGTCCTTGCTGACCAATGTCACGCGCGAGATGGCCGGGTACCGGCTTTACAACGTGGTGCCGGCACTGTTCGAGTTCATCGAAGACCTCACCAACTGGTATATCCGGCTCAACCGCAGCCGTTTCTGGGTGGAAGGAAAATCTGCCGACAAGGAAGCTGCCTACCAGACCTTGTACCAGACGCTGCATGCGCTGACACTCGGCATGGCACCATTCGCACCGTTCCTGGCCGAGCATATCTATCAGCAACTGCTGCCCTACGCGCCTGTGGACGGGCAACCGCCGGAATCGGTGCATCTGTGCCGGTTCCCGAATGCCCAGGCCGCACTGATCCAGACAGCACTGGAAGCTGCGGTTGCGCGCATGCAAGCCATCATGCTGCTTGGTCGCCAGAAGCGTAACCAGGTCAAGATCAAGACCAAGACACCGCTGGCCCGTCTCACCATCATTCATCGCGACCAAAGCATGCTGGATGAAATCGCGCGGCTGGAGAGTTATATCAAGAGCGAGCTGAACGTGAAGAGCGTGCAGTACACCCGCAACGAGGATGACTTCATCCGCTTGTACGCCAAACCCAATTCACCGGTACTCGGCAAACGGCTTGGCAAGGACTTCGGCAAGTTCCGCGGGCTGATCGAAAAACTCGACTCGGCCGCACTGAACAGCTTGCAGGAAACCGGTTCACTGAACATTGCCGGCACTGACTTCAGCACCGACGACATCCTCGTCTACCGCGAAGCCAAGGCTGGCACCGATACGGTATCCGATCGCCTGATCTCCATCGATCTTGACTGCACCCTGCTGCCGGAACTGGTGCAGGAAGGCCTGGCACGGGAAGTGGTGAATCGCATCCAGAAATCCCGCAAGGATCTCGGCTTCAAAGTCACCGACCGAATCCGCATCAGCTACACCGCCTCCCCCGAACTGGCGGAAGCAATCACAGCACACGCGGGTTACATCCAACAAGAAACACTGGGAGTGGAACTCAAGCCTCTTGATAACAAGGACAACGCACTCCATTTTGAAATCGACGAACAAACCCTGGAGCTGGAACTGAAAGTAATTTCGTAACAAAAGAATCCAGCACTGAATTCGGAGGCTTGGAGCCAAGCACTGAACCATATGAAGATTTAACAGAGAACCAAAAAATGAAAGCCACCACCGACGATACCCGCATCGTAGTAATGAAGGAACTGTCCTCCCCGCGCCAGGTGATCAACGAATTGCCGATCACCGAGGCTGCCACCAGCACCGTGCTCGGCACCCGCGCAGCCATCCAGAAAATCCTGCGCGGTGAAGACAAGCGGTTGCTGGTGATTGCCGGCCCCTGTTCGATCCACGACACGGTTGCCGCACATGAGTACGCCAGCCGCCTGCAAACGCAGATCAAACTGCACGAAAAGGAACTGCTGGTCATCATGCGCGTCTACTTCGAGAAACCGCGTACCACTGTGGGCTGGAAAGGACTGATCAACGATCCGGGACTTGATGACAGTTTCCGCATCAACGATGGTTTGCGGATTGCGCGCAAACTGCTGCTGGAACTGGCCGATCGCGGCGTTGCCTCCGGCACCGAATTTCTCGATCTGATCAGCCCGCAATATATTGCTGATGTAGTGTCGTGGGGTGCCATAGGTGCCCGTACCACCGAATCACAATGTCATCGTGAACTGGCATCGGGCCTGTCATGTCCGGTCGGCTTCAAGAATGGCACCGGTGGCACCATCCAGATTGCTGTGGATGCCGTTGCCTCAGCCGCGCATCCGCATCATTTTCTTTCGGTCACCAAGGAAGGACATTCAGCCATTTTCCAGACTGCGGGCAATCCCGACTGCCACATCATCCTGCGCGGCGGCAGTCGTCATCCCAACTACGATCCGGAAAGCATTGCCGAATCCGCCGAGCGACTCGAAAAAGCCGGATTGAGTCAGGCCATTGTCGTCGATTGCAGTCACGCCAACTCCGGCAAGGATCAGGCGCGGCAGGCAATCGTGTGTCGCGATGTTGCCGGCCAGATTGCCGGTGGCACCCGGTCCATTGCGGGATTGATGCTGGAGAGTCATCTGGTGGCAGGCGCACAAAAGATGGTGCCGGGGAAACCACTCGTCTACGGACAGAGCATCACTGATGCCTGCATGGGCTGGGATACAACAGTGGAAATGTTTGAAGTGCTGGCAGACGCTGTTCGGAAAGGCAGGTCCTGAAGTACCCTCTTTCAATCACCCTTTCAATCACCCTTTCAATCACCCTTTCAAACACCCTCACAAACACCCTTCCGTGCATCGCACGGGAGGGCCGTCCCTGTGATAAATCTCATCCATCGAGACAAGTCACGCTCTTCCATAACTGAATAAACTGCAACTGAATTTACTGATGCATCCAGCTCACTCGGCACTTCGTTCGTCGCAACATGCAAAGTGCAATGAAAGTGCAGTTTGTCTCAGCCAAATACAATATTTTTTTCAATTATTTTAGTGCCAGCCGCATGGTGGCATAGTGCCATGCGCCATTGGCGGCAAGTGGACAAAGTTGGCATTGGTACTCACCGAAGCTTACAACACCCCCAACAGCTCCACTTCAAATATCAGGGTGCTGTAAGGACCAATGGCACCGCCGGCACCGCGGGCGCCGTAACCGAGCTCATGCGGGATATAGAGTTTCCAGCGTGAGCCTTCCTGCATCAGCTGCAGCGCTTCGGTCCAGCCACTGATCACGCCATTTACCGGAAATTCCAGGGGTTCCCCCCTTTGCACGGAGCTGTCGAACACAGTGCCGTCAATCAGGGTTCCATGATAATGAACCCGCACAGTGGAGCCGGCTTGCGGGGTTTTGCCTGCACCCGCTTGCAGAACTTCGTATTGCAAACCACTGGCGGTAGTAATGATTCCGGGTTTGCCGGCATTCTGTTTCAGAAACTGTTCGCCGGCCGCAGCCATGCTGTTGGCCTGTTGCTTCTGCATGCGCTGAACACGGCGGTTGAGCTCATCCATGGCCCCGCGCAGCTCGTCTTCCTTGTAGGGCGATGCCTCGCCACGCAGCACTGCACCCAGCCCCTGCAGTAACGCATCAATCTGCAAACCTGGAAACGGCTGACCTTGCAACTGCTCGCCGATCTGGCGGCCTATCGCATAACTGGCCAGTGCTTCGGCACCGGTCAAGGGTTGATTCATAAACACCTCCGCTTGAAAAAAGCGGCATGGTAGCATGCGTACTGCCAGACTTGAGGAGCCGCAAGCATGGACTACCAGCAGGCCCGCAGTCATATACTCAGCCATCCACAATCCGTTGAGGATTTCCCGTTTGGGCCCCAGACTGCGGTCTTTCGGGTGCGCCACAAGATTTTTGCATTGCTCTCGCTTGAAAGTGGCATTGCCAGTGTCAGCCTGAAATGCGATCCCTCGGAAGCCCTGGCACTACGCGACCTGTTCACCGCCATCATCCCGGGCTACCACCTGAACAAGAAACACTGGAACACGGTTATACTTGACGGCACAGTACCTGCCGGTGAAATCAAGCGCATGATCGACAACTCCTATGCCCTGGTTATTGCGGGCATGCCGCTCAACCAAAGACCTTAGCCAGGTTGTTGATCTCTTGAAACTCCGCTCTTTGTTGCTGTTGATTCTGCTGGCCGCGATCTGGGGCGGCTCGTTCCTGTTCATACGCATGTCGGTCGGGTTTTTCGGCCCTGTACCATTGACGGCTTCGCGCTCGCTGATTGCGGCATGTACTCTGCTGCCGCTGGTATTGATCAAAGGCGAGTGGCCGGTATTCCGCCAATACTGGCGTCACCTGCTGGTGCTGGGCCTGATCAGTACCGCACTGCCTTTTTCCCTGCTGTCGATCAGCACGCAATACACATCTGCCGGCTTCGCTTCGATACTCAATGCTTTCACACCGGTTTTCAGTGCGATCATCGCCTGGTTGTGGATCAAGGAATACATGAGTGTGCCCACGATGATTGGCATTGGAGTCAGTTTCATCGGCCTGCTGGTGATGGTGCTGGACCGCGACACCATCAATACCAGTTTTCCACTGCTGCCGATCATGGCCGGCATGGGCGCCACCTTTTTGTACGGACTCACCGGCAATTATTCGCGCCGGTTTCTGGCGGGCTTGTCGCCCCTGGTGGTCTCGGCCGGCAGCCAGGTGTTTTCCGCACTGTGCCTGTTGCCGGTTGCGTACCTGCAGTGGCCGGCTGCGCCGGTACCGGCTGCGGGCTGGCTGATTGTCTGCGTACTTGGCGTGTTGTGCACCGGCACCGCCTACATCATTTATTTTCATTTGCTGGCGACCATCGGCGTCACCCGCACGGTCATCGTCACCTATCTGTCACCGGTGTTTGCAATGCTGTGGGGCTTCATGTTTCTCTCTGAAACTGTCACGATAAAAATGCTGATCGGTGCCGGCTGCATCATGCTGGGCATCGGACTCACCACTTATCGTCCCAAGGCGTTCCGATGAACAAGCTGCCCGTCATCAGTTTTCTTGCCTCCCACGGCGGCTCCTCGGCCAGATTCCTGATCAGCGCGATGCGCAATGGTGAACTGGCAGCCACGCCCGGCATCCTGATCACCAACAACCGCGATTCTGCGATCCTGCACTGGTGTCTCGAACATGACATGCCGGTACGCCACCTGAGCAGCAAGTCCCATCGCGGCGAAGACAATGCCGACGAGGCCATATGCAGCGTGTTGCAGCAAGCCGGCACTGATCTGGTGGTGTGTTCCGGGTACATGAAAGCGATTGGCCCGCGCACACTGGCAGCATTTTCCGGATGCATTCTCAATATCCATCCGGCGCTGTTGCCGAAACATGGCGGCAAAGGCATGTATGGCGATTTCGTGCATGAAGCGGTATTGGCAGCAGGCGAATCCGGTTCCGGGGCGAGTGTCCACCTGGTAACAGCCGGCATCGACGAAGGAGCTGTGATTTTGCAATCGCAGGTACCAGTCACCACCAGTGATACCGTGGCAAGCCTGCGCCAGAAGGTGCAGGCCACCGAGCCCGGACTCTATCTGGCTGCCATCAGGAAATTTCTTGCCAGGCAGGCTTGACCCTATCGTTACGTAAAGCCTGACACTGCTCCCGCACATCATTACCGGAGTACGTTATGTCATATCAGATCGGCGAAGTCGCCAGACTTGCCAAAGTCAGCATCCGCACGCTGCATCATTACGATGGGATCGGCCTGTTGGTGCCGTCGCTGCGCAACGATGCCGGCTACCGTTTCTACTCCGGTGAAGATCTGCAAAAACTGCAGGTGATCCGCTTTTACCGCACGCTGGAATTTTCATTGACCGATATCAAGGCTCTGGTGTCTGCCACTGACTTCGACCGTGAAGCCATCCTGCTGCAGCAGCGTGAACTGCTGCGAGCACGCGCCAGTGAGCTGTCATCCGCATTGTCCCTGATCGAAACTACTTTGGCCGCCATGCGCGACCCGCAGGAGAACCTCATGAGCAACAACGCCATGTTTGAAGTGTTTCCGGACCTTGATGAATCCTTGCAAAAGGAGGCAGAGCAACGTTGGGGCAATACTGAAGGCTGGAAGCAATCAGTCAAACGAGCCAGCTAATACACCAAAGCCGACTGGCTGAGCATGAAAGAAGAAATGGCTCGCGTTTACAGTGAATCCGAGCGCGTATTCAGCACCGGCGCCAGCCCTGACAGCCCCGAGGCCATGGCCTGCGCCGAAGCCAACCGTCAGATGATCCAGCGCTGGTTCTACGACTGCTCACCAGCTATGCACTCAAAAGTAACAGAGGGCACCAGCCAGGACCCCCGCTTCGTCGCCAACATAGACCGCAACTGCCCCATCCCCGCCAGCGGCTCCGAAGATTTGAGCGTGTTCATTTCAACTGTAAGAATTACGCACTGAATTCTGGAGAGGGCTTCTCCCTGAAGATGGAGGGGACCTCTGCGGCCATGGATGGCCGCAGGGAGCTACAGGGACGTACTTGTGCGTGTCCCCGTAATCTTCAGGGAGAAGCCCGACTGCGCAAGGTATGCGAAGAACCAACTCGTGGCGTGTTTCAGAACCCTGTCCCTGCCAGCGGCTGTACGCAGAACCAAGCAATCCCAATAGCCATCACATTGCCGCTCTCATCAACCACGGAGTATAGTCGCGGGTAAAACTATATTGTCTGCCGCCACAGATAAAACCAAGCAGGGACGCTGATGCCTTTGAACACCTGTATCTATCACCACGATGACTGTCTCCAGCATGATCCCGGCCCGCAGCACCCGGAATCCGCCGACCGCTTGCGTGTCATCCTCGACGCCTTGAAGAGCGCGAAATTCGGCAGTCAATTGCAATTCATCGAAGCACCGCTTGGCACGGAACAGCAAGTGCTGCTCGCGCATGCACCGCACATGTGGGAAGCCGTGTTGCAAACGGCACCGGCAGCCGGACGTGCAGCACTGGATGCGGACACTGTGCTTTCTCCCGGCTCACTCACTGCGGCGTTGCGTGGCGTTGGCGCTGCCTGTGCGGGTGTCGATGCGTTGATGAATGGCGACACCAATCATGTTTTTTGCGTGACCAGGCCACCAGGGCATCATGCCACCCGTGACCGATCGATGGGTTTCTGCGTGTTCAACCAGATTGCGATTGCTGCAAAGCATGCGAGACAGCAGCACGGCATAGAGCGGGTAGCAGTGGTTGATTTTGATGTGCACCATGGCAACGGCACCCAGGACATACTCAGGGGCGAGACCGGCATGTTGTATCTCTCAACCCACCAGTTTCCGCACTATCCCGGCACAGGTTCGCAAGCCGAAAACCGTCCCGGCAACATCCACAATGTGCCACTGGCCAGTGAAACCGAAGATACCCAGTATCAACGGGTATTTGCCCGGGAAGTGCTGCCGGAACTCTGCAGCTTTGAACCGCAGTTGCTGCTGGTTTCAGCCGGCTTTGATGCGCACCGCCACGATCCGCTGGCCGGACTGCTGTTGACAGAAATCACTTACCGCTGGCTCGGCCGGCAAATGCGCCAGGTAGCCGACAAATATTGCAGTGGCCGCCTGTTGTCAGTGCTGGAAGGCGGCTACAACCTCAAGGTGCTGGGTGCCAGTGTGGCAGCCTGGTGCGAGGGCAGTTTGCAACACTGAAGCTGGCTGGTGTTCATGCTGTGGTTCCCAACGCTTTCAAAGCTGCACACAATTCCGCATATTGCTGCCTGAGATTGCCTACCTGCATCCGCACGGCAGATGGCGACTGTTGTTTGCCGGCCAGTTCAAACTGGTGACACAAAGCTGCAAAACTGCGCGCCCCCAGTGACAGGCACATCGATTTCAATGCATGGGCCGCCTGGCCAAGTTTTTCATATTGGCCTGCATGCAGAAATTCGATGATTTCATTGAGCAGCGGCGGTGAATCCTGCAGGAACAACTGCACGATCCTGCCCAGCACCGAATCAGTGCCCTCGCCTCCGATCTGGATCAGTTCGTGCAGTACTTCCTGATCCAGCACAGGTGCCGTATTTTCCGCGACCGTGGTTGCGACTGCTGCATGCATGTCAGGCACTGCCCGCTGTCTTGCCGGGCCCCACTGCCCGTGATAACGGGCAAGCACTGCATGGATCTGCTCGAATTTGAAGGGCTTGGTCAGATAGTCATCCATGCCTATGCTGAGTGCGCGTTCCCGTTCAGCTGCAACCACATTGGCAGTCAACGCCACGATCGGCACGGCTGCACGTCCGGTTTCACGTTCATGGCGGCGGATAAGCTGGGTGCTTTCGTAGCCATCCATCACCGGCATGTGACAATCCATGAACACCAGATCAAAAACCGCATCCTTGCAGCATTCCAGTGCCAGTTTGCCGTTGCTGACAGTCACCACATTGCAACCGGCCTTGGCGATCATCACTTCTGCCACTTGCTGGTTGACACGATTGTCTTCCGCCAGCAACACAGTGAGGCCCAGCGGCTCCGCGTTTTGCTCCATCGCTGACATGGAGATTTCACCTGCCGGTTTTCCTTCCAGCAGTGCAATGCAGGCCGAGTAAAGTTCCTGTCTTTGCACCGGGAAACCCAGGCAGACACTGTTTGTACCCATGCGGTCCCGTTCGCCCAGCATCGATTCATAATCTTCAAGGATGTACACCACCGGCAGCCCGGGATTGTGAAAGTGCTGACGCAAGCGGGCGATCAACTCATATTGCTGTTCATGCGGAAGCTGGCAGCACAACACCAGCAGCAGCGGAGCCGGGACTTGCAGACCCAGCGCTTCAGCATTGGCTTCGACACTGAGATGATCCTGGTAAATCTGTACCGGCGATCCCAGCGGTGCAAACCAGCATGTCATCAGGTCCCTGCCGTCATTGTCGGCCACCACCAGCAGTTGCTCGCGTTGCTGCAGTTCCGGCAAATCATCACAGCCGGCAGACAATTTGCGCCCGGTTTGCAGATGCAGGGTGAAACAGAAGGTTGATCCGGCATTCTTGCTGCTCTGGACAGTGATTGCTCCGCCCAGCATTTCGACCATGCGCTTGCTGATGCTCAGCCCAAGACCGGAACCTCCGCGTTCGCGCGTGGTGGAACTGTCTTCCTGGGTGAATATGTCGAAGATGTTGCCCAGCTGGTCAGCCTCGATGCCGATCCCGGTATCTTCAACCCGCACCAGCAATGCCAGCGCGTTGCCAACCTCAAAAGTAGCGGCCGGCAAAGGCTCAACTGTCACGGCTATCCGGCCCTTGTCAGTGAACTTGACTGCATTGCTCAGCAGGTTGATCAGCACCTGCCTGATCTTGTCGGCGTCCCCTATCACCAGCTGCTCCAGCGCAGCGAGTTTGGGATGCAGCAGCAGGCGCAATCCGTGCGAGCGGATCTGGCTGGTGAAAAGCCCGCAGGTTCTTGCCACCAGCTCGACAAAATCAAACTCGATATTGTGTATCGACATCTTGCCGGCTTCGAGCCGCGAATAATCCAGCACATCATTGATGAGACTGAGCAGCACTTCGCCCGATTCCTGGGCTGTACGCACATAGTAGCGCTGCTCTTCGCTGAGTCCGGTGCCCGACAACAGTTCGGTCATGCCGAGGATCCCGTTCATCGGCGTGCGGATTTCATGACTCATCATCGCCAGGAATTCGCTCTTGGCCTTGCTGGCCTGTTCGGCCCGCTCTTTCTCCTGGGTAATGTTGCGCAGCGCCTTCTCAAGTGCCTTGTTGGCGTTCTGGATGTCGAGCGTCCTGATCTGCACGGTTTTTTCCAGTGAAGACCGGTATTTTTCCAGGTGATCGTCGCGCAGCTTGATTTCACTCAACATGTCATTGAAGCCGGTGATCAGCTGGCCCAGCTCATCCAGTGCAGTGATCGGCACTTTGACATTGAAGTTCTTGTACATGCGCACCTGGTCAACTGCGCGCTTGAACTCGTTGATAGGGTCGGAAATGATATGTTGCAGCAGCGAGACGAGTCCGAAGCTGACGAATATCGATACCACCAGCACCGCCAGCACTATGAAGATGAAAGTACGGACCTGTTGCTGCAACCCCGACAAGGTGGAACGGATGACCACGGTGGCCACCACCTCGTCACCGCTGTGTACCGGCACAAACACATGCAGTGACAGGTCCAGATAGGCATAGGCATAGTCGAGCCGGCCGCGCTGGTCGAACACATTCCTGCGTGCGGTCGGCGTTTCCTGCAACATGCTGGTGTAGGCGCCGTTGGCCGCAAAGATTTTGCCACCGGCATCGACAATCGCAATGGCATCAATGTCCCTGAAATGATCGAGGCTGGCGAACATTGCCTTCACCGGCGCAAGATTGTCCGCATCAATGGCGTCGCTGGTGTTGTAGGCAATCACCTTGGCCACCGAAACCACATTCTGCAACAGGCTGCTGCGGTAACTGTTGATCTGGTAAACCGTGAAAGCCAGCGTCGCCAACAGCAGCGTCACGGTAGCCACCACCAGACTTATGAACACGAGTTTGGTGCGGATGGGATAGTTTTTCAGACCCTCCAGTCTGACGCGCAAAATACTCCTGCCTTGCAAGCTCATTCATTACCTCAAGAAGGGCAGTTCAGACTCCCTGCCACTGGTTATGCCTTGATTCAACGGATCACAAAATCGAAATAGCGGTCAGGATAGGGTTCCTGCAGCAGCAGGAAATGCCACCACTCCTCTTCCACGCCGGCAAAGCCGGCATTGGTCATTGCAGTCCGCAACAGCAAACGATTGGCGCGCTGTTCGGCGGCAACTTCAGTGGAGGCTGGCCAGGACTTGAGGTCGAAAAAATCGAACTCGGTTCCCATGTCGAGCTCCCGGCCACTGATTGCATCAATCAGCGTGAGATCCACCGTGCTGCCGCGGGAATGACTGGATTGCCGCACCAGATAGCCCTGCGGAAACAGATCCTGCTTCTGCAAGCGCGGATAAAAACGCTGCTGCATGCGGTTGTCATTGAGGTCGGCGGCCCAACGGCCGAAAAAATCGACAGCCCGCTGCGGCCGGTACGCATCGAACACTTTCAGCGCCAGACCGCCATAGGCAAGCTCCCGCTGGACCTGCTTCAGTGCCAGTGCGGCTTCCAGCGTAATGATCAGCCGGTTGCTCTCGTAGCCGGGGATGCGCTCGCCAATGAAGTTGTCTGACGAGAAATAACGCACATCTTCAACGATGTCGCCCACCACTTCGCGCAGATGCACGAAGTTGTCGGGGATTTCGGCATGATGATCCACTGCCGAAAATGCAGAAATTTTCAGCGTCACCGGGGCGGAGTCAACTTGAGGACCTGGCCGGGGAAATGACGATTGGCCTGATTGTTGTCCTCGGAATCAGTCAGCACATAGACCGCACCGTCGGCACCCTGGGCCACGGCACGTACGCGCCGGTCATTGAGTACCAGCAGATGTTCTTCCGAAGCCACTTTTTCGCCGTTCAATTTCAGGTGCACCAGAAACCTGCCCTGGGTGGGACTGAGAGTGCCGATCAACAGATCCCCTTGCCAGTCGGGAAACAGTGTGCCGGTATAGAACAACAGCCCTGAGGGTGCCACCGACGGAAACCAGTAATAAAGTGGTTGCTCAAGACCATACCGCCGGGAATAGCCGATTTCGGTGCCGTCATATTCCTTGCCATAGGTGATGAGGGGCCAGCCGTAGTTCTTGCCGGAACGGATGATATTGATCTCGTCTCCGCCCATCGGGCCGTGTTCGATGGCCCACAATTCGCCGGTCACCGGGTTGATGGCCGCACCATCGGGATCACGATGCCCCACCGAAAAGATTTCCTGTTTGACCATGCCGCGTCCGACAAAGGGATTGTCGGCCGGAATGCTGCCGTCACTGTTGATGCGCAGGAATTTTCCGGCCAATGACTGCAGGTTCTGGGCCTGCGCACTGTTCTTGTCGAACGCCATCGTGCTGATGAACAGCGTGCCATCGGCTTTCGACACCAGCCGTCGACCCGGAATGACACCGAGGACCTGCACCTCTTCGATGCGACCGAGATCGGCTGACAGTTTGGCCCGGGCCAACTGGTCCACCTGGAACGCTGCACCTTTGGCCAGAGCGGCATCGCGCTCCTGCGTGGTGCGGGCGCCGCCCTTCTGGCCTTTCGCCGGGGCTGTGTAGGTGAAATAGACCAAGCGGTTTTCGCTGAACTTCGCGTCGATTACGAAATCGTTGAGGCTGCGGCCGGCTACCGACAATATCTCAGGCATGCCTGGCAGCGGCTGCGACAATTTGCCATCCGGGCTGAGTATGCGCACCGTCCCCACGCCTTCGGTGACGATCAGGTTGCCATCGGGCAACGCCACCAGCGAACGCGGCAATGTGAGTCCGCTGGCCACCACCTGTTGATTGACAGCAGACGCAGCAGCCGGTGCCGGGGCCCTGGTCTGGCCCGGAAAAGCAGGAGTGGGCGGGTTGGCAAGCGGATCCACCGGTGCTGCTGCCTGCAGTATCAGCGGAGCCAGCAGCATGGGAGCAATGCAAGCTCCCCTTAGCCGAAGTCGCAGTTTCACCAACACCTTCATAACCATGTCCAGATCAATAGAAAACAAGGCTTCACCACCGGGACAAAGCTGCCGAAGCCTAAGCCAGTGGACGGGGGCATTCAAGGGCAGCATGGCAATGTCACCATCAAACATTTTTCACAAGTAGACCCAAGTTGTTTGACCCTGCTTGTCAGTCAGGCAAATAATGCCGCAAGCTCCCCCCCGGCCACTACCCAACGAGAACCTTGCCATGTCCAACCATAAAGATTCCATACTAAATGAATCCCGTCAGGATCGTCGTGAGCTGCTCAAGCAGGGACTGACTCTGGGCGCTGGCGCCCTGGTGGCCTCATCTCCGCTCTGGAGCCAACTGGCAATGGCGGCCGATGAAACCCTGGTGCCATTCTCCGATATGCCACCGGAATACATTGCACCTCCGGTTGCGCCAGGTGCCACCCATTACCTCGACAGTCGCGGCATCTCTGCGTTTTACACCAGCAATGCTGATTTCTACATTGTCCAGCACTACAACCAGCCGGCGGTGGATGTTGCTACCTACAAGTTGCGAGTCACCGGGCTCGTCAACAAGACACTCGAGCTCGACATGGCCGCAATCCGCAGCCGCCCCAAGGTGGAAATCGATGCCGGCTTCGAATGCGGCGGCAACAGTCCCCGCCTGTTCCAGGGTTTGATCGGCAATGCACGCTGGGTCGGCACTTCGCTGAAAGGGCTGCTTGAGGAGGCCGGGGTCAAGCCAGATGGCATCGAAGTAGTCTGCTACGGCCGCGACCAGGGCACTGAAAAAATACGCGATATAGATGTTGAACAAAACTTCGGTCGCAGCCTGCATATCAATGATGCGATGAGTCCTGATGTGCTGGTGGTCTACGAAATGAATGGTGAACCCCTGCCGCTCTATCACGGCGCTCCGCTCAGATTGCTGGTGCCGGGCTGGTACGGTGTCGCCAACGTCAAGTGGCTGAGCCAGATCCATGTGCAGGATCGCCGCTTCATGGGCCGTTTCATGGGCCGCGACTATGTCACGCTCAGCAAGCAGGACATTGGTGGTGAAATACGCTGGGAAGAACGTTCGGTCACTCGTATCCGGTTGAAATCGGCTATCGTGCGCGTCACCAAATCCGGGGCCAGCCACAAGATCACCGGCTTCGTACTCAACGACGGCACCCCGCTGCGTGCCGTGGAAGTCAGTATTGATGGCGGCCCCTGGCAAGCAGCCACTTTCGACAGGAATGCCGGCAAATACTCGTGGAAGTTGTTCACCTACCAATGGAACAATGCCAAAGTCGGCGAACATACGCTGGTCTCCCGCGTGATCGACAGCAATGGCCAGGTGCAGGCCACCCCGGAAGAAATGCCGGAAAAACCTACCCGCTGGGAGAACTATGCCCAGTTCCCGCGCAAGATAAAGATAGCCTGAACCGCCTCCCACTCGTGAATTGAAGCAGTCCGGAACCGCAAGCATGAAACTCTACGCGCAGGACAACAGCGTGCTGATGGAAATCAGCGCCATCGAACGCAAGGGCAATGAGCTGGTTTTGAAAGGCAAGGTGTTCGGCGCGATGCCACTGGTGGCCAGACTGAAACCGGCCGAAGCCCGCAAAGGGCTGAAGCTGCTCGGCTTCAAGCTCGTGCTGTTTCTGCTGACCTTCCTGCTGCGCGATTAGGTTTGCGTAAACATTGCCGGTCTATCGGCAAAGGCTGACCATCAGGGCTTGAGTGCAACCAGTCCCGATACCGTATCAGTTGCCGACTGCAATTTGAATGCGCTCAGGAAGTCCGGCTTCGGATTCGTACCTACGAACACGCCAGTGATGGCCCCAGAAGCAAACTTCCCGTCTCCGGTAAGCTTCCCTCCAAGATTTGTCATGGTAGCGGTCGATCCTGTGGCCTTGCCGTTGAATGTGACGGTCCATTGGACATGACTGGCATCATCCACCACCAGCTTTCCACTACTGATGGCGCCACCCGCAAGATCAAGCAAAAAGGACATCTGCACATCTTTCAGGGCAGTGCCGCGCGCATCGGTTCCGGCATATGAATCACTGGAGTAACTGAGACTGCCTGTGGTGTTGGCGATCGACACCGCTTTGGAGTAAGCCAGATCTATACCAGCCAGATGCGTCCTGGTTGCAGACTCACCAATCAAGGACTGCAAAGTACCAGTCACAGCGGTGTCCCAATAGGACAAGCTCTGCGGATTGGTGACTGTTGACGTCGAAGAACTGCCGTTGCCGGCACTGCTCTTGCCGTTGTCGCCGCCATTGCCGTTACTGGCGGTGCTGCCGGTCGACGAACCCGTGGAATTGCCATTGCCGTTCGAGGTGGTGGTAGAGCCTGTTGAAGTCGTGGTGCCGGTAGTGCTTTTGCCGTTGTCGCTGCCATTGCCGTTACTGGCGGTGCTGCCGGTCGACGAACCCGTGGAATTGCCATTGCCGTTCGAGGTGGTGGTAGAGCCTGTTGAAGTCGTGGTACCGGTAGTGCTTTTGCCGTTGTCGCTGCCATTGCCGTTACTGGCGGTGCTGCCAGTCGACGAACTGGTGGAATTGCCATTGCCGTTCGAGGTGGTGCTAGAGCCTGTT
>CAILUG010000051.1 GCA_903837345.1 uncultured Gammaproteobacteria bacterium | reverse complement strand
GGCAGATGTGTTCAACTACATCGAGCTGTTTTATAACCCGGTTCGAAGACATGGTAACAACGACGGCATACCACCAGCGAAGTTTGAAGAGCAGTACTTTATGAAGCTGTCAGGTGTATAGGAAATCGGGGGCTTGCCAATGTTGATTTTGTAAATCAATCACACTCACGGAAGAGCGTGCCCACTATCCTTTTTCAAAATGGCTGGCGCCTGTTTTTCTATACCAATGAAGGTAACGAGCCAATCCATGTGCACTGCCGCAAAGGTGGCATGGAATGCAAATATTGGCTGGACGTTGACAGCTTCGATATCCGGGAAGAATATGGTTACGGACTCTCACCGGCTGATTGCAGAACCGTGCGAGGGCTAATTTTTGAACACTTCGACTACATAGTTGCAGCATGGGCCGAAGTACAGAAGAGGTAACCATGAACAAACAGCACATAGTTGAAAACGTGCGCTTCCGGCAAGGAAGACTGTGCCTTGTGGTAGATGGCACTTTGCTTGAATGCCCTCTCGATGAAGTCTCACCCAAGTTGGCAAGCGCCAGTAAATTGCAACGCGAAACTTTTGAAATATCTCCAAGCGGCTATGGCATCCACTGGCCCCTGATCGATGAGGACCTGTCGATTAATGGTCTGCTCAGAACAAACCCCAAGCCCTTGACGCAACCAACCCGCAAGCACGCTTGATCAAATTGAATCGCCCCGAGTTCAGGCAGGATGTGTTGATTACATCGAGCTGTTCTAGAACGGAAAGCCGCGCGGTTCCCGTTGAATTGAAATCCATTTCACTGTCGTGAACTCCTCAAACACCCAGTCGCCTCCAAAGCGGCCACTGCCTGAGCATTTCTCACCGCCGAAGGGCATGTGGGGTTCTTCATTTACTGACTGATCGTTTACATGGATCATCCCGGTGTGGATCTGATTGGCAACAGCAAGGCCATGGTCGATGGAGCCGGAGAATACAGAACCACTCAAACCAAACGGAGTGCTGTTGGCAATATCGATGGCTTGCTGTTCACTGTCGAAAGCTAATACCGGTGCTACGGGGCCGAAGATTTCGTTTTTCGCCACCGCCATGTCCTGAGTAACATTGGTGAGGATGTAGGGGTACACCAGATTCCCTTCGATCTTGCCTTGCAGTTCAATGGTGGCACCTTCTTTTACACTCTGTTCGATCAGCGCCTGAACTTTTTTTGCCTGGGTATGATTGATCAGTGGCCCGATAAAGGTATCGGGTTCCGCCGGATTGCCCACTTTCATCATCTGGACCTTGGCTTTCAGCAAACGCACAAATTCCGGGTAAATTTTGCGATCCACGACCATGCGGTTTACCGACAGGCAGATTTGCCCCTGATGCAGGAAGCGACCAAAGGCAGCCGCAGAAGCGGCCTGATTTACATCGGCATCTCCCAGCACGATCATCACGTTGTTGCCACCCAGTTCCAGGATGGTTTTTTTCATGTGCTCGCTGGCTACCCTGCCCACATGCTGGCCGGCGCGCGTGGAGCCGGTAAAAGAAATCAGGCGCGGGATGGGGTGCTCGATAAAGGCATCGCCCACCTCATTCAGATCGGCTACCACCATGTTCAATACGCCGGCGGGCAGACCGGCAGCGGCGAAGGCTGCCACCAGTATTGAGCCACCTGACATCAGGCTCTGGCTGTCGGGTTTCAATACCACGGCATTGCCGGTGGCAATGGCAGCCGCCACGGAACGGGCCGAAAGTACCAAAGGAAAATTCCACGGAGACACCACCCCCACTACACCGAGCGGCAGGTGCACTACGGTATTTTCCTTGCCGGGCAGGAAGGAAGCATGGGTGGTGGTGGCCATTTTGTCGGGAAACGACAGGCTGTGCGCCAGTGTGCCAATTGTGGCCATGACTTCAACCTGAGCCTTGGGGAAGGTGCTGCCGGTTTCGGCAATCAGCAACTGGATACAGGCATCCTGATTGGCGGCCAGCCAGTCCATGGCTTTCTGGATAATGGCGCGCTTTTCTGCGGCAGGCACTTTAGCCCAGGCTGGCTGGGCTTTGCTGGCCGCTACATAAGCGGCATCAATGTCAGACTTGTCGGCCAGCCGGATCTGCGCCAGCACTTCCTGGTTGTAGGGGTTCACATCCTGGTAGACGGTGTTGCTGTGCCCTTCCACCCAGGCGCCATTGATATATTGCTTGCTCAGTTCTGCGTAATTCATGGGAGTGCCCGTTTCGTTGTTATTCTGGGAATTGTAAGGAAAAACTGCCCCGATTATATATGGAGGGATTCCATCCCCTGCTCCTCAGGCGCCGCCGTCGCGCACCGATTCCAGGAATTCCCGCATCGAGCGGGCTGGCCGACCGGTAATCTCGCGGTAATCGGCAGTCACGCGGTCGAATTCGCCGGCCTCGATTGCCAGCGTGGTTCCCACCATGCTCATCGAAAGCTCCAGCGGCATGCCCCACTTCCTGGTGACGTAGTACGGCCAGTCGGCTGCCGCAATGGCCTGGTAGCGCACCGGCTTTCCGAACACCTCAGACATAAGGGCCGCGATCTCGCCCATCGAGTAGGTGCGTTCCATGGTCTCGGAATACGTCCGCCCGGTTGGCTCATCGCGCATCAAAACCTGCGCCGCCGAGATGCCGAGATCCGCCCGCGCCACGTAGGCGCAGCGGGCTTCACCGCCGGGTCTGGTCAGCACGCCGGTGGCGAGGGTTTCTTGCAGGTCGCCGATCAGCACATCGGCATAGAGGGCGTGTCGCAGGATGGTGAAGCCCAGACCCGAGGCGCGGATCGCCTGCTCAGTGGGCAAGTGCACGAGGCGGCTGTGCTCCACCTGCGGCGATTCCGCATTGATGAAGCTGGGGTACACGACATGGCGCACGCCCGCCACGCGGGCTGCTTCCAGCGCAGTGGTGTTCTGCCGCAGGCGCACGTCGTTGGTGTCGTAGGTGGGAATGAACAGAGCCTTGGAAATGCCCTGCAGTGCGCCAAGCATCGATGCCGGATCGCCGAAATCTGCGTGACGCACGCTGACACCCTGTGCAGCCAGCTCGCGCGCGAAGTCAGAGTCCACGTTGCGTGTGCCGACCGCCAGCGAACCGGCCTGCCCTGCCGCCAGAATGGACTTGATGACCGCGCGGCCAAACTGCCCGTTTGCTCCAGATACGAAAATCATTGTGCCTCCTCATTTTTTTACCAATTCTAGCACCGAGTTGATCGCGAATTGCTTACGAGGCGCGGTCGAGACGCTTTAGGTTATCCTTTTCACGGCACAGGGCAAGCTGCTAAAGCAGTCATATCCTCAACCACAAAAGTGGTAGTCTATTTGACACAATCAAGTGGCTAAGCGTGAGAATGCCCCCCCGCTTGGTTACTTGTAAATTCAAAGAGAGGGAGCGATGTCTAAATTGGTAAGGGTTCTTTCAGGCGTGATACTGGTACTTATGCTGCCGGGCAAAGCCACGGCGGCAGCATGTGACCGCACCTGCCTCTACGGATTCCTCGACGCCTATCTGGCGGCGATCGATGCGCGCAATCCCGCCAAACTGCCATTGGCGAAAGGAGTGCGCTTTACCGAAAACGGTGTCGAAATGGATTTTCCGGACGGTATGTGGAATTCAGTGGACGGGCGCGGCGATTACGACCTGCGCTTTGCCGATGAGAAAGCGGGCCAGGTGGGCATATACACCGTGGTCACGGAAAATGGCAACCCGTCCATCCTGGCCTTGCGCATGAAAGTGGTTGACGCCCGGATCACCGAGATCGAGACCATCATGGGCCGCTACGAAGCAGGTCGGGATTTTCCCAGTCCGAATCCGCAAAAGCTCTATGTCCGGCCCATCCTCAATGACAAGGTGCCGGAAGAAGTGCGCACCTCACGTGCCGCGATGATTGCGGCAGCCAACGGCTATTTCGATTCATTGCAACTTAATGACGGCACGCTGCACACCGTGTTTGACCCACGCTGCGACAGGATTGAGAACGGCGTTGAAACCACCAACAACGCAACGCGTGCCAAGGAGGTCAGTCCCTTCTATGCGCTGGGCTGCGAACAACAGTTCAAACTGGGGCTGTATCGCTATGATGATCGTCTGCGGGCGCGGCGCTTCACGCTGGTGGATGAGGAACGCGGGCTGGTGTTGACCTCCGGCTTCATCGACCATGCTGGCAAGCTGCTGGAATTCAAACTGACCGACGGCACCACGCGCAAGACCAACTACCGCACGCCCCACAGCTACCAATTGATGGAACTGTTCAAGATCATAAACGGCAAAATTGCCCAGGTGGAGGCTGTGTTTATCACCGTTCCCTACAACATGAAATCGCCCTGGGACAAGTAATGGTGAGGTGGTCCAGCTCTGTGTTTGCCGGCCTTCCTGGGCGGATTACCTCCCCTGCGTCCACGCCACAATATCGAAATCATCAGGGACATGCAGAAACACATTGGTGATCGGACCAAGCGCACGCGTCACATGACCTTTGCCTGTTGTGTCCTCCAGGTACACAAGATCGCTGCCGACCCTGCGCCGTGAGCCGTCCGAGAGTTCGAGTTCGAGAGCTCCGGACATGTTGATCGCGAATTGCTTGCGAGGCGCGGTGTGCCAGTTGGGCGCGGTGGTAGCGGAACCGCCGTAGACGCTCGCTGTCATGCGTGTGACGTTGATGGGTTTCGCGGTTGGTGAGATGGTGAGTTCCTCAACTGCGGAACCACCGTCTGGCGTCGTGTACAAGCGCAAGACTTTTGCCGCCACCGCCGCAGTTGCGTTTGCCTGGGCGCCAGTCTGCGCCTCTGCGCGGCCACCGTTGAGCAGCAGGGCCACTCCTGTCATCGCCAGTACATCTCTTCTGTCCATTGCACATTCCTCTTGTGGGTTTCCTGCGGGAAAAGGCGGATAGCTTGAGAATAAGGTGTCAGAGTCGCAATGCTAGCGCAACTCTTGGCGAATCACCTTGCGTAAAGGGCAAATGGCGGGAGCACCAACTCGGACGTACTGTAGTACTCGAAGAGCGGCAAGATCCTCGACCGCGTTGATGGGCTCCACAACCCCACTGCGGTTACGGTTGATGCCGATGATGCCGCAAGCATCCGCTTTGCACAGCAATTGGCCTCTGTGTTCTCTAGCGCACGGACGCACTCCCCACTACTAAATAATCTGGCCCCTCAAATTTGAACCAGGCTGACCTGGATTTCGTCCGTCGACCGAGTCAGAGGTATACATGACTACAAATAGCGACCTGTCTGCAAACAGCCCGGTAATGACCGGCAGTCCTTTCCCTTACTCTGCCAGCGCCGTATCCTGGGGCGCTATTATCGCGGGTGCGGCCGCAGCGGCGGCGCTGTCATTGATCTTGCTCATGCTTGGCATGGGATTCGGTTTTTCCTCGGTGTCGCCTTGGGCATATGACGGCATTAGTGCAGCACAGTTCGGCATATCGACCATTGCGTGGGTGACACTCACGCAATTGGTGGCTTCAGGGATGGGTGGTTATCTTGCCGGCCGGCTAAGAACCAAGTGGCTGGATACGCATACTGACGAGGTTTACTTCCGCGACACCGCCCACGGCTTTCTGACTTGGGCCGTGGCGTCGCTCGCCACTGCGGCCTTGCTGACTTCGGTCATTGGATCGATCATCGGTGGTGGCATCAAGGCCGGCGCATCGGTAACCGGTAGTGCGGCTTCCACCGCGATGGCAACTGCTGCAATGGCAAGTTCTGACCGCAGCAAAGCCGGCAGCGAAACTGGTGCACTCAACTATTTTGTGGGTTCCTTGTTCCGTCCCAACATGCCGGCGACGGATACCGTTGAGAAACCCAATACGTCCGCTCTGATCGAAGTAACAACTATCTTCCTGAATGCGGGCCAAACCGAAGCAATGCCGGCAGAGGACGTTCGCTATGTTGGCCAGCTTGTCGCACAGCGCACCGGCCTTACCCGGCAGGAAGCTGAACAGCGAGTAACCGATACATACGCACGTATGCAGGAAAAACTGAAAGCAGCAGAAGTGGCTGTGAAGGAGGCAGCGGACAAAGCTCGCAAGGCTTCCGCCTATGCTGCGCTATGGCTGTTTATCTCGCTGCTGGCGGGGGCATTTGTCGCCAGTGTGTCTGCTATCTTCGGTGGACGTCAGCGCGATCTCTGCTAGCCACATCAACTATTCATTTCCAGGAGTTCACGATGCGCTCAATACTTTTGTACTTTCTCGGCATTCCCATCCCGATCATTATTCTGATTGCATTGTTCGTCAGATAAGGAACCGAAACAGTCCATTCACTGTCCATAAACAGGTGTCAGGGAAATATCTACGTCTTTCACTGCAACGAGGCCATGCCGATCATGGCGTCTGCGCACCGGCAGTGCCGGCAACGTGTGGGTCAACGACCTGCGAAATCATCAGATCTTCCTTTTCTCTGCACAGGGCAAGCTGCAAGTATTGAAGGAACTGAAACAGATGATTATTGCAGCAAAGAAGGCCGAAATAGGTGCGGATGCTCGCGACGAGTAGAAACGAACGACCTAACAGAATCGCCCGAGCTCTCTGGACACTTTGTAGCTTCACTGTATAGCTACTTAGTGCCTACTAAACTCGAGGTAATTCAGTCACTAAATCGGGCGATACACCCCTATTACAAAGTCATGCCCTACAACTCCTTTGGCTGTCAGCATGTTTTCAAACTCGATAATTAGCCGGACTATTGACGCCGACTCGGCGGAGCCATCGTTCAAGCGAATCGAATTGAGGTGATCAAATATGGGATGAAGAATAGCTCCGCCAAAGAACCGCTCGATCTCAGGTTTGAAAAACAGACGAACAAACTGAGGTATAAGTGCGGATCTCACAGCTTCTGACGGATCAGTTGCCATCACATGCTCAAATGAAGGATTGGACCATCTGGCATTGGGCTTCACTTTGAATTCATTATCGAGAGAATCCAGCATCCCGTTTATGATGGAGATTCTGGCCTCGTCGTAAATGTTGAAGCACGGCCCTATGTATTCATTCAAGACGAGCGCCCCGTTTGGAGTCAAGACTTCGCGTGCACGCCCAAGCATCGCATCGATATCTTTCACGTGATGCAGGGAACCGAGAAACATGACAGCGTCATACTTCTTGCCAGGTTCAACTTTCAGAAAATTCTCAAAATTGTCACAATAGAAATTTATCGAGAGATTCTCCGTAGCCGCCGCTTCCTTTGCCTTCGCAATGCCTTGCGATGATATGTCAAAGGCGTCAATACTTTTTGCCCATCCGTTTCTGGCCATGCCCAGCTCATGCAAGCCATCGCCACAACCTATCGACAACACATTTCCCACATTGCCGCCGAAGTAGTCAGCGAACAGCCAGGGCATCCAGTACAAATCCTTGCCTGCGATTCTCTTATTAATTTCAGAGATTACTAAAGGGTGCGATAACCACCCCCGAACAAGGGGCTTTTCATACATGGAATTCCAGTGATTTGCAGCAAGATTCGGTTCCATTGGCATTTCCGTGATGCACTTGTAGTTTGGGCGCAGCATCTTATCGCAATTATTCAGGCCCGTCTTTGCGCTACTGACAGGGGCGTGAACTTGCGCCAAGCTCTGCAGTGATACCTGATTCTCTGATTAGCTCATGCACACGGCTCTTATTGCAGGGCATCTCACCATCCCGCATATCCTTGGTGATGTTCCGAAAACCTTCTACACAAACCCTCTCGAGACAATATATTTTGATCGGGTCAGTCCGCCTCATGCTTTCATGTGCACTTGTGACTCTGCCGTACTTCGATGGCTTCGTGGTGAGTTCTCCTTTGTTCAAGTTTTAAAAGGAAAACCTGCATTTTGGCTGGTACGATTCACGGCTGAAAGGTCAGAGGAAAAGGCGTGGTCGGCGATAGCAAATCGACTGACGAGTTTTACGGTATGGCAGATAGCTATGGCACAATCAACAGAACAGGAGCGAGCCCATGCAAATCACCCGGCTGGAAGTCCCCCAATGCTCGGTAGGCGAAGGCCCGGTGTGGGACGTGCAGACCCAACGGCTATACTGGATCGACATTCTGGCAAAGGCTGTCTACTGCCTGGACCCTGGCACGGGCCAGACCCAGCGCTGGTCGGTGCCCAACATCATCGGCTCGATGGCCATTCGCAAAGGCGGTGACGCCATTGTCGCGCTGGCCAACGGCGTGCATACGCTGAACCTGACAACTGGTGAGTGCCGCCTGCTGGCCACCAGTGCCGATTTGAACGAGCAGGTGCAACTCGCCGATGGCAAGGTCGACCGGCGTGGCCGTTTTATCGTGGGCTCAAGTGACCGCGGCATGAAAGAAGCGCGCGGCAAGCTCTATGCGCTGGACCCCGGTGCCACTGCCCTGCGCGAAATCGACAACGATATCTTCCTGGCCAATGGCCCATGCTGGTCGCCGGACGACAAACTGTTCTATCACGCCGACAGCATCCGCAAAATCATCTATGTCTACGACTACGACATCGGGCACGGCACGCTTAGCAATCGCCGCCCCTTTGCCAGCACAGCAGAGCTGGGCGGCATCCCCGATGGCGCCACGGTGGACAGCGAGGGCCATGTGTGGAGCGCCATCTGCGATGGCGGCAAGCTGGTGCGATTCCGGCCGGATGGCAGCATCGAACGCATCGTCACCATGCCGCTTAAATTGCCGGGCAGCGTCATGTTCGGTGGTGCGCAACTCGACCGCCTCTTTGTGCCAACGCTGAGTCCTGCCTTTCTCGGACGCCCGGCCGATCCGCTCGATGGTTCCACGTTCGTGATTGACGGACTGGGTGTACAGGGCTTGCCTGAGCCGAGGTTCGGCGCATGAACAAGGCGATGCCGCTGCTGTTGGCCACGGTGTTTCTGAATATCGCCGGCTTCAGTCTGATCCTGCCACTGCTGCCGTTCTACGGGTCGTTGTTCGGGGCCTCATCGTTCCAGGTGGCTTGCTTGTTCGCGGCTTACTCGTTGGGCAGCGTGTTTGGCGAGATCCATTGGGGCCGCCAATCGGATGCCAGGGGCCGGCGGCCGATCATGATAATTACCACTGCGTGCGCCGCACTCAGTTATGTGGCCTTCGCGTTCGCACCCAACCTCGCCGCCGCCATTGCCATCCGTATCATCAGCGGGTTTTTCAGCGGCACCTTTGGTGTTGCCACCGGCGCGATTGCCGACATCACCTCACCGCAGGTGCGGGCGAAAAACATGGGATATTTCGGGGCGGCCTTCAATCTCGGCCTCGCGTTGGGCCCGGCCCTGGGCGGCTTGCTGGCCGATCCTGCCGCAGGCCTGGCCGGCTTCAGACTACCGATTCTGGTGGCCGCGCTGCTGACCGCCGCGGCATCGCTGTGGGCCTACGTACTGCTGCCGGAAACGCGACCGGCAGACGTCAAGGTACGCGCCTTGCCGAGTTACCGCGCAGGATTTGCGTTCGTCAGCACCACGCCCTTGCTGTGGCGTTTGTTCCTGATTGCCTTTTGTGGCATCGGCGCCTTCGCCTCCATGGAAGCCATATTCGGCTTGTGGACAGCCCAGCATTTCGGCTGGTCCACCCATGAAGTCGGACTGGCTTTCATTGCCGTCGGCGGGGCCGGGCTAAGTGTACAAACGCTGCTGATCGGGCCCTTGGTGGCGCGCTTCGGCGAAGCGCGGGTAATTGCGGGCGGGCTGCTGGTATTGATCGCAGCGGTGTTATTGCCACCCGTGATCCGCACGCCTGCCGCTTCGGTAGTGTTGATGGCGCTGATGATGGCCGGCCACAGTCTCACCTTCCCCAATGCCGGGGCGCTGGTGTCACGCTCGACGCCGCCCGATCGTCAGGGCAGCGTGATGGGGCTCAACATGGCGTCCAATGCGTTGTCGCGCATCGTGGCGCCGCCGCTGTTCGGCTGGGTATTTTCACTGCAAGCCGATCTGCCCTATTACCTGTGTGCATTGTTGATCACTGCCATGGTGCCGGTGGCAATCGGTGTTATTCGCTTGCGTCGGCAGTAACTGCACAACTACAGTACCCACCAACAAGTCCAGGCAATCAAGGGCGTCGGTAACATGGCTACAACTATATTCCGCTTATTGTTTGTGTCTGCCCTGTTGGCTTCTGCACCGTCATATGCCGGGGATGCCAATAACGTCGCGCCCGATGCCTTCATCAAAAAAATGACAGCGGAGGTGATTGCGGATTTACAGGCAGATAGCGGGCTGATTCACGATCACGCAAAAATGGAAACGTATGTCGAGACCAGGATTCTTGGCCTGTTTGATTTTGCGTACATGACACAACAGACCGTGAATGATAATGCGTGGAACCGCGCAACCCCGGAAGAAAAGTCGGAACTGGTTGCCGAGTATCGGCTTTTGATGGCGCACACCTTTGCAACCACGCTGGCCTTGTACGACAAACAGTCAGTGACCATAGAGTCGTTTCAGACAGCTCAAAATTCCCAAAATGTAATGGTGAAGGGCAAGCTGATCGATCCCGAAGATGGCCCCGGTGCACTCAATTTCAGACTGGAGCAGACGAATGACGGGTGGAAAATTTACGATATCGAGCTGGCTGGAATCGATCTGATCAGAACCTACCGGGCGGATTTCCAGGCGGCATTGAGAACTGGCGGAGTCAAAAAGCTGATCAACCAATTGCACAGGAAAACCGGGAAATAGGTGTCAGAGTCGTATTTCCATATCGGGATCCTGAACCCCGTGCAGCCATGGTGATGCCCCGCTGCGTTGCTTTGGATCGACCAACAGAATTACCATCCCGACGAGGGTTGAAGCCACAAACATAATAACGGGATCGCACAATGATCAAGTCAGAAGGGCCGCAGGATTTCGACCCACTAGCCAGTGAAACCTTTGACAGTCCCTATACGGTTTATCGCGAACTCAGGCAGAAGTGTCCGGTTGCCCATAGCCAGGCCTGGAATGGTTTCTGGGCCTTCATGAACTATGAAGATGTCCACGCAGCCTTGCTGCAGAGTGATACCTACATTACCTCGTTGCAGAATGTAGTGCCAAAACTGGCCTTTACCGGCCGTCGACCGCCGCTGCACCTGGACCCTCCCCATCACACCCCTTATCGCCGAGCCCTTAATGCACTGTTCAGGCCGCAGCGCATGAAGGCGCTGGAACCTGCCATACGCCAACATACCCGCAACCTGTTGCAACCTCTGCTGGACAAGGGCAAAGGCGATATCTGCGAGGACTTCACCAGTCATTTGTCCATCTATGTATTTGCGGAATGGATGAACATGCCGGCTGCACTGCTGCCGGATTTGCGATCCATCGGTCGTGCCTACAATTTTGCCGTCCAGAATTTCGAGGATGAAATGGTCAGGGCAACCAGTCTCAAACTTTATGACATCGCCCGCCAGGTGATACAGCTGAGAAAAGACCAGCCGCTCGACCCGCTGGAAGATGTCACCACGGCCTTGTTGCAGGCCAGGGATGATGAAGGCAACTTGCTGCCGGAAGACATGATTCTCGGCACCATTCGCCAGGTGCTGGTAGTGGGCATCATTGCACCAACCGTCATCATTGGCAGCATCTGTGTGCATTTGTCGCGGGATAGGCAATTGCAACAGACCCTGCGTGCAACACCTGCGTTGATCCCGGATGCGCTGGAAGAATTTCTGCGTCTCTACACGCCATATCGCGGTTTTGCCCGTACTGCCAACAAGGAAGTTACGGTAAATGGCATCACCATTCCGAAGGATGAGCCGATTGCACTGGTCTATGCCTCGGCCAATCGCGATGAAAAAGTATTCCCCAATGCGGATACGTTCCAGCTCAATCGCCCCAATATCAACGAACACCTGGCCTTCGGCATGGGCCCCCACCGCTGTGCAGGCATGCCGCTGGCAAGACTGGAACTGCGCATTGCGCTGGAGGAAATACTGGGCATGACCAACGGATTCGAATTGTGTGGAGAAATCCAGATAACGCGCTTCCCGGAAATCGGGGCGTTGTCAGTCCCCTTGTTGTTTTCCTGATCGGGCCGGACCATGGAAGCAACGCCAGGCAGCATCAACCGTAAAATCATGTTGCGCCTGATCGTGCCCCTCATGGTGCTGACGGTGCTGAATTCACTCGACCGGGTAAACATCAGTTTTGCCGCCTTGCAGATGAACGCAGAATTGGGCCTTTCGGTGGAACTCTATGGCTATGCTGTCAGTATTTTTTTCGTCAGCTACCTCTTGTTCCAGTTTCCCAGCGCCAAAGCCCTGCGCATACTGGGAGCGCGTCGGTGGATTTTCTCGCTGGTTTTGATCTGGGGTATCGCTGCCACCTGCATGGCCTTTATCCAGCAAATCTGGCAGCTCCATGTCCTGCGTTTTATCCTGGGCATCGCCGAAGCAGGGTTTGCCCCCGGCGTGGTTTTTCTTTGCAGTTGCTGGGTGCCCGACAATTACCGGGCCAGGGCCATTGCCACCACCATGCTGGCGATTCCGGTCTCGGTGATTATCGGCGGGCCACTCTCGGGCTGGCTGCTGACCATGGCTTCAAGATTGGAACTGTCGGGATGGCGCTGGATGTTTTTTCTGGAAGGGATTCCTGCCGTGTTGCTGGCCTTTGCTTCCCTGAAAATTTTTGCGCATGAACCTGTCGATGCGCCCTGGCTCAGTGCAGAAGAAAGACAGTGGCTGCAGCAGAACCTGCACAATGAAGCACAACAAACCAGACAGCTGGCAGCCACCTCATTCAAGGATGTGCTCACAGACCCCAGAATTCTATGCGCCGCCGGCGTGTGGTTTGCTCTGATATTCGGCTCCTATGGCATCCTGTTCTGGCTGCCGCTGATCATGCAGGAAATGACCGCACTGGGAACATTCCAGATTGGCTTGCTGTCGGCACTGCCCTGGCTGGGAGTGGGAGCGGGCATGATGCTCGTATCGCGCCATTCTGACCGGAAACAGGAAAGGTTCTGGCATGTTGGACTTGCAGCACTGATCGGCAGTCTGGGATTGCTGGGAAGTGCCTACGCACCGCAGGCATTGTCGATGCTGTTGTTGGTGGTTGCCGGCCTGGGACTGGGCGGTGCACAAGGCACTTTCTGGACTATTCCAACGGCCATCATGAGCAGACCAGCTGCCGTCAATGGCGTAGTGTTGATCAATCTGATCGGCAACATCAGTTCTTTGGTCAATTCCAGCATCATTGCTTACGTGCGCAAGGCCAGTGGTTCATTCCAGCTGCCCATCGTCGTACTGGCAGCGGTGCTGCTTGGCGCCAGCCTGCTGGTCGCAATAATCGCCATGTTGTCAGCGAGGAAAAAATGAAATCGCTTTGCTCACAGTTGTTCGTCCTGGCATTGCTTTGCATGGTGACCAATACTTCCATGGCGCACCACAGCTTCGGCATGTTCGACATCAATCAGGAAATGTGGATTGAAGGCACGGTCAAGGAACTCCAGTGGAACAACCCGCATGTCTGGATTCAAGTGCTGGTTCCCGGCGAAAACGATGGTGAGGTCGTTGAGTGGAGTCTGGAAGGCGGCAGCCCGAACATCCTGTCACGCAATGGCTGGAACCGGACGGTGCTGCAAGCCGGCGACAAGGTGCGGGTGCTGATTTACCCGCTGAAAAATGGCAAGCCCGGCGGCTCCTTCCTGGAAGTGCATAAAACAGATGGTTCTGTTTATTACTATCACGGGTAAAACCATGAACACCTTCAACCCCCCCAAAGTTGTGTTTGTGTTGTCGACTTTCCTGTTGCTGGCACCATTGTGCTTTGGCGCAGCACCTGCCATGCCTGCAGATCCCCATGACTTCTCGGGCATCTGGATGAATGACAATACCCTCGATGAGACTCTCAAGCGCCTGGGCAAAAAACGCTTGGCTCCTGGCGAATCGCTTGAGAGATCCGATGCCAGAATATCGCCCGCCATGCTTACCGACGAATACCGGGCCATCTACACGCGGCAACGTGACGAGAAAGCAAAACTTGCTGAAGGTGCGGCGGCCTGCGAGTGGCCGGGTTTGGCCAATTTGCTGACCTATCCCTATCCGTTTGAAATGCTGCATACCAACGGTCGCATTACCATGATCTATGAAACGGACAGTCAGGTGCGCAGGATATTTCTGGACAGAACCGAGCATTTGCCTTTCGAGGAACTGGATCCCAGTTACAACGGGGATTCCATCGGTCATTGGGAGGGTAACGTGCTGGTTATCGATACCACAGGGCTTCACGCCCACATTCCACTCTGGGGCAATTTGCCTCACAGCGAAAACCTGCATGTTGTCGAACGCATCGCCTATGTCGATGCAAATACCATTCACGACGATGTGGTGGTCACCGACAGACTCGCACTGAAAGAACCTGTTACACGTACCATCGTTTATTCGAAACGGCCAGACTGGCGCATTCGCGAATACAGTTGCCTGGAAAACAACAGGGATCAGCCGGACGCGGAAGGCAACCGTTCGGCCGGGGTGGTCAAATAACCATTATCGATAAACATCATGGCTGCTCGGCCAGTGGCCGCGGGCCGTACACCGGCAGCGGGCGTCCGGATTCCAGCGCGCCGAGATCAGGTGCACGGCCAGTGAAGCCATCGGTGATGCCCGGCAGCACCGTGCCGGCATCAATCGCAGCCGACTTGCTCGCCAGGCTGAAGTCGTAATCTTCAGGGCGATAAATCCGTGTGGGATCTCCCTTGGCCGGCGGCGCAGCTTGCTTGAACACCGACCAGTCGATCATGCGGCTGTGCTTGTCCCAGCCGGTTTGTTTGGCGTAATCCTTGAGCGTCGGGAACGATTGCACAGGGCGCACAGCGCGAGCGTCGTAATCAGCTGCGCCGTTGGCGGGCAGGGCCAGCGCAAACAGCGACGCACCGGTTGCGGCCGCAGCAAAGCCGTTGAAATCCGAACTCGACCACGGCGTAAAGGTATCCACCGAAAACACTTCCGGCCAGGCCCCCTGCCCCAGGATGAGATTGTTGCGGAAATGCAGATTGGAGGCAGGCCCCATCTGGTGCGCCTCAGCCAGCAGCGTGTTGTTGTAGAACAGCACACCAGTGGAATTGGCCGTAACCTTGAGGGCACCACCTTCCGGCGCGTTGTAGACAATGTTGCGGATGAAATAGATCGGCCCGCCGAGCGAGGGCTGCGTGGACAAGGCGCGATGCGCCATGTTGAAACAGCGGTTGCCGATTACCCGTATATTCTGGGCGCCGCCATCGGCTTCGATGCAGTTATCGTCGACGTTGCGGATATCGTTGCCAACGATGTCGTCCGACACCGGCATCAGCGGATGGTCGGGCCAGCCGTCAGGGTCGCCATAGGTGGCGTGGTCGATGCCATCGTGGAAATTCTCCACGCGGTTGTGGGCGATCACATGGCCGGAACCAAACACTTTCACCGCATATTCCGACAGCAGCGGCTGCGGAAAGCCCGGCAGCTTCTGCCAGGTGGCACCAATCCATCCCATCAGGCGCGTGGGATCATTGCGGCCGATGAAGACATTGTCGGCGATGTAGAAGTCGCGCGCCCCGCCCCAATCGGTGAAGACGCCGCGTCCCACGTTCTCGATCTTCGAGTTCTTGAGCGTGAAGCCAACCGCGCCGAGGATGCGCTTTCTGCCGAGCTGAAATGCAACGTCGGTATTGCGCACGGTGATACCTTCGATGTAGTGGTAATCGGCAGCTGTCAGGTCAAACAGCACGGCATTGCCGTCACCGTCGAAGATGACTTCGCCATCGCCCGCCGCCTTGATCACGATGGGCTTCTCTGCGGTGCCGTCTGCGGTGAGATAGAAGGTGCCGTCAAACAGCGTGGAATTCGGCCCTGCATAACGATGCCGGTCTTCGCGATAGGTGCCCGCATGCACAAGGATGGTGTCCCCGGGCTTCACCCTGGGCTGGAACGTGTTGACGAAGTCAGCGCCGTTGGCACCGGTGTTGTAAGCCGCCATCAGGCTGCTGAAATTCGGTTCTTGTTTGGGCCCGGTGAAATCACGCGGATATACGTGATAAACGGCACCGCCTGGCGCGGGAATAGGCACCGATCGGGTACTCATTGTTACCACGCGTTCGATGGGCGCAGCCCCTTTCGGTGCATCCGGATCGGCAAGCCGCAGGCGGATGTCGTACGACGTCGCCGGAGCCAGGTCGAACACACTGCCCGCGAACATGTTGGGCGCGACGTAGTGGAAGGAAGCGCCTTGCTGCACCGGTTCGCCCTGCAACCGCAGTAGCCCCAGGCCCTCGTGCCAAGCGGCCTCGCCGGTCTTGCGCCAGGCCAACGCCACCGACGCATTGCGATTGTCATCACCCTGAATGCGCCACTCTACGCCGAGGGCGTTTGTCGTCGGCGGTTCGAGTATCACCTGGCCAGGCTGGGCCAGCAGTGATGCGGTCTGTGCGGCAACATTCTGCGATAACACAAGGGCTGCGATCGCTGTGGCGAAGGCTCGACTATTCATCACTGGTTTATTCATAGAGACTGTAAGAAGCGCAAAAATAGAATCAGGACTCCATTGGCATGGTCGGGTCGGCGGCCCACTCGCTGAGAGAGCCGTCATAGACTGCGACATTGTCATATCCCAACGCCACCAGTGCCAGAGCATCGCTGCACGCGGCAATGCCGCCGCCGCAATAGGTGATAATTTCATTCGCAGTGAGCGCACCGGAGGGCGTGAACAGCGCCCTTAACTCATCCACCTTCAAATAGGCATTGCTGGCCGGGTCGAGCAACGCGTCGCAATGCACATTGCCGCTGGCAGGAATGCGCCCGGGGCGCGCAAACAATTGCACGGCGCCGTTGTAAACCGCCGGCGACAACGCAAGCAGACGGACAACATCGGGCTGTGCCAATGAGTCGAGAACGCGCTTTTGGTTGGCCATCAACCGGGGCCGCGGCTGTGCGGTCAAGTGGGCACAGGCATATTGTGTCAGTTGCCGGCTTACCGGCCTGCCCTCTGCCAGCCACTTGCTCCAGCCACCATTCAACACCGCAGCACGGTCAAAGCCACACACCCGCAGCAGCCACCACACGCGTGCTGCCCAGCCATGATTGGAATTGTCATACAGCACCACGCGGGTATCGTCGCCAATGCCGGCAGCGGCGAAGCGCTGCACCAGCTGGTCAATCGGCGGCATCGTCAGCGCCAGCGCTGCAGTGGCGTCACTCAACTGACTGGCAACGTCGATGTGCATGCTGCCTGGCACATGCCCCTGCTGCCATTGCTCATGGCCATTGACGAAAGCGTAGCCGCCGCCGGGCTTGTCCTGTCGCACCATCGAACAGTCGAACACGCGCAGATCGCCGGCGCCGAGATGGGCAGCGAGCCAGCCGGTGTCGACCAGCGGTGAAGGTAACGGTGCGGGGGCAGCACTCACGGGGTGATCGGTGGCGGGCATTGTTTGTCCCAGGAGCCAAAATGAGTAGAGTAATTTGATAATGATCGTAATAACAGGGGCAGAAACAAGTGTCAGACAGGCTATGCAGCATCGATTGATCGCCCGGCGCTTCAGTGTAGGATTGCCGGATAACCGGAGCCAACACCATGACCGATGCAACAACCTACACCCCACCCAAAGTCTGGACCTGGGATCAGCCCAGCGGCGGCACCTTTGCCAACATCAATCGCCCTGTTGCCAACCCTACGCATGACAAGGTGTTGCCGGTGGGCAGCCACCCCCTGCAACTTTATTCGTTGGGCACGCCCAATGGCGTGAAGGTCACCATCATGCTGGAGGAGTTGCTGGCGCTGGGGCACAGCGGCGCCGAATATGACGCGTGGTTTATCAACATCGGCAAAGGCGATCAGTTTGGCAGCGGCTTTGTTGACATCAATCCCAATGCCAAGATTCCAGCCATGGTCGATCGCAGTGGCGCAACACCGATACGTATTTTTGAATCCGGTGCCATCCTGATGCACCTTGCTGAAAAGTTCGGCGAGTTTCTGCCGCGCGAGATGGGCGCGCGCGCCGAGTGTCTGAGTTGGCTGTTTTGGCAAATGGGCTCTGCGCCGTTTGTTGGCGGCGGTTTTGGCCACTTCTATGCCTATGCGCCCACCAAGATCGAATACGCCATCAATCGCTATGCCATGGAAACCAAGCGCCAGCTGGATGTACTGGATCGCCGCCTGGCAGAATCCGAATATGTGGCAGGCGACAGCTACACGCTCGCCGACATCGCCATATGGCCCTGGTACGGCATCGTCGCCCAAGGCAAAGCTTATAACGCCGGCGAGTTTCTCAACGTGCAGGAGTACAAGCATCTGCAACGCTGGACGGCGACTATCGCTGCCAGACCGGCCGTCAAACGCGGCCGCATAGTCAACACGTCGCAAGGCGATCCGGCCACCGTGTTGATGGAGCGGCATGATGCGAGTGATTTCAATGGCAAGATTCTGGGATGAATGCGTGTGGTGTGGTTGAATTACAGACTCTTGCAGCCCACCACGGAGACTCTATGAACCAGCAAGTCCTCGATCGCCTGGCCATCCGCGATCTGATTGAAAACTGGGCGCTGTGGCGCGATGCCGGCGACTGGGAGCGCTTCGCCAGCGTCTGGCACGATGACGGCGTGATGATGGCCACCTGGTTCCAGGGGCCGGCAAGGGACTTCATTCGGGTAACGCAAGAGGGCTGGGCCAAGGGCGTCAGCATCCTGCATTTTCTGGGCGGCATGTCGATAGACCTCGCGGGTGATCGCGCCATCGTGCAGACCAAGATGACGATCTCGCAACGCGGCAATGTGCAAGAGGTGCCCTGCGACGTGGTTTGCACCGGGCGCTTCTATGACTTCGTCGAGAAGCGTGCGGGGCGCTGGGGTGTGGTGCTGCGCCAGCCCATCTATGAGAAGGATCGCATTGATCCCATTGATCCGGCGGCGCAACTGCAGCTGGATCAGGCTGCGCTGGCAAAATTCCCGACCGGCTACCGGCATCTGGCCTATATCCAGACCTTGATCGGCTACACGGTGAAGCTCGACATGCCGCAGTTAACCGGTCCCGAAGTGAACCGGCTCTATGCGCGCGGCAAAGTCTGGCTGGCTGGCGGCGTGCTGGAGAAATAGGTGTCAGAGTCACATTTCTGTACCGGACAATTGGGGACGTACCCCACTTGATGACTGCCAAATAACTGGGGTACATCCACTTTTTATTTAGCCGCGTCCCGGTCAATCCTGGAATTTATAGATGGTAGTACTCGCAAACGGCATCCCTGGCCGCACTGCGGTTGACGGAAACTGCGGATGGTTCGGTGAGTCGGGAAAATGGTGGGTTTCCAGGCAAAAGCCGAGCGGATTGCCGGTGTACAACTGCAGGCCGGGCTGGGTAGTCAGCACCTGCATGACACGGCCGCTGAAAGGGTCGCGCACTTCTGCTGCTTTCACCAGGTTTGAGCCGCCGCCGTTGATGACGAAATTGTGGTCGAAGGTTTGGCGTTGCGGTGTCGGCGCCTCGAGCAGCGCGGCGCGGGAACCGATGCTGGCCGCCGTGGTGAAATCCAGTGGCGTTGCTTTCACCGGCGCAATCTCGCCGGTGGGAATCAGCTGGCTGTCGGCCGGCGTGTAAGTGTCGGCGTTGATCCACAACACCTGCTCACTGGTCTTGCCGGCAGCCGACAAATCAAAATAGGCATGATTGGTCAGATTCACTACCGTCGCCTTGTCGGTGCTGGCGGTGTAATCAAGTCGCAGCTCGTTGTCGTCGGTCAGTGTGTAACTGATGCCTGCGCGCAGGTTGCCCGGATACCCTTCTTCACCATCGGCACTCAGGTAACTCAGGTGCACTCCTACTTCGTGCTCACTGGCTGGCAGTGGTGTGGCCTCCCACACCACTTTGGCAAAACCGCGCGTGCCGCCATGCAGGTGGTGTTCGCCGAGGTTTTTGGTCACCTGGTACTCAGCGCCATCCAGCATGAAATGGCCTTTGGCTATGCGGTTGGCATAGCGGCCCTGCACAGCGGCTGCCGAAAATCGGCCCAGGTAGTCTTCCAGCGAACCCGAACCCAGAATCACATTGGCTGCCATGCCCTGGCGGTCTGGAACCGAGATCGTGGTAATGATGGCGCCGTAGTTGATCACCTGCACCGTCATGCCCTTGTGGTTGTGCAACGTGAACTGCCTGACGACCACTCCATCCGGCAACTTGCCGAAAGCTGACTCCACAAGGCGGGCATCGGCAGCTGGTGCAGCACCGGACAGTGGGGAGAGTGCCAACAACAGCAAGGCAATGCAGAAGGACTTCATGGTGCTCCCTTAGTCTTCCAGAAACCTGTGTGCAACCTTCGCATCGCAGGCTTCTTCAGGTCCCGAGAGTTTCAGATCGGGGCGATGATCCCACAACATGGTGAAGGTGGCTGGCTTGGCGAGATACTCCGGATCTTCCACGGTGGATTCGTAGCTCAGGTGCAGACGGTCGTCGGTGAGTTTAATTCTTTCAACCGTGTGTTTGCCGGGGCTCGAAGGCATGTTGGCGCCGAGGCCGGAAGGATCAGGGGCAAAGCCCACGGTGTCGATCACCAGAGTGTCGCCTTCCCATTTGCCGATCGCATCCCCGAACAGTGAAGGCTTCACGTTGGCCGTGTGGCTGGCCCCCATGTGCACCACGCGCACGCCGATGTCGCCGGAGTTGTCGAAGCGGAACACAATTTCATTCTTGCTGACCTCGATGGCGCGCACTTCGTTGAGTATGGCCTGGAACGGAATCGGTTCAACATAGCAGATCCCGTCAGCCGACTTGCCTTTGGCCTGCGCGGCGCGCCCTGCTGTTGTGTACTGCCATTGTGCGAATTCCCTGAACATTGCATTGGTTGTCGCCAGCGATGGTGCCCAATTGCCGGCCAGGCTCTTGGCCGGCGTCAGCGTTGGTTTGCGCTTGTTCTCAGCATAGATGGGATGCACCACACCGTCCGTGGTCGTCACATCAAGGCCACGCACGGTCTTGCCCGGCTCGCGATTCGGATTGGCGCGCACCACCACCGGCATGCCTATCTGCAAGTCCTCCTTGTGCAAACCGTCCACCTGCGCCTGCTGGATCGAAAGTCCCTCCACCTGCACCATATGCTGCTTGCCGTCAGCGTCGGTAGTGTCGACGATCAGGTACATGTGCGGGTTCTTCCAGTCGAGCCTTGCCAACTTGCCTTTGATCAGCACTTCTTTCGAGAGGTCATACGGTGCCTGGCTGTGGTGGGCAAAAGCTGAAGTGCACAGGAGTGTGGATACGGCAAATGCGGATATGGCTACGGGCAGACGAATCATGGTGGAGCCTCCGATGAAGATGATCCTGTTTTGGTTTATTGCGCTGCCTGATCGGCAGTCCTGTTTTTCTGGTGAAATACAGCATAACGACTACGCAATGTTCATGTCCAATAACTAATCCGGGACCTGGTCGAACAAGATGACAGTATCTTGCTCCCCGGCCACACAGTTATCCGCAATCGCCTCCCAGCCCTGGTGAATTACCATGTGGTGTTCGTTGTGGCAAAACTCCACACGTGTGGCATTCGGTAACATGGCGTGAACGAAGGCTTCGATCGAAGCCGGCATGCTGACGCTGTAGCGCGACTGCTTCACTTCTTCGCGCGGATGGTCGTCGCTGTGCACCCATTTGACAAAATGGCTCCCCAAAATCAGGAAGGGGTTTCGCACGCTGAACTCGCTGGGCCTGTAACCCTGGTCTTGCAACCAGTGCTGGGCTGCCGCACGCCGGTCTTCGCTGGTTGCGGGGTCCGGCAACATGCCCCAGGCGGCGGCCAGCAACTCGATCACCCACTGGTTGCAGTTTTGGTACTGCACACTGAACGGATAGGCGTTGGCACTGTACACCGGCGCCAGCAGACTCAGCGCCTGCTGTTTGTCGAGTGCGACTTGCTCGAGTAGACCAGCGGCAGCCACCGGCAGGAACACTATCGATACATAGCCCAGCTTCGGGTTGTCGGTGCCGAGCAGGAAGCCGGCCACACCCTGGTCGTAGAGACGCGGCCGTTGCTCATCACAGGCGTAATACAGCTGCCGCACTGCCCAGGGTAGTTCCGCATTGGCTTGCAGGCTGACGCCAGTGTGTGAATAGCGCTGGCCGAAGCGGCTGAGGTCGAGGCCCGAACGTGACATGAGTGCCACGCTTTGCCCGCTGCGCGCAAGCTCGGTCTTGACCACCTCGGTCATGCGCAGCAGTTGGTCGTTTTGCTCGGCGCTGACCGGCTGCGGCTTGTCACAATAGCGCAGGCTGGTGGCATGTGCGCAACTGGCGGCACACAGCAAGCAGAGCACAGCCGCACGCAACCGGCGGCACGCAGCCTGTTTGAAGTTGCGCACCAGGCTGGTCATACCCATTCCACTTAAAGAGTGACTGCTTTGGTCTGCAGCTCGCGGTACCAGTCGTCTTGCAAGGCCAGAAAGAAGGCCTTGCCATTATCAGCCCTGGCGAACTCGGTGCCATAGGGCCGGTCGCGCGCCGTTACCACCTGGCCAGCGCGTACCGGATTCCTGGCCAGCGCTTGCTCGGGCACATAGAGAAAGAATGCATTGTCGTCGCTGGCGTCGGCCACCGGTTGCAGCTTCATGCGCAGCGTACCGGGGCGGCCGGGAGCTTTGGCCACTTCGATGACTTTGTAATCGCCAGCGGTAACTGTCTTGACCGAGCTGGTGCTGGATTTGTCGATAGAGTCAGAGACACTACCCACTGACGCGGAAGAACCATCGAGCGATGCCTCCGATGTGGTCGAGCTGGCCAGCACCGGCAACGACAGCGTACCAAGTAAAACAGCAAGAGTGGTAAGACGGGTGTTGATGGCGTTCATTTTTGCCTCCAGGCTGTGGATATTGCTGTGCAGCATAGCCACTGGAATCTGTTGCGACAACCCTTGCCGATAGCCTTTGGTTGCACTTGGCCTGGACTGTCCCGGCATTGCGTTTTCAGCTCACTTCATGCCTTTCAGATAGCTCTGCGCAATGTCCTTCGACTCGGGGTCGTTCAACGCCTCTCGCAATGCCGCTTTCGCAGCTGCCAGATGGTCAAGATGATCTTCCACACCACCGAGGTAGTACCAGGCCAGTCCCTTGTGCTTGAGAGTCTTGCTGGTGGCAGTAGCAAAGTATTCGCGCGCCCTGGCGTTGTCGTCCTGTGCAAACTCTGCAATTTGTCCGAGCCAGAATTCTGCATTGCCGTCGGCAGGATCAGCGGCAACTGCCTTGTTCAATGTGTCGATCGCTCGCTGCAGCAGCGGCGCTGCTTCCGGCTTGCCTTTAGATTCCTGCGCGGCCTCGTACAGGAATTGGCCTTTGGCGTTCAGCGTTCTGATGCCGGCTTGCAACTGGCCTGCGGCCAGCCCCGCATCGATGGCGCCCACCGCATCAGCATAACGGCCGGCGCTGGCGTAAAGCTGGTAGAGCTGGGTGACCTGTGCTTCCGTGTTCAATTGACCTTTGATCCTGGCTTCACTCATCAAGGCCAGGGCTTCCGGATATTTCTCCATGGCCGCATAGGCATCCACCAGCATCGACAACCATTGGCTATTGGCAGGCTGCCTGGCCATCTGCTCCTGGCAATACGCCACTGCACCTTCGAAATCCCCGCCCCGCAGCAAACTGGTGGCCTTGAACTGATACCAGTTGCTGGCGGGCTTGTCGCCGGTGGCAAAGGCCTTGTCCACGTTCTGGATTGCTGCCTTGTAGTCCTGCTGGTAGAAGTAATTGGCGGCCTGCATCAAGTACTCGCTGCCGGCTACGTTGGGCGCCTCCTGCTGGTATTTATCGAAGTCGGTAGCCGATTCCTTGAACCGGTCCATCTGGTTCAGCAACTGCACGCCTTTGAACATGGCTTGCAAATGTTCGATGTTATCGAGGCCATTGGCGGCCACTGCAGCCTGCGTGGCGTCATAGGCTTGCTGGTAATTGCCCAGCACTGAATACCAGGTGGCCAGGGTTTGCTGCGCCTTCGCTATCTCGTAGCGGTTCAATGAGCTGTCCTGCAGCGTCTTGCGGAGCAGATCGACGGCTTCCGGGTAGTGGTCATTCTCGGTCAGCCTGGTCGCCCGCTTCAACGTGTCGCTGAACCAGTTGCGCAGCGCCGGATAAACATTGGCGCGTCCACCCAGGGTGGTCTTGATGACTGTTTTCCCGGGCCGCGCGGAGTCGGCGAGCACGACCGTGGAATTTACCAACAGGCAAAAACCCAAAGCCGTTACAAACAGCAGCTTGATGAATCCCATCACAAGCCTCCCTTTGCTGCAAATTGTGCAGGCAAGCATATACCAATTTGGAAGTTTGCATTGATTAGCGCCTTCTGCAATGGCAACTTCTGCTGATGAAATGTCCCACCTACCTGGCAACCCGATGATCCTCGCAGCAATAGTATTGTTTATTCTGGCAGTAGCACTGGGGCTGGGGCTGGTGGTGCTTGGCCTGCGTCGTCAGCGCGGCTCGTTGCCGCTTGCAGCCGCCCATGCCGTCTGCGCCCTGCTGGGTCTTGGTCTGCTGATGTGGGGGATAGTGAACGCCACAGTCACCCACAAGCTGTACAACCTGGCGGCCTTGCTGTTTGTGCTGGCACTGCTGGGCGGCGTTGTGCTGCTGGCCCTGCGGATAAGCAAACGCGAATACCGCACGCCACCGCCGATGATTGTTGTCATAATGCACGCCACCATGGGTGTGTTCGCGCTGTTGCTGTTGGCAGTCGGTTACACCCATTCCTGAACAATCGGGGATGTACCACGTGTTCGCATGCAATTTCTGATGAACCTGTTTTCCACCATTGTCCGCATCCTGCTCCGGCTGGCAATGCTGGTCGTGGGCATCATATTTGCACTGGTATTATTGTGCGTGGGATTGCTTGGCTTGCTGTATGTATTGCTCAAGGCTTTGCTTACCGGCCGCAGGCCAGTATTCATGACGACCTTCATGCAATTCCGGCAAGCGTCGCAGCAGTTCAAACCCAGAAGCTGGAGCACCCGGCAGTCAGCCAATGACGATCCGGCTTCAACCAGAGAAGTGATCGAGGGAGAGTCTGTCGAAGTGCGTGACGACACTGCCTTGCCGCACAAACCGGAAGCGCCCAGGCACTGAAAATAATTGGCGCAGAGAGTATCCCCTGTCCATTTCAAAATTGCGGTTCATCCCACAGTCAGAGGTGAAGCATGAATACCAGACCTGTCAAAACCAGCGAAGTGCCAACTGCCCCTCGCAAAACACTTTATCCCGGACCTTTCGCTGCACTGGTGGCAGGCCGCAGCCGGCAACGGCTGGGTGATTTTTTCGGGCTCAGCAACTTCGGCGTCAACATGACCGAGCTCGCGCCCGGGGCCATTTCTGCGCTGTTGCATCACCATACAAAGCAGGATGAGTTCATCTACATCGTGGCCGGTACTCCCACCTTGATGCTCGACGACAACGAGTATCTGCTGCAGCCCGGCGAGTGCTGCGGCTTCAAGGCAGGCAGCGGCATCGGTCATCAGCTGGTGAACAAGTCGGCAGCGCCGGTGGTGTATCTGGAGATTGGCGATCGGGTGCCGGACGATTATCCGGTCTATCCCAATGACGATCTCAAGTTCAGCTACGGCGATGACGGCAACTGGTTGTTCACGCGCAAGGATGGCAGTTTCTACTGAGCATTCAAATCCGGCTGTTACCCGCATTTGTGTCTTGCCGCATTTCCAGGATTATCCTAGTCTCTACCAAACAACAAAAGGAGGAAGTCACCATGAATACAAGCTTGAAGTGTCGAATCAGCGGGTGGTTTGGAACCATGAGTGCAGTGTGCTGTCTGGTACTGGGTTTCAGCCCGGTGTCCCAGGCGCAAGAGATGACCGCGGCTACGCTGGTTGACCGCCAGCAGGTACAGGACCTGATCACGCATTACTACTACAACTTCGGCCGCGAGAATCCCGAGAACTTTTCGGATTTCTATGCCGACGATGCCGAACTGATCCTCGGTGACAAACATTACAAGGGCAAGGATGGCATCATGCAGGCCTACGGACGCGGCCCCGGCAGCACGCCGCGCCCGGCTCCCACCCGCTACACTTTCAACGTGACCATCAGCAATCCGCTTATCACCCTGCACGGCGATACTGCAACTTCGCAACTGATCTTCACCGAATACGTGCAGGAGAAACAGGGCGATCCCACCAAGATGACCACACAGGGCCGTGAGTATTCCACCTTCGTCAAAGTGAAGGGCCAGTGGCGCTACAAGACGCGTCAGATCAAGGGCGGCAATGAACCGCCGGACGGCTGGAAGGAATAAAGCGATTAACGGGAGTGAGCTTCCAGTTCTTGCTTGCTCATACAAAGCTCCAGCGGCCCGTAATGCGACCACTCCGTGTTGGGGCCGTCTTTGGTCACGAGCAGCCGTGCCGTGATCACGTGCTCGGCGCCCTCCAGCCAGTGCGGTGCGTTCGACGCGCTGTCTGAACTCGACACCGGCAGGTGCGGTGCATTTTGCGGTTTGGGTGCATAACCGCAGGCTTCGATGTGGTCACCCGGTTTGAACGAGTCTTTGGTGAAGCCCCGGCTTTCCATCACATCCAGCCGCGAGGAATTTTCCAGGGCCCAGTAAATCATTTCACCATTTGCACCCACCGCTTCCACGATGATGGCGGAGTGCGGATTGCCCCAGTGGAATCGCACCACCGTGCCCTTCACCCGGATGGGGTTTGTGATATCAAACACACCGGTCGAATGATGGGCGGACAGCGAACCCGAAACTGCCAGCAAGCAAAGTGCAACTGACCAGACTGTGATACTCGTGCGTTGCATTCGACTGCTCCGGCTCAGTTGGGCACTCCCAGCGCAGCCAGCACCAGCCGCGCCATTTCATTGTGTCCGTTGGCGGTGGGATGAAATGATGCACCTGAGCCGGCGGGTTTGGCGCCATTGACCCAGCGATTGGCAGCATCAGCACAGGAACCGTGCCCTGCACCGTGCACATAGGGATCGGCAACCAGAACATGCTGTTTGGTGGCAGCATTTACCAGAGCGCTTTCAAGCTGCTCGCCCAGTGCTGCAAAATAGTTGGCATCATCAGCGGTTAGTCCCAGCCCTGTGCAGCGCTGATCCTGCGTCGGGACTACACGCGGATACGGCACCAGCACGACAAGCGCCTGCGGCGAGCTGGCGTGGATGGCAGCGAGCACAGCGACCAGTTTGGCCGGAAGCTGGTCGACTGCCTCCGCGATTTTCTTCTGATCCAGTTTGGCAGCGCATTGATCAGCCACTGCGGCCCCTCCGCACTTGATCGTCGATGCGCTATAGCTGATGTCGTTGCCGCCGATCGTGACTGTGACGAGCATGGTGTCACGTGTCAGTGCGGCAATTTGCGGTGCTGCATCACCTTGCGGTGTATCGAGGATATTGGCGGTGGTGGCACCGCTGCAACTCACATCAGTGAGATTGAGGCCCAGTGCAGCCGCCACCAGATGTGGATAATTGTGGTCAGAACGTCCACAGGTTGGCTGTTGGGCCGGAATCGCGGGGCCGGCTGCAAAGGAGCTGCCGAGGGAAACATATTTGGCTCCCCTGGTCAGCGCCGCCGGCGCATCCGCCAGTGCAATATTCGCGGCAGTCATCGCAATCAGAAAAGTCCGTGCGTAGTTGACGCTGGCTGCAAAGAATCCTTTTGTTCGCAATTATCCACTCCTTTTTTATACAGACAAATTGGAGGCGTTACCTGCTCAGTCTTCGTGCAGCCAAAGGGCCGTTGGCGCTGTTTTCACTGTGTCAGAAGGAATATGACAGCGAAATAGAGGTTTGGGTATCCGTTTTTTTCTTGCCCGCAGGCACCTCGGAAATATTGCTTGCCTGTATCGCGATCTTGGAGGCAATGCGATCAATGATTTGCGATACCAGGCCAACCTCGAACACAGTCATGGTCAAATTGCTGCCGATATCCGAGCTCAGGCTCTGCACCAGCTTGGCACTGCCACTGAGCGACCACTCCAGCTTTTCACCGAGGGTAACAATGGCGTCACCATTGCCTGACAGGTTCTTGAGTGCAGTCTGGCGATAACCCACACCACCAAATGCCTGCAATTTGAGTTTGTCTTCATTGATCAGAAAACGGCCATAACCTGCTGCTGCAGAAGCCTGGTAGCTATAACCACTGAAGCGGTCATCCAGATATGAGCCTTTGCCGAACAGGTACTGGCTCGCGTCCAGATTGTAGTCGGACTTGTCTTCGAGGTAGTAACGCTCGGCTTTGGTTGTTGAATCCTGCTGCGAACCCATGGCTTGCAGCTTGCCATTGTGGGTCCATTGCTGCGACCGCAAGGTCACCAGAAATTCCGTATTGAAAGACGAGGTGTCGGTATTGCCGGAGGTACCGACATAGCCCAATGCAATGCTGGCGTCTACAGGCCCGGCGGATTGTGCTGCCAGCATCACAGTGGATTGGGAAATACCAAATACTGCCAGCAAAAAGGTGTGCTTGAATTTCATGATGGTCTCTTCAAAACATCGTAGGCGAATTAAATCATTTCAAAAATAAAATGCAAACCGCCAGCCGTATTTTTTTACTAAAGAAAAACCAATTTTGAATTTCGTGAAACAATTTACATGGCTGATAAAAAGGGAACAATCACCCTTTACTCACATCAGGCTTTATGGCATGTGCTAAAGCGGAAGCTGGAATTCTGCGGATTTGATTATTGGGAACAACAACAACAACCAGACAGTCATATTCCAGGATATGGGCGTTTCCCGCTCCTGCTTGCCTACTTCGCCAGCTTCTGCGTCACAAACGCAGTAATGTCACGCAACTGCTCAGGAGTCAGACTCGCTGCCAGTGCCGGCATCTTGTTGCGACCCTGATTGAGAATCGCCAGTACAAAATCCGGTGCTTTGGCTTTCTCCAGCGAAATGCCGCCACCATGACCGCCTCTGCCATCGTCGCCGTGACATGGTGCGCAGATGCTGACATAACCGCTCTTGCCATCGACCAGACTGGCCGCGCCAGTAGCGGCTGACTTGCCTGGCACGCTGTTGGCACCCGGGGGCAACGCCTGTTCGACTTTGCCGTCCAGCGAGAACAACCACAGGCCATCGCCACGCGGGCTGGGTTCGTGGCCGCTGCCGCCGGAATAGGCCAGCACATATTGTTTGCCTTTATTCTCGAACACGGTGACCGGAGCAGTCATGCCGGCGCCGGTCTGGAACTCCCACAGGATTTCACCGTCATCACTGTTGAGCGCCACCAGGCGGCCGTCATTGCGGCCCACGAACACCAGGCCACCTGCTGTCACTGCCACGCCGCTGTTGCAGGTGTCTTTCCAGTGTTTCTGCCATACGAGTTTGTTGGTACGCAGATCCATTGCTGCAAAGATACCCATGGTCTGCAATGGAAAGCCCAGGTAGCCACCGCCAGTGTACAAACCGCCGGGTTTGGGCCGCTCCTGACCGATGTCATCAGCCTTGTAGACGAACGGTTTGTCCTGGCCACAGATGTACATCACCCCCTTGGCGGGATCGACTGCGCTCGGCGGCCAGTTGGCACCACCGCCAATGCCGGGCACGATGACCACCGGCTCGGTCCAGAACGGCGTGAAGATGCGACCCTGATTCACCAGCTTGAAACCTTCCGGCGCGATATTGATTTCATGCGGCACGAACGCATCGCCCACCGGAAAGGGTTGCGTGGCTGCAGTGGCATTCTCGCTGCGTTGCGGCACCGGTTTTTCTTCGATGCCCACCAGCGGCGCGCCGGTGACGCGATCAAGAATGTAAACCCAGCCGGTCTTGCCGGCCTGCGCAATGCCCTTGCGCGGCACACCGTCTTTGACGATATCGAACAGGATCACCGGATTGGAGGCGTCGTAGTCCCACAGGTCATGATGCACTTCCTGGAAGTGCCACTTGTATTTGCCGGTCTTCACATCGAGCGCAATGATCGATGAGGTGAACAGGTTGTTGCCAGGCCGCACGTGGCCGTTTTCGTCGGGGCCGGCGTTGCCGGTGGAGAAATACAGCAAGCCCAGTGCGGGATCGACTGCCGGCGTCTGCCACACAGCGGCACCGCCGTGTTGCCACAGCTCGTTGTTGGCAGTCCAGCTGTCATGCCCGAATTCACCGGGGCCGGGAATGGTGTAGAACGTCCACTTCAACGCGCCGTCACTGGCACTGAAGGCCTTGATACGGCCACGTATACCCATCTCGCCACCGGCGAAACCGATGATGACGAGACCGTCGTAATACAACGGTGCGGCAGTAATGGTATAGCCCTGCTGCCACTGCTCGGCTTGTATGGTCCAGCGCGTTTTGCCGCTCTTGCGATCAAGCGCCACCAGTTTGCCGTCGAGCTGGCCGACGAACACGGTGTCGGCACTGAGGCCGAGGCCGCGGCTGGTCCAGCTGCAACAGATGGTGGTGATGCCGGGGTCGAGATTGGCCTGGTAGTTCCACAACTTTTTGCCGCTGGCGAGCTCGATGGCAAACACATCGTCATCCCCCGTCACCAGATAAGCCACGCCGTTGTCGACCAGCGGTTGTGCTTCGCCGGAATTTCTGGCGGCGGCGCCGGAATTGAGGTGCACACTCCATTCCGCCTTGAGGGTGGCGACATTGCCGCGGTTGATCTGCTGCAGCGGTGAATAGCGCTGGTTGTAGAGATTGCCGCCGTTGGTGCGCCAGGCGGCGGTGGGCAGCCCGGTCAACGCCGCAGGCGTAAAGGCCTCCGGTTGTGCCTGCACCGGCAACGATGCCGGCAACAGACAGAAAAACGCAACCCACAACATCAAGCCTGATTTCATGTACCCCTCCCAGGATCCGTGTCAGAGAAATTTGATATTCATTGAAAACAGTTGTATCAAGTTACTCTGCGCTTTTTTTCGAGGATACCATGAGCCCGAGCCAGTTCAACTTCCAGGACAGCAAAGTATTGCTGATCGGCGCAACCAGTGGTATCGGTGAAACCCTGGTGGTTATTGGTGGTATGACGCAGGATTGACGGAAAGCCCAAATGAAAAAACTTTATCATCCCATTGTTTTGACCATGTCCCTGCTGTTGTTCGCTGTTGCCGGCTGCGAGTCTGTGCAGTGGACCCGGCCGAACACCTCCGACCAGCAGGTGCAGTCAGACAGTCAAAATTGTCAAAACAAGGCCCTGAGCCTCAACAAGCTGGTACAGCTGCAACCAAATGCCCCGGATGGCATTAAAAATACCTCGGTGGTTCAAACCGAGTGGCAATCCTGCATGCGTGAGCTTGGTTACACCACCACAGCAGTCCACCAATAACAAGAAAATAGGAGACAGATCAATGTCCAATCCTGCCAATCAATTTCCTGCATCCGTGATTGCCAGCAAACGCTGCCGTCCTGGTTGTGCCATCGGCATTGTCAGTGCGGCACTGAGCGGTGGCGCCATTGCCCAGACCCAGTTGTTCTGGGGTGATTTGCATCTGCACACCAATTATTCGCTGGACGCCTATGGCGTTGGCAATACTTCCGTCACTCCCGACATGGCCTATCGCTTTGCGCGTGGCATACCCATTTACTACAAAGTGCTCGATACCAAGGTGCAAATCGACCGGCCACTGGATTTTCTCGCCGTCACCGACCACTCCGACAATCTTGGCATTGACGTGCAGATCAAAAGTTCCGATCCGTTGCTGCAGGCCACGGAACGGGGCCGCGAGATGATTGCGGCCGCCGGCGGTGACAAACCCTGGCCCGGATTGATGCGTTTCCAGCCTGCGGACGGCAATCGCAACGACATGCTGAAAGCGGTGACTACGCTGAAATTGCGGCAATCGGCCTGGCAGCAGGAAATTGCTGCGGCGGACAAAAACAATATTCCCGGCAAGTTCACGACTTTTTTTGCATGGGAATGGACCGCCATGATCGACGGCAAGAACCTGCATCGCAATGTCATCAGCAATGCCACGGCTGAACAGGCCGGCAAGTTCTACCCGTACAGTGCAGGCCAATTCTTCTCGCTCGGCAACATCGACAGCAACCGGCCCGAATCGCTATGGGCCTATCTGGACACTACCTCGAAGAAAACCGGCGTCGACTTCATTGCGATACCGCACAATTCCAATCTTTCCGCCGGCCTGATGTTTGATATCGTCGACAGCGATGGCCATACCATCGATGCCCAATACGCCAGGGAGCGCATGCGCTGGGAATCGCTGGTGGAGATCACCCAGACCAAGGGCACGTCGGAAATATTGCCGGAACTGGCACCCACCGATGAATTTGCCGAATTCGAGATCCGTCGCAAACTGCTGATCGGCACTCCCACGCCTCCCAACCCGGGCGACTATGTGCGTACAGCCCTGCTGCGTGGCATGACGATCAAGGCCGGAATCGGCGTGAACCCCTACAAATTCGGCTTCGTTGGCGCCACCGACAACCATATCGGCATGAGCTCGGTGGAAGAGAACAACTTCCACGGCAAGATTGCGCTGGATGCCAAACTCAGCGACCACCTGCCAAAGGAAAAACCGGTGATCTTTCCGGCCTGGGAAATGTCGGCCTCCGGCCTTACTGGCGTCTGGGCCGAGAAAAACACCCGTGAATCGCTGTTTGCCGCCATGAAGCGCAAGGAAGTCTATGGCACCACCGGCACCCGCATCGCACTGCGGGTATTTGGCGGCTATGCGTTTGATGCCAATGATGCACGCGCCAATGACATTGCTGCCGTGGGTTATAAAAAAGGCGTGCCTATGGGCAGTGATCTGACTGCCGCGCCCGCAGGCAAAGCCCCTGCCCTGCTGATTTATGCCGTCAAGGATCCGGCCGGTGCCAATCTCGACCGCGTTCAGGTCATCAAGGGCTGGCTCGACAGCAAGAATGCACCGCAGCAAAAAGTGTATGACGTGGCCTGGTCAGGCAACCGCAAACCGGGTGCTGACGGCAAGGTGCCGGCAGTGGGCAACACAGTCGACATCAACACCGCCATCTACACCAATGACATCGGCACACCCCAACTGGCGGTTGCGTGGACCGACCCTGACTTCAAGCCCGATCAGTCAGCTTTTTACTATGTACGTGCCATTGAAATCCCGACGCCGCGCCATTCATTGTTCGACGCGATTGCACTGGGGATCGATGTCAGCGTCACCAGGCAGCCGGCAACACTGCAGGAACGGGCCTACTCCTCGCCGATCTGGTACACACCCTGAGAATCGTTCTCGCCCCCATGGAGGGGCTCGCCGACGTTCATCTTCGCCGCCTGCTTACTGCGCAGGGCAACTTCGACTGGGTGGTCTCCGAATTTGTACGGGTGGTTGATCGTCCCTATCCCGAGCGGGTGTTTCATACCCTCTGTCCTGAGTTGCTGCAGGGCGGTCGCACCGCCTCGGGTACGCCGGTGCGCGTGCAACTGCTCGGCAATCATCTTGAATCCATGGCCATCAATGCCCAGCGCGCGGTGGCGTTGGGTTCCTATGGCATCGACATCAATTTCGGCTGCCCGAGTAAAACCGTGAACCGCAGCATGGGCGGTGCGGTGTTGCTGAAAGAGCCGGACACTTTGTACCGGGTGGTAAGCGCGGTGCGTGCCGCCTTGCCAAAGTCCGTTGTGGTCTCTGCCAAAATGCGACTGGGCTTCGACGACACCGCGCTGATGCTGGACAACGCCTCCGCCATCGAAGCGGCCGGCGCCGATGAACTTACCGTGCATGCCCGCACCCGGCTGCAGGGCTATGCACCGCCGGCACACTGGGACGAGCTGGGCAGGATCAGGGCCCACATAAAAATTCCGCTGATCGCCAACGGCGATATCTGTTCCATAGATGACTATCACCGCTGTGTGGCTGCCGCCGGCACCGTGGATGTGATGCTGGGTCGCGGCGCCATCAGACAACCGACGCTGGCCAACCAGATTCGCGCCAATCAGGCAACCACCACGTCATGGTCCACCATCAGTCCATTGCTGCAGAGTTTCTGGCAGGAGATCAGCCTGGTGCTGCCACCCAGAGACTGTGTAGGACGCGTCAAGCAATGGGTGAACTATTTGCGCCAGCTGCATCCTGAGGCGGAAACACTGTGGCGCAGCATCCGGGAAGAGAAAAACGCGCAGACTCTGCAGGCGCTGCTGGCTGCGACCACTCACCAGGTGTTCCCGTACGAACCGTGAACATTGCATGGCTGCTCCCATGGCAATTTCACTTCCCGTTCAGCTTCACTTAATCCAGCGCCCGCATGGCCTGCCTTTCTTAACCATCCGTGTCAATCAGCGCCCAAAACTTTCCACCTGTCAGCGTCCAAAACTTTCCAGTCTAGCGACCTTTCTTGGCACCACTTTTATGGTGTTTGAAGCGGTAAGAGTCATTGCCGGTTTCCAGGATGTCGCAATGATGGGTAAT
>CAILUG010000050.1 GCA_903837345.1 uncultured Gammaproteobacteria bacterium | reverse complement strand
CGAACCCCGTCCCCGCCAGCGGCTGTGCTCTGAGCAATAAAAAAGAAACTTGCACTCACTTGAAAATATCCCAGGCGACTCTATCTAGTGTTTGTGCCGGAAGCTCATTGAGATCCGGCACCCGCCAACCGGTCCGCGCGGACGGCTGGCAAACACTGACTGCAAACTTTCAACCCTATCGCTTGATGAGGATATGTTATGACTACGTTCGATTTCGCACCGCTCTATCGCTCCACCATCGGTTTTGACAACCTGGCCTCCTTGCTGGATTCCGTGACCAGCAACGACCGCAACCAGCCTGCCTATCCCCCGTACAACATTGAATTGCTCGAGAAAGACAAATACCGCATCACGATGGCGATTGCGGGCTTTACCGAAGAGGAAATTTCACTTACCAGCGAAAACAACATGCTGACTGTTGCGGCTGCCAAGCCGGAAAAAACCGCTGAAACCAAACGTACCTTTCTGCACCAGGGCATTGCAGAGCGCAATTTCAAGCGCCAGTTCCGGCTGGCCGACCATGTGAAAGTAACCGGCGCCCACCTCAGCAACGGCTTGCTGCATGTCGAGCTTGAACGCGAAATTCCGGAAGCCATGAAGCCGCGCCAGATTCCGATCAATGGTGTGGTGACGCAGAAATTCCTGAAATCCGCTTAAGCCGGCAGCAGTACCTCCATATCTCCTTGTATTTCGCCCTCATGCCCGCCATGGGGGCTTTTTTTTGTCGTGACAACCAGCTTCAGATGAGCTCAAATAAATCATCAATAACAAGAGCATCAACTGATGTTGACCGCAAGGCCAGAAGTGCCGGGGATCGCAATACTGCTGTTGGCCAGCCTTCCAGCACTGGCTGCTGCTCCCGGCCCGGATGCCCCAACACCGGCCGATCCGTATCCGCTCACAGCTGCCGGCTGGGGGACTGATGCCGGTAATGGCCTTATGACCAGCCGTTGGGTCGAAGACTGGACCGGTATGCGCGCCGCTGGCCATGCTCCGTCATTCAAGGCCATCCCGCTGGGTGGCGAAGCCTCGTTGACGCTAAGCACCGAAGAGCGTCTGCGCCACGACTTCTTTGACAACGGGCAACTGCTCTACGGCAACGATTATCAGCAGGATCTGTTCCGCGGCATTGCCGGTGCCGACCTGCACTTCAACTCCGATTGGCGCGTTTATGGCGAGATCGGCACTGGCCAGGTCGAAGGCCGCCGCAGTACCGCCGGCCCCAATCTGCAGAACATCTCTTCACTGCAGCAGTTGTTTGTCGATATGCGTGAATACATCGACACCACGCTGGTGGGCGCCATGTTCGGACGCCAGGAATTTGCCGACGGGCCGCGCCAACTGGTTAGTGTGGGCGATGGTTCCAACTTGCACCGCACCTGGAACGGTTTGCGTTTATATGCCCATGGCGGGAAGTGGCGGGTGGGAGTTTTCAATTTCAGGCTGACACGGCAAGAGCGTGGCTCACTTGATGAGGAGATCAACAATGGAGAAAGCCTGCGCGGCATCAACGCCAGTGTGGTGATTGGTGCCAACAGCTGGCTGGACCCGTTCTGGATCCATAGCGAAAACCGCAGTTTCAAGTCCGGCACGCATACCGGTCTCGACCAGCGTGACACCCTGGGCCTGCATTGGTTCGGACAACAAGGCGACCTGAAATACGACTGGACGCTGGCGCAGCAAACCGGTGACTACATGGGCCGCGACATCAAGGCGTGGGCCCTGTTTGCTGTGGACAGTCTGGCCCTCTCCGGCAATGGCTGGAAACCGCGCCTGACCTCCCACATCGATATCGCCTCCGGTGGTGGCTCTTATGGCACCGGCAAAGTCACCGCTTTTGATCCGCTTTATGCGAGTTCCAATTATCTTGGTGACGGCCAGTTTTTCAGCCTCAACAACCTGTTGCTGATCGCACCGGGAATTGCGGTGTCGCCGACATCACGTGCCAATGTAACGCTGGAATACGGTTTCGCACGCAGGCTCAATCAGGACGATGCCGTCTATGCCGGCGGCTTGCGGGTCTACTCCGGCACGCAGAATGTGAAGGGACATGATGCCGGCGGACTGCTGCGCTTCTACGGGACTTATGCGGCCAGCGAACATCTGACCATGTTCTTCAACTATGAGCAGCTTGCAGCCGGCGACGTACTCAAACAGGCGAAGCTGGGCTCAGGCAAATACGGTTATGTGGGGGCGACCTTCAGGTATTGATCGTTGCTGTGACATTATAATTCCTGTTGTAACGTAGCAAAAAAATCCGGAACTGCGTGCGGGGGAGATTCATGAAGCCGATTGATTATCTGAAAGCGCTGGGAGTTGGATTTGCAACCCTGGTGATTGCCATGGCTGCCAGTTATCCAATGGTGGGTTTCTATGCGTATTTTATAGAGCCGGGGCATCCGCAAGAGTTTTACAACCAGTCCGCACTGTGGATAGCGCCGTGGTCTTCGCATATTCTGGGGCCTCTGGTATTTTTTGCATTCAATTATCGAATGGCCAGACTTTCGCCGGGGCGTAATGCAATTGCATTTGCGGTTGCCTGTGTCGTGCTCTATACCATTGTTGATTTTTCCACAATCCCGGCAATGGGAGGAGAACTACGCTCGGTTTTCACGTTGAAAATTTTCAGTTGGCTACTGGTCAAGCTGCTGGGAGCCTTGGCAGGGGCTCATCTTGGACGGAAAAATGCAGGTACTGCTACTGATTCGCAGATACCCTGATTCACTATCAATAAAAAAATGGAGAATGAAATGAGCAAAACACGCAACTACGCAACATGGGTGCTGACGATATTGTCAGCGCCGGTCTATCTGGCGGCCGGCTATGCCAAGGTGAGCGGGCAGGTCATGATGGTGCAGGGATTCGCTGCTTATGGGTTGCCGGATTGGTTCCGGGTCGCCATCGGCAGTCTGGAACTCGTCGGTGCCATCCTGCTGTTGATGCCGGCCTTTACCGGCATGGCCAGTTTCGGGTTGTCGATCATCATGATTGGCGCCCTGGCCTGCCATGTGATGTTTCCCCCGCTGGTGGCAGGTATTGGCCCCTTGGTATTGTTGTGCATCCTCACTTACATCTGGTTGACCCGCAAAAATGTGGTGCCGGTGTTCCTGCAAAAATACATGATCCACTGAGTTGTTTATTTTGCGATTTTCAGGGATAAGCCATGAATGACAGCTCGTTTACTGTTGCCGATTACCTGCTGACACGCCTGCAGCAGCTGGGGGTAACTGATATTTTCCAGATCCCCAGCGACACAGTAAGAAACTTTTCGCGTGCACTTGCCGATTTCGCAGGCATCAATTCCATTGGTGCGATCAATGAAATGGATGCAGCCTATGCGGCCGATGCATACGGGAGAACGCGCGGACTGGGTGCAGTCTCCTTCCAGTATGGCGTGTCTGAATTCAGTGCACTCAATGCCATTGCCGGTGCCTATATTGAACGCAGTCCGGTGGTGGTGATAAGCGCAAGCGAGGGCGCAGACAGACGCCAGCAAACCAACATGTATGGCATGGTTTTCAATCATGCAACCGGCGTTCTTCATGCGGATCAGAGTGTTTACAGCAATATCACAGTTGCCACCGCAACTCTTTATTCACCAGCTGGTGCCGAAGAAAAAATCGATGATCTGCTGAACGCAGCCCTTACCCATAGCCGCCCGGTTTATATTGCCTGCTCTGAAGAAGTCTGGCTGCAACAGTGTCAGGCTCCATCACCAGTTCCGCTGCAAACACTGGAGTTACACAGTGATGAACTCGCACTTGAAAATGCGGTGGAATTTGCCTGGTCACAAATCACCGCTGCTAGCAATCCGCTGATTCTTGTCGGAGTTGAGTTATTGAGATTCGGACTCACTGATTTGCTGCAGAAAATAATAGATGCAAGTGGTGTGCTTTATACCACCACCATCCTTGGCAAAACCGTGCTGGATGAGAACGGCGAAAAGTTCATAGGCACCTATTCAGACCGGGCCTCGGTGCGCAGCGTCATGGAAACAGTTGCCGCTTCTGATTGCATCATTTCCCTTGGCACTATTCTTACCGATGATTATTTGTGGTTGATGGAGAACAAATACGCGCAGATGATCCATGCCTCCACTGACCAGATGCGTGTGGGATATGGCAAATATGAAAATGTAACCCTGCGGGATTTCATGAGCGGATTGCTGGTGTATTTTTCCAAAAGCAAAAAATATCCATTGCCGATGGTTGCCCCGGCCTTGCCTGTCCACCCCGAGCCATGGCTTTCGAACATGGATCCGCAATGGGTGGACAAACCTGATGTGCTTACTTACAACCGGTTTTTTCAGCACCTCATGAAATATTTCACCGATAAAAACATGCTTGACTCCATCGTAATGGTGCTCGGTATAAGCAATTCGCTGTATGTTGCTGCCAATGCCACCGGCATGAAACAAGGCAGCTTTATCGGCTCAGCTGCCTGGCAACGTCTTGGTTTCGAAACCGGCGCAACATCAGGTGCGCAATTGGGGAGTGGCAAGCGCGCGTGGACCATCGCCGGCGATGGCGGTTTCATGATGGTGTGCCAATCCCTTGCCACTTTGGCACGCAACAAGCTCAATTCGGTTATTTTTGTGATGAGCAACAGTGTCTATGCCATCGAACATGTGCAAGCGGCTGCCCACTTCAGAGAGGGGCAACAACAAAATCCGGATGCCTACGATATTTTGCCAAAATGGGATTACATGGCACTTGCACAGACCTTTGGTGCTATCGGGTTTCGTGCTTCTACAACCGCAGCGCTGGACGAGATATTGCTTGGTCTGGAAAAAATCAGGGATCAGCCGGTGCTCGTGGAAGTGATGATTCCTGTCAAGTGCATGCCCCGGCAAGTGGCACGCATGAGTAATGATTATTTGCCTTTCTGGAACCTGTAGTCCATTTGAATGCAATGACAAATACGGTCAGTCTCCAGCAAATATGCCAATTTCCTGATGTCAGATTAATCTCAATTACAAGTTGCTGATGTAGATGATTTTCTGCCTTGTTTACAACTTGCTGTCTGACGCGGCAAGATATCCGCTCAGGAATGGTTGCAGGGATTTGAAAGGGAAGTACCACCTTCAGCCAAGGAGAGGTCAAGATGACACACTGTGTTTGTTCCATCATACCCAAAGACGTGCTGGAGCGTTTTGCCAGCGACAGGAATCTCACCGCTGAACTCCGCAAGGCAGCTGCAGATTCGGCGCGCATTACCGATGTGCTGCGAAGTTTGCGAAAACAGGCGGGTGAGCTCACCAGCCTGACCATTGCGAGCGGCGCGCATCTGGTGGAACTGGCGCCGGCTCCCGGCATCACGGTTTACAACTGCAAGCATACCCAAAACCTGCCAGGTACTCCGGTGCCGGCTGCCAAAAGTTCCAGGGATGCCACTGCCAAGCATGCTTTTGTCGAGACTACCGAGGTGGCCAAATTCTACAAGGTGGTGTTTGGCCGCAACTCGATTGACAATGCCGGCATGACGATGATGTCTTCCATCCATTTCGGCAAGAATTTCAACAACGCGATGTGGAATGGCAACCAGATGCTTTACGGCGATGGTGATGGCAAGCTGTTCATTGACTTCACCAGCAGCAACGATGTCATTGGACACGAGCTTGCCCATGGCGTCACCCAGCACAGTCTGCAGCTGGCTTATACCGATGAAGCCGGCGGCTTGAATGAAAGCATGTCTGACTGTTTCGGTTCCATGTTCCGCCAATGGCAGGCCGGGCAGGACGCGAGCAAGGCAGATTGGCTGATTGGTGCCGACATTGTGGGCCCCGTCGCCAGGGCCAAAGGATTCAAATGCCTGCGCAACATGGCCGATCCGGCCGACAAGGCCGCGCTGGCTGCCCAGCCAACGCAGTATTCACAAATTACTCCCGGCATGGATCCGCACTATGCGAGCGGCCCGCCCAACCTGGCTTTCGCTACCGCCTGTCTGACCCACGGCGGCAACAGCTGGGAACACATAGGCCAGATCTGGTATGCCGCGCTTACCACCTCAGGTGCAGTTCCCGACATGACCATGCCGCAGTTTGCTGCACGTACCCGCCAGATTGCCGCGCACAGCTTTGCCGGGCAGCCTGCGATCAGGGCGGCGGTGGATGCCGGCTGGAAAAAGACAGGACTCTAGTACTGTGAAACCCGAAGATCATCTGGAAATCGAGCGGCTGGGGGGCGTGGGTGGTTTTGGCTTGCCTGGCTCCCGCATTCGCAGCAGGGTGTTGCTCAATGTCAGCGACTTGTCCGCTGTGGAGCTGAATTCAGTTACGGCGCTGATCGCAGCTCCGGTCACTGCAGTCCGCCCCTTGCAGGCCGGGGCGGATTTTTTCCGCTATTGGCTTACCCTGTACACCAGTGAAGGGCGCCGCGAGATCGAAGTGCAGGAGAGCGAGCTGCCCGGGAGTTTGCAGGCACGCTTGCAAGATGAATTGGACAATTGATCAAGGTATGGCCGGCGACGCAAGTACGCCGAAAACCTGCTTGCCCATGACAGAAAGGAAATCCTGCCATGAAATATGTCTCGATGGATCAATGGTTGCAGGCCTGGACTGTGGCTGCTTCACGCCAGCGACTGGCAGTTACAGCCGTATTGCTGGTGATACTCCCGGCATGTGCCAGTCTCAATGTGCAAAAAGGCCAGGATATCGCCACCAGTGGCATTCAATATGCAAAGGCTGTTGAAACACTCATTGATGTCGCGACCGATGCGATGATCGATGCCGACAGTGATGCAATGATCAGAAGCAAGCTGCCGGCGGCTGCGCTTACTGAGGCCACAGTGGCGGAACTGAAGCAGCGGCTGGCAGTATCCGATGCGGGATTGGTAGCCAACACCCGATCGTTCATCTCGCTGCATGCTTCGCTGTCAGCGATAGAAAGCTATTTTTCAGCATTGCAAAATCTGGCAGACAATCCCCGGTCGGATGTCACTGCTTCCGAGGTGTCGACACTGTCAGATCGCGTCAATTCGTTGAATGCCGCGCTCAAACAAGGTTCAGGTGATCTCAAACCGGTGATCAGCAACCAGGAGAAGGCAGCGCTGTCCGGCCTCAGCAAGCTGGTGGCAGATCAGGTGCATGGTGCCAAAGTCGCGGCGGCGTTGCGGCGTGATGCCGAGGTGATCGGCGAAGCATTCCAGTTGCAGGAACGGATCATCGCACTGGCAGAACCGCTGATTGTCGGTGCCATGCTTGACCAGAACAATATTTTCTATGCTGACAAGGTGGAGAAGCCGTTTGGGAAACAGGATATCGGCGCCACCTGGGCCAGCAACAGAAACACCTACATCAAGACCAGGGCAGCGGGTGAGTCATCGAAGGAGCTGCAGGCTGCGCGTCAGGCTTCCAGACAAATGAGTGTAGTCTGGCAAAAAATTCTGGCCGGCGTCGGGGATGCTGGCGAACTCAAGGCCCAGCTGGCGGAACTGGAGACGCTTACAGTTGCAGTTGGCAAGTTGAAGCAGGCTGACAAACCAAAACCCAATGGATAGTGATTGCAACCGAGGGAGCAGAGCATGGCAAACACAGTTGCACTTGCCGACGACCAGATAAAGCAGCACCAGGCGGTCTTGCAAAACCTGGTGGATGTCAGAAGTACGCTGATGCTGGTTGATCCCGAATCGCTTACCCTGGATCAGCATATCGCGTGGAATGACCAGGTCTACAAAGTGGGCCTGGCCATTATCGCTGCCACCAAAGCAGTGTTGACGGCCATCTCTGCGGATTACGCCAACAAGCTGCCGTCACTGGAGACAGCCACAGATGCGCTTGCCGCTGATCTCGGCAATTTGCACACGGCCAATGATGCCGTCGCCGCAGTGGGTTCTGCGTTTGGCGTCATTACCAACATTTTGCAATTGCTGGGCTGACCGGGTCAGGCATCAGCAATCACGCAAGGTGCATTGACTGATTCAGTTCTTGTACAGCGGCCGTAGCGCGAACTTGTCTTCGCTGCCGGTGGGCTTGATGCCTTGCTTGTGCAGGGCCGCCACGCGTTCATACAGTGCTTTGGCATCGAAATTGGTTCCACCAGCAACACCATAGAGCGCCTGATCCAGCAACTGCAATTGCGTGGTCAGCCGGGCGTCGTTGCAGGCACTGGCAAGCTGTTCCAGTGTCAGCAAGTCGGGGTTGAGCAAGCTGCCTTGCCCCCACTTCAAGAGTGCCTTGCGGATGTCGGCCAGATTGTTAAGTTCGCAAGCTGTTTTCAGCACGCGCAGTGTGACGCCTGCATTCGGTGTTGCAGCCGCCCTGGTCCTGGAGTCGGCAACGGAGTCAGGCATGCGCGCCAACACCGGGGCAGAACCAGTGGTTTCGGCATAGGCCAGTTGCTGGCGACTGCGCAAGTACAACAATGCCGTGAATGCCCACAATACCGCAAACAGCACCGTGGTGCTGATCCACAGCGGATTGCTGCCGCGCCCGCCAGGCTCGGCAGAGGAGTTGAATGCGGAAGTACCAGCAGCAGTCGGTGCGATCGAACCGGGACTGACGCCATTGGCATCCGGCGCGTTGAGTGCCGGCAGTACCCTGATGGTTTTGGCAGGCAGCGTCGCATACTCCATGCGGTCGGTTGTGGTATTCCACCAGGGCAGCTTCACTTCCGGCAGCAGGAAATCGCCAGGCTGTGATGCAACGATGGCAGTACCATCCGTGCGCTTGCCGGTCACACCGTCAGCGTTGGAGTTGTCGCCGCGTACGGGTTGATCAGGATAGAAACGCAGCCCCGGAATATCCTTGTAGACGATGGCGGGCAACAGCGAGCTGCTCAGGCCGGTGGCAGTGATGGTGAAGTTGCGGGTAACGGCTTCACCCACATGCACCTTGGCAAGATCTCCGCTCCAGTTTTCTTCCAGCTTGAGACTGGATGCCGGCAGCCAGGTGAGCCCGTCAAACGTGTCCGGCTGCGGTTTGACATTGACAATATGGCTGTCGCCGGTGAGATTGATTTCACGCACGGGTGCGCGTTGCGAGAAAAAGTTGAGGCCGCCGCGGCGTCCTATCGTGGCATTGAACAACACCGGCGGAATCCTGAATTCGCCGCTTTTCTGCGGGAACATCACAAAACGTCGCTCGGTGACCTGGTAACTGATGCCTTTCACCACTTCCTGGAAATTGTTGTCGGTGCCGAGCTGCTGCACCACCGCATTTTCCACTTGTGGCGCACTCAGCTGCGCACCCTGGTCGAAACCGATCGAGTAGTAGATGCGAATCGTGAAGATCAGTTGTTGCTGCACATAACTTTCGGTCTTGCTGATGGTAGTGCGCAGGAAGATTTCGTCGTTGGCACCATTGGTATTTGAAGCGGCATCGGTGACCTTGATCTGGATGGGATTGGTGGTCTGGCTGCCGACACGAAAGGCAGGAATGGTCAGGGTGCCGGTGGTCAGTGGCCGCAGCATCAGGCTGTATTCGGTCCAGGCCTGGATGTTGCCGTTGGTGTTGGTGTACGTGCTGCGCGAGCTGAGTCCGCCCACCTGTTCGAAACTCTGGTTGAGACCGGTCAGCGCAGGGCGGTTGTTGCCCATGCTGACATCCAGCCGCAAGGTCAAGGTGATCACGTCATTGATGGTGATGTTGGTGCGGTCGACGAATGCCTGCAAGGGCTGGGTCTGCTGCGCAGCACACAGGGGTGACAGTGCAGTCAGCAGACTCAGTAACAGGGGGGCAAGAAGGTGCTTTACCATGATTGTTTCTTCGCGGTTTGTTGGCCGGGATTCTGTGACTGCTGGAACTGCTGCTTCTGGGACTGGTAGCGGAACTTGTTGCGCAAGAGCTCACCCGGGTCGTCAGGAATGCGCATCAGCCATTGCTGCATGGCCTGTTCCTTTTCATCCGGTTTCTGGCTCTTGGATGACTGCTTCTCTTCGTTCTGGTCTTTCTTGTCGTTCTTGTCCTGTTTGTCCTGGTCTTGCTGTTGCTGATCCTTGTCCTGTTTCTGCTTGTCCTTGTCCTGCTTCTGTTTGTCCTGGTTTTGCTGGTTCTGCTGATTCTGCTGGTCTTGCTTGTCCTGTTTCTGCTTGTCCTTGTCCTGCTGATCCTGGTTCTGTTTGTCCTGTTTCTGCTGCTGATCATCGCCTTTCTGCTGGTCTTTCTGTTTCTCCTGCTCTTCTTGCTGTTTTTTCAGCAGCTTCTCGACGATTTCCATGTTGTGTCGGGCATCCTGATGATCAGGTACCTGCGCCAGCGTTTGTTTGTAGGCTTCGATGGCAGCTTCATATTGCGCCAGATGTGCCAGCGCATTGCCGCGGTTGTAGCTGGATTCCGGGTCATTGAGTTTTGACAGATCAGTGGCTGCAGCCTGGAAATCCTGGCTGCGATATTCGGCAGCCGCCCGCCATGAAGGATCCTTGAAGCGGGCAGCTGCACTCGCAAAATCGCCAGTGGCAAAGGCCTTGCTGCCTTGCTGGTCCTTGCGTTCCCACATGTCATGCCACTCCCAGGCATAGGTTTTGGGCGGGTTCAATGTCATTACGCCCAGCAACAGCACCAGCAGCCAGCCACGCCGGAACGCCAGTGCTGCCAGCGGCAATACCAGCAGCAGGATCCACGGACCGGTTTCTTTCCAGGCATCGAACTTGCGGTCTTCCACAGCCTTGAGGTTTTCATTTTCCTTGAACACGTCCTGGGCCAGCAGCGTGCTGACATCGGCATCGGTCAGCTGGGCATCCATGTATTTGCCACCGGTGGTGGCTGCCAGTTGCTGCAGTGGAGTGCGTTCAAGGCGGGCTATCACAATTGCATTGCTGTCATCGCGCAAATAGCCGGTTTGACCCATCGGCACCGGTGCGCCGGCATCGGTGCCGAAACCGATCACTGACAAGGTGTCACCGGTACCGGCCAGCAATTTGCTGATGCTCTCGATGTCGCTGTTGATGATGCCATCCGTCAACAGCAACAAACGTCCGTGCGGCAACAAACTGTTGGCAAGCAGTTCCTGCGCCAGTCTGACGCCTGCAGCCGGATCGCTGCCGGCTACCGGCATGATGGAAGGTTGCAGCGAGGGCACCAGGTTGCTGATGGTTTCCACATCATCGGTCATCGGTGTCACCGAATGGGCATCTCCGGCATAGACCACCAGTCCGGTCTGGCCTTCGTGCTTGCGGTATTGCAGGATGTCCATGATTTTGCGCTGGGCGCGTACTGCGCGGTTGGGCGCCAGATCGGTGGCATACATCGACAACGACAGGTCCAGGATGATGACTACCGCATCTTCGCGGGTCTGCACCGGCACCGGGGCTTTCTGCCACACCGGGCCTGCCAGTGCCAGCACTGACAGCGTCCACACCAGCAAGAGTCCATAAAGCGGCAGGCTTTGCTTCGATCCGCCTTGCTTGTCGAGCAGATAAGGCAACAGCATGGAATCAATTGCCCGCGCCCAGCTGTTCTGGTTGGTTTGCGACAGTCGCAGCATCATCACGATCACCAATGCCGGGATCAGCGCATAGAGACACAGCGGTCGCAGGAAATGGAAATTTTCGATGAAATCGGCAGGCAGCAGGTTCATGTCTGCGCTCCTTCGACTGCCGCATCCGACAGGGACTTCTCACGTCCCAACACTGCATACCAGGGCATGCGCCAGAAGGCGATCAGCAGACTCAGCGCGATTGCTGCGCCCAGCGGCAGATAAAACAGTGACAGGGTCGGGCGGAAGGTTTCTGCTTCCTGTTCCACCGGTTCCAGCTGGTCGAGTATGCCGTAAATGCGTTCGAGTTCACGCTGGTCGCGTGCGCGGAAAAATTTGCCGCCGGTGTTTTCGGCAATGCTGGTGAGGGTTGCTTCATCAAGGTCGGCAGACGGGTTGATGGTGCGCGGACCAAACAGTGAATTGGAGGATGCAGCATCGGCACCGATGCCGATGGTGTAGATCTTGACACCTTCGTCACGCGCCAGATCGCCGGCCTGTTGCGGCGTGATCGAGCCGGCATTGTTGACTCCATCGGTCAGCATGATGATGACGCGGCTGGTGCGCGGACGTTTCTGCAGATGCTTCACGCCGAGGCCGATGCCGTCGCCGATGGCAGTGGCATTTTCTTCGATGATGCCGATCTCGGCTTCATACAACAATTTCTCGACAGTGGCGCGATCAAAGGTAAGGGGTGCCTGTGTGTAGGCGCGTGCAGCAAACAGGATCAACCCGAGACGGTCACCGGTACGACGCTTGACGAAATCGCCGATGACAGACTTCACCACCTGCAAGCGGTTGGCACTCTGGCCGGCCACCTGCATGTCCTGCGCCTCCATCGAGCCCGAGACATCCACTATCAGCATCAGGTCGCGACCGTTGGCAGGCAATTGCACGGGCTCACCCACCCATTGCGGACGTGCTGCTGCGGCCACCAGCAGCAGCCAGCACACGATGGCGAGCAGGGCCAGCAGCCACGAGCGGGAACTGCGTTGACTGGCTCTGGCATCCAGGCGTGTGAGTGTCTGGAAAAACGGCACGAACAAGGCTGCATCGCGAATGCCTGCACGTGGTATCAGCAACCGCAGGATCAGTGGCAACGGCACTGCCAGAAACACCCATGGCCAGACAAACTCGATCATGGAGTGACCGCCGGCTCAGGGACACTGGATTGGTGGCGTTTGCTGACATACTGTTTGCTGATCCATGCACTTGCCGTGCTGACCAGTGCGTTGGCGGTTGCTGCATCCGCCTGGAAGCTGCGGCGATAACTGCCGTCAGCCAGCACCTGTGCCGGGCCGGTGCTGAAGGCATCGGTGCTGCCACTTGCGTCCAGAAAGGCCAGCCAATGGCGGCCATACAAGCCGGCAACTTCGGTTTCAGGGTAATGCACCAGTGCCACCCGTTTCAAAACACTGTTGCAGGTGTGCAGCAACGCCAGTGATGCTTGCGCTGCCACTTCATGCTGGGCCGCCTGGAAGTGCCGGTGGGCGCGGGTGATTTCATCGAGAGCCACCTGCATTTTTTTCCGGAGCAGCCAGCGGTGGTAGAACATGTACGCCGCAGCGGCAATGGCTGCCAGCGCCAGCGCAGCCAACAGCCACCACAGCGGCGCCGGCGGCCAGGCAGAAACCGCGACGGGCAGATGGATGTCAGCCAGATCGGCTAGTGGGTCTTTAGCTTCCACGTTTCCAATTGCTCCATGACGATTTGGTTGGTGCGTATGGTCAACAGCTTCACCTGCATGCTGGTGAAAGCGTCGGTCAATTCACGCATGCGGTTGGCAAAGCCGCGTTCGTACTGGTCGCGCACTGCGCGTATATGCGTGTCGATCACGCTGCGGTTCTCGCCATCAGTGATGCTGTATTGGCCGGGCCGCGGCAGGTGTTCTTCCAGTGTGTCGTATACCAGCAGGCAGGTCATGCTGTTGTGCATGGCCAACTGCTGGATATATTGCTGGCATTCGCTGGTGTAATCATTGAAATCGGAAATCAGGTAGACATTGGAGCCGGGCTTGGTGATGCGGCACATCTGTTCCAGTGCCTTCTTCAGGTAACCGCTGTGTCTGGCAACACCGCTGTGATGTTGCACCAGCTCCTGGTTGTAGTTCGCCAGTGTATTGAGGAAACGCAAGGCTGAACGTTTGCTGCGACGCGGTTTCACCAGTTCCTGTTGTTGCTCGCCGAACACGACACCGCCGACACGATCACCGTTATCGACCGTGGTCCAGCACAAAATCGCAGCGGCTTCTGCGGCCACCACGGATTTGAAAGCGACTTGTGAACCGAAATAGAGATTGGGACTCTGGTCCACACCGATGATGACCGGGCGCTCACGCTCTTCACGGAACACCTTGATGAAAGGACGGCCAATGCGCGCAGTGACGCGCCAGTCGATGGTGCGGATGTCATCGCCGCTCTGGTAGGCGCGATGTTCTTCGAAGTCGACACCTCGTCCCTTGATTTTCGATATGTGCGAGCCCGACATGCCGAGGCGGGTGCGCGAGTGGTAGCCGAGTTCAAGATTGCGCGCCACATGGCGCTGGTCGAGCAATTGCTGCAGGTTCAGGAAGGCACCGCGGCAACGGTATTTGTCCTGTTCTGCATTGAGCTGGCGTTTGCGCGACATGGGAGCGTTCCGGTTCCAGCGAACTGGCTTAGGCTGTGGGCACCAGTTCCAGTACGGTGTTCAGTACCTTGTCTGCATCGATACCGGCGGCTTCGGCCTCAAAGCTGAGCAGCACGCGGTGGCGCAGTACATCGTGGAAAACTTCATGCACGTCCTCGGGGCTGACAAAGTCCTTGCCCTTGAGCCACGCATGCGCACGTGCGCACAGATCCAGCGCGATGGTGCCGCGCGGACTGGCACCGTAGTCGATCCAGGTGGCCAGTTGCTTGCTGTATTGCCCGGGGTTACGGGTTGCCATCACCAGCTGCAGGATGTATTCCTCCACTGCTTCCGCCATGTGGATGTTCAACACTTCCTGACGGGCGGCAAACAGCGTTTGCTGTGATACCCGTTCTGGTGGCGGTGTTTCGATGTTGCGCGCTTCGTTGCGCACCAGGTGCAGGATCTTGCGTTCGGAATCGAGGGTCGGATAGTCAACAGTGACATGCATGAGGAAGCGATCGAGCTGGGCCTCCGGCAGCGGGTAGGTGCCTTCCTGTTCGATCGGGTTCTGCGTGGCCATTACCAGAAACAGGTCCGGCAGTTTGAAGGTCTGGCGACCTACGGACACCTGGTGCTCTGCCATTGCTTCCAGCAACGCCGACTGCACTTTTGCAGGTGCGCGGTTGATCTCGTCGGCCAGCACCAGATTGTGGAAAATGGGGCCCTGCTGGAAGCGGAAGCTGCCGTCTTCCGGCCGGTATATCTCGGTGCCGGTGATGTCGCTGGGCAACAGGTCAGGGGTGAACTGGATACGGTGGAAATCGCCTTCCACTCCTTCCGACAGATTCTTGATGGCCTTGGTCTTGGCAAGGCCGGGAGCGCCTTCCACCAACAAATGGCCGTCAGCCAAAAGCGCTATCAGCAAGCGGTCGACCAGTTTCTCCTGACCGATGATCTGCTGTGACATCCATTGTTTAAGCTGGGCAATAACGGAATGATGGGCCATGCGAGGGCTCTCTTTTGACAAGATGTTGGCGCTGAGTGGTGCTTGATTGTGGTGATGGGCGGGAACTAGCACATGCAGCAATTGCCCGGATTCTATAGTGAAAGTCGCTGACTTGAAAATCCGGCTTGAGACACGGAGGTCTGCTCTCTATATTGTGCACCGATTATGTCCGCCTGCGTTGTACCTGATCCCATGCTGTATTCATTGTTGCGTAGTTGCCTGTTCCTGCTGCCGGCCGAACTTTCCCACGATCTGGGGCTGAAAGGGCTGCGCTGGCTGCATCGCTGTGGCCTGACAGGCCTGGTGCGTTACCCGATACCGGCATTGCCTGTCACGGTGTTCGGCCTGCAGTTTGCCAACCCGGTAGGATTGGCCGCAGGCCTCGACAAGAATGCCGACTATATAGATGCACTGGGGGCGCTGGGCTTCGGTTTTGTCGAAGTCGGAACAGTCACCCCCAAACCGCAAGCAGGCAATGCCAGGCCGCGATTATTCCGGCTCCAGGCTGAACGTGCCCTGATCAACCGCATGGGTTTCAACAACAAAGGTGTTGATCATCTGGTGGAGCAGCTCAAGCGCAGGACCTGGCGCGGCATCATCGGTGTCAACATCGGCAAAAACCTCACTACCAGGGTGGAGGATGCTGCCCAGGATTATCTGACCTGTCTGCGCAAGGTCTACGCCTGGGCTGACTACATTGTGGTGAACCTGTCATCGCCCAACACCCCCGGACTGCGCTCATTGCAATTCGGAGAGCAGCTGGAAGCACTGCTCACTTTATTGCAGACAGAACAGGCAGCGCTGGCGCTGCAACACCGGCGGCAGGTGCCTTTGCTGCTGAAAATCGCACCGGATCTCAGCGATGAAGAAGTGGCGAGCATAGCAGCCACAGTGCGTAAAACCGGTATCGCCGGCGTGATAGCCACCAATACCACATTGAGTCGCGCTGGCGTGGAAAACTCCGGGTTTGCCGGGGAAGCCGGCGGTTTGAGCGGGGCACCACTGACCGGTTCTTCTACTGCAGTACTGCAAAAACTGACTGTCGCACTGGCAGGCTCCATGCCGGTGATAGGGGTCGGAGGCATTATGCAGGGTGCAGATGCTGCCGATAAATGCGCAGCAGGTGCTGCCTTGGTGCAACTGTATAGCGGCTTCATCTATCGCGGGCCGGCCCTGGTGCGGGATGCCGTGCTGGCACTGCAGCAACAGCGCAATGGCTGACACCATCCTCTATCTGTATACAACCACTTCATGTCACTTGTGCGAACAGGCCGAGGCTGTGCTGGCCACAGTGCAATGGCCCGCTGCGTTAACGGTGGAAGTGGTGGATGTCAGTGAAAGCGACGAGCTTGTGCAGCGTTATGGCAAGCGCATACCGGTACTGGCTGTGCCACAGGCCGATGGTTCAATGCAGGAACTGGATTGGCCCTTCGATGCCTATGCCGTGCAGGAACTGCTGCCATGTGAGCAGTGAGTGACGGCATCATTCTCGATCTTGATGTGCCAGGGCTCGTAACGCACCCCGAACTTGTTGGTGTCGGTATAGCGAATGTCGACGTAGCCGAGATTGATAAGGCGGCGGTATTCCTTGGTGGTCGCGAAGTCGGCAGTGAAGTTCTGCTCGCCCATGCCGACTTTGCCGACGTCGAAATCCCCCACGCCATGGAACGAGTGGCCAGGAGGCGCCAGCGAGCGTGAAGCACGCGACAGGTTGCCATCGGCCTGGTAAGTCTTGGCCAGGAACAGATGCATCTGTTTGACGTTGTTGCGTATGCCGGAGGTCAGCGTCAATTCATTGCCGACATCCTTGTGAATCTGCAGATAATGGGCCAGTGATTCGCCCTTCATCAGGTAGTGGCCGTTCCCATCGATTTTTTGCACATCCTTCTGCAGGATGCGGTTGTTGAGAGCCGGTGTGATCTTCTCGCCGAAGAAGCCATAGGTGGTGGCATCGGCATTGAAGATTTCATCCATGAAATCCATCTCGGCCTTTTCAAACTTGCCGATCTCCGGATAGTTGCGGGCGAAATACAGGATTTCTTCGAAGCTGATCAGGTTGAAGTTGGCATGGCCGACAAAGCCCTGTATCCGGTCCAGGCGGGCGATGGTGGGCAGCAACAATTTGAGGTTGGCTTCGCGCAAATAAATGTCGGAAGCAAAGGTGTTGTCGAAGTTGCGGATTTTTTCCAGGTACTGGTCAACTGTTTCATCAGGCAGCTTCTGGATCACCACTTCGCCAGCCTGGGTGCGTTCGGAATGTTTGAAGCCGGGGCGCAGTTCGCTTTCCTGCAGCATCATCAATTCGAACTCTTCCCTGGGGTTGGATGCAGCCAATGTGGGCGCAGGCACCGGCATTGATCCGGTTGGTACGGGAGGCTGCAATGTTGCTGCAGGATCAGACGATGCTGATCCCGGTGGCAGATAGCGCTTGGCTACCAATACCACGCCGCCAGTGGCGAGCAGGGTTTGCAGGAATTTTCTTTTGTTCATGGGCAGGAATATAACAACATCACAAGTCGAAAAACACTCTGGCGTTGGCAGTTGTTGTTTCTGCTATTTCGGAAGCGGGTTTTTGCAGGCATTCCGCCACTTTGGCCAGCACCCAGCGGAGATTGGCGGGTTCATTGCGGCGCGTCAGTGCCTTGGGTTGCATGGTGCGCGGCAGCAGATAGGGGGCATCGGTTTCCAGCATCAGCCGGTTGGGCGGGATGTCTTTCAGCAGCTGCTGCAGATGCAATCCGCGCCTTTCATCACAGACCCAGCCCGTAATGCCGATATAAAGATCGAGATCGAGGCAGGCGAACAGCTCTTCCCGGGTGCCGGTAAAGCAGTGCAGCACAGCCCGCTGCAGGTGATCGCGTTGCTCCTTGAGGATGGCCAGGAAGCGCGTGTGGGCCTCACGTTCATGCAGAAACACTGGCAGGCCGGTCATGTTGGCCAATTCCAGTTGTTCGGCGAAGGCCAGCTCCTGTTCGGCCGGGGTCGAATAATTGCGGTAGAAATCCAGGCCGGTTTCGCCAATGGCCACCACCTGCGGCTGCATGGCCAGGCTGTGCAGGCGTACTGCAGTATCGACCCCGAAGCTATGGGCATCGTGCGGATGTACGCCGGCAGTGCTGTACAGCACGCCTGGATGGGCGGAAGCCAGCTCGGCCGCCTTCTGGCTGGCCTCCACGGAGGTGCCGGTCAGGATCATTTGTATGACCCCGGCGGCATGGGCTCTGCGCAGCACTTCGGCGCGATCCGGGTCGAAGCTGTCGTGGCCAAGGTTGAGGCCGATATCAATCAGGTCGGGGGGTGCGTGCACAGGGCTATCCACAATGGGTCCGGGCAGTGATCTTCGGCCAGCTATACATAATTGGTCAACCTAGGTGTCCTATTTTCCTGCAGCTGGCTATAATCGCCGGCCATTCGCACTGCCGCCGGAGACCGCCCTTGACCAAGCAGCCTATCGACTGGAGCAAACTTGGCTTCGAATATACCAAGACCGATTACCGCTTTTCCGCCCTCTGGGAAAACGGCAAGTGGAATGACGGTGAACTGCTGACCTCGGAATACATCACGCTGCACGAAGGCTCGCCTGCGCTGCATTATGCCCAGCAATGTTTTGAAGGCCTGAAGGCGCAAACCGCCAAAGACGGCCGCATCCTGCTGTTCCGCCCGGAACTCAATGCCGAGCGCATGCATAATACTTCGCTGCGGCTGTCGATGCCGGTGGTGCCGCCTGAACTGTTCCTGCGCGGAGTGCAGGAAGCAGTGCGCGCCAATGCCTCATGGGTGCCACCCTATGGCAGCGGGGCTTCGTTGTATATACGGCCACTGCTGATCGGGGTCGGTTCCAACATGGGGCTGCGCCCGGCCAAACAATATGAATTCCGGGTAATGGTGTGCCCGGTTGGCCCTTATTACAAAAGTGGCGGCTTGTCGGTGATTTCGCTCGCCGTCTCCGACTTCGACCGCGCGGCCCCGCATGGTACCGGCGACGTCAAGGCCGGTGCCAATTATCCAGGCGGTCTCTATGCCACCAAAAAGGCCCAGGAACTGGGTGCCTACGAAGCGCTTTATCTTGATGCGGCCGAACATCGTTATATAGAAGAAGCAGGTTCTGCCAACGTGGTGATTTCATTGGCCAACAACACGCTGATCACCCCGAAATCGGCAGCAATTCTGCCCAGCATCACGCGTCGGTCGATCATGGACATCGGCCGGCTGGAACTGGGCATGAATACCGAAGAACGGCCGATAGATCTGCGCAAGGAAATCGACAGTTTTGTGGAAGTGGCAGCATGTGGCACGGCAGCGGTGCTGTCGCCGGTCGGCAAACTGTGGTTTGACAACCATTGGCACCATTTCTATGGCAATGGAGAAAAAGTAGGGCCGGTCATGCAGAGCCTCTATGACATTCTCTGCCAGATACAAAAAGGTGAACGAACGGATCGTTTTGGCTGGACGCAAGCAGTCAAAGTGTGACGAACCGGGCTGTGCTTGTGGGCACTGACCCTGCAGCATTTCCCCCCGAGTGTCGGCGCAGTCGGCTTTCCTTTTGCAAAATCAGGTGGTTTAATGCCGCCCCTCGTTTCTGGCCATGGACCGCGGCCTGCTGAAATGATGCTCTAACTAACTGAATTTATTCGGGATATTTCGGAAGAAATGGCAAAGAATCTGGTGATCGTTGAGTCACCTGCGAAAGCAAAGACCATCAATAAGTACCTTGGCAAGGACTTTATCGTGAAGTCCAGCATAGGCCATATTCGCGATTTGCCAGTCAGTGGCAGCGGGGAGGGCGTGGACGTCAAAGCCCGCGCCAAAGCTGCGGCGGTAACCCGCAAACTCGGCGTCGCCCAGAAGGTCATACACAAAGCCCGCAAAGCCAAGGAACAGTTGGTGGCGCGCATGGGCATCGACCCCGGCAAAAAGTGGAAAGCCAACTACCAGATTCTGCCCGGCAAGGAAAAAGTCGTCGCTGAATTGAAAAAACTGGCAGAGAGTTCCGACCGCATCTACCTCGCGACTGACTTGGACAGGGAAGGAGAGGCCATCGCCTGGCATCTGCAGGAAGCCATTGGTGGTGACCCTGAGCGTTATCACCGCGTGGTGTTCAACGAAATCACCAAGAAAGCCATCGAAGCCTCGTTCGCCGAACCTGGCAAGCTCGACATGAAACATGTGGAAGCGCAGCAAGCGCGCCGCTTCCTTGATCGAGTGGTCGGTTTCATGGTGTCGCCGTTGCTGTGGGCCAAGGTGGCCCGTGGTTTGTCAGCCGGCCGCGTGCAGAGCGTGGCGGTAAGACTGCTGGTGGAACGTGAGCAGGAAATCCGTGCGTTTGTCCCGGAAGAATACTGGGAGCTCTTTGCCGATCTGCTGGCTGCCAAACTGAAAGATCCGCTGCATTTCCAGGTGGTTTCGCAGCAAGGCAAGGAATTCAAACCAGTCAACGCAGCCCAGACCCAGGCTGCCATTGCGCAGCTGGAAAAAGCTGATTACAGCGTCACTTCGCGTGAAGACAAGCCCACCACCTCCAGGCCCAAGGCGCCGTTTATCACCTCCACTTTGCAGCAGGCAGCTTCCACCCGCCTGGGTTTCACTGTGAAGAAAACCATGATGATGGCGCAGCGTTTGTATGAAGCCGGCCACATCACCTACATGCGTACCGACTCGACGCATTTGAGTGCGGATGCAGTCACTGCTTGCCGCGAATATATCGAACAGACTTTCGGCGAAAAATATCTGCCGGCCAAACCGATCCAGTACAGCAGTCGTGAAGGCGCGCAGGAAGCGCATGAAGCAATACGGCCCTCGGACGTGCACATCACCGAAAATTCTTCCGTGCTCGCCGCCATGGAGCGCGATGCAGTGCGCTTGTACAACCTGATCTGGCAGCAATTCGTGGCTTGCCAGATGACGCCGGCCCGCTATACCAGCACCACCATTGATGTCACTGCCGGTACTTATGGCCTGCGCATCAAGGGTCGCATCATGGAATTCGACGGTTATATCCGCGTATTCCCGTCGCGCGACGAAGAAGATGTGGTGCTGCCCGACCTGAAAGTCGGCAACACACTGTCGCTGAAACAACTGCAACCGGTGCAGCATTTCACCAAGCCGCCGGCGCGTTACACAGAGGCTTCATTGGTAAAGGAGCTGGAAAAGCGCAGCATCGGTCGTCCTTCCACCTATGCCTCCATCATTTCGACGATCCAGGAGCGCGGCTACGTCAAGCTGGAAAACCGGCGATTCTATGCGTTGAAGATGGGCGACATCGTCACCGAGCGACTGTGTGAAAACTTCACAGACCTGATGGATTACGACTTTACTGCCAATATGGAAAACAGTCTGGATGATGTGGCCCAGGGCAAAAAGAACTGGATCAAGGTGCTGGACGATTTTTACGGCAACTTCACCAAACAGCTGGAAGTGGCGCAGTCGGCGGAAGGCGGCATGCGCAACAACGACCCGACTGACACTGACATCAAGTGCCCGCTGTGCGGTCGTCACATGCAGATTCGTACCGGAACCACCGGAGTATTTCTTGGTTGCTCCGGCTACAACCTGCCGCCGAAAGAGCGCTGCAAGTCCACGCTCAACCTGACACCTGGCGATGAAGCCATCAGCGTGGATGCCGATGAAGAAGCCGAATCCCGGTTGCTTATCAAAAAACATCGCTGCAAGTTGTGCGACACCGCGATGGACTCCTATCTGCTGGATGAGAAGCGCAAGCTGCATGTGTGCGGCAACAACCCGCATTGTCCCGGTTTCGAGGTTGAACATGGCACCTTCAAACTGAAAGGCTATGACGGTCCCACGCTGGAATGCGACAAATGCGGAAGCCAGATGCAGCTGAAAACCGGCCGCTTCGGCAAGTATTTCGGTTGCACCAACACCGAGTGCAAGAACACCCGCAAACTCATGCGCAATGGCGAAGCCGCGCCACCGAAAATGCCGGCCATCGCCATGCCGGAACTGAAATGCGTGAAAGTGGATGATTATTATCTGCTGCGTGACGGCCAGTCAGGCCTGTTTCTGGCGGCCAGCAAGTTTCCGCGCAACCGCGAAACCCGTGCGCCACTGATCAGTGAGCTGATTCCGCACAAGGAAGCAATCGATCCGAAGTATCACTACCTGCTCAACGCGCCGAAGAAGGATCCCGACGGCAATCCGGCCGTGTTGCGCTTCAGCCGCAAGACACGGGAACAGTATGTGCAGAGTGAAATCGACGGCAAACCGTCGGGCTGGTCCGCTTACTATGAAGGCGGCAAATGGCGGGCCCACACCGGCAAAACAAAGGCTGCAGTCAAGTAAGCGCCGGATCGGACCCGCATGGTTTGAAGTGTGCTGGTCATCTGGTTCTTTACTGAGCCATCAAATACGGGTTTACCCGCTCCTTCAGTTAAGTTACGAATCGATAGGTTCGTTATCTGCCGTGGATGGAAACATTCGCGGTAACCCTCTGTCTTTCATTGACAAACTTTCCGTAACTGGAGGATGCTTGTCAACACAACAACCAAGGACAAAAGGAATTGTTCATTTCAGGGGGATCACATGCATCATATAAATTTTCGTTCGTTGTCTGCTCGCAAATCCTTGTTCCTCGGCATTGCCGCCGCTCTCGCTTCGCTGGCCAATTACGCCACGGCCCAGCGTTTGGAAGAAATAGTGGTCACCGCTGAACGGCGGGAGCTGGCACTGCAAGACACTCCTCTCTCAATTGTGGCCTTCAGCGGCGAAAAACTGGAGGCTACCGGTATTCACGACCTGTTTGATCTGGCGTCGTTTACCCCGAACCTGGATATCAAGGGTTCGCGTGGTACCGGCAATACTTCGCCGACCTTCCAGATCCGCGGTATTGGTGGTGCTGCGGGTGCCACTGGTGAAAGCAGCGTCGGCTTCTATCTTGACAACGTATTCATGCCGCGCACCACCGGGCCGGTGATGCGCTTGCTGGATGTCGAGCGTGTCGAGGTTCTGCGTGGTCCGCAGGGCACATTGTTTGGCCGTAACAGCACCGGTGGTGCCATCCGGGTGTTTTCAAAGCAGCCCGGGCCTGAGCAGGACGCCTATTTGCGCGTGAACGTTGGCAATTTCGGACATCTTGATGTTGTCGGCATGCTGAACGTGCCTGTCAGCGACACGTTATTCCTGCGCATGCAGGCCGCCTCAATGAAAGAAGACGGTTACGTGCAGCGCGGCCCGCAGTCGTTGGGCAGCACCGATGACAAGGTTGCGCGCATCCAGCTGGGCTGGCATCCCTCCAGTGACCTGACAGTCAATTTCGGACTGATGCATTCCGACTCGTACTCTGACGGCAGTCCCACTGACATGACCCAGTTCAACATGAATCCGGTGTGTCCCACCAATCCTGCGATCTCCACCTATTGTCTGCAGGGCAACTATGCGGACTGGGTATCGGATTTTCTCGAGCAGAACGGCCAGCCCCGGCTCAGCAACAACGATCCACGCCTGATCCGTGACAATTATTCAATGCCGTCCTGGTGCTTCCTTGATGGTCCGAATCCGGACTGGAACGACCAATGCAAGCAGTGGAACAAGTCGAAATACACCCAGGCTGACATGAACATCAAGTGGACTATTTCTGACATGTTGTCACTGCAGTCCACCACCGGCATTGCCGATTTTTCCAGCAGTGGCGTCAGCGACTGGCAGTTGATGGGCATGGAATTCCGTCCATCCAGTGCCAAGTCCAAGACTTTCTACGAGGATTTACAGTTAAACTTCGGGTTGCTGGACAAGCGTCTCGATTTGGTCATCGGCATGAACTACTTCCAGGAAGATGCCAGCACCCCGCGTGAAGCCTTGTACCAAGCCATCGGCTCCAGCGTGTTCAACTCGACGACCGGCGGTACTGCCTTCGGCAATCTCTGGGGCTGCGCCGGTGCCGGCACCACACCGCCGCTGTGCAGCACTGGCGAGCGTCGACTGCGCGTCACTGGTGACGGGACCACCTCGCAGGATTCGACGGCTTACGGACTATTCGCGAATGCGACCTACCATTTTGGCAAACAGGTAGATCTGACACTGGGTCTTCGCCATTCCTGGGACAAGAAGGATTTCAGCAATACCTTGTTCAACTCGGACAACTTCATTGCGCAGACCGGTACATCCACCACGGTAACCGCCAACGATAGCTGGGGTGCAACTGACTGGCGGGCGACACTGGATTATCACTTCACTGATGATCTGATGGTGTATCTCACCTCATCCAAGGCCTTCCGTTCGGGAACCTTCTCGGTACCTGCCGCGCTCGCGCCTGCCGGAACGCGGACTTACTCGCTGCGTCCGCAGCCAGCCGCCATACCGCCGGAAACTCTTCGCAACCGGGAGATTGGTTTTCGTTCCGAGTGGTTCGACAAACGCTTGCGTATCAATGCCACCTATTACCGGATGAATTACTCGAACCGGCAAGGGGCTTCTGCGGTACAGGATGCCACTGCCCCGACCGGGTTCACGATCCAGCTGGTCAACCAGGGTGATGTGAAGTTGTGGGGCACGGAGCTTGAATCGATACTGGCTGTCACTGAGCGCTTCTCTCTGGAGGCGACAGCGGGCTGGGCCAACTACCAAATGCAAAACGTTTGTATCAACAATGGTCCGTTCCTGTTTCCGGCGCCGATGGATCACAGTTACACGTTCAGTGGCACTTACAAGTTCCCGGTCAGCACCGGCAACTATGCGCTGACTGTCAGCAATGCCCATACCGGGCCCATGCAAACCCATCCGGGCGGTTTTACTGACGCGGAGCTGGCGGCGAACGGCTGCAGCGCGTTTTCCGCGACCTTCATTGACTCCCGCTACGAACTGCCCAGCTATGATCTGGTCAACGCCACACTGCGCTACACGCCTGAGAGCGGCAAATGGATGGCGACGGTCTATGCCAACAATCTCACCAACGAGGTGTATGCGAACAACGCGCAAGCCTTTGGGCGCGGTTACTGGACACAAGGAGGTCCGTCCGCTGCAGCCGGTCTCAGCGCGCCGATACGCAATGCCATAGCGGAATATCGTGGCCGGCCACGCGAGTACGGCTTGACCTTGCAGTACAACTTCTGAGGAGACAGCAAGCACAACAGGGAAGTCAGTTGTTTGATGCCGATTGTCACTGTCTGGTCCATCCGGATCAGGCAGTGACCGGTTTGCTTGATTACCGGTTGGGCAGCACGCCTTTCAGCTTCTCATGCGCCGCGAGCAGCGTGGCCGCAGTAGTTTCCCAGTCAATACACCCGTCAGTTACTGACACGCCGTATTTCAGCCGGGTCAGATCAGCCGGAATATCCTGGCGGCCGTGATTGATGTTGCTCTCCAGCATCACGCCGATAATCGACTTGTTGCCGGCCACGATCTGGTCCACCACGTTGGCGAACACATCGGGTTGCAACTCCGGTTTTTTGCTGGAATTGGCATGGCTGCAATCGATCATGACGTTGGTGGTGACGCCGGCTTTGCGGCAGGCGGCTTCACAGGCGGCGACGCTCGCTGCATCAAAGTTGGTGATGCCATTACCGCCGCGCAGCACGATATGGGCGTAGGCATTGCCGGTGGTGGTGACGATTGCCACTTGACCCTTGGGATCAATGCCGAGAAAGCGGTGCGGGCTGCTGACGGCCTTCAACGCATTGATCGCCACTTCCAGACCGCCATCGGTGCCGTTCTTGAAACCGACCGGCGAGCTCAATCCGCTCGACATTTCCCGATGTGTTTGCGATTCAGTGGTGCGGGCGCCAATTGCCGACCAGGTGATGATGTCGTGCAGGTACTGCGGCGAAATCGGGTCCAGCGCTTCAGTGGAAGTCGGCAGTCCCATCGCACTCAGTTTCAGCAGCAGCCGACGACCCGTGTGCAGGCCTTTCTCGATCTTGAAGCTGTCATTCATTTCCGGATCGTTGATCAATCCCTTCCAGCCCACCGAGGTGCGCGGTTTCTCGAAATACACACGCATCACCAGCACCATGGTGTCTTTCACTGCTTCCGCCAGTCCGGTCAGGCGCGCGGCATAGTCGAGCGCAGCTTCGACATCGTGGATCGAGCAGGGCCCCACCACGATAAACAGGCGCGGATCCTTGCGGTCAAGTATGTTGCGGATGATCTGGCGGTTGTTTCGCACATGCTCAAGCGTGGCGCCATACAGCGGCAGGCGCTCTTTCAGCGCTTCCGGCGTCATCAGCGGCTGGTAACTGGCAACGTTTACGTTTTCTGTGCTGCTCGGGTCAATCATCACACTTCCTCGTACTACTGATACTTGCCTGCTCAGACTGCCAGAATGTCAAAGCAGTTGGCGAGGCTGATCAGCGGATTGCGGCCGGGGCTGGGGCGCCACTCGTGCGCGATAAACCCCTGGTAGCCCATATCGGCGATCTGCCGGGCAATGTAACGGAAATTGAGTTCCTGCGTGTCGTCGATTTCGGCGCGAGTCGGCACGCCGGCTACATGGATGTGGCAACACAGGTCGAGATTGTCGCGCAGGGTGCGCACCACATCACCATTCGTGATCTGCACATGGTAGATGTCGTACAGCACCTTGATGCGTGAGGAGCCGGTGGCACGACATACCTTGAAGCCCCAGTTGATGTCATGAAACATCTGGTCCGTGCGGTTGTCGGCAACAACTTTCGCATTGGTGATTTCCATGCACACGTTGATGCCTTTCTCTTCGGCATAGGGCGCAATACGGTGCAGGATCTCGGTGGCATTGGCAGCGCCTTCTTCTTCCGACATGCCGCGGCGGTTGCCGGGCATCAGAATGAGGGTAGGGCAGCCGGCTTTTACACACATGTCGATGGAGGCCCTGGTAGCTTCCTCGATCTTGTCGTGCAGCTCCTTGCGGATGAGTCCGTCATTGAACGAGGTGCCGGAGCCGACCATCAGGGCCGGCACCAGGCCATGATCGGCCAGGATAGGCACCTGATCAGGCTGCGGCAGATCCACGCCGGAAAACCCCAGCATTGACAGTATTTCGCAGCGCTGCACGAAGTTGAACGGACTGTTCTGGCCCCACACGGTGGCCATCACACTTTGTTTCAGTCTCCCCTGGTGGATGGGTGCAGCTGCCACTTTCTCGGCAGCTTTTACCAAGGGCCCGAACAAGGCTGAAGCTGCGGCTGCAGTCATCAGTTTGCGTCTGGAAAGTGCTGTAGACATGATGAGGTACCGTGTGTAACGAGTGAAAGAAGCTTGCGGAACTGCCGAAAAAAAACAGGTTTCCTGCAGCCGGCCCGTAGCTTAGTCAGGCCACAGCGGAAAGTCCACGCAGCGCTGTGATCAGCGGTAAACTTCCCGGGTTTTTGTCATTTTCCTGCAGGTTACAGCTCATGCAGCAGATCGAGGGCGGTGAAGTACAAGGCGGTTCGGCAGCGGTCAGCGGTGCCGGGATCGACCATTGCCAACAGGCTGCGATAGGTTGCCAGCTGGCTCTGGTAGCGGCTGGCCTGGTCGTTCAGAAATTCTTCACGCGACTGGCCTTGTGCCGGGGTTGCGGTCTTGTAATCGATGATCCAGCGCACACCGCCGGCATCCACGAAGGTGCGGTCAATCACGTAATCACGCCGGCTGCCCCGGCTGTAATCCACCAGTGCCAGTTCACAGGCATCCTGTTGTTGCCGGTCACGGAACAGCCAGTGCTGCGCGGGACTCTCCATGCATTTTTGCAACTGGGTGCGCACAGTCAGCAATGATGAATCGAGCTCTGCCTTGTTTGCGCACAATGGCGCCAATGTGCGACTCCAGAGCGGCGGGGTGGTGATTCGCTGCAGCCATTCACTGCCGCGTTCGACGCACTGCTTCAATCCCGCATGGACCAGCTCACCAATACAGCGTGCCAGCAACTGCTGATGCAAAGGATCATCCTCCACTGCAGTGGCAACAGGCGGCCACAGCGAGTCGGTGAGCGGGCTCTGCCAGTGGGCAGGCAATCGTCGCAAGTTCTGGATTTGCTGCTGCACAAATACCGGTGCTGCGCCGGCAGCAGCGACAGCCGGCAGCTCTTTAACTGTGACTTGCAGCACTTCCGGTTGGGCCGAGAGTGCCGGCAGTATCCGCTGCAGCAACGATGAAGCAGACGCCTCGAGGCCGGTCTTGCCTTGTTTGACAGAGCCGAACAGCCAGGCGGCACGTGCTGCACGCGTTACGGCAATGTAAAGCAATCGGGTTGATTCCAGTGCATCACGTTGTTGGTGTTCGAACCGCAAATAGTCGTAGAGTGCGTCATCCGGCTGGCCTTTTTCCGGCAACAGTCCCAGCAGCGGGCGACTGTGGTTGGCACGGTCGAGGTGCTCATGCCACATCATCAGTTCCTTGCTGTTGGCTTTCGGCGCACGGTCAAGTCCGGGCAGCAGAACCACATCGAACTCCAGTCCTTTGGCGTTGTGGATGGTCATCAGTTCAAGCTTCACACTGCTGTCCACCGCACTGCCATAGGTGGTATCCACTGCTGCTTCCAATGCATGGATATCGGCAATGTCACCGTGCAGGGTGTGTTGTTCTACCAGTGCCAGGAAAGTGGCGACATTGGTCAGCAGCCCGGGATTGCCGAGGCAGGCAGCTCCACCAAGTGCAATCCAGAGTGATTCGAGCACCTGGCGCAAGGGTTGCTGCTGGCGGCGTTGACGGGCTTGCTGCAAGAGCGGCACGCAGCGTTGCAGCCGCTTGTGTGCATCATCGCTGAGCCCGGCAATTTCTTCATGCAGTTGCAAGGTGGACCACAGGCTCTGTGGTCCTGACCTGGTGTTGCTCGCCAGTATCTGCAAGTCGGCCAAAGCCAATCCGAAAAACGGCGTACGCAACAGTGCCAGCCAGGCAGTGCAGTCGGCTATCGAGAGCAGCGCGCGCAGCAACGTGAAGAGATCACGGATGTCGGGGTAGGACAGCAGTCGGTCGATCTTGCTGGCATTCCACTTCTGTCCCAGCGCCCGCAAAGCCGGCACCAGTTCGCGCAGATGACTGCGACTGCGTACCAGCACTGCAACTGTCTGTGACGGATCCTGCTGCTGTAATTGCTCGCATAATTCAGCGATTTTCAGGGCTTCGATGCGGCGACGGGTGGCAGGGTCGGCAGCTGAATCTTCGGCCTGTTTCCACAGATGCACGTGCACACCCGGAGTCAATTGTGCCTGCGAGCGTGCTGCACTGCGGCTGTAGCGCACTCCGCCACGGGCCAGGTCATCGACGCGGGGAAATGACTCGCTGAACACGGTGTTGACCCACAGCACCACGCTGCTGTCACTGCGGAAATTGACTTCCAGATCGACCGGCACCAGTTGCACCGAGCCGATGCCTTGGTTGCGCGCTTTCAGAAACAGGCTGACCTTGGCATTGCGGAACGCATAGCAGCTCTGCATGCCGTCGCCCACGATGAACAGCGTGCGGCCATCGCCAGCCTGCCAGCCCAGTGTCAGTTTTTCCAGCAGATGGAACTGCATGGAAGAAGTATCCTGGAACTCGTCGACCAGAATGTGGCGGATGCGATAGTCGAGGCGCAGTGCCAGATCAGTGGGCTCCTCTTCGCTGCCGAGCGCACGCAATGCAGCCAGACTGGTTTCAGTGTGGTCGACCACGCCGTTGCTTTGCATGGCCACATCCAGCTGTGCGGCCAGCACCGGCAGCAAGGTGCAGAGTGCATTGAGTACTTCCCACTGGGGAGCCGGATAATGCGGATCAGGCAAGCGGGCCACCATCTGTAGTGCCGGCAGACAGCCGGCATGGTCGAGGGCAGCACACAGTTCGCCGAAGGCGACCTTCATGTTCCTGAAAGTGTCCTGCTGTTCCTTGCCGTTGGCCTCTTTCTGGCCGGGAAATCCGTGTCTGGCCTGCAGGCCTTTGGGACTGCGGAATCCTTCGAGACTGCCGAGCAGCAGGAAGCGGCTCAACATGCGCCAGCCTTCGACAGCCTCCGCATAGACGGGTGGCAGATCTGCCCCTGAGTTGAGTTGATGCAGTTCGTGATCAGGTTGATCCTGCAGATTGCCGGCGGCAAAGGCGATCAAGGTCATCAGGTCCTTGCCATGGGGAGCCAGCAGGATTGCCGTGTCGTGCAGTTGCTGTTCCACCATGTCGTGCAGCGTTGCTTCCATGACTGCGCGTGCGCCAGCCGGTTCCTGTTCCAGTGTTTTCACCAGTGGCAACCATTGGTCGCGTTGTTGCAGCAGTTTCTGCAACAGTTTTTCTGCAGTCTGCAGGTTGTTCTGCAGGTGGGGCAGCAAATGCTGCAGTGCCACACCCACTGCGCCCGGTGTTTCCAGCATTGCCAGGGTGTTATGGATGGCTTCGGCAAAAACCGGTTCCATGTCGGTGGTAATGACTGCGCGAGCGCCCAGTTTGGCGCTCAGTGGCAATTGCGCACTTAGCCACGCTGTGAAGCCATCGATGGTGGTCAGGCGCAGGCGTTGCGAATTGAGCAGCAAGTGCCAGTTTTGCCGTGCATCCTGCTCCAGCACCCTGGTGGCCAGTTGCAATGTGTGCAGTTTGTGGGGTTCAAGTTGCTCCCAATCGGCAGCCGGCCGGCTGCGGAATTCCTGCGCCTCCTGCAGGCTGTGCAGCAAACGGTCGCGCATTTCGGCGGCCGCTTTGCGGGTGAAGGTGAAAGCCAGGATTTCTTCGGGCTGTTGCACATGCGCCAGCAGCTTGAGCAAACGTTGTGTCAGCAATTCGGTTTTGCCGGAGCCGGCCGGAGCCTGCACGCAGAAGGATGCAGTGATATCGAGGGCGCGTTCACGCGCAGTGATGTCGGCAGGACGGTAGCTCATGCTTCGCCCTCGGCTTCGGTGCGCAATTCGTCAATGCGGCACAAACTACCGAGATGACAATAATCGCAGCTGTTCCGGCGTGTGGGTTGTACGGCAGCATAACCCTGCAGGAATTCATCGGCGAGCACTCTGATGATTTGCTGCCAGTGTCGTTTCAGGCTTGGCCAGTCGGGTGCATTCACGGATTTGTCGTTGTTGAAGGCCAGGCCTGGGAAAATGCTGTCATCGGCAGCAAGGCCGGCATAGTCGAGGTCTTCGACATTGATGTGGGCATAGAGCAGGGCGTCAGTGTCAGCAAATTTGCCGCTGGCATCGGCCGCTAGTTCATACAACAGCAACTGGGGTGCCGCGGGGCGTTCGTCCTGCCAGCGCATGCTAGCTGTCTTGCCGGTTTTGTAATCGACAATGGCTGTGCTGCCGTTGGCCAGCCGGTCAATACGATCAAGTCGCAGCCGCAATTGCAGGCGGGGCAGTGACCACAGCAGCTCCTGTTCGGTAGCGATGACAGTGAAGGGGCCTCGTTGGCGTTCCAGCTCCAGCCAGCGCAGCAAGAGTGCGCACAATCTTTTCTCTTCCAGTTCCTTCAGGCGGGGGGTCAGCAGGTCCGGATACAGTCGCGCCAGATTGCGAAGTGCCGGCGCCAATGCCTGCCTGATCGCACTTTCCAGACCCGCCTGGTCGGTCGCTATCAATGCAGCCTGGCTTTTCATGCTGGTCCAGAATGCCTGCAGCGCTTCATGCACACAGTCACCAAGTGCATTCGAAGTGATGCCATAGACCGGCTTCGGCAGTTCACGTGCCTGCAGCCGGTACTGCGCAAAACTTTTGAAGGGGCAGGCGGATTGGCTGGTCAGGATGCCGGAGCCGCCCTCAAAGACCGTGGTTGCCGGCAAGGGCACCACCGTGGATTCCTGCAATGTTTCCAGGGTTGCCATCTCCGGGTTGGCCAATGCCGGATGCAGGCCTCCTGCCAGAGTCTGACGGTCAACCGGTTGTGGTTGCAGATCAGCAGGTAACAGCGCAGTCCGCCGTTGCGGCAAATCATCAGCACTGCCGGCATGGCTGAAAACCAGTTGCTGGGTAGTGCGCTGGATCAGGCTCAGCAAGAGCTCACTGCTTTGCACCAACTGCTGGTTGCGATCAGCTCCAGGCAAACCATGCTGCACTTGCAGTGCCAGCGGCAGATAGGGATGCGGATGCTGCTCGCCGGGCCATAGCGTTTCCGTCATCTGCATGCACCATAAATGCGTGAAATGCAGGCCGGCCGCCATGACGGGTGTCAGCAACTGCACCGGCGTTTGGGTCTTGCCGGTGGTGAGCGAGCTGGCACGACACAGGCGGGTCAGCAGTGCACAAGCCTCGGTGAAATCCGGCGTGCCAAACAGGCTGCTGCTGAGCTGTGCCTGTCTGAGCAGGCTTTCCCATGCCTTGACCAGCGGGCGGTTGCCGGACTGCAATAGCACACTGCGCGGCAGCAGGATCTCCCACCAGGCTTCGAAGAATTGCAGCCAGTCCCGCAGTGGCTGCTGGCGCGGCTGGCGCAGGAATTGTTGTTGCAGTTGCAACAAACCCGCGCCGAGCGCAGGGCAGTGCCAGCTCTTGTCCTGTTGCAGGCACAACTGCCGCAATTCCACGCTCTGGATCTGCAGTGTTTGTGACTTGCGCAGGCGCAGTTCCAGTTCGGCGCGTGCATCCTGTTCGCTGTCAGCCGCCAGCAGCCACGGCGAACGCAGCAGCGCACAGCACTGCAAGGTATCAAGCCGGTCCTGCAACAGTGCGAGACTGCTCAATGCTGTATGGATCCAGGCTTCTTCACTCAAGGATGCCGGCAAGGTTGTGCTCATTACTTCGCGGCGCGCGATGAAGGTCTGCTCGAAGCAGCGTTGCAATTCTCCGCGCAGAATGGTGCTGTCAGCAGTAATGATGCCGATGCTGGCGCTACCGTCCTGCTGCAAAACATTGTTGGCCCACTCGGCGGCGGCACGACATTCGTCCGCAGGGATATTGAAGGACTGCAACCTGCGTTCTGGTTCACAAGCGGTGAAGATCCAGTTATCAATTGCCACACCCTGGTCGTGGAGTGCAGCAAAGAGCGATTTGTACAAGGGTGGTGGTGCATCAAATCCTGACAACAACAGCGCGGGAGGCAACAGCTTCAGTCCGGTCAATGTGCCGTTTTCGATGAACTGCAGCAGCAGTTGCAACATGCCGCTGAAACTCAGCAAGTGCTGGCGTTGACAGTAACGGTCAAACGTCTGCAACCAGGACCAGGCATATTCACGATCATCTTTCCAGGTGGAGTCATGGGTGAGGCTCAGGTGGCTGCGCAGCTCGGCCAGGGAAATTTGCCACTGCTGCAGGAAGCGCCAGGCGCTGGCGGCGAGAGTGGCAGTGCCGTCACGATTGAGCAGCAGCAGTTCAGGTGAAGCCTTGTAAACCAGTTCCTGCCATAACAACTGTTCCTCGGCCGGTTGCAACACCCGCCATGCCAGGGATTCTGCATCATGCAACAGGGTAAGTTGTTCCCAAAGATCAGCGAGCCAGAGGTCGATGGCATGGATGGCCGGGCGTACCAGCACCTTGCTGTTGTCGCCACGGCGGTAACGGCAAAGCTGGTCAACCAGCTGATCACTGCTGCGGAAGTTCGGAACCAGCAGCACGGCGCCGTTGGTGAGTGCCGCGTCCAGTTCTTCCATCCGGTCCAGCTGCAGCGGCATGCGCAAGATCCTTACATGTTGGTGTAGTTGGGGCCGCCACCGCCCTCAGGCGGTACCCAGCGGATGTTCTGCGTGGGGTCCTTGATGTCGCAGGTTTTGCAGTGCACACAGTTCTGGGCATTTATCTGCAATCGTGGCGGCATATGGTCTTCCCGCACAATTTCATAAACGCCGGCCGGGCAGTAGCGCTGCGCCGGTTCGTCGTATTGTGGCAGATTGAATTCAATCGGTGTGGCGGCATCCAGCAATTGCAGATGGCAGGGCTGGTTTTCTTCATGGAAGGTGTTGGAGAAATATACTGAGCTGAGGCGGTCGAAACTCAGCACATTGTCGGGTTTCGGATACTGTATGCGTTCACAGTGATCGGCTTGTTTCAGCGTGGCGTGGTCAGGCGTGGTGTCACGCAGGGTGAACGGCAACTTGCCACCAAAGAATGTTTGATCAAACCAGCTGAACGCAGATCCGAAGAAAGTGCCGAATTTATGAATGGCTGGCGCAGCGTTGCGGGATCGGTAAAGTTCCTGATGCAGCCAGGATTGGGTGAAGGCCTGTTGGTAACCGGCAAGCACAGCCGGTGGAGTCGGCTGTTGCAATGCCTCGGCAATCGCTGCCGCTGCCAGCATGCCGGATTTCATCGCTGTGTGGGTGCCTTTGATTTTAAGGAAGTTGAGAAAACCCGCATCATCACCCACCAGTACACCGCCGGGGAACGCGAGTTCAGGCAAGGATTGCAAACCGCCTTTGGTGAGCGCCCGCGCGCCATAGGCCAGGCGTTTGCCGTCTTTCAGAATGCCGGCGAACACGGGATGCTGTTTCATGCGCTGGAATTCTTCAAACGGACTCAGCCACGGATTTTCATAATTAAGATCGGTGATGAGGCCAATGCTCACCTGGTTGTCGGCACCGTGATAGAGAAAGCCGCCACCGGTAGTGTCGCTTTCGCTCAAGGGCCAGCCCAATGTATGCAAGACATGGCCACTCTTATGTGAGGAGGGGGGTATCTGCCACACTTCCTTGATGCCCAATGCGTAATGTTGGGGAGTGCGGTTCTTGTCGAGTTGATACCGCTTGATCACTTCCTTGCCAAGATGGCCGCGGCAGCCTTCTGCCAATACAGTGTAGCGGGCGCGCAATTCATAGCCAGGCGTGAAATTGCTGCCGGCCTGGCCGGTTTTGTCTACGCCCTGGTCACCGGTCAGTACGCCAGCGACCTTGCCCTCGTCATCAAACAACAAGTGCGCAGCGCTGAAGCCAGCCAGGATTTCGACTCCCAAAGCTTCGGCCTCTTTACCAAGCCAGCGGCAGAGGTCGGCCAGGCTGATGACGTAGTTGCCCTTGTTGTGTGTATCAGAGGGCACCAGCAAGTCCGGGATGCGGATGCTGTTGTGGCCGGACGTCAGATACAGCACATCCTCGTGGCTCACAGCGGTAGTCACCGGCGCGCCGCGTTGTTGCCAGTCGGGGAACAATTCGTTGAGTGCACACGGATCCAGCAGTGCACCGGACATGATATGGGCGCCGGTTTCAGCGCCTTTTTCGAGCACACAAATGCTCAATGTGAGCTGCTGTTGTGCTGCCAGCCGTGCCAGATGGCAGGCAGTAGCCAGGCCGGCGGGGCCGGCACCGGCAATAATAACGTCGAATTCCATGCATTCACGTGCCGGATTGGGGTTCAAGGCTGACAAAAGGCGATCCTGGACTGTCTGTACGGGAAGGTGGCCATTATAATTGCCGCCCTTCGACTATGGGGAAACTTGTTGGTGTTCCCATAGCTGTTTTTGCGGGCATGGTGATTGATTTATGAAAATTGTGGTGGCAGTCAAACGAACCCTGGACGCCTACGTCAAGGTACGCATCAGGCAGGACCGAAGCAATGTCGATCTTGCCTCGGCCAAGATGGCGATGAACCCGTTCTGTGAAATTGCAGTGGAAGCGGCTGTACGGCTGAAGGAAGCCGGAGTGGCCACGGAAATCGTGGTGGTATCGGTCGGCAGCGACAAGGTGCAGGAGCAACTGCGTGGAGCCATGGCGCTGGGTGCTGATCGTGGCGTGCATGTGCAGGCTGACGACGAGCTGGAATCACTCAATATCGCCAAACTGCTGCGGGCAGTGGTGGAAAAGGAACAGCCCTCGCTGGTGCTGCTCGGCAAGCAGGCGATTGATTCCGACAACAACCAGGTAGGCCAGATGCTGGCAGCGCTTTGCAATTACCCGCAGGCGACTTTTGCCTCACGCATAGCAATCGCCGACGGCCAGGCCACTGTTGCCCGCGAAGTGGATGGCGGTGAACAGGTGGTGAAAGTAACGTTGCCGGCCATCATCACTACTGATCTGCGCCTGAACGAGCCGCGTTACGCCAAACTGCCCGAGATAATGAAAGCCAAGAAAAAGCCGGTGGAAGTACTGACGCCGGCGCAACTGGGGGTGACGCTCAGGCAACATCTGAAACTCGTGGAAGTAAATGATCCGCCGCCACGCAAAGCCGGAGTCAGGGTCGGTTCTGTACAGGAACTGGTGGCCAAACTGAAAAATGAAGCGAAGGTGATTGCATGAAAGTTCTGGTTATCGCTGAACATGACAACATTTCGCTGAAATCATCAACCCTGCAAGTGGTGAGCGCTGCGCGCAAACTTGGCAATGAAATCCAGCTGCTGGTAGCTGGCCATGATTGCGCAGCGGTTGCCGAACAGGCCAGCCATGTCGAAGGTGTTGGCCGTGTGCTGGTTTGCGACCATGAATCGCTGGCACATCAGTTGGCAGAAGCCGTGGCGCCGCTGGTGATTCAGCTCGGCAGTAATGCCGCAGCCATTCTCGCGGCTGCCAGCACCAACGGTAAAAACCTGTTGCCACGTGTTGCTGCCATGCTGGACGTTGCCCAGATCTCGGAAGTCATGGCAATAATTGATGCATCCACGTTTGTGCGTCCGATCTATGCGGGCAACGTGCTGGCCACTGTGCAGTCGAGTGATCCGGTCAAGGTTGCCACCGTACGCACTTCTTCCTTTGCGGCAGCACAGATCGTTGCCGAGGCCTGTGCAGTGGAGACAGTTGAGCCCCGGTCTTCACAAACACAAAGCTGTTTTGTAAGTGCATCCCACAGCACCAGTACGCGTCCTGAACTGGGCTCGGCACGGGTGGTGATTGCCGGTGGGCGTGGTCTTGGCAGTGCCGAAAATTTCCATTTGCTTGACCAGGTGGCTGACAAACTCGGCGCCGCCATTGGCGCTTCGCGCGCTGCTGTGGATGCAGGCTATGTCAGCAACGATCTGCAAGTCGGGCAAACCGGCAAGATTGTGGCGCCTGAACTCTATATTGCCGTGGGAATTTCCGGCGCCATCCAGCATCTGGCTGGCATGAAAGACAGCAAGGTGATCGTGGCCATCAACAAGGATCCGGAAGCTGCGATATTCCAGGTGGCGGATTACGGATTGGTGGCTGACTTGTTCACGGCATTGCCGGAACTGGCTGCGGCACTGTAATCCGTGTCAGTTGCGGGTCAGGGTGAAACCTGGCCCGCAACTGCAACTTGGCAATGTCTTACTGGTGTGGCAGACGGTTGCGTGGATCGTTGGGAGCCCGACGACGTTCGCGAGGGCCCTCGGCAGCAGCGACGACTGGTGCTTCTTGTTCAGCCGGTGCGGGATGCTGCGCCACAGGAGCTGCAGCTTGTGCGACTGATGATTCGTGCGCTGCTTCCATTGCTGCTGCATGCACAGCTTCGGCAACCGAAGCTGCCAGCGAAGAAGCTTTCACGGGTGCCATGAAGCTGTCATCCATGCCCACCAGTACCGAAGCGGGGATCACGAATTCGGCAGCCGGCTGCGGGCTGTGAGCGGCAGGTTCATTGCCGGCGGCAGGAACTTCCTGTGGTGTGTCATAGGCAGCAGCAGGTTCATCAGCAGCCACCGGGCTTGCATCTTCCACAACCGGTACTTCATGTGCAGTCGGTTCAGTTGCAACAGTACCCTCATGGTGTGCTTCGCTCTGAGGCTCGGCAGTCTGCTCGTGCATGGGCAGAACCAGCGGCAGCGTGTTGGTAATTGCCGTCTGTGATTCTTCAGACACGACAGCAGGTGCAACGTGTTCACTTGCCAGTGCAACAACCCCGGGCAGATTCAGGTCTTCGCGGTTGCCACGATGACGTTGACGTGGTTGTCGACCACGCTTGTCATGCGGACGACGGCCTGCGCGATCACCTTCGGTTTGCTGCTGCGGTTCGGCATCCTGGTCTGTAGCCAATTCCTGGATGCGTTCAGGGCGTGGCTGACGTTCAGGACGTGCTGCCTGATCCGGCGCCTGCACCTGTGACTGTGACTCATCCTGGGGCTGGTTGGGTCGGTCACGATTGCGATTACGGCCGCCGCGGCGACGATTGCGTCCGCCTTCACGACGACTGCCGCTGGCAGTCTCATCTTCTTCACCCTCAACACCAGCTACTGCTGCTTCAGCAGCTACTACCGGCTTGGGTCGCTGCTCACCACGTGGATGCTCACTGCGTTCACCACCGCGTTCGTGACGTTTGCGGCCATGGCGATCACGATCATTGCGGTTATTGCCGCGTTCGCGTGGAGCCGGAGCTGCAGCCGGTTTTGGCGCTGCTTCCTCGTTGGCAGAATCAGCACCAAACAGTGAGGAAATCACCGAACCGATGGAGGCAAACAAGCCGCCTTTGCGGGCCGCTGGTGCTGCTGCAGCCTGGACAGGCTGCGCGACCACCGGTGGCGGCGGAGTATTGATACGGACTGATTGCACAGCCGGCACATCAGCCACGATCGGTGTGCGCGGCAACACGTCTTCCAGCGGTTCGTCATGCTCGACTTCGATGTCGTAGCTGTGACCGGCTGTTTCGGTGGTGAGGTTCTGGATTTCGAAATGCGGTGTTTCCATGTGCGAGTTCGGCACTATCAGCACGCGTTTGCGGGTCTGGGTTTCGATCTGCATGACTTCATTGCGTTTTTCATTGAGCAGATAGGAGGCAACGCTGATCGGCACGATGGCGCGAATCTCGCGCGCATTGTTCTTGTTGGTTTCTTCCAGGATAAGACGTAGGATTGAAAGCGACAGGCTTTCGACGTCGCGGATGGTGCCCATGCCCATGCAGCGCGGGCACACGGTGGCACTGGTCTCGCCCAGTGAAGGGCGCAGACGCTGGCGTGACATCTCCAGCAAGCCAAAGCGGGAAATCTTGCCTACCTGTACGCGGGCGCGATCCATTTCCAGCGCATCCTTGACGCGGTCTTCGACTGCGCGCTGGTTTTTCTGCGACATCATGTCGATGAAGTCGATCACGATGAGGCCGCCCATGTCGCGCAAACGCAACTGGCGGGCAATTTCATCGGCGGCTTCAAGATTGGTCTGCAGCGCAGTTTCCTCAATGTCCGAGCCTTTGGTGGCACGTGAGGAGTTGATGTCGATGGAAACCAGGGCTTCGGTAGGGTCAATCACAATGGAACCGCCGGAGGGCAGTTTCACTTCGCGCTGGAACGCACTTTCAATCTGGTTTTCGATCTGGAAGTTGGTGAACAGCGGCACGCTGCTCTGGTAGAGCTTCAGGCGGCTCTCGAACTGCGGCATCACCTGACGTATGAAGGTGAGTGCGTCGTCATAGGCGCTCTGGGTATCAAAAATTACTTCACCGATGTCCTGGCGCAGGTAGTCGCGCACTGCGCGCAGGATCACGTTGCTTTCCTGGAACAGCAGGCAAGGCGATTCGAGTTCCTTGGCGGCGGCGGTGATGGCTGTCCACACCGTCATCAGGTAGTTAAGGTCCCATTGCAGCTCTTCGGCAGCGCGGCCAATGCCGGCGGTACGGACGATGATGCCCATGCCGTCGGGGATCTGCATGGAGTCCATGGCTTCGCGCAGCTCGGAGCGATCATCGCCTTCGATACGGCGCGAAATGCCGCCACGCGGGTTGTTGGGCATCAATACCAGATAACGGCCGGCCAGGCTGATCATCGTGGTGAGAGCGGCGCCTTTGTTGCCGCGCTCCTCTTTTTCCACCTGCACGATTACTTCAGTACCTTCCGCGACCAGATCGCGGATGTTGCCGCGGCCATTCTCGGGTGCATTTTTGCGATAGTACTCGCGGGCGATTTCTTTCAGGGGAAGGAAGCCGTGGCGGTCGGCGCCGTAGTTGACGAAGGCGGCTTCCAGGCTGGGTTCAACCCTGGTGATGCGGCCTTTGTAGATGTTGGCTTTTTTCTGGACCCGGTTGCGATTTTCAATGTCGAGGTCGTACAGGCGTTGTCCATCGACCAGGGCAACCCGCAGTTCTTCTTTCTGGGTGGCGTTTACTAGAATGCGTTTCATATGTGTTTTCCGTCAGTAAACGGGAAACACCAGGCTCACCTGTGCAGTGAGGTATGCAGTAAAGCTTGTCAGGATCAAATCCCGATCTATTGGTTTTGATTCACTTTTCTTGGCAGTTGCCGGCTATGAACAAACAAAAACTGCCAACAACAAAATTCATCAAAAGTTGTGCAGGAGCGGAACACGCTGTCTGCTTCAATCACAATAGTTCGTGGTCTTGCGACCTACTCCAGACCGGTTGACCCTTGCTCGCTTGTACACCTCCTCCAGGTTGCTTCGTGAGGAGGCCAGCGTCTTGTTCAGGGTCCTGCGCCAATCTGTACTTGTTCTGTACCTGTGCATACCTATCCTGTCGCATTCTGATGGTAGCGACACGGATATCTTGCTGGTTGCCGGATGTTGCCCGGATTAATTATTTCAAATGCAGTTCGCGTTCATCCTGTGCCCGATGGTGGGTCCGATAGCGTATCGGGGCCCTGGCCTGTGCCTGTTCCTGCTTCTGGTCCGCTCCTCAATGTCTTGGGTGGGAACCAGTCCGTTGCTGTGCGACGGTGCGGGGTGACTTGCATGGCTTGTGCGGGTGAAGGGTATAACGCTTTGCTGCTTAACTTTTTGTACCTTTTTATCAGTACGACAGTACGACTGCTTTTTGTGCAATTTATGCTGCGGTAATGCTTGTCCATGCCGGGAGAAAAGACCTATGCGTTATCGGCATATGCCCGGGTTGTTTGAGCAGAAGTGCAGCAAAATGCCTGGCGAATATAACAGTTAAACCAAGCTGCTTCAAACTGTTATCAGCATTTCCTAAGGTTTGTCTCATATTGGGACCGGCTCCCCATCCTCCCGTATACTCGCTATTTTGAGCGGCCGGAGTTTCTGATGGGCAAAGTATCTTCCGCGGGGTCTGCCGAGGTGGTGGCGAAACCCGGGGTCGTCATGGTGGAAGTGGCCGAGCATCAGGACGAACAACGCCTGGACAATTTCCTGCTGGGAAAATTGAAAGGTGTGCCCAAGACATTGATTTACAGGATTATTCGCAAGGGTGAGGTAAGGGTCAACGGCAAGCGGGCCAAGCCGGACACGCGACTGTATGAGGGAGACAAGGTCAGGATTCCACCAGTACGCACCGCCGAATCAGGTCAGCCACAGGCTCCTGGCAAGCAACTGGCTGAGCGGCTGACCAATGCCATCCTGTTTGAGGATGATTGCCTGCTGGTGCTCAACAAACCTGCAGGTCTGGCCGTGCACGGCGGCACCGGAGTCAAGCTGGGGGTTATTGAAGCCTTGCGCCATATGTACCCCGAATTGCCTGGTCTGGAGCTGGTGCACCGTATCGACAAGGGCACATCCGGCTGTCTGTTGCTGGCCAAAACCGGCAAGGCACGCCGGGCCTTGATGGATGCCTTCCGCGAGCACACGGTGCGCAAAACCTATCACGCAATAGTCACCGGCAACTGGCCGGCAAAGATCAAACGGGTTGATGCGGCTTTGTTGCGGCAGCCGGAACGGGGCGGGCAGCGCATGGTGGAAGTGGATGCGGACGGCAAGGATGCTTCCACCGAATTCACTGTGCTGCGCAAATTTGACCAGGCCACGCTGGTGGAAGCACGACCACTGACCGGGCGCACCCATCAGATCAGGGTGCATGCCGCCTGGGTGGGCTGCCCGTTGCTGGGTGATGACAAATATTGCGTGCAGGAGAAAACCAGGCTGCAGCAACACGCCGGCAGCAATCGCATGTTTCTGCATGCGGCCAAATTGCAGTTTTCACATCCGGAAGATGGCAGAACCATCATGGTGGAAGCACCCTACGATGCGCAATTCACGCAGGCGCTCAGTCGTTTGGCTGGCAAGTGAAGCAGGCGTCTAGGTTTGAAGCGGGTCGAGGCCGCTTTGTCGCAACAGCTTGCACAGGCTGATCAGCGGCAGGCCGATCAGGCTGTGGAAATCATTGCCTTCCATCTGCTCGAACAATGCAATCCCGAGGCCCTCGGCCTTGAAGCTGCCCGCACAATCAAAGGGCTGTTCCAGCTCGAGATAGCGACAGATTCCGGCTTCGGTCAGCTGGCGAAAATGCACAGTGAAAACATCGTGGCTGCTTTGATGGGTTCCGGTTTGACTGTTCAGCAATATGAGTGAAGTATGGAAAGTCACGCTGCGTCCACTGCAAGCCAGCAGTTGCCGGCGCGCGGTATCGAAATTGCCCGGTTTGCCGATTATTTTTGCTTCGCCCGTCAGCACGCAGGCCTGGTCGGAGCCGATAATGAGTGCCGCTGCATGTGTTGTTGCCACGGCAGTGGCTTTCGCCAGCGCCAGCCGCAAAGTCATCGCCGCTACTTGTTCATTGGGCAGTGGTGTTTCATCCACGGCAGGACTGGCCCAGCTGAAGGGCAGTTGCAGGCGTTGCAGCAGCATGCGTCGGTAGGGCGAGGAAGAGGCCAGCACCAGCGGAAGAGTCATGGTAAAAATCGTCAGGACCTGTAAATTCGTTGCCTAAGTTAAACCAGATCGGGCTGGCAAGCGATTACACCTGCGCGCACAGCCATTACAATAGCGCCGGCGTTTATCCCTATACTGGGTCCGGTCCACCACAAGCTTCAGATCAAGGTTCAGTCATGCGGTATCAATCAGTATTGTCGTTGGTGTTGGTAACCCTGTTGGTTGGATGCGGTACCCACTATCCCTCGCCGGTCGATCAGGCCGGTGAACCGCGGTTTCTGAATAGTGGCCGCCAGCATCTGGTCAACGACGGTGAAACCCTCTATGTGGTCGCCTGGATGTATGACCTTGATTTCAACACACTGGCGCGCGCCAACAACCTGCAGGAGCCCTATACCCTGATACCGGGCCAGAAACTGACAGTGGATCTGCGCGGTTACAGCAGCAAGGCCTTGGCAAACAACACGGCCGCAACAGTAACAAAAGCGGAAGCGGCTGATGCAGGGGCAGTTGCAGTAGCAAAACCGGCCGGAGCCATTGGCGGACTGCGCCGCACCCCTTTGCCTGAAGATCAAACTGCCGGCGCTGCCCGCACCAGCCGTTCAGCGCTGCCGGAAACCGAGGCTGCCGCAGCCGCCACTGCCCAGGTGCTGCCCTTGCCGGCAGCCCCTGCACCACGCACCGGCACCGGGGCGGCACCGGCTGCTGCCGTGGCGGGCGGCAAGGCCGCTGCCGCCTTCACAGGCACTGGCGATGTGAACTGGGGCTGGCCTTACCGCGGCAATATTGTCGGCAATTTCTCGGAAGCCAATGCCAACAGCAAGGGCATTGATATTGCCGGCAAGGAAGGTGATCCGGTGCTGGCAGCGGCGGATGGTGAAGTGGTCTACGCCGGCAGCGGCCTGTTGCGCTACGGCAATCTGCTTATCATCAAGCACAATGACCGCTTCCTCAGCGCCTATGCACACAACCGGGCCTTGCTGGTGGGCGAGAAGGCGCGGGTGAGCAAGGGCCAGAAAATTGCCGAGCTGGGCGCAAGCGGCATCGACAAGAACATGCTGCATTTCGAGATACGGGTTGACGGCAAACCAAGTGATCCGATGATGTATTTGCCGGCATTAAAATAATTTTTTGCATAAATCCGAGTCTTCACTATACTGCATTTGGAAACGAATTCTGGAATGCATGTACCATCTCGATGAGATGCAGGCCTGATCTCCTGAAATGGCCGTGAAAAGCAGCACCAACCTCAATAAAAATGGTTTTCACTGGCGGTTAACCAGGGTGCAACCTGTGGTTGGATGTCATGACTGGAAGAATATTTTCAAAAGGGATTTTCCATGAAATGCATCGGAAGCAATGGAAGGAACAGTGTAAAAAAACACAATACAAAAAAGGATAAACCAGCCACTTCCGGGCTTTTGGCGGGGGAGCCTGGAGATGCCGGAAATCCAAATGCTCCGTCTGTGGTGCTTGAGGCGCTGGAAGACCAGTCAAGCAGCAGTCAGGACAATCCGGATGAGGGAGCAGCAGGTTCCGAAGAGGGCAACCCGCGCGAGGAATTGCGTGCCGGACTTGAATCCGGGGAGTCGCTCGATGCAACCACTCTCTATCTCAATGAAATCGGCTACATCCCGCTGTTGAATGTTGAGCAGGAAGTGCAACTGGCACGGGAAGTAGTGGCCGGGTCGCGCACCAGCAAAAACCGCATGATCGAATCCAACCTGCGGCTGGTGGTAGCCATCGCGAAGCGCTACCAGAATCGCGGGCTGTGCCTGTTGGACCTGGTTGAGGAAGGCAATCTCGGTTTGATCAGGGCCGTCGAAAAATACAATCCGGAACTGGGCTATCGTTTTTCCACCTATGCCACCTGGTGGATCAAACAGTCAATAGATCGTGCCCTGATGAATCATGCGCAAACCATCCGTTATCCGATCCATGTAATGAAGGACATCCAGAGCTGCATAAGAGCCGGTGAACAGTTGCGTGAACAATTCGGCAGGGATCCCTCCCAGCAGGAAATTGCAGACAAGACCGGCAGGTCGCTGAAAGAAATAAGAAGACTGCAGGGGCTGCATTACAAGATTGCATCTATCAGCCAACCGGTTGGTGATGAATCCGAAAACTCCCTGGTCGACAGTATTTCTGCCGGCAAAACCAGTGAGCCGCACCAGATTCTGGAATTGCAGGATATCAAGGCCAATGTGGCAGTATGGTTGGGCAAGTTGTCACAGCGGCATCGTGCGGTGGTGGTGCGCCGGTTTGGCCTTCAGGGTCATGAGGATGGAACCCTGGAAGAAGTTGGCGCTGATGTTGGCATCACCCGCGAACGGGTACGGCAGTTGCAGATTGAAGCCTTGGGAAAGCTCAGACGCATGATGGAGCGCGATGGTTTCGTGATAGACCATCTGCAAGAGTTATAAGCTCCCCGGCCCGGTGAATGCAGGACTTCAAGCCGGCCAGTCTCGTTCCAGCAAGTTGATCTTGTCGGGCGTCCCATCCCATTGTTCCGCATCCGCCGGTGCCGGCTTCATTTCGGTGATGTTGGGCCAGGCCTTGCAGAGTTCGACGTTGAGCGCGATAAATTGATGCTGCGCCTCCGGCACTTCGTCTTCCGCGTAGATGGCATCCACTGGGCATTCGGGTTCGCACAGCGCGCAGTCGATGCATTCATCCGGGTTGATCACCAGCATGTTGGGGCCTTCGTAGAAACAGTCGACCGGGCACACTTCCACGCAGTCGGTGTGTTTGCACTTGATACAGTTCTCGCCAACGATAAAGGTCATCTTGCAACTCCTGAAGCTGAATCTGGTGGGGCAGGGGCTGCCGGCAGCGCTCCTGTTCCTCAAGGCCGCGGATTCTACCAGCAACCTGCGCGTGTTATGAACTGGCCAGGCCTCAGGTTTTCCGCAAGCCCTTGAGGCGATAGAGCAATTCCTGAGCCTGGCGCGGGGTCAGCTGATCGGGATCGGTCTCATCCAGCATGTCGAGGGCGGGGTGCCCTGGCAGCGAGGCAAACAGGTCATTCTGCACCTGGTTGTGTTGCGCGGCGATGCCGCTTTTGAAGCCCTCGTCTTTTTCCAGCTGCTCCAGTTTCTTGCGGGCCTGCTCGATAACCTGGCGGGGAATGCCGGCCAGCAAGGCCACCTGCAACCCGTAACTCTGGTTGGCCGGGCCCGGTTTGACCGTATGCAGGAAGACGATGCCATCGCCATGTTCGGTGGCATCAAGATGCACATTGGCCACATTGGCGAAATCATCGGGCAACGCGGTCAGTTCAAAATAGTGGGTGGCAAACAAGGTCAGCGATTTCAGTGTGGAGGCGATATGCACGGCACTGGCCCAGGCCAGAGCCAGACCGTCGAAGGTGCTGGTGCCGCGACCGATTTCGTCCATCAGCACCAGCGAGCTCGGGGTGGCGTTGTGCAGGATGTTGGCGGTTTCGGTCATTTCCACCATGAAGGTGGAACGCCCGCCCGCCAGATCGTCGGATGAACCGATGCGGGTGAAGATGCGATCCACCGGCCCGATGCGGGCCGCCTCTGCCGGCACGAAACAGCCGGTGTGCGCGAGCAGCACGATCAGCGCATTCTGGCGCATGTAAGTGGACTTGCCGCCCATGTTGGGGCCGGTGATGATCAGCATGCGGCGATCATCATTGAGCTGCAGATCGTTGGCGATAAAGGCCGACTGGCTTACTTGTTCAACCACCGGATGTCTGCCGCCGGTGATGCTGATGCCGATGCTGTCGGTGAGCTCGGGACAGCACAGGTTGAGCACGTTGGCGCGTTCGGCAAAATTGTTGAGCACATCGAGCTCGGCCAGACTGAAGGCGGTGTCCTGCAAGGCAGCAAGGTCAGCCGCGATGGTATCCAGCAGCGCGTCATACAGGGCTTTTTCGCGTGCCAGTGCACGGCTGCCGGCGCTCAACACCTTGTCTTCATATTCCTTGAGCTCGGGCGTGATGTAGCGTTCGGCATTTTTCAGGGTTTGCCGTCGCATGTAGTGGGCAGGCACGGTTTCCGACTGCATGCGGCTGAGTTCAATGTAATAGCCGTGCACCCGATTGAAGCCGACTTTCAAAGTGGACAGACCGGTGGAACTGCGCTCCTGTGCCTCCAGCCGCAGCAGAAAATCGCCGGCATTGCTGCTGAGCTGGCGCAGTTCATCCAGTTCGGCATCGTAGCCATCGGCAATGACCCCGCCCTCCCGGATCACCACCGGCGGATTTTCCATGATTGCTGTTTGCAGCAACCCGGCCAGCGCCGGATAGATGCCGATCTTGCGGCACAAATGCTGCAGGTGCGGATTGTCGACCTGGCTCAACCGGCTTTGCAGGGCCGGAAGGGTGGCGAGTGCTTCCCGCAATTTGGCAAGGTCACGCGGTCGCGCCGAACGCAGCGCTACGCGGGCGAGGATACGTTCGATATCGCCAATCTGTTTCAGCAGTGGCAGCAAGGTTTCGTGGCGGTAATCTTCGAGCAGGCTGCCCACCGCCTGCTGGCGCGCGCGGATTTCGGTGTGCGAGCGGATCGGCCGATGCAGCCAGCGGCGCAACATGCGGCTGCCCATGGTGGTGGCGCAGTGATCGAACGTGGATGCCAGCGTGTTGCTGTAGGTGCCGTTAAGATTGACGTCGATTTCCAGATTGCGTCGGCTGATCGCATCCAGCACCAGGCTGTCACCGCTGTTTTCCACGCGCAGATTGCGGCAGTGGGTCAGTTCGCACAGCTGGGTTTCTTTTGCGTAGTTCAGTACGCAACCTGCTGCCTGGATCGCCAGGTGCAAATGCGCGCAGCCAAAACCCTGCAGGCTGTCGGTCTGGAACTGGCGGGTCAGGCTGCGCAAGGCAGTGTCGTAATCGAATTCCCACGCCGAACGTTTGCGCAGGCCTTTGCGCTCAGCCAGGCCCCGGGCCACTGGCTGCGATTCGGCGATCAGCAGTTCGGCCGGGTCCAGCCGTTGCAGCTCGCCCAGCATCTGCGCTTCACCCTGACATTCCATCACAATGAACCGGCCGCTGCTGACATCAAGTGCTGCCAGCCCGTAGTGTTCACCCTGTTGCCACAATGCTCCCAGCAATTGATCACGGTTGTCTTTCAATAACGCTTCATCAGTGAGCGTGCCGGGCGTGATCAGTCGCACCACCTTGCGCTCGACCGGGCCCTTGCTGGTCGCCGGGTCGCCAATCTGTTCGCAGATCGCCACCGACTCGCCTTGCTCCACCAGTTTGGCGAGATAACGCTCGGCCGCATGGTAGGGAATGCCGCACATCGGAATCGGTGAGCCGCCGGATTTGCCCCGGGCTGTCAGCGTAATGCCCAGCAATTCGGAGGCGCGGACGGCATCCTGGAAAAACAGTTCGTAGAAATCACCCATACGGTAGAACAGCAGCACGGCAGGATGCTCATGCTTCACTGCCAGGTACTGCTGCATCATCGGGGTGTGCTGGGAGAGCGGGGTATTCAAAGCGGACTGCTGCCGGAGGTTGGCGGATATGGGCGGGATGGTAACTGATGGAGAGTGGGTGCTCAAAGCAGCCAATTCGGTGCTGGCGGGGCAGGCGGCGATCGGGGGCCACAAACCCTGGTTTTTAGCGCCGATAATTTTGATGAAACGGTTTTTTCCTGCTTTAATGACCCCGGCCTGCCGGCATTGGTTCCGTTCAATGGCTACCCCCGCCCGGCAACTTCCAGATCGCAACAAATATCCGATAAATACAGCATATTTCCAATTCAGGGTTACCAAGATGGCAGAGAAGATGGCAGACAAAGAGACTAACAAGGACAAGGCACTGGCAGCAGCGCTCGCGCAGATCGAGCGCCAGTTCGGCAAGGGCTCGATGATGCGCCTTGGCGATCATGAAAGTCATGCGATTCCAGCCATCTCCACCGGCTCGCTCGGACTGGACATGGCGCTGGGTATCGGCGGCCTCCCCAAGGGTCGCATCGTCGAAATCTACGGCCCTGAATCTTCCGGCAAAACCACGCTGACCCTGCAGGTAATTGCAGAAGCGCAGAAGGCAGGCGGCACCTGCGCCTTTATCGACGCCGAGCACGCGCTGGATCCGATCTACGCCAAGAAGCTGGGTGTGGATGTCGACAACCTGCTGGTAAGCCAGCCTGACACCGGTGAACAGGCGCTGGAGATCTGCGACATGATCGTGCGCTCTGGCGCTGTCGATGTTGTGGTCATCGACTCGGTGGCAGCCCTGACCCCGCGTGCCGAAATCGAAGGTGACATGGGTGACAGTCACATGGGCCTGCAGGCACGTCTGATGTCGCAAGCCTTGCGCAAGATGACCGGCAACATCAAGACCACCAATACCCTGGTGATCTTCATCAACCAGATCCGCATGAAGATTGGTGTGATGTTCGGTTCCCCGGAAACCACCACGGGCGGCAATGCGCTGAAATTCTATGCTTCGGTGCGTCTGGATATCCGTCGCATTGGTTCCATCAAGGATGGCGAGGAAGTGGTAGGCAGTGAAACCCGCGTCAAAGTGGTCAAGAACAAGGTGGCGCCGCCCTTCAAACAGACTGAATTCGAGATTTATTACGGCGCCGGCATCTCGCGCAATGGTGAAATCATTGAACTGGGTGTTGCCAACAATCTGGTGGAGAAGTCCGGCGCCTGGTATGCCTACAAGGGCGAGAAAATCGGTCAGGGCAAGAAGAATGCAGTGATCTATCTGAATGAGCATCCGGCGGTGGCACAGGAAATTGAAGCCAAATTGCGTACCGTACTGATGGCCAATGGCGGCAGCGGTGTTGCCAATACCGATGTGAAAGAAACCGAAGAAGCCTGAGTGGCAAACCCTTCGACGAGGCCAGGGTGAGTGACGATGCCAGCAGTATTGCCCGCAATGCCGCGCTCACCCTGCTGGCCCGCCGCGAGCATTCCTGGCACGAGTTGCTGGAAAAGCTGAAAGAGCGCCATCCCGATCTGGACGAGCATGGAGTATTGCGGCCGGTGCTGGATCAACTGGCCGCAGATGACCTGCAATCTGATGCGCGTTTTGTGGAAGCCTATGTACGCTATCGCAGCACGCGCGGTGATGGTCCGCTCAAGATTGTTGCGGGGCTGCAACCACGCAAGATCAACAGTGATTTGCTGAAACAGGCCCTGTATGAGCATGGGCCCGACTGGGTAGCCCAGTGTCAGCAGGCGCTGGCAAAGAAATTCCGCATTGATGGCAAGCAGGGCGCAGCCGAACTGCCGCGTATCCAGCGGTTTCTGATGCAGCGGGGTTTTACCATTGAGCAAATCAGGGCTGCGCTCAAGCTCAATCGCAAGGATTGATTTCCTGGTTCATGTCCAGCGCCGGCTGGTCAACCCGCGGCTTGCCAACCATGACTGCCGGAATGCCGGCCACTGTAGTGTGGGGTGCGACATCGTTCAAAACCACACTGCCAGCTGCGACTTTGGCACCGGTACCGATCGTGACATTGCCGATGATGATGGCGCCGGTTCCCAGCAGCACACCGCATTTGATCTTGGGATGACGATCACCGCTCTCCTTGCCGGTGCCGCCCAGTGTCACGCCTTGCATGATCGAGATGTTGTCATCCAGCACGCAGGTTTCACCAATGACGATGCCGGTGGCATGATCCACCAGAATGCCGGAACCGATGCGGGCAGCAGGATGGATGTCGACGGTGAACACTTCACTGATCTGGCTCTGCAGCCACAGCGCCATCGCATGCCGGTCTTGCAGCCAGAGCCAGTGGGCGATACGCCACGCTTGCAGCGCCTGGAAACCTTTGAAATACAGCAGAGCCGTTGAATAGAACCGCACGGCCGGATCGCGTTGTTTGGTGGCCAGCAAGTCGTAAGCGGTAGCAGCAAGAATGCCGGGATCATTGCGCAGGGCTTCGTCGAACACCGTCTTCAATGACGCCTGCGGGATGTCAGGAGAAGCCAGCTTCATCGACAACAGATCGGCCAGGGCGGAACCGAGGCTGTCATGCTGCAGGATGCGACGGGAAAAAAACGACCCGAGCGCCGGCTCGAACATTACTTGTTCGCTGATTTCCTTCCTGATGTTGACCCAAAGATCAATTGTCATAAATCTGGCCTGTATTGGGGCGCTGCACACCGTGGGACCGGGCGGTGGATTCTATTTGATGCAGGACAGGACAGCAAAGCAAGGCCAAACCCGGCCTATCGGCAGCTGGAGTTGGCCAAACCTTGCTGCTATCTTCCCGCGCCTGTGGCCGCTACCCCTGCAACTTTGGTCACCAGAGCGGACAAAAAAGCATGACAGTAAAAAAAGTCGGCGTCATCGGCGGTGGCAGTTTCGGAACCGCGATAGCCAACATCATTGCCGGCAACGGTCACCACACCCAGTTGTGGATGCGTGATCCGGAACAGGTCGAATCCCTGAACCAGACCCGGGTCAATTCACTGTATCTGCCTGGGCAGGAATTGCATCCCAGCATTGTTGCTGCCCATGAGCTGGCAGCTGTGGTGCAGGATGTGGACATGATCTTCGTGGCGGTTCCCAGCAGCAGCTTCCGGTCGGTGGTGCGACAAATGCGGCCCCTGCTGCATGCGGGCGTGATACTGATTACCGCCACCAAAGGCATCGAAGCGGTGACCTTCAAACTGATGAGCCAGATCCTTGCCGAAGAAGTGCCCGATGCCCGAATCGGGGTATTGAGCGGCCCCAACCTGGCCAAGGAGATCGTCAATCACAGCCCGACCGGTACCGTAGTGGCCAGTAATGATGCAGAGGTCAGAACACTGGTGCAGGAAACGCTGCGCTCTGACAGCTTCCGTGTTTATGCCAATGACGACATGCTGGGAGTGGAGCTGGGCGGCTCCCTGAAGAATATCTACGCGATAATCGCCGGAATGGCAGATGCTATGGGCATGGGCCACAACACCATAGCAATGCTGATTACCCGCAGCCTGACCGAAATGGCCAGATTCGGCGTACGCCTTGGTGGTGATGCAATGACTTTTCTGGGCTTGTCAGGAGTCGGGGACCTGATCGTGACCTGTACTTCGCCGCTCAGCCGTAACTTCAGGGTCGGCAAGGCGTTGGGCGAAGGCAAGGATATTGACACGATCATGCGGGAACTTGGCCAGGTGGCGGAAGGGGTCAATACCGTCAAACAGGTCAAGGAAAAGGCAGATGAACTGGGTGTTCAGATGCCTTTGTGCAGCAGCTTGTATGAGATCATCTATAACAAGGCCCCCATCGGTCATATAATCTCTTCCGTGATGCTCGCCGAAACCGAGCTTGATGTTGAATTCGTAGTGGGCAAGGCAAAATCATTGCCGGTGTAAATTTTTACCGGTCAGTCCATGACCGGTTTGCAGGTCTCTAGCTGGGGGGTAACCATGAAGGTGAATCAGGAACAGATCAAAGCCAATATGCTGTCCATGACTTTCTGGACGCGCGTGTTGTTCATGCTGATTTTTGTACTGGTGCTGTGGGCGCTCTCGCTTGCGCTAATGGTGATTTGTATCGTGCAGACCGTCATAGTACTGATCACCAGCGAGATCAACGAGCAGCTGCAGAAGCTGGGCGCCGTGGCGGCAGTCTATCTGGGCCAGATTGTCAGTTTCATGGTGTTCGCTACCGAAGACAAACCCTTCCCGTTTTCGCCGTTCCCGGAAAATGGTGGTGGCGGCAAATCCAGTGACGAGCCCAGATCGGGCACTGTTGCCCCGGCCGCTGCCGAAACTCCCAAAAAGGACATACCCGTGCTCAGTGATGCAGTCAAGGAAGACGATCATGACGATGATTCCTTCTATGATCCCGAACGTGACAAAGGCGCCACCCGCTGAGCAGGGTGCAGACGAGAGTGCAGTCCAGAGTGAAGGCGGGCAGCATGCATCTCTATCTGCTTCGCCACGGCGAGGCCGAACCGCGTAATTATGACGATTCCGGGCGCGCACTGACTTCGCATGGCGAACACGAAGTCATGGATGTAGCCAGACAATTTGCCAAACGGGACATCAAGCTGACTTCCTGCTTTCACAGCCCGTTTACCAGAGCCGCCCAGACTTGCTCCCTGTTCCTGTCGGAATCAGGTTCAACCATAAAACCGGAACCCCTGTTGTTGCTGACGCCTGACCATCGCGCTTTGCAGGTGCTGGCATTTCTGCGTTCATTGAAGTCGCAGCATGTGTTGCTGGTTACCCACAATCCTCTCGTCTCCGAACTGCTGGCAGTGCTGACCAACACCGACATTGACTCGATGCATATTTTCTCTACCGGCGAACTTGATGCTGTGCACTGCCAGGCCTGCACCACCGGCGGGGGAGAACTTGCATTCAGACTGGGACAGCAGGTGTGAGCACCATGCCGCCCACCCGGCAGGAATTGCGATTGCAATTGCCCAATGGCCTGGAATGCGCACTGTTGTTGCTGGGGCCTGAACAGGCGCCACCTCTGCTGGCATTGCATGGATGGCAAGACAACGCCGCATCGTTTCTGCCGCTGGCCGCCCTGTTGCCGGAATACCGTATTGTGGCGCTGGACTTCCCGGGACACGGCTTGTCTGCTCGCAGGCCATTGTCTGCGCCATATTACATCTGGAGCTATATCGCGGAAATTCGTGGAGTGGTGGAACACTTCGGCTGGCAGCAGTTCACATTGATGGGTCACTCAATGGGTGGCGCAGTCGCTTGCCTCTATGCTGCGCTCTACCCGCAGGAACTTTCCAAACTGGTATTGCTGGATATCCTGGGGCCGGTGGCGACAGCCCCGGCCCAATTGCCCACACAGATGCGGGAAGCCCTGGTGCAACTGGATGCAGTGAAAGACCGGCGACATTACTACAGTGATTTCCAGTCGGCAGTGCAGGCGAGAGTGGAAAAGGGGCTGACACCTGCAGCTGCCACGCTGCTGGGACAACGTGGTATCGTCTGTGATGAGCAGGGTTGCTACTGGAACCTGGATCCACGTCTGCGCGTGTTGAGCCCGATGAGTTTGAGCGAAGAACAAGTGGCGGCTTTCATGCGGGAAGTCAGTTGCCCGGCGCTGGTGGTACTTTCAACCGGGTTTTGGCACAAGCGCAGGACCATGTTCGAACAGCGCAAAGCCTACCTGCGCGATGCGCAGCTCCATGAACTGGAAGGTGACCACCACCAGCACATGGAAACACAGGTAGGTGCAATCGCCGACCTGATCAGGGAGTTTCTTACTTGATCAGCGACAGGAATTCACTGCGGGTGGTTTGACGTTCACGGAACGCTCCCAGCATGCAGGAAGTAGTCATCACTGAATTCTGTTTCTGCACTCCACGCATCATCATGCACATATGTTGTGACTCGATGATCACACCCACCCCGAGCGCCCTGGTTTTGTCCATGATGGTTTCGGCAATCTGCTGGGTCAGTTGTTCCTGGATCTGCAGGCGGCGCGCGAACATGTCAACGATGCGGGCAATTTTCGACAGGCCGATCACCATGCCGGTAGGCAGGTAGGCGACATGGCATTTGCCGATGAACGGCAGCAGGTGATGTTCGCACAGTGAATAGAGTTCAATGTTTTTGACGATCACCATTTCATTGGAGGTGGTGGGAAACATTGCACCATTGATGATGTCGTCAACATTCTGCTGATAGCCCTGGGTCAGGAATTCCATGGCTTTGGCGGCTCGCTCCGGCGTTCCCGCCAGGCCAGGCCGGTTCAAATCCTCGCCCATGGATTTGATAATGCTGGCGTATGCGTCTTTCATACTATTACTTTCCGGTTACAGCTAAACTGCGCACCCTACGCGATTAATTTGGCAGGGTAAAGCAGGCCAGCAATGTTGTTGAATGGTGTGGTAAATACGCAGGAATGTCTGGAAAAGATGACTGCGGCCTTCGAAACAGCCGAACTGTTTTTTGGCCACGGCACTGACAATGCCTGGGATGAAGCCTGCTGGCTGCTGGAAACGCTGGCGCGCCGCCATGCGTTGCCGTCTCTGCAACTGGATACCCGGTTGCCGCCTGCTCTGGTGACGGAAGTCGCCCGGCTCGCCACGCAGCGTATCGAAACCCGCAAACCCCTGGCCTACCTGCTGCATGAGGCCTGGTTTTGCGGTTTGCCTTTCTATGTCGATGAGCGCGTGCTGGTGCCGCGCTCGCCGTTTGCCGAACTGATCGATACCCGTTTTGAGACCTTGATCAAGACTGCTCCCCGTCGCATTCTGGATTTGTGTGCTGGTGGTGGTTGCATCGGCATCGCGTGTGCCTTGGCATTTCCCGAGGCGGAAGTGGTGCTGGCAGATCTGAGCCCTGATGCGCTGGCGGTGGCTCGTATCAATGTGGACAAACACGGCCTGGGCCAGCGCGTGCAACTGGTGGAATCGGATCTGTTTGCGGCCGTCACAGGCAAGTTTGATCTGATTGTCAGCAATCCGCCCTATGTCAGCGCCGAGGAATATGCCGGGCTGCCTGCTGAATATCTGCGTGAACCGCAACTGGGATTGTTGACAGGCAATGAAGGTCTGGAAATTCCGTTGCGCATCCTGCAACAGGCTGCAGATTTCATGACGGAAGCCGGTTTGCTGCTGCTGGAAACCGGTGCGACCTGGCCCTTGCTGGATGCGGCGCGTCCTGACCTGCCGTTCCTGTGGCTGGATTTTGCATATGGTGGCGAAGGCATCTGTGCGCTGACAGCCCGGGATTTGCGCGCTTAATCGCGATGCGCCTCCAGTACTTTCAGAAAGGTCTGCGCGGCCTTGCTCAACGTGCGATCCTTGTGCCGGATGCAGACCAGCCGGCGGCTCAGGGCAACGTCCTTGATATTGAGGGCCACAACGCTGCGGTCGTCGAGCATGGTCGCCGGCAGCACACTCCACGAATCGCCGATTGATACCATCGCCTTCAGCGTTTCCAGATTGTCGATGCTCAGATCCTGATCCAGTTTCAGCGTCAGTCCCTGCTGCTGGAACAATTCCGAAACGGTGCGGCCGGTATAAAATCGCACATCCGGCAGGATGGCCGTATAGCCGGTCAGATCACGCAGCTTCACGTTTTTTTGTTTCAGCAGCGGATGGTCACGTGCCACCACGAAGTGCAAGGTGTCGTGCCAGATATCCTGCGTCAGCAATGAATCGTTGGCGCGTTCTTCGTAAGTGGTGATACCGAGCTCACCCTTGCCTTCAAGAATGTTCTGGTGGGTTTCCTGTGAATTGAGAAAGCGGATGCTGAGCTTCACATCCGGATAGGCCTGCTTGTATTCGCGTAGCACCCGCGGCAGACGATGCAGCCCGATGTGATGGCTGGTTACCAGTTTCAGGTTGCCTTGTACCTGGCCCGACAGATCATCGAGCGCCTGGCGGGTCTGCTCGATCAGCTGCAGAATCTGGCGTGCGCGCGGCAGCAGGCATTCGCCGGCTTCGGTCAGTGACAATTGCCAGCCGATGCGGTCGAACAGCCGCTGGTTAAGATCGGCTTCCAGAGTCAGGATGCGTTTGCTGATCGCGGGCTGGGTCAGGTGTAACTGGTCGGCGGCGCGTGAGAACGAATTGTTTTCCGCCACTGCCATGAAGGCACGCAGGTTCTGGAAGTCCATAAGCCTCCGGGTAGGAGTGAGTGGTATTCCTAAATGTAATGGAATTCATGAAAATTATAAATTTGTTTTATTTGGGAGAGAGGATTAATCTGCGCGCCATCGTGATTGCCTCCCTCTTGCAGCAGGTATAGACACCATGTCGGGCAACAGTTTCGGCCGTTTGTTTTGTGTGACGAGCTTTGGCGAAAGCCACGGGCCGGCCCTGGGCTGCATCGTGGATGGTTGCCCGCCGGGGCTGCCGCTGTGCGAAGCAGACATACAGACCGATCTTGATCGTCGCAAACCGGGCACTTCCCGCTTCACTACCCAGCGTCGGGAAGATGATGCGGTGCGCATCCTCTCGGGTGTGTTTGAGGGGGTGACTACCGGAACCCCGATTGCCCTCCTGATCGAAAACACTGACCAGAAGAGCAAGGACTACAGCAACATCAAGGACCTGTTCCGGCCCTCCCATGCCGACTACACCTACACCCACAAGTACGGTATCCGCGACTATCGTGGGGGTGGGCGTTCCTCCGCACGGGAAACGGCGATGCGGGTGGCGGCCGGGGCGATTGCCAAAAAGTATCTGGCGAGCAAGTTCGGAGTCAGCGTGCGTGGCTACCTGAGCCAACTGGGTCCCATCAAGCTGGAGCTGGTCGACTGGAATGAAGTTGGCAACAACCCGTTTTTCTGTCCGGATCCGTCCAGGGTTACCGAGCTGGAAGCCTACATGACGGCACTCAACAAGGAGGGTAATTCCATCGGTGCCAGGATAACCGTGGTCGCCTCCGGGGTGCCGGTGGGGTTGGGTGAGCCGATCTTTGACCGTCTCGATGCCGAACTCGCTCATGGACTAATGAGCATCAATGCCGTCAAAGGCGTCGAGATCGGAGCCGGCTTCGCCGTGGTCGAACAGAAGGGATCCGAGCATCGCGACCTGATGAGTCCACAGGGTTTCCTCAGTAACAATGCAGGCGGCATACTGGGCGGTATCAGCACCGGCCAGGACATCATTGCACATCTGGCATTGAAGCCTACTTCTAGCATCAGGATTCCAGGCCAAACTATTGATATAAATGGTAATCCTGCCGAGATTATAACGACTGGCAGACATGATCCCTGTGTAGGAATTCGTGCAACACCGATTGCAGAAGCCATGATGGCGCTGACTTTGATGGATCACCTGTTGCGACATCGCGCCCAGAACCTTGATGTTTCGGTAAAAACACCTGATATTTCAAAGAATTGAAGTTTATAGCTAAAGTAATTTCAAGATTAATATTCTGGTTTAGCATTTGTATCTAATTATTTGTTAGTAAAGAGGTTTTTATGGCTGGCAAAACTTTGTATGACAAGCTGTGGAATTCCCACCTCGTCAAGGAGCTGGAGAACGGCACAGCGCTGCTCTATATCGATCTGCACTTTCTGCATGAAGTGACTTCACCCCAGGCCTTTGAAGGCTTGCGTCTGGCCGGCCGTCGGGCCTGGCGCGCGGGCGCCAACATGGCGACGCCAGATCATAACGTGCCCACCACCACCAGCGAACGCTCGCGCGGGGTTGAAGGCATCGTCGATCCGGTTTCCAGAATCCAGGTGAAGTTCCTCGACGACAACTGCAAGGACTTTGGCATCGAAGAGTTCACGATTGACGATCCCCGTCACGGCATCGTGCATGTAATCGGGCCGGAACAGGGCCGCACATTGCCGGGCATGACCATCGTCTGTGGCGACTCCCATACCTCCACCCATGGTGCGCTCGGCGCTTTGGCGCATGGCATTGGCACCTCTGAAGTGGAACATGTGCTGGCTACCCAGTGTCTGGTGCAGAAGAAAGCCAGGAACATGCTGGTGAAAGTGAACGGCGCCCTCAAGCCAGGGGTGACTGCCAAGGACGTGATCCTTGCCATCATCGGCAAAATCGGTACGGCTGGCGGTACTGGCTACACCATCGAATTCGGTGGTGAGGTGATCCGCAGTTTGTCCATCGAAGGCCGCATGACCGTCTGCAACATGGCCATTGAAGCCGGTGCGCGTGCAGGGATTGTTGCTGTTGATGAAAAGACCATCAGTTATCTGCAAGGTCGTCCATTTGCACCGAAAGGTGCAGAGTGGGATCAGGCAGTGGCCGTATGGCGCACGCTGGTCAGTGATGCTGATGCCAGCTTTGATGCTGTGGTTGAGTTGGAAGGTGGTGACATTGTGCCGCAGGTCAGCTGGGGCACTTCACCGGAAATGGTGGCACCGGTTACCGGCAAGGTGCCGGATCCGGCGCTGGCTGCCAATGACAGCAAGAAGGGCAATTACCAGCAGGCGCTCAAGTACATGGGGCTGACTGCTGGCACGCCTATCCAGGCAATCAGGCTGGATCGGGTCTTCATCGGTTCCTGCACCAATTCCCGCATTGAAGATCTGCGTGCCGCAGCGGCAGTGGTGAAGGGGCGCAAGGTGGCGGCCAACATCCGCGAGGCTCTGGTAGTACCAGGTTCCGGTCTGGTGAAAGCACAAGCCGAGAAAGAGGGTTTGGACAAGGTATTCAAGGAAGCCGGTCTGCAGTGGCGCGAACCGGGTTGCTCGATGTGCCTGGCGATGAATGCCGACCAACTGGAGCCGGGCGAGCATTGTGCATCCACCTCCAACCGCAACTTCGAAGGTCGGCAGGGTTTTGGTGGCCGTACGCATCTGGTCAGCCCGGCTATGGCAGCGGCAGCTGCGGTGTTTGGTCACTTCGTTGATGTCCGCGATGTGCCCTTGCTTTGATTGTCAGCCTGATCAATTAATTACTGAATATAGTTGAAGCCAATATGAAAAAGTTTACTACTGAAAAAGGGCTGGTCATGCCCCTCGACCGTGCCAACGTGGACACGGACTACATCATCCCCAAACAGTTCCTGAAGTCGATCAAGCGTACCGGCTTCGGCAAGAACCTGTTCGATGAAGCCCGTTATTTGGACAAGGGCTTGCCGGACCAGGAATGCACAGGGCGTCCGCTTAACCCGGACTTCGTCGCCAACCAGCCACGCTACCAGGGTGCGTCCATTTTGCTGGCACGCGAGAACTTCGGCTGTGGTTCCAGCCGTGAGCATGCTCCATGGGCGCTGGATGATTTTGGCATCCGTTGTGTCATCGCCCCGAGCTATGCCGACATCTTCTTCAATAACTGCGTGAAGAACGGGATATTGCTGATTGTGCTGGATGAAAAAGTGGTTGATCAGCTTTTCAAGGAAACAGCAGCGACCCCGGGCTTTAACTTGAACGTGGATCTGGCAGCACAGACCTTGACCAAGCCTGACGGCAGCGTCATCAAGTTTGAGGTTGAACCGTCCCGCAAGCACATCCTGCTCAACGGTCTCGACGACATCGGTCTGACCATGCAGCACGCGGATGCGATCCGGGCCTTTGAAAAGAGCTATCAGGTGAAGGCGCCCTGGCTATTCTCCTGAGACTTGAATAAACCGTTTCAACCTTTTGATTTGAAAACCATAGTGAAAACTGAAACGGGTGCCAATGGTGCCCGTGACCAGTTAGGAGTGAGTGTATGAGCAAGCAATATGACGTCGCCGTGGTCGGAGCTACCGGAGCCGTTGGCAAAACCATGATCCGCATCCTGGAACAGCGCAAGTTTCCGGTTCGTAACCTGTATTTATTGGCCAGTGAGCGTAGTGCGGGCGAAACACTCAGCTTTAACAACAAGCAATATACTGTTGAAAATCTTGCAGATTTTGACTTCAGTAAAGCGCAGATCGGACTGTTTTCGCCCGGAGCCAGCGTCTCTGCCATTTATGCACCGAAAGCTGGTAAAGCCGGCTGCATCGTGATCGACAACACCTCCCAGTTCCGCTACGAGGAAGACATCCCGTTGGTGGTGCCGGAAGTGAACCCGCACGCGGTAGCCCAGTACAAGAACCACAACATTATCGCCAACCCGAACTGCTCGACCATCCAGATGCTGGTGGCGTTGAAGCCTATCCACGACAAAGTTGGGATTGCCCGCATCAACGTCTGCACCTACCAGTCGGTTTCAGGTACCGGCAAGGAAGCGATTGATGAGCTGGCTGGCCAGACCATTGCCCTGTTGAACGGCAAAGAGCCGGAAATCAAGGTTTATCCGAAGCAGATCGCATTCAACGTGATCCCGCAGATCGATGTGTTCCAGGACAACGGCTATACCAAGGAAGAGATGAAAATGGTGTGGGAAACCCAGAAAATCATGGAAGACCCGACTATTCTGGTAAACCCGACCTGTGTGCGGGTGCCGGTGTTCTATTCCCATTCCGAGGCCATACATATCGAGACCCGCCAGAAGATCACGGTGGAAGAAGTGCGCGAACTGCTGAAAAAGGCGCCTGGGGTCAAGCTGATGGACGAGCAGAAGCCTGGCGGTTACCCGTGTCCGATTCCGGAAGGGACTGACCATGACGAAACCTGGGTAGGCCGTATCCGCAAGGATATTTCCCATCCGAATGGCATCGATATGTGGGTTGTGTCCGATAACCTGCGTAAAGGTGCGGCCTTGAACTCAGTTCAGATCGCAGAAGTGTTGATAAAAGACTATATCTAATGAATACTAGCGGCTGATTTACAAGAGAATTCTCAAGTTCTCAGCCGCCATTGGATCATGCTCCATCATCACCAGGTCGAATCGTCAGGTCGATAGATCGAATTGATGGTTTGGATAGCAGGCAGGTGGTTGTTGGCCGGATCGCAATGAGTATCGGCGGAATTCCTTGTCGGCCCGGTTGATAAAACCGCCTCCAATGCTGTTCAAGGAGAGCTATGCGATTCATATCCCAAACAGGCACTGCCACCGTCATTCTGTTGATGATGGCTGTTGCATTTGCAGTCCCAGCCAATGCCCAGGGCTTGGGCGACATTACGGTTGAGTCTGCGCTCAATCAGCCTTTGCGGGCACATATCCAGTTACTTGATGTCGGCAGATTCGATGTCTCGCAAGTAAAGGCGACGCTTGCGACAGACAAGGAATTTGAAATTGCGCATGTGGAACGCAACACCCATCTCGCACTGCTCAAATTCCAGGTTGAAATTCACAAGGATGGCACCGGCGATATTCTGGTCACTTCCACCGACGATATTTCCGAACCCTTTCTGAATTTTCTGGTAGGTGTCAGTTGGCCCGGCGGCCGCACCCTGCGTGAATACACCTTGCTGCTGGATCTGCCGCAAAACAGCAAAGTTGCCTCTGCTGCCAAAGTGAGCACTCCGGTTACCGGAGCCGCAGCGCAAACAACTGCCAGCCAGAATGCCACCAGCACGAGCCCGGCGCTGGAGTATGTGGTCAACAAAGGCGACAGCTTGTACGAGATTGCCGCACAAACCCGCCCATCCGGGAGTGTGGGTGTGCAGCAGATGATGGTAGCGATCCAGCGTGCGAACGAAGACGCTTTCGTCAACAACAATGTCAACCGGATACTGGTTGGCAAAGTGCTGCGCATTCCGCGTCAGGACGAGATCAACCTGATCGACCAGGAAGCCGCGGTTGCCCAGATCAACCAGCAAAACCAGGAATTGACTGCTGAGCCTCTGGCGGTCAACGACTCGGCCGGCGCCAAAGGCGCCAAAGCCAGGGATGAATTGACATTGCTCAGTGGTGACCAGGATGCCGGCGGCGGTGGCAGCAGTGATCTGGATGCCACCATCAAGTCACTGAAAAACCAGTTGATGCTTGGTGAAGAGAGCCTCGACCGTTCCAAGCTGGAGAATCTCGAATTGACCAACCGGCTGAGCGCCGTGCAGGAACAGATTGACCTGTTGCAAAACATCATAACGATTGAAGATGAACGTATTGCCCAATTGCAGGCCCAGTTGAGCAAACAATCTGTCGCCACCAAAGACGCTGTGACCAGTGCGGAAGCTGCCGCCACGTCAGCGAGCGCGGGTGGTACTGTTGATGAAATAGTCGCATTGCTCAGCAACAGTGTTGTATTGCTGGGTGCGGTGCTGGCAGTTGCAGTCGCGGTGGCCTTGATGATTTTCATCAAGCGCCGCAAAGCCCAGGCTGAGACCGGTGAGGATGATGAGGTTTCGCTTGATGAACTCGCTGACGCCGCCGAAGCCGAAGACAATGGTGGTGGTATACGTGCCATGCTGACAGCCTTCATGTCGCGCTTCCGGCGCGCTGAACGGCAGGATGAAGATGAGCCGGTATTTGCACCGGAACCGGCAGCCGCCCCTGAAGTTGCTGTCAAACCAACTGCTGTCATTCAGCCCAGCACCGACAAACTGCTCGACGAAATGGGGCTCTCTGATGATTTCAAGAGCCCGCAGGACGCGCCTGAAGCAACTGCCAGCGGCAGTGGCAAGACTGAAACTGCCAGTCACCCGAATGCCAAACCGGCAGAAGTCGCTGCAGCCATGCCGGCCCCCGATACTGCCGTAGAGGAAGCAGGGGCGGTGATGGAAGAAGCGGCACTGCTGGAGCAGGCACTGCATGAAGCCGAACAGGAAGTTGAACATGAAGATTTTCTGGAGGCAGCGCCTGCGCCTGCTCCTGTCCCGGTAGCTGCAACACCCGCAGTGCCGGAAACCTTTGCGTTCACTGCCGAGCCAGTGCCCGCTGCGGCGGAAACACCCGCAGCGAAAACCATTGAGGACAAACCCCAGGTGTTTGAATTCACTTTGCCGAGTCTGGATGACCTCGACAAAAACGAAGCAAGCACAATCGTCGGCACAACCACGGCAGCAGCGCCGCAAGAAAAAGTCGAGACCGTTTCTTTCGATACTTCTGCATTGTCACTCGAAGATGATGACAGCATTCTGGAAATTGAAGATCCGCTGGCAGTGAAAGGTTTTGACGAAGAATCAGTACAGCCGGACGACGAAGCCGGTGAGGAGTCCCATGACATCAGCGGTCCGCAGGATACCCATGATGCCCGGCTGGATCTGGCAGTGGCGTATGAAGCCATGGGTGACATTGATGGTGCCGTGGAAATCCTCGACGAAGTGATTGCCAGCGGCAAAACTGCCCAGGTTTCCGAAGCAAAACGGCTGAAACAGAAATGGCAGAATGGCTGACAGAATTGCACTTGGCATCGAATACGATGGCAGTGCTTACAGTGGCTGGCAGTCCCAGCTCAATCCGCATCTGCAAACGGTCCAGGAAAACGTGGAAAGCGCACTTTCCAAAGTGGCCGACCACAAGGTTAGTGTGCTGTGTGCCGGACGTACTGATGCCGGCGTGCATGCCAGCGGCCAGGTAATCCACTTCGATACTGTCGCAGCACGCCCGCTCAAGGCCTGGATTCACGGCAGCAATTCCATGCTGGCGCGAACTATCGCAGTACGCTGGGCCTGCAAGGTCACCGGCGATTTTCATGCACGCTTCTCCGCCACCAGCCGGCGTTACCGATACCTGATCAGCAACACGTCGGTACGCCCAGCCATGTACAGCCAGTTCCTCACCCACCATCACATGCCACTGGATGCCGATATCATGCACAGGGCTGCACAGTTGCTGCTGGGCGAAAATGATTTTTCATCGTTCCGTGCTGCCGGTTGCCAGTCGCGCACGCCCATGCGCAATGTCCGTGAAGTGTCGGTGCAACGCAGCGGAGCCCTGATTACGATTGAAATTGAAGCCAATGCTTTTCTGTTGCACATGGTGCGCAACATCGTCGGCACCTTGCTGGAAATCGGGCAGGGCAACCAAAGAGTCGAATGGATGGCACAACTGCTGGCGTTGCGTGATCGCACCCAGGCTGCGCCCACAGCGCCAGCCCAGGGTTTGAGCCTGATCCGGGTCCGTTACCCCGAAGTGTTCGGAATTCCGGCCTGGATGCCAAATACCTTGCCTTGAGCAGCCAAGACCGGGGTTTTCCGGCGAAAACTGCGGTACTACTCGGGGCCCAGATACTTTAAACTTGCGCCTCCCTGAAACTAGGTTGAATTTGTGCAGCAAATCCACAGAACCAGAGTAAAAATTTGCGGTATCACGCGGGTGGAGGATGCACTGTCGGCAGCGGAAGCGGGCGCCGATGCCATTGGCCTGGTTTTCTACGCAGGCAGCAAACGGGCAGTGGATTTGTCGCAGGCCAGGGCCATCGTGGAAGCAGTGCCGGCCTTTGTTTCGGTGGTGGGCTTGTTTGTGAATGCCGAACGAGCCGGTATCGAAAAAGTGCTGGCAGCAGTTCCGCTTGACCTGTTGCAGTTTCATGGGGATGAACCAGTGGAATTCTGCAGCAGTTTCAGTCGTCCTTTCATCAAGGCCTTGCGTATGAAAGAGGCGACAGACGTTGGCGCTTTCAGTCAAACCTACAGCAAGTCCAGAGGCTTGTTGCTGGATGCGTGGGATGCCGACAGTTACGGCGGCACCGGTGTGACTTTTGACTGGCAAAAAGCCGGGCCGTTTGTGGACAGATTTCGTATCATACTGGCAGGCGGATTGACGCCTGCCAATGTGGCTCTTGCCATCAGCACAGTGCGGCCGTGGGCCGTGGATGTAAGCTCCGGTGTGGAACAGTCGCCCGGGATCAAATCAGCTGCTCTCATACAGTCCTTTATCAGTGAGGTACACCGTGTCTGAACATCTTATTCAGCACAAGACTTACAATTTTCCTGACCAGAGCGGCCACTTCGGTCCGTTTGGCGGCATCTTTGTCGGCGAAACGCTGATGCCGGCGCTGGAAGAGTTGAACCGCCAATATGAGCGTCTCAAACACGATCCGGCCTTCTGGGCCGAGTTCGATTATGACCTGGCGAATTATGTCGGTCGTCCTTCGCCGCTGTACTTCGCTGAACGGCTGACCAGAATTGGCGGTGGTGCGCGCATCTTCCTCAAACGTGAAGATCTCAATCACACCGGCGCCCACAAAATCAACAACACCATTGGCCAGGCGCTGCTGGCACGTGCGATGGGCAAGACCCGTATCATCGCCGAAACCGGCGCCGGCCAGCACGGCGTTGCCACTGCCACCATCGCGGCACGCCTTGGTCTCGAATGCCATGTGTTCATGGGAGTCGACGATATCCAGCGGCAAAGTGCCAACGTATTCCGCATGAAAATGCTGGGTACCAATGTGGTGGGCGTCAGCTCCGGTTCGCGCACACTGAAAGACGCGATGAATGAGGCACTGCGTGACTGGGCCACCAATGTTGACAACACCTATTACATCATTGGCACTGTGGCCGGCCCGCATCCTTATCCGATGCTGGTGCGTGATTTCCAGAGCGTAATCGGCCGTGAAGTGAAAGAGCAGAGCCTCAAGCAGATCGGGCGTTTGCCGGATTCGCTGGTGGCGTGTGTGGGCGGAGGCTCCAACGCAATCGGCTTGTTCTATCCGTTCATTGACGACAAGCAGGTCAGGATGATCGGCGTGGAAGCCGGCGGTCTGGGCCTTGAGACCGGCAAACATGCGGCGCCGCTTTCGGCTGGCCAGCCCGGTGTATTGCACGGCAACCGCACTTATCTGATGAATGATGCCGATGGCCAGATCATCGAAACCCATTCAGTCTCTGCCGGTCTTGATTATCCCGGTGTCGGCCCTGAGCATTCATGGCTGAAAGATTTGCATCGCGCTGAATACACGGCCGTCACCGATGACGAAGCGCTGGCCGCGTTCCGCACTCTCACGCGCAGCGAGGGCATCATCCCGGCACTGGAATCCAGTCATGCGGTGGCCTATGCCCTCAAGCTGGCACCAACCCTGCCATCCGGGCATGTCATGGTGGTGAACTTGTCCGGACGTGGGGACAAGGATTTGCACACCGTTGCTGCCATCGACAATATCAAACTGTAGTACTGCCTGAGCCTAACCGAGCATGAGTCGTATCACCGATTGTTTTTCCGAATTGCACCTCAGTGGCAAAAAGGCGCTGATTCCTTATCTGACTGCGGGCGATCCCAATGTCGCCACTACCCTGGGTTTGATGCATGCACTGGTCACCAACGGGGCTGATCTGATTGAACTCGGCTTTCCGTTCAGTGATCCCTCGGCCGATGGCCCGGTCATCCAGCGCGCAATCGAGCGATCCCTCGCCAAAAAAACCACGTTGCGCAGTGTGCTGGAAATCGTGCGGCAATTTCGCACGACCAACCAGCGCACGCCTGTCGTGTTGATGGGTTACCTGAATCCGGTCGAGTGCATGGGTTACCAGAAATTCACTGAGACAGCAGTTGCTGCAGGTGTGGATGGTGTGTTGCTGGTGGACATGCCGCCGGAAGAAGGGCATGACTTGCAGCCGATCCTGCGCAACGCCGGTCTGGAAACCATTTATCTGGTGGCGCCTACCAGCAGCATCAAACGCATCGAGGCGATTTGCAAGCAGAGCAGTGGCTATATCTATTACGTGTCACTTAAAGGCGTAACCGGTGCCAGCAATCTGGATGTTGAATCCGTCGCCACCAATCTGGCGCGCTTGCGCAAGTACACCAAACTGCCGCTGGGTGTGGGTTTCGGCATTCGTGATGCAGAAAGTGCGGCACAAATTGCCAAAGTGGCTGATGCCGTGGTGGTGGGCAGTGCGCTCATCAACCGTATCGCTGAACTGAAAGACCAGGACAATTACACTCTTGCACAACTTGCGCAACAGACCAGCCTGATTGCCGACATGCGCAAGGCCATGGATCGATGAATGCTTGCGATCACAATTCCAACCATGAAAGCGGGAGCATTCGACTGACATGAGCAACAAATGGATAGACAAGATACTGCCCAAGATCATGAAGGTCGCACCTTCTGCGAAATCGCGCAGTGTGCCTGAGGGGATCTGGAGCAAATGCCCGAAATGTGAAGCTGTGCTGTATGCGGAAAACCTGCGCGACAATCTCGATGTGTGTCCCAAGTGTGATCATCACCTGCGCATTTCTGCCCGCCGCCGCCTGGAACTTTTCCTGGATGCCGACGGCCAGAGCGAGATTGGTGCCGACATCGAGCCCACTGACATTCTCAAATTCAAGGATCTGAAAAAGTACAAGGATCGCCTGACTGCTGCTGCCAAAAGCACCGGTGAAAAAGACGCGCTGGTGGTGAAGGAAGGCCGCGTCAATGGTCATGGGGTTGTGGTAGCCGCGTTTGAATTCGGTTTCATCGGCGGATCGATGGGTTCGGTGGTGGGCGAGAAATTCATGATGGCAGTCAATCGCTGTCTGGAGAAACGCCTGCCGCTGGTATGTTTTGCCACCAGTGGCGGTGCCCGCATGCAGGAAGCGCTGATTTCGCTGATGCAGATGGCCAAGACTTCGGCAGCACTCGAGCGCTTGAAGCAGGAACGCCTGCCGTATTTTTCAGTATTGGTGGATCCGGTCTACGGTGGAGTATCCGCCAGCCTGGCGATGCTGGGTGACATCAACATTGCCGAACCCCGCGCCTACATCGGCTTTGCCGGCCAGGACGTGATACGCCAGACTGTGCGTGAAAAATTGCCGGAAGGATTCCAGCGTGCCGAATTCCTGCTTGATCACGGTGCCATCGACATGATCGTGCACCGGCACCAGATGAAGACCCGTATCAGCGCCCTGATCGGCAAGCTGTTGCCGGACGCGCGCGTGCGTGAAGGCCAGTTGCTGACGCGTAATGGCAGTATTGGCAGGAGCAGATAGTTGGCGGCAGAGCTGGCACAACCACAGGATCTTGCCGGATGGTTGCACCATCTGGAAAAACTGCACCCGAGCACAATCGAGCTCGGGCTTGGGCGGGTACAACAGGTTGCAGCACGCATGCAGCTCGATTTCGGCGACGCCAAAGTCATCACCATTGGCGGCACCAATGGCAAGGGATCCTCGGTCACCATGCTGGCCGGCATCCTCCGCGCTGCTGACTACCTGACGGTCACCTATACCTCACCTCACATCCGGATATACAACGAACGTGTCGGTCTCAACGGCCGGCTGGCCACGGATGCCGAGTTGTGTGCAGGCTTTGCTGCCGTCGAACGTGCACGCGGCGCTGTGTCGCTGACCTATTTCGAATTCGGCACGCTGGCGGCGTTATGGCTGTTTGTGCAACAGAAACCCGATTTCATTATTCTGGAAGTGGGCCTCGGTGGCAGGCTCGATGCGGTGAACATCATCGATGCCGATGTGAGCCTGGTAACCAATGTCGATCTCGATCACACCGACTGGCTCGGTGATACCCGCGACAAGATCGGATTTGAAAAGGCCGGCATCTTCCGTACTGGCAGGCCCGCGATATATGGCGAGCGTTCGCTGCCAGACAGTGTGCGTGATTACGCCACCACCAATCACATCCCGTTATTGCTGCAAGGACAGGAGTTTGGCTGGAAAGAAACGGGCGAACAATGGGACTGGTATGGTGAAGATCAGCAGGGACAGCGAGTAAGCCTCACTGCGTTGCCAACCAACGGCTTTCCGCTCGATAACGCTGCAGCAGTGCTGCAGGTTCTGCACAAGTTGCCGATCAACCCCGAACGCGCTGCCATCGATCGTGGTCTGGCCGGGGCCCAACTGGCCGGCCGCTTCCAGCAACTCAGCCATCACGGTATCAGGGTCATCCTTGATGTGGCCCACAACCCGCATGCAGCGGCCAATCTGGCTGCCAATATCCGCAAGCATCTGGCCGGTTGCCGGGTCTTGCTGGTGTTGGGCATGCTGGCCGACAAGGACAGTGCCAGTGTGGTGCGTTTGCTGGCGCCTGCCGTCGGCCATATTTATGCAGCCAGTCTCGGTGGAGAGCGCGGTTCTCCCGCTGAAATCCTATATAATCATGCCCGCGAACTGGGCTATGAGGCGATCAGTTGCCACCCGGATCCGGCGCAGGCGTTTGCAGCAGCATGCAAGGCTGCAACCGAGGCGCCGGTGACGGTATCGGAGACAGTATCGGAGACAGTAGTAGTTGTAACCGGTTCGTTTTTCACCATTTCAGCAGTGCTGGAGATAATTTGAATCAGGCCATGAAACAACGTCTGGTAGGCACCCTTGCTTTGGGGTGTCTGGCCATCATCCTGGCCCCGCTGCTTCTGGATGGCAACGGCATCCAGCCGCCACCTCTCTCCGCCACCATCCCGCCCGCTCCGAAATTTGACAACACGCCGATCCCTGAACCGCAACGCCCGGTAATCATTTCCGACAAACTGCCTGCCTCCGGTCAAGAGCAAACGCCGCCGGTGGCAAACGAGTCCGCAACTGTGAAGCCTGCGGCCACGCCATTGCCCGCCTATGACAGCAAGGAAAACACGCCGGCTGCTGCCACCGGCAAGAACTCCAATGCTGCCCCGCAGCCGGATGCCCTGGATGCTGCGGTGGCATCGGTCATGGCCAGGAGCAAGCAAGCCGGCAGTGCAGCCAGCACCGAGGCCGTGCCCCATCTCGACAGCAGTGGCTTGCCGTTGTCCTACGTCGTGCGGCTGGGCGTCTACTCTGATCGCAAAAATGCAGATGGACTGGTCAAGAAACTGGTTGCTGGCGGCCAGAAGGCTTACTCCCGCGCCTCCACCGTTCCCGGCAGCAAGATGACAGTGGTCTATGTCGGCCCGGTGTTGACCAGGCTGGAAGCCAATACGCTGGCCACCAGGATTGCCGCCAATTACAAAATCAAGGGCGTGGTGGAAACCTTTTCCAGTCTGCCGAACAAATAGGAAGCGGCCATGGCGACCGTCGATATCTGTATATTGGTGATAATCGGAGTTTCCTGTCTGCTGGGTGTCTTCCGTGGACTGGTCAGGGAAGCGCTGTCACTCGCGTTCTGGGCAGGTGCAGTAGTGGCGGCGGTACTGTTCAGCGGCAAGGCCGGCCAACTCCTGTCGGTGGCCATATCCAACCCCGCATTACAGAGGGCAGTGGCCTTCATTCTGATTTTTGTGCTGGTGGTATTTGTAGGCGGCCTCATCAGCAATGGTATCCACAGTTTATTGAGCAAAGCCGGTCTGGGTACGGCAGACCGGGCACTGGGTGCCGTGTTTGGCATCTTCCGCGGAATAGTGATCGTGCTGGTCATCGTCATGCTCACTTCACGGTTCAGTATCATCGGGAAGTACTACAGCCAGTCGGTAACCGTGCCGTACTTGACGACCATGTCAAACTATCTGGAGAAGGCGCTGGGCATCACGCCGGCCGAGAACGAGAAAGTGAGAGACGCAGTCATCAGTGCCTGATCCATATTCGGATCAGGCCGGCATTTTTTGCAGTCAAACGAGGTTTCGCATGTGTGGCATCGTAGGAATAGTCGGGCAATCCAGCGTCAATCTGGCGATTTATGACAGTCTGACTGTTTTGCAGCATCGCGGCCAGGATGCTGCCGGCATCGTCACCAGTGACAAGCGCCGACTCTATCTGCGCAAGGACAACGGGCTGGTGCGGGATGTGTTCCATACCCGTCATATGCGAAATCTGCCCGGCAACATGGGCATAGGCCATGTGCGCTATCCCACTGCCGGCAGTTCCGGTCCGGCGCAGGCACAGCCGCTGTATGTGAATTCTCCCTATGGCATAGCGCTGGGTCACAACGGCAACCTTACCAATTCAGAAGCGCTTTCCAAGGAAATTTTCCGCGACGATTTGCGGCATCTGAACACCGATTCCGATTCGGAAGTGCTGTTGAACATCTTTGCCCATGAGCTGCAACAGCAACACAAGATCAACCCCGCTGCCGAAGATGTTTTCACCGCGATCCGTGCATTGCACAAGCGTTGCAGGGGTGCCTATGCGGTGGTGGCGATGATAGTCGGCTACGGCATTGTCGGTTTCCGCGACAAATTCGGCATCCGGCCTTTGGTGTTCGGCAAGCGCAAGGCGCGCAAAGGCTATGAGTACATGCTGGCTTCCGAAAGTGTGGCGCTGGATTCACAGGGCTTCACGCTGGTGCGGGATGTGGCGCCCGGTGAGGCGATCTGGATCGACATTGAGGGCAATGTGCAGTCGCAGCAGTGTGCTGAAGACAGCAGATTGACGCCGTGCATTTTCGAACATGTGTATTTTGCGCGGCCTGATTCGCGGATTGATGGTGTGTCGGTCTATTCGTCGCGGCTGAAAATGGGCGAGAAACTGGCCAAAAAGATCATGCGTGAACGCCCCAATCACGGCATAGATGTAGTGATCCCGATCCCCGACACCAGCCGTACCGCCGCAGTCGAGCTGGCCAATGCGCTGGGTGTGAAATTCCGCGAAGGTTTCGTCAAGAACCGCTACATCGGCCGCACCTTCATCATGCCTGGCCAGAGCCAACGCAAGAAATCTGTCAAACAGAAACTCAATGCGATCCCGCAGGAGTTCCAGGACAAGAACGTGCTGCTGGTGGATGACTCCATCGTGCGCGGTACCACCTGCAAGCAGATCATAGAGATGGCGCGTGAAGCCGGTGCCCGCAAGGTGTTTTTCTGTTCCGCTTCGCCACCCGTCAAATATCCCAACGTTTACGGTATCGACATGCCGGCAGTGAGCGAGTTGATCGCGCATGGCAAGACAGTGGATGAAGTGCAGAAAGCCATTGGTGCCGACTGGTTGCTGTTCCAGGACCTGGAGGATCTGATCGACGCCTGTTCGGCCGAAATCCTGCCGATGGATTTCGAATGCTCCGTGTTCAACGGGGTTTATGTCACCGGTGATGTGTCCGAACAATACCTGTCTACACTGGAGTCGCGTCGCAATGATGCAGCCAAGCACAAAAAGGCACACGAACATGAAATGTTCGGCGTGGAAACCGGTGATGAAGAAGAGGGTCAGCTGGCCCTGCACAGCAACAGTTAGGAATCGCTGCCCATGAACATGCCGATGTCACCCGTCAGTAACTTGCAGGAAAAAGTGGAACAGGCAGTTGCTGAAGTCGGCAAGGTGGTGCTGGGCAAGGACAAGCAGATACGCCTCGCACTGTGTTGTCTCTTTTCCGGCGGCCATCTGTTGATGGAAGACAAGCCCTGCATGGGCAAGACCACGTTGTCGCAAGCACTGGCACGCACGTTCGGCTTGCAATACAGCCGCATCCAGTTCACCAGCGATCTGTTGCCGGCCGACATTCTAGGCGTGTCTATCTATGACCAGAACAAGGCTGCCTTCACCTTCCACAAAGGTCCGATCTTCAGCAATCTGGTGCTGGCCGACGAGATCAACCGCACCACTCCCAAAACCCAGAGTGCGCTGCTGGAAGCGATGGAAGAGGGCAAAGTCTCTGTCGATGGCAACACCCGTGATTTGCCGCATCCGTTCTTTGTAATCGCCACCCAGAATCCGGTCAGTTTTTCCGGCACCTATCCCTTGCCTGAATCACAGCTCGACCGTTTCCTGATGCGGCTGAACATCGGCTATCCGGATCCGGTGGCCGAGCGCCAACTGCTGCTCAATCACGATCAGCGCGCCAATCTGGTCAACATCAAACAGACCTTGTCTGCCGAAGATGTGAGTGCAGTGCAGGCTGCGATCTCCACCGTGCAAACCACCGACACCTTGCTGGACTATGTGCAGCGTCTGGTGGCTTATACGCGCCAGGACGACAAATATTCGTTTGGTCTGTCACCGCGCGGTGCGCAGGCGCTGATGCGTTGTGCCCGCACCTGGGCCTTGATGCACAACCGCAAACACGTGTTGCCGGAAGATGTGCAAACGGTACTGCCCTCGGTGGTTGATCACCGCTTGCGTTCAGTGGCGGATTCGTCGGGCCGTAACGCTGAAGCCTATTCCCAGCGGTTGTTGACCGAAGTCGACGTGTTCTAGCCAGTGCTGAGCAGGTAAGGCGCATGCAAATTGCAGCAGCTGTAGCCCGACCTTCATTCAAGGACATGCTGCTGCGTGCCTGGCGCAGCCGTTTCATATTCTGGGTCGAGCGCCGGATTCCGCCGGCCCGCAACATAGTACTCAGCCATCGCAACATCTTCATTATCCCCAACAAGCAGGGCCTCGGTTTCCTGCTGGTGCTGGCGCTGATGTTCATCGGCGCCATCAATTACGAAATCAGCCTGGCATTTGCACTGGTGTTCCTGCTGATCGGGGTGTTTGTACTGACCATCTTCTATACATTCCGCAATCTGGCCGGACTGCATTTGTCGGCAGTGCCGGGTTCATCGGTTTTTGCCGGCGAGAAAGCCGAAATCATCGTGATCCTCAATCGGCATGGCGAACGCTGCTATGAATCCGTGCAGGTCAGCTTTCCCGGTTCACGCAAGCTGTCATGTGATTTGCTGGAGGCTACCGAGCAACGCCTCACCTTGTATGTGCCAACCGAAAAGCGCGGCTACTTTGCACCAGGGCGGCTGGTAGTGGAGACGGTGTTTCCGCTTGGCATTTGCCGTGCATGGTCGTTGCTGGACCTCGATTTCCGCACACTGGTATATCCGCGACCGGAAGACTGCGATCTCGACTGGATACTTTCCAACCAGCACCACACCGGCAACACCACCATCGTGCGCGGCAACGACGATTTCCACGGCCTGCGCGATTATCGTGAAGGCGATTCGCTCAAGCATGTGGCGTGGAAAATACTGGCGCGCGGGCAGGGCATGTACACCAAGGAATACTCCAGCAACATCGATGAAAAAATCTGGCTGCGCTGGGACATGTTCCCCACGCTGGACACGGAAAAGCGCTTGTCGCGCCTGTGCTGGTGCGTGATCAAACTGGACGCGGCAGGAATTGATTATGGCCTTGAGCTGCCAGGCTTCAGGTTGCAGCCGGCCAAGGGCCAGGTGCATTACCAGCAGGCCTTGCAGGCGCTGGCATTGTTCGGTTTGCCTGCAGGAGCCGGCGCATGAGCAAGCTGGCCGGCGTAATCCCGCTGTGGCGCAAAACAAACACAGCCAGCAAGAAAAAGGTTGCCGCCAAAACCACAGAGTTTTACCAGATTCCCCGCACCGCATTCATCTGGCTGCTGGCCTCGGTAGTGGCAGTAATCATGCCGCATGTCACGCATCTGCCAATCTGGCTTGGTTGCGTGTGCGGGCTGTGCATGGCGGGGCGCGTACTGATATGGCAGGGACGCATGTCGCTGCCGGGCAACCGCATCAAGCTGGCGCTGGTGCTGGTGATGGTGGTGCTGATCGTGGTCCAGTTTGGCCGCAATGTATTTTCCACGGATGCCACCGTCGGTGTGCTGCTGGTGGGCATCACGCTCAAGCTGCTGGAAATGCACCGCCCGCGCGATGTGCTGACAGTGCTGTATCTGTGCTATTTCACGCTGGTGGCCGAGTTCATCTATTCGCAGGCTATTGTGGTGGCGTTGTATAGCGCGCTGGTGGCAGTGATCATCACTTCGGCGCTGATCTCGCTCAACCAGAGCGAGGACAGCCAGCGGCCCTGGCGTACCTTCCGGCTGGCCGGCATCATGCTGGCGCAGAGCGTGCCGCTGATGGCGGCGTTCTTCCTGCTGTTCCCGCGTATCAGCCCGCTATGGTCGGTGCCTTTGCAGTCGAAAAACGGCGTCACCGGTTTGAGTGACAGCATGACTCCCGGCGACATCAGCCAGCTGGCGCGCTCGGCCGATCTGGCGTTCCGTGTGAAGTTTTCCGGTGAGGCGCCTGCCTACAGTGAGCTCTACTGGCGTGCACTCACGCTGGATGACTTCACCGGTCGTCAATGGCGACACGGCCTGATACTGGATTTGCCGCAGTCACTGCGTGCCAATACCACTGACAACCGGCCATGGTTCCAGAATATCGAATATCTGGGACGCACAGTGGATTACAACGTGATCCTGGAGCCGACCTATGAAAACTGGATCTACACGCTGGAGATGCCGCAAATCCATGATGATCGCATGCTGATGGGCCGCGACTTCGAGGTAGGCACGATCCGTCGCATCACCCAGCGTTATACCTACGATGTGCGTTCAACCCTTGATTACCGGGCTGATGCCACTGATGACGGCCTCAGTCAGCGGCGCGCACGCAGAGTGCCGACCGAGACCAACAAACGCGCGTTCGCGTTTGCCACAGAACTGCGCAAGACAGCTGCCAGCGACGAAGACTATATCCGGTCTGTGCTCGACTATTACCGCAACGAGAAATTCTTCTACACACTGAGTCCTCCCAAACTGGGTGACAACCCGGTAGATGAGTTCCTGTTCGATACCCGTTCCGGTTTTTGCGAACACTTCGCCAGCAGCTTCACGTTCCTGATGCGTGCAGCCGGCATACCGGCACGTGTGGTTACCGGTTACATGGGAGGTGAATTCAATCCCTATGACAGCACGCTGACTGTGCGCCAGTACGATGCGCATGCTTGGTCGGAAGTGTGGTTGCCGGGCAAGGGCTGGCAACGAGTGGATCCCACCGCTGCAGTGGCACCCCAGCGCGTGAGCCAGGGCAGCAACATGACATTGAAACAGGAGAAGGAATTCATGGACGAAGCCGGCTTCTCACTGATGCGCTTCCGCGATTCCAAACTGTTGAACGACCTGCGACTGCAACTGGAAATGATGGACTACAGCTGGAACCGGTTCGTACTCAACTACAACCAGGATATGCAACTGCAGTTGTTCAACAACCTGTTTGGCACGATGACACGCCTGAAGATGCTGTTGTCCGTGATCGCTTTCATGTTGTGCATCACACTGTTTGTGGTGCTGGTAATATTCCGCAAATCGGCAAAAACCCCGCTGCCGCCGGCGACCAGACACTACCTGAATTTCTGCGACTACATGGCCGGGCTCGGCTTTCCCCGCCACACAGGCGAGCCACCACTGCAATATCTGGAGCGCATGAGCCGGCAGCACCCGCAATGGCGGCATGAACTCGAAGGGATTACCCGTGAATTCATACATCTGGCCTACAAGAGCAACCAGCCGGATCCACTTGTTCTCAAAAGTTTTCAGCGGCGCATACGGCGTGCGCGCCTGTTGAGCTAGGAGCATTGATGAAAACCATTCCGTTGGGCCGTTATCGTCACTACAAGGGCAAGGACTACAGTGTGGTCGGTTTTGTGCGCCATTCCGAAACAGGCGAGGTGATGGTGTTGTATGTGCCCTTGTATGGCGAAGGCGGCTATTGGGTGCGGCCGTTTGGCATGTTCACCGGGACTGTCATTGTTGATGGGGTAACGGTGCCGAGGTTCAAGCTGGTTCAACCCAGTTCCAGCAGCACCGGGCAGTGATCCGAGCCTTCGATGTGCTTCAGTAAATCTGCCTGCCTGATCCGCGATTTCAGCGCACCCGAGGTCAGGAAGTAATCTATTCTCCAGCCTACATCGCGTTCACGGGCGCCGGCCCGATAACTCCACCACGAATATTTTTTGGCAGCAGGGTAAAGGTGGCGGAAACTGTCGATAAAGCCGGCTGCAAGTAATGCGTTAATGCCGTCGATCTCTTCCTGCATGTAGCCTGCAGCCTTGTTGTAGTTTTCCTTGGGTCGTGCCAGATCGATTTCGGTGTTGGCAACGTTGAGATCGCCGCACACAATCACCGGTTTCTTCTTCTCCATTTTTTTAAGATATTTCAGGAAAGCCTTGTCCCATTCCTGGCGATAGGCGAGGCGTTTGAGTTCGCTGCCGGAGTTGGGGGTGTACACCGTTACCAGAAACCAGTCGGGATATTCGGCGGCGATGACCCGGCCTTCAAGATCGTGTTCGTCGATGCCAATGTGGTTGTTCACGGCCAGCGGTTTCTGCCTGGTCAGAATCGCGGTGCCGGAATAGCCGGGCTTTACCGAACTGTTGCAGTAAATCTCGTAACCGACCAGGTCCTGCAAGGCTTCCTTCACCTGTTCGGGATTGGCCTTGGTCTCCTGCAGGCAAATTACATCGGCATCCACCTTTTGCATGGCTGGCACAAAGTCTTTCTTGACGCAGGCCCGGATGCCGTTGACGTTCCAGGACAAGAGACGCATGCAGATTTCCTTTTATCAGTTGAACATTAGTCGAACAGTAGTCGAACAGTAGTCGAACGATTTAAAAACGGTCGAACCGTCAGTTAAGCGGATTGCCGGCAAAGTGCATGAAGAAACTTTCCCGGTCGGTGGTATCGAGCACCACTTCACGCATGTCCTTGCCATCGCTGAGCGTGAGCGGCACCCGGCTGCCGGCCGGGCCATAATGCCACACGGTACGGAAAAAGCTGGCCATGCTGTGCACTGGTTTCTGGTCAACCGACACGATGATGTCGCCAGGCTGCAGCCCGGCCCTGGCAGCAGGGGCGTCGTGATAGAGGCCCACCACATAGACTTCGGAATTGTGCTGTTCCACCATCGCGCCCAGCCACGGCCGCACTTCGCCAGGTTTCTGGCCGTGTTCCTTCATGAAATCGAGATGCGGCATTACCAGTTCCACCGGAATGAACAGGTTGCCCGGTTCCATCTTGCCTTCCGGCGAGCGCATGCCCAGTGCCAGCGAACCGATGCCGCACAGTTTGCCGTCGGTTGTAACCAGTGCCGCGCCTGACCAGCGTTCATACAAAGGCTGGGTATACAGGGCAGTTTCCAGCAGATATTCCCAGCGGCCTGCGAACTCTTCCAGCGCGAACAGTTTCACCTGATGCGCGTCCTTTTCATTGGAAGCGAGCACCTGCATGTCATCACCGACCTTGACTTGGGAGAGCGAGGCGACAGGCAGATGATGCAGCCCGATCTGTGCCAGTGGCTTCAGCAAGGCGATGCCGGAATCATGATCCTGCGCCAGCACTATGGCCTCCGCCGACTGGCCCTTGCGATTGGTGAGCCAGATCTGCTCGGCTTCCAGCACCGAATAGCCCACAGTCAGCAACAAGCCGTCAGCGGTGACCTGCACCGCATGGCTGTTGCGTTCGGTGCCGAGGATTTCAGCCGTCAACGCCGTTTCGGGAATCATGCTGTGGACAGCCATCAACGCGTCCTGCGGCGGACGCACAAAAGGCAGGATGGTGGCACTCATGCCGGTTCAGGGCTCCAACGAAAATTCGAGGCTATTGTAGGAAGATCGGGCGGGGGAGAACAGGGACAATTCCGGTTAATACCGCCCATTATCCAGGTATATTTGTGGTGGCGGCCTCTCCATAAATCAAGAGGGCTTCTTCTTCCTGATTTTCCACGTTAGTCTCCCAACTACAAAAACACATCCAGGGGATCAACCCATGCGTCTTGTCACCGGCTGCATCACACTTGTATTGACCGCTTGCATCACATTGCCGCTTTCCGCACAGCCCACACCGGATGGGGCAGGGCTGTATCGCAAGAATTGTGCTGGCTGCCATGAAGGCAGTCTGCCGCTGATGCCGGGCCGTGACGCATTGAAGGCCTATGACCCTCGCGCCATCGTGGCGGCGATGACTTCGTTCTCGATGGTACGCCAGGCCGCCGGGCTCAACCCTGCCGAGCGCCGCGCCATAGCCGAATTCCTCACCGGTACTCCAGCTGGCTCCTACGGCCCTGCACTCGCTGAAATTCCAGCCTCGGCTTATTGCGCAGCGAATGCAAAAGCCAGCCAGACCTCCTTGGCAGGTGCCGCATGGAACGGCTGGGGCGCCGGTCTGGCCAATACGCGTTTTCAATCGGCGGCGGCAGCCGGCCTCACTGCCACTGATATCCCCAAACTGAAACTCAAGTGGGCCTTTGGCGTGCCGGGGGTGGCGTCTTCCGGGTCACAAGCCACGGTTGCGGCCGGGCGGGTATTTCTGGGCAGCATGTCGGGTTTGTTTTTTGCACTGAATGCACAAAGCAGTTGCATCGAGTGGGTGTTTGACGCCGGCGTGGGCATACGCTCCACTCCCACTGTGGCAGAAGTGGGCCCCGGCAAAACCCTCACGGTATTTTTCGGTGATACCAATGCGGAGGTGTTTGCTGTGGATGTGAAGAGTGGCAAGCAACTATGGAAAGTGAAGCTCGACCAGCATCCGAATGCGATGATCACTGGCGGCACTGTCTATCACGATGGCCGCCTGTATGTGCCCCTGGCTTCGCTGGAAGAAGCCGCTGCCGTGATTGCCACCTATCCGTGCTGCACTTTTCGCGGCAGCCTGGTGGCACTCGATGCCGTGAATGGCCTAAAAGTGTGGCAAACCTTTACGCTGAAAGATCCCACCAAACCCACCAGCCTTAGCAGCACAGGCGCGCAGCACTATGGGCCTTCGGGTGCTGCCATCTGGTCGGCACCCACGCTGGATCCTGCCCGCAATCGCATCTATGTGGGCGTAGGTGACAATTATTCCAACCCGGCGGTGGACACCAGTGATTCAGTGATGGCGCTCGAATTAAGCAGTGGCCGCATCGTGTGGGTCAATCAGGCCTTGAAGGGCGATGCGTGGAATGTGAGTTGTTCGATACCCGAAGCGGCAGGCCGCACCAATTGCCCGGATGCAGCCGGGCCCGATCATGACTTTGGCAGTTCGCCGGCGCTGGTCACCATGGCCAATGGCAAGAGTGTGCTGATAGGCGGGCAGAAATCCGGTGTGTTGCACGCCTTCAATCCCGACACTGGCGCATTGCTGTGGTCAACCCGGGTAGGCGATGGCGGTGTGATCGGTGGCATCGAATGGGGCTTTGCCGTCGATGGCACTGCCGCTTATGTGTCACTCTCCAATGCCATGGAGAAAAAAGCCGGTGAGGCCGGCGGCGTCACCGCAGTGCGCCTCAGTGATGGCGGCATACTGTGGGCAGCACCACCCGTGCAGGGCAGCTGCACCAATCGGCCAGGTTGCAACTCCGGCCAGCCGGCGGCGGTGTCCGGAATTCCCGGTGTGATTTTCTCGGGCAGCGTGGATGGTCATCTGCGTGCCTATGATGTGCAGAGTGGCAAAGCAATTTGGGATTTTGATACAGCCCGCAAGTTCGATACGGTAGATGGCGTGGCTGCCAAAGGCGGCTCCATGAACGGCCCCGGCGCCACCATTGTCAACGGCATGGTTTACGTCAATTCGGGTTACGCATCCTTTGGCTTTATGCCGGGCAATGTGTTGTTGGCATTCGGGTTGTAACAAGAATATGGTGCCCCGGGCAGGAACCAAACCTTATACGCATCTTTATGATTATAAAGGGATTTATTTTACATACTCTATTCGATGTTACGTCTGGTGTTACATTAGTCAGAGTTCATTCTGAATGGTTGTATGGCGGGGGATTGCTATACAAAGTCAGCGGCCATCGATCCTTCAAATCTTCTGCAGCTCCTTCAGCATCTCGGCCTGCGAAGAAAACGTCCGGCCTTTGAATTTCCCTTGGTGGCAATGATATAGCCCCGCCTTTTTATCATGATGACAGCCGTAGCTATCCAGACCACCGCCATGTGCAGACGCAGAATTGATGTAGGCGGAGAGGGCGAGTATTAGCAAAAGTCTGGCGTGTTGCTTCATGTTAATTCCTCAGCTGTGGTGTTGGGTTGATGAAATTTAGCCTCGGGTGGCTTTACCGATCAGATACCCAAACCCAAATTCAATAAGGTCTAGCGGCAGCCAATGAATACCAAAAACTGCGGCCAGTACTACTAAGACGATTAGTCCAACAACCGTCATATCAAGTTTGGCTGATATGCCTCCAATTAATGCGTAAAAAATGAAGTATCCAATCATTTCTACTCACAATTCTTGTACTTGGATTCAAAGCACTTGGTAGCTATGGCTTGTGCCTTTGAAAGGTCTTGTGGGGTTAGCTTGGCTGCAACGATGTCTCTGTTGCCTTTAGCTTTTTCATTACCCTGAGCTGCTGATACAGACCACCAGACATAAGCTTTGACGTTGTTTTGGGGCACACCCTGACCATTGGCGTACATCACTGTCAATCAGCGCCCAAAACTTTCCACCTGTCAGCGTCCAAAACTTTCCAGTCTAGCGACCTTTCTTGGCACCACTTTTATGGTGTTTGAAGCGGTAAGAGTCATTGCCGGTTTCCAGGATGTCGCAATGATGGGTAATG
>CAILUG010000049.1 GCA_903837345.1 uncultured Gammaproteobacteria bacterium | reverse complement strand
TTACCCATCATTGCGACATCCTGGAAACCGGCAATGACTCTTACCGCTTCAAACACCATAAAAGTGGTGCCAAGAAAGGTCGCTAGACTGGAAAGTTTTGGACGCTGACAGGTGGAAAGTTTTGGGCGCTGATTGACACACAAGGATAACTTCGGAGCCAACACGGCCAGTATCCAGCAACTGATGACGCACTGCATTGATCAGAGCGGGTCCGAAGCTTGAATCAAGGGGGGGGGCAGGAAAAGCAGATCCCCCGCCATTGCAGGGGTTTTGTTGTTTTGTTCCATAGTTCAGTGTTGGCTTAAAAGAATGGAGGCTTTATGCTTCCCAACCCCAATATCCCATGTAAAACCTGTCATTGCAGCCACGAAGGAAACAGTCATGACCGATATCGTCCAAACACCAACTCCGATCGCTCGCCTGCTCAAGGTGTTGGCCAAGGTCGAGCCGCATGAGGTGAAGGCCGTGCTGGTCGCCTTTGTCTATTTTTTCTTTCTGATGGCCAGTTATTTCATCCTCAGGCCGCTGCGCGATGCGATGGGTACGGTTTATGGTGTCGACCATTACCAGGAGCTGTTCACCGGCACCTTCATTGTCAGTTTCATAGTGGCTCCGATCTATGCAGGCCTGGCTTCCCGCATCAAGCTGGCAACCCTGCTGCCCTGGGTTTACGGCTTCATTGCGCTGAGCATGGTCGGCTTCTTTGCTGCCAATAAAATCCACGAAGGCAGCCGCTGGGTCGCCGCCGCCTTCTTTGTCTGGACCAGCACCTTCAACCTGTTGACCATCTCGGTGTTCTGGAGCCTGATGGCCGACATCTTTTCCAAGCCCCAGGCCAAGCGGTTGTTCGGCTTTGTTGCTGCCGGTGGCACTCTCGGCACTCTCGCGGCGCCCACCTTCGTCGCCTTCTCCGTCGCCCAAATCGGCACCAACATGCTGCTGCTTATCTCTGCAGCAGGTTTCGTCGTCACTGCCTTCCTGGTGCGGATACTGGAACAGGAAAAGCGCAAGCTCGCCGCCCTCGACCCGGACGCACAGAAGACCACTCTGGACAAGAAGCTGGGCGGCAATCCGTTCGAAGGCTTCATGCAGCTGTTCAAGTCGCCCTATCTGTTGATGATCGCGTTGTTCATCCTGCTGATGACCACCATTTCAACGGTGATCTATTTCCAGCTGGGCGACACCATCAGCAAGGAATTCACCACGCGGGAGGCACGCACCCAGGCCTATGCCGTGATTGATCTGGCAACCAACTCGATCGCTGTGCTGATTCAGCTGTTCGGTACCGGGCGCTTCATCCAGCGCTTCGGCGTCACCACCGGCTTGCTGCTCAACCCGATTATCATGGTGCTGGCCTTCCTGTGTGTGGTGTTCTCGCCGGTGCTTATGGTGCTGGGCGGCATCCAGGTGGTGCGCCGCTTCGCCGAATACGCCATTGCCAAACCCAGTCGCGAAATGCTGTTCACGGTGGTGGACCAGAATGCCAAGTACAAGGCCAAGAATGTCATCGACACCGTGGTCTATCGCTTCGGCGACCTGACATCGGCCTGGCTGAGTGCGGCGGTGCTGCCGTTTGGCGTGGTGGGGCTGGCGGTCGCCGGCATGGTGGCTTCGGTAATCTGGTTTCCGATTGCCTGGATGCTGGGGCGTCGCTTTGAAAGTCTGCGCACAGACGAAGTTGTCGACAAAAAATCCTGAGTCAACCGTATGCTCTGAAGCGCCGTGATCGGCGCTTCAAGGTTGCAACACGTGGGGCAGCGGCGGGTCGCAGGAGCAGCCTGAGGGCGATCTGATCCCCAGCAATGCTGACAGCGTCGGTGCAATCTGCCCCGGCGCCACCGGCTCTTGGCTGGTGAGAGCCTTCATTCCTGGTACCAGCACGATCACCGGCACAAAAGTGTCGTAACCGTACGGCGTGCCGTGAGTTGCTGCGTAATAGTCCGGCTCGGCGTCGAAATAATATAACTGTTTCGGTATCGCCACCACGTCGCCTGATCGTTTCGGATGAAACGCCCGCTGCACACTGTCCAGCAGCGGTGTATGACCGATGCGGCCCGCCTGAAGATCGGAGCGGGTGAAGGCGTAAGCGATACCAGGCTCCGCACGCAACTCTTCCGCCAGCGCATTCTCGGCAGCAACCACTTCCAGTTTGAGCGTGCGTACTTTTGCCGGATCCAGGTACACATTGGGCGGAATGACGGCAGCGACCAGATCCTCAGCGATCCCCAGACGCTTGCGCAGAGCTGCGTTGAGCTTGGCTTTCAACGTGTCGCCTCCGAAGCGCTCCGTCATGTAGCCGGCGGCGCGATGTTCTTCGGGAATGTCATCAACCCCATGATCGGCAGAGAGCACTATCACGGTGTTCCGCAGCCCCACGCTCTTGTCGATGAAAGCGAAAAGTCCGGCCAGTGTTGCGTCGAGATGAATGAGGTTGTCTTCAGCTTCTACGCTGTTGGGGCCGAACGAGTGGCCGACATAATCGGTGCTGGAGAAACTGATCGAAAGGTAATCAGCAGCTCCGGTGCCGCCAAGGTTCTCCTGCATGATCAACTCCTGCGCGAACTCTGCAGTGAGTTCGTCAAGGAACGGTGTGAAGCGGATGGCGGCAACGAGACCTGCATCACCGCCGTTGTTGAGCGGGTGCGGAAACATCGCTCCCGTATTGGCTTTGGGGTGCGCAAACGGATTTTGGGCGGAAGCACGGTTGAGATACGTTTCCGGGGGCCGGGCCAGCGACCAGCCCTTGTCGCGGTAACGCAGTATGGCCTTGCGATCATTCCAGTCCTGGACCCACGGCGGCAGCGAATCGTAGTAATAATGACTGCTCGCCATGCCACCTGTGCCTGAGAACCAGAACGCCTTGCCGAGATGGCCGCCGGGCACGATCGAGCTGCGGTCTTTGCCGGCAATTGCAAACACACGCGAGCGCCCGCCCGACGCGCTGACCAGCTCATCGCCTACCGTGGTGGAAGTGAGATTGACGGGTGACATGCCGGTGCCGGCCCTGGCTGGCTCACCGATCACCGGAAAGTGGGGGTCGTCAACGCAGTACATATTGTGACCTGCATCGCGGTCATACCAGTCGTTGCCCACAATGCCGTGCTCGCCCACATCGGCTCCTGTCACCAGCACTGCGTGGCCTGCACAAGTCACCGTATTCGCGGTCTGGTAGTGAGCGTTGGCGAACCAGGCTCCATGATCCATCAACAGACGGAAACCGCCTGGTCCAAACCTGTTTTTGAAGCGGGGCAGCAGGTCGCCGCGCAACTGGTCCACCGTGATCTGAAGTACCAGCTTCGGCTGGGTTGGCAGCGGTGCGGCGTGAGTCGTCGCCACGCACAATCCCAGTAGCAGCAGAGTCTGGCAAGCGATGCGCAAGATGCGCGTGGGATCCGGATAGCCGCTCAGCCGACTGCTCAAATGGTGATTGGTCATAACACTCCTGTAGACAAAGGCCATCGGCCTGAGGGCCGGCGCAAATAGCAAGAATAAAGCGCTGGAGTACAGGAAACTTAAAGGGCAGATATAGGAAGCATAAAGCTCGTCCCACTGCGCTTAACTGCATCACAAGGCAAGTTTGTGATGGCGTATTGTTTACACCTGATTGTGAATTTGCTCATCAAGCAGTTTCTGGTTGATGTCCTGGGACTTGTTGCTGGCTTCAAAATATTTGCCCAGATACAGGCCGCAGGCACACCATATCGCAGCGATTACTGTCCCGACCAAAGCCATGCCTACAACTCCCAGCCCCAGGCCGGTCGTCAACCCCGCGAACAGCCAGCCGGACACCATGTTGCCGCCCCGATAGACCACAATATCAATCACCGGTTTGGCCTTGAAGCGGGATTCCCTGTCCACTTCGGTAAACAGCATCTCCCTGGCCGGCCGCACAATGGAATAATTGCCTGAACGGCGTACTACCTGCAGCACCACCAGCACCAGCACCATCGGCGCGGCTGCCAGCACCAGAAAAGCCACGACCATCAACAAGGGCAGCGAGGCCAGAGTCAGGCCCATGCCGGCTTTCTGCACCATTCTGCTTGTTACAAAAAATGCCAGGCTGAATGTGAGTACATTGGTGATCCAGTCGATGCCCCCCAATATCTGTGTCCGGGTTGTCCTGTCATAGCCGGCCAGCAGGTTTTTTTGCTCGAAATAAACAAATGCATCAATTGCAGTATAGAGAAAAATAAACGCCGCAATTGCCAGCAGGAAAGGACTTGTCAGAAACAGTTTGAAACCGGAAAACATGTTGCCACCGATTTTTACCGGACTTAAATCGGCATGCACCGAGTCGTTATGCAGTTCCGTATGCTTGAGTTTGTTCAGATACATGATCAGGAAGACCGGCACGATCAGCAGGATGGCCGAGAACAGCAGCAGGGTGTCCGCTCCCACATTGGAGGCAAGCAGTGTCGGTATTGAAGGCCCCACTATGGCGCCGGCGCTGGCGCCGGCGGCAATGGTGTCAAACAATCGTTTGGCCTGGGCTTTGCTGAAAATATCCGACATGAAGCTCCAGAACACGGAGACATGAAACAGGCTGAAAACACTGAGCCAGACGTAGAAAACCTTGTCTACAAACGTGCGATCCGAAGAAAAATGAAAATAAAGGTAGAAGAGCAGAAAGCTCGCTGCAAAAAAACTGTAGACCGCCGGCAAGGCGTAGTGAAACCTGACGTTGGAAATTACATAGCCATACAAGGCAACAATGCCGAAACTGGCAACAAAACTGATTGTCCATAACAGGCTGACTTCGCCATCGCTCCAGTCGCTGGCTATGGCATCACGTGCAGGATGCATAATGTAGTAGGAAGCCATGAGTATGAATACAAACAGAAAGGAGGCAGCCGTTGCCTTTACTTCATGAGCTTCTATTTCCATGAATTTTTTCAGAAAAAAATAACTGCCTTTTGACAAGTTGCTTGCATCCACTGTTGGAATTATTTACAGAAAGAGAGCGGGATTACTCACGCTGCTTCAGGGCTGCTCTCCGGGAATGATACTTGCCAGGGGAAGTCCTGAACATCGCCACGCATTTTTCCAGCCAGATTGTTATCCACTACCGGATTTGATTATAAATCGCTTAACCTTAATACTGTCCTGAGCACCTTGCGTGGGCGATTTTCACAAAAACACATTTGCTGCATTTTGTTTGGTGAAGGGGATTCAACATGAGCGACAACATAAAAGACACTACTTTGAATCGGCGCCAGGTGCTGGGCGGGGCGACTGCCCTGACTGCAGCCACCATCCTGGGAGCATCTAATTCCGGGCAGGCGCAACCTGCCGCAGCGACACCTGATCTGGGCCCTTCACAGGCCCCCACCATCACCGATGTCAGGGACAAGGTTGCCTATATCACCGGCGGTTCCAGCGGCATCGGGCTGGGCATAGCCAAGGACTTTTTCGAAGCCGGCATGAAGGTGGTTATCGGTTACGTCAGTGACCGGCACCTTGAAGGACTGGGACTGGGACTGGGCCATAGGCGTCAACCTAATGAAGGCGATGTCAGCGCACCGGAAGCGCCGGCCCGCCCCGCTGCACCCGCCAGCACCACAGCTGCAGCGCGGCCGGCACCTTCAGCAGCGTCCAGCCCTGCAGCACAGCGACCACATGATCCCATGACCGCCGGGCGTTTTGTGCTCGACGGCATACTCCACAATGACCTGTACATTGTGGCGCAACCGGAATGGCGCATTGGCGTTGAGGCACGCGCCACTGCCACCTTCGGAGGAAACACAAGGTGAACGACCTGACACTTTCGCGTCGACAAGTTCTGGCTTACAGCGCCGCTTGTGCGGCCACACTGGGCGCTGCCCGCTTGTTTGCCCAGACGCTGCCGCTGATACAGAAAACCATACCGGCTTCCGGGGAAACCATTGTGCCGGTGGGTATCGGTACCAACCGCTTTGGGGAAGGCACCGATCCCAAAGAGCGGGCGGCGCTGCTGGCGACCCTGAAAAAATTCCACGAACTCGGCGGACGCCTGATTGATACTGCGCCAGTCTATGGTGATTCCGAAGCGGTGCTTGGCGGTCTGATTGCCGAATTGGGTATCCGTGGCGATCTGTTCCTTGCCACCAAGACCGATATGGGCGGCAGAGTGAAAGGCAAAGCCAGTTACAAGCAATCCTGTGAAAAACTGAAAGTGGACAAAGCAGAATTGCTGCAGGTTCATAACCTGGTGAATGCCCGCGAAGATCTGGCAGCTTTGCGCGAATTGCAAACAGAAGGAAAAGTAAAATATATCGGCATCACCATTTCCCAGACCAGCCAGTTTGACGCGGCAGAAAATCTGCTGAAGCAGGAAAAAATGGATTTCATCCAGTTGAATTATTCGCTGGATGATCGGCTGGCAGCCAAACGCCTGCTGCCACTGGCGCAGGACAAGGGGCTGGCGGTTCTGGTTAACTTGCCGTTTGGCCGCGAACGGCTGTTCAAGGCCACCAATGGCAAGCAATTGCCGGACTGGGCAGCTGAGTTTGATGTGCAGAGCTGGGGACAGTTCTTCCTCAAGTACATCATCGCGCACCCGGCGGTGACAGCGGCCATTCCGGGCACCCGCAGGGAGCAACATGTCGTGGACAACATGGGTGGGGCCCGTGGCCGGCTGCCGCATGCAGATTTACGCCGACGCCAGGAACAGTTTTTCGATGGCCTCGGCTGAGCACGGCCGTGCCGTCAGCTTGAGAACCGGAGTAACTTTGCCTATCCTGTACCGCTGATCCCTTTGGCTGCAACATCAACAACACAAAACAACACAAGAGTCCCGATAACATGACGAAACTTAATATGAACAAGCCTGGTTTGGTTAAAAAAATCAGCCTGACTATCCTGCTGTCACTGTTAGCCGTTGGTGCCCAGGCCCAGTTTCGTGCTGATGCGGATACGGTGCTGATCACCGGCTCCAATCGCGGCATCGGCTTTGAACTGGCCAAGCAATATGCAGAAGCCGGCTGGAACGTTATCGCCACGGCCCGGCGCAAATCCGACGATCCCGAGCTCGCCGATTTGCGCGCGGTGCAAAGCGCGCATCCCAATCTGGTCATTGAGCGCATCGATGTTGCCGACACCAAATCCATCAAGGCAGTGGCGGAAAAATACAAGAACCAGCCTATCGATGTGTTGATCAACAATGCGGCCAGAGTGGAACAATCCTTTCAGGCTGATATGGCGATTGTCAGCAAACCCTACAGCGAAATTGATTTTGATGACGCGGCGCTGGATTTCAGCATCAATACCCTGGGCCCCATGCGCATGGTGCAGGCGTTCATGCCGCAGGTGATGGCCTCCAAACAGAAGAAGATCGTCAATGTGACATCTTTTATCGGCTCTTTCGGTTATGGTCCGCCAGCGGCGATAGGCATGAACTATGGTGCCAGCAAGGCTGCGCTCAACATGTATTCGATGAAGTTGTCGGTGCAGGTCAAGGATAAAGGCGTCATAGTGGCACTGGTGGAACCGGTGATGGTGCAGAGCAAGCCAGGCGTCAAGGACATCCCTATGTCGAGTCCTGCCGATGTTGAAATCAAGAAACTACGCAAGGTGATCGCCGACCTCACCATGCAACAAACCGGCAAGATCACCAACTTCACCACCGGCAAAACCGATCCGTACTAGCAGCATCACAGGTTTTCCAATATCCAAACCAGTTAATCACGTTCAGCAGGGGATCAATCATGAAACGCAAAAAACCAACAACTGAAAAGCCGGTTGAAATGTCAGTGAATCGTCGCAATTTTTTGAGTGGTTTGGCCATATCCGCCGGTGCTGCGGCCGTGCTTGGGCAAGTTGCTGCGCCGTCGAATGCAGTAGCAGCCGAAGGAGCAGCAAGACCAGCCGCCCCGCCGCCAAGTGAACCCGGCTATCGCCAACCACCACAGCTCACCAGCCTCAAAGGCAAAACAGCCTATATCACCGGCGGCACCACCGGCATTGGCCTGGGTATCGCACGCGCCTGTTTCAATGCCGGCATGAAACTGGTGCTGGGCTATCACACTCCGCGCGGCTTGCCGGCTGTGCAGAAACTGTTTGGCGAAAACAATCCCAACGTGCTGATGGTCCAGCACGATGTCACTGATCGCGAAGGCTGGAAGAAGTTGCTGGCGCAAATTGAATCCACTTTCGGCAATCTGCACTTGCTGGTCGGCAACGCCGGTGCCAAGACCTTGCGCAAAATCAGCGAGACCACGCTGGAAGATTGGGACAACGCCACCGCCGTCAACTTCACCGGCATCTTCAATGGCGTCAACACGTTTTTGCCACACATGAAGAAGCATGGCGAAGGCGCGCACATCGTAACCACCTCATCCATGAGCGGTATTCTGCCCGGCTCGACTGCCGGAGTTTATACCGCCACCAAGTTTGGTGCCGTGGGCATCATGGAAGCACTGCGCCTTGAACTCGAACACACCAACATCGGCACCTCGGCCTTTTGTCCTGGTGGCGTGAGCACCGACAATCTGTTTTCGGCAGAAGAGTCACCCGGCAAGGAACCACCGGGTATGGATCCGCTGGAAGCCGGCGAACGCGTACTCAATGGCGTGATCAACAACGACTTGTTCATCCTCACCCATCCTGAATACAAAGCAGGCACCGTAGAGCGCATGGACACCATTGCCGCTTCGTTCCCCGAGGGAGAGAAGGCTCCGCCGGCAGATCGTGTGAAATACGAAGTGCGCGTGTTGACGGCACCGATCTACGCAGGAGAACTTGCCGCACGCAAAAAGGGTCGCAAGAACTATCGCGCCAATTCATAAGTAATGAGTTATCGTTGATCCCAAGCAAAACCCCCGCCATTGCGGGGGTTTTGTCGTTTGGGAACCATTCAAAGCGAAGTTGGAAACAGTGATCAAACGGATTGGCCGTTGCCACATGCATCCCCGGGAGAATGATCCATGAATATCAGCGGCAAACCTGGCCAGCGTTCACTCGCGTTGGCCTTCATGCTGACGGGGGCACTGCTGATTGCCAATGTGAGCATCGGCCAGAGCGACGTAGCCCAGCGGCGGCAACTCCAGTCACAATCCCCAACCTACCTCGAAGCCGACGCAGTGGATTTCACTACTTTGCTGCCGCCCCCGCCGGTTGCCGGTTCTCCGGAAGCAGCTCGTGATCTCCTTGCGCTGCATGCCGCACTGGATGCGCGCAACCAGGCGACGACTGCCAGGGTGCTGGCCGACGCCAACATCAGCATCTTCCGCTTCACTGACGTGCTGGGCGACAAGTTCACCGAGCCGAATCTGCCGCTCACAGTAGCGTTTTTCCGCAACGTGACACGCTCGACCGGTTCCTTGACCGCCAGTCTCAAGGATTGCTGGGCAAGGCCGCGCCCCTTCCTGGTTGATCCCACGGTTACACCGCCCACCGGCCTCAAGGAAAGCTCGGGCATGCGGCGGATCAGCGAACTTCCCGAGGTGAACAATCCGCGCTGCCTGCAGGGAACCATGAAATCGGAATACAGTTATGCCTATCCGAGCGGCCATTCCATGTTCGGCGCCATGACTGCCATGCTGCTCGGCGACATGGTGCCAGAGCTCGGAGGTGTGATCCTGGCGCGGGGGTGGGAGTACGGCTACAACCGGGTGCTTGGTGGCGTGCATTATCCGAGCGACGTGGATGCCGGGCGCATCGAGGCCGCCGTGCTGGTGGCGCTGATGAAGAAAAATACGGATTTCCAGCGCGATTTCGCCGCTGCCCGCGTCGAATTGCGACAAGTGCTGGGCTATCAATAAGGATGCGGCAGCAGGGCAGGGCTGGGGTGTCAGCAAGAGCAAGAGCTTGACGCCATAGGCAGGACTGGCTAACCATGTACTGTCAGAGCGCATACACTGGCGACCAGTGTTGACTGTGGGGGACTGCACGATGGATGCAATATCAGGCTGGCTGAGTTCAACTTCCAGTGCGTTCTGGGAGGTAATGGGTCCTCACCGCAATTCCCCCGACCAGCCATTCTGGTCGTTCATCGGCAATTCCTTCGTGAATATGGCCAGGAGCTATTTCTGGTTCCTGCTCATCGGCATGGTGATTTACCTGCTGTTCGTTCGTCGCCGGGGCGAGCGGCTGTCATTGTGGGCGGGGCTCAAGTACTTGCTGCCGGCTTCGGTTTACAAGACACACTCGGTGCGCATTGATTTGCTGATGGTGCCGATTGCGTGGCTCGACAATTTCCTGCTGTTCGCCGGCCTGGCAGTGGGTTCGGGTGTAGTACAGATCTGGCTGGTACAACACTTCGGACATTCCGCGTTGCATGTGCCTGCTGGCGTATTGGCGGTGACCTTGCAGATTGTTTTCACCCTGCTCGGCACCGACATGGCCCGCTTTGCCTGGCATCTGCAAGGTCACAAGATTCCGTTCTTCTGGGAATTCCACAAGGGTCATCATTCGGCAGAAGCGCTGCACCCGGTGTTCATACGTACCCATCCGGTGGACATGTTCATCCGCACACTTTACATGGACCTCGGCGGTGGTCTGGTCGGTGGTGGTCTGATGTTTCTGCTTGGTGTTGATGCAAGCCCGTCGGCAGCCGGGCTGCTTGTCATCATCGGGACCTGCTTCCATTTCATGCAGCAGTTTGAGCACTCGCACGTGAAGTTTTCATTCGGTGACCGGCTGGAACGCATTTTCTATCCGCCGCATTTTCACCAGATACACCACAGCGCACTGCTGGAGCATCGTGACAAGAATCTTGGGCTCACCGGCGGGTTGTGCCTGTGGGACAAACTGGCCGGTACGCTCTATGTTCCCAAGCCCGGCGAGAAAGTTGTCTACGGCGCTTCAACAGAAGAGCTCGGCGACAACAATCCCCATCGCACGTTGTGGAAGTTCCTGTCGCAGCCTTTCATGGAGGCGGCCCGCACCTTGTGGCGGCGAGCGCCGGATCAACTTGCCGCATCGGGTGAGTCGGAAACAACCGTCACACGCTAGCGGCAGTGCAGTTTGATGTGATTCAAGATCAGACCCCCACTACAGCTGCGGGATTTTTGATTGGGGAAACTGTGATCTGGATAACATCCACTGTTTAATTCCTGTTGTTAGCATGACAAGAGCAGATGTAGGCATACACACCGGCCGCGTTTGCTGTATTGATAAAAACTGCAGACTTTCATGGTCAGGGAGAACAGTCAGGTGAAAATTTTCCACAAGCTTGCAGCCCTGTTGTTGCTGGTCACGCTCAATGTGCCGGCTTTTGCCATTACCAACGACCAGTTGTTCAGCTGGGCCGCTGCCAACTATCCGCAATTCTTTCAGGGAATACCAAGCTCCGGCCAGTTCGAACTTTACGATTACCGTTTCTATGCGGCTACCGGCAACTATCTGGGTGTCGATGCGCTGGGCAATGTTTCTGCTTCCGGGCCTGCGTTCGGCAAAACTATCCGCAATCTGGGCACCGTCCAGACTTACAGTGATCTGGTAGTTGCCTGGGCTGCCAAACAAGCCGGAGCCACTACCACGGGCACGATCAATATTTCAGGCAGCGTTACCGACAAAAACGGGCTGCCGGTAGCGGGAGTCACCGTCACCCTGTTTCACCACAACGATGGTAAAACAACCACGGCAACTACCGATGTCAACGGTTTCTACACCTTCCATGGCGTCGACAAAACCAACAATTCCTATTACACCGCAGACAATACCATCTATGCAGGAAAAGCCGGATTTGCGGTGTATCCGGCCGCCACCGACAGCACTGTAACCAGATTCGATTTCAACGGAACTTACAGGGCTGTGCTGCGGTACTTTCCCATGCCGCTTTATGATGTCTACACAGCCAATTTTGTTGCCTACAGTGCTGGCGACAAGCAGACGGACTTGCCACGCACCGGACAAACAAAAATTTATGCAACCGGCGATGACGCCTCTGCTGCCAAAGGTGCCAATTGGCCCTACCCGCGCTTTACCGACAACAATGACGGCACCGTGTCCGATCACCTGACCGGTCTGGTCTGGCTGAAGAATGCCGGCTGTCTGGGCAGTTCGGTGTGGAGTACTGCCTTGCTCGCGGCCAACCGGCTTGCCAGTGGCGCCTGTGGGTTGAGCGATGGGTCAACGGCTGGCCAATGGCGCATGCCCAATGTGAATGAGCTGGAAAGTCTGGTGGATATCTCACAGAGCAACCCGGCCCTGTCTGCCGGCAATCCATTCACCAATGTTGGCAACGCCTACTGGTCGTCAACAACCTATACCGCGGCAAGCAGCAATGCCATGGTCATCCGTTTTACCGATGGACGCTGGATCAACGGTACCGAGTCCGGATTCAGCGATCTCAAGGAATATTCCACCAATTCAGGCTGGGCAGTCAGATCGGGTGGGGCGGGTGTGGTCAAGCTGCTGGCCACTGGTGTCTATGCGGGCATCGGCGGCAGAACTTACGGTACCGGCGATGATGCCAGCCTGACAACAGGAGTCCGCACCACTTCCTACCAGCGCTTCGTCGATAATGGCGACGGCACCTTGTCGGATACCGTGACCGGATTGACCTGGCTGAAAAAGGCCGACTGCATCAAACAGTCCTGGGCTGCCGCGCTGGATACTGTCAACCAGCTGGCCAGCGGCCAATGCGGTTTGACTGATGGTTCAACCGCAGGGCAGTGGCGACTGCCGAACCGCAATGAAATGCTGAGCATATCCGACCGGGCGCCCACCTTTCCGCAGGCCAGCAATTTCTCGGGAATTCCTGGCCCGGACGGTGTTACGGTACTTGGTCCGGTAATTTTCAATTCGTTCCAGGTGGGTGTGTACTACTGGACTTCATCTACCTATGCCACCGATCCGTTGCAAGCCTGGACTGTCTACAGTTGTGATTTCGGGGTATATAACATCCTCAAGACCGACACCCGGCAATATGCTCTTGCGGTGCGATGAGAACTGAACACAGCGCATGCAAGCCAGACTGACTGCAACCCTGCTCCTGCTGCAGTTGTTGCTGGTGCCGCTGGCGGTGGTGGCTGCCACCTATGATGTGGCAGCACTGGGTGTGCCAAAATTCGTCTCCACTAATTACATCGATATCTCCAGGATATTTGCGCTGTCCAGATTCCGGTCCAGCGCAGGACACGATTATTCCGATGATTTCGAACACTGCCGTTCCATGAAACATTACTTCATGTTTCCGGATGCGAACACGGTTCTGAAAGCACCGGTAGCAGGCACTGTTACCCGCATCTTCGATGAGTGGGCAGGCACCCAGGTGCAAATTACTTCCTCGGTGCAGCCGGCTTTCACCTTCATCCTCTTTCATGTGAATCTGGCCAAACCGTTGCTGCTCGGTGACTATGTGCAGGAAGGGCAGGTGCTGGGCACGCATATCGGCACGCAGACCTATTCGGATATTGCTGTCGGCGTGAACACGCCCGGTGGTTACCGGCTGGTTTCCTATTTTGAAACCCTGACCGATGCCGGATTCGCTCCGTTCAAGGCGCGCGGCATTGCCGATCCGGGGCAGCTGATAATTCCCAGGGCCGAACGCGATGCCGCACCCTACCAATGCAGTGGCCAGGACTTCATCAATCTCACCACGCCTGCCGATAGCGAATATGCAAGTCTGAATGGCAGCTTGCCCCCGACTGCTACTCCCAGTGTGATCGGTCCCATGGATCAGCAGCGCATCATTATTGCCGTTTCTCCTCCCGACAATGTTTACGGAATCGTCGGCAGTCTGTTCGTTGCTGCGTGGTTTCCGGCCAGCAGTGGCGGCAATATCTACCTGCTCAATGGTTCAGGCGGGTGGGTTCCATTCAGGAATTGCAGCTATGCGCCTGCCTACCAACAGGGGCAGCTATTTACCAACATGGGAGCCACGGTAATCGGTACCCCTACAGACCTCAGGCCCTATCATGGGGTGGTGTTGTATGCAGGTTATGGCATAGGCTCCACCTGGGAGTCAGCCTGCAACAACATGCTGCTAAACAAAAGCTTCGTCCCGGTCTACACTCTGCCTTAGTCAGACCATACAACAGAAGGATACCCCTATGCGTACTTCACTGTCCCGCTGCGCCAGTTTGTTGCTGGCCGCGTTGTTTTTTTGCTGTTTCACAGCCTCCACACCGGCGTTTGCCGCTTCGAAGCAGGAAATCGATGCCAATGTCGAAGAAGCCCTTGCCAAGTTCAACAAGCAAAGTCTGGCCGGCAAAACCCTGGCAGAAAATGCCGTTGGCATGCTGGTGTTCCCGAAAGTCATCAAGGCCGGTTTCGTGGTGGGTGGCGAATACGGTGAAGGCGTGCTGATGGTGGGTGGCAAGACCGTGGCTTACTACAGCACAGCCAGCGCATCGGTGGGTTTTCAGCTGGGGGCGCAGGTCAAATCCCAGATCATCCTGTTCATGAATAATGATGTACTCGACACTTTCCGCAACAGTGACGGCTGGGAAGCCGGAGTCGATGGCAGTGTTGCGATAGCAGAATTCGGCAAGGGCGGCGAGCTCAGTTCCAATACCGTGCAGCAGCCCATTATCGGCTTCATCTTTTCCAACAAGGGTCTGATGTACAACCTCACCTTTGAAGGCTCGAAGATGACCAAAATCAACCGCTAGTTTACGCGAGGGGACCGCACAAAATGTACGAGAAACACGACGCAGCAACAGGGAAAAAACCGGCTGGCAGCAAACACCATGTCGCCAGCTGGCTCATTTCAAAGGAGATGATGGATCATGCCATGAGGGCGATTCGCAGCCGCACCCATCTCGAGCGTAGTTACGATATTCCTTACCTGGCCGGTTACAGTCTTGATGGCCACATGATTTTCATTGATCGTCACATGCCGAAGAGTTTTGTCTATCGCAAGCGGCGCGTGATGACCGACCGTTTTCTGGTTGTGCATGAAGCGGTGGAGAAATCATTGATCCAGCTCTTGGGCATGCATTATCTGCACGCCCACCAGATCGCCTTGCATGCCGAACAGGCTGCCGTGCGTGCCGAAGGCATTGAATGGGAAGCCTATGATGCTTTCATGCAGGACTACATCAAGGTCATTGGCGATGAACGCCTGACCAAGGTACCGGAAACCCTCGATCTCACTCCCTACAAGGATTTCCATGACAAAGAGGAGTTGCGGCAAATGCGCAAGAGCTTCGCCGCAGTGCCGCCAGTGAAGCCCAAGCACAGGGTTTATATTGCAGGTTTGTAGGCAGTTCGTGGCATTGATGGAGGAACCACGCCATGGATATTCGCATCGCTGCTATCGCTTTCGCGCTGGGCTTGCCGCTCAGCGCTTCCGCCCAACAGGCCAGGTCTGCGCAGGAGCAACAGGCCAGGCCTGAGGAAATTGTAATCACCGGCGAGCGCTCGGTTCTGCGCACGCAGATGATGGAAACCGAAAAAAGGGCCTACGAAGTTTTCAACAAGTTCAATGACGAAAAACGCTTCAACATCAGTTGCAGCATGCATCAACCCACCGGCACCCACTTCAGCAGACAAGTATGCGAGCCGGACTTTGTCAACGAAGCGGCGGCAGCCCACGCAAGGGACTTTCTGGGAGACTGGCAAGCCTCCACCAATCCGGTGACCGGCATGATTGACACTTCCATTAACCACACTTCGCAAGTCACCCATCTGCCGATGGAAGCGGTGATTGGCTCGCAATTGCCGGATTACCATCGCAAGATAAAGCAGATTGCCGAGCAGCATCCGGAGTTCCTGGAAGAGGTTATTCGGTACAGCAAGATACGGGAGCAGTATGAGAAAGCGACTACTACGATGGGGAAATAAAGGCTGAAATCAGTCAGGAACTATTGTTGCTCGTGGATTTCAGGGAGAAAACGCACCATGGATATTCGCATTACCACGCTAGTGCTGGTGCTAACCATGCCATTCTGTGTTCTGGCCCAGCAGGCCAAATCTGCACAGGCGCAGGAGCCACAGACCAGGCCCGAGGAAATTGTGATCACCGGCGAGCGCTCGGTTCTGCGCACGCAGATGATGGAAACCGAAAAAAGGGCTTACGAAGTTTTCAACAAGTTCAATGACGAAAAACGCTTCAAAATTAGTTGCAACATGCATCAACCCACCGGCACCCGCCTGAGCAGGCAAGTATGCGAGCCGGACTTTGTCAGCGAAGCGGCGGCAGAACACGGACAGGACTTTCTGGCAGACTGGAGCGCCTCCAACGATCCCAGGACATTCGCATTTAGCTCTGACATTAACCACACTTCCCAAGTTACCCATCTGCCGATGGAAGCGGTGATTGGCTCGCAACTGCCGGATTACCATCGCAAGATAAAGCAGATTGCTGAGCAGCATCCGGAGTTTCTGCAAGCAGTCATCGAGTACAGCAAGATTCGTGACCAGTATGAAAAAACAACTACAGCGATGGGAAAATAAAGTCTGAAATCAGCAAGGAAACATTGTCACTTTTGGGATTAATGGAGGATTCACGTGATGGATATTCGGAATGCCACGCTGGTATTTGCGCTAAGCATGCCATTCAGTGTTCTGGCCGAGCAGGCCAGGTCATCACAGGCGCAGGAGGTTCAGGCCAAGCCAGAAGAAATCGTGATCACCGGCCAGCGCTTGCAGCAACTGCGCACACAGATGATGGATGCCGAAATCAAGGCCTACGACTTCTTCAATCATTTCAATGATGAAAAACGCTTTAACATCAGTTGCAGCTCGAGTCCCTCCATCAACTCCCACATCTCCAGACGCTTGTGCCAACCGGAGTTTGAAATACAGGCGATGGCGGATCACGCGGCGGACTACTACGAAAATGTAAGTGCATACTTTGATCCTGCTAACTGGGACGGCAACAAAAATCCACCTCCCCGGCATTTGCCGGCAGAAGGGGTTATTGATTTGCAACAGGGAGACTATCATCACAAGATGAAGCAGGTGGCCGAACAGCATCCGGAGTTTCTGCAAGCCGTTATTGAATATGGCAAGAAACGAGATCAGTATGAAAAAGCGACTACCACGAAGGGCAAGTAAAAGTTGATTGGTCGCGTTTTTATATTCCCGACCAGCCACCACCCAGCGCCAGGAACAGATCAACCTGCAGTGCCGTCACTGCGGCATCGCCGGCGACCAGATTGACGCGTGCGTCGGCTGCTGCCAGTTCCGCCTGCAGCACATCCAGATAGTTCAGCTGACCGGCATCGAAACGCAATTGCGCCAGCCGCGCTGCTTCCGTGCTGTGGGTGCTGACATCGGCAAGTGCGGCACGTTGTTCAAGGCCCTTGATATAGCCATCCAGTGCCGTTTCGGTTTCGCGTAATGCATTCAGCCAGGTGCCATCAAAGCGCGCTACTGCTGCGTCCACGGTAGATTTGGCTTCACGTACGCGTGCGAGCGTGCCGACGATGTTGGGAAAGGTCCAGCTTATGGCCGGGCCATAGTTCCAGATCTGCGAACCACTCGAGAACAGATCACCACTGGTGCGGGCAGCCGTGCCGATGCCGGCCCCGAGACTTACGGTTGGATACAGGTCGGCCGTCGCGATGCCAACACGTGCAGTGGATGCGGCAAGGGTGCGTTCCGCTTGCAGCACATCGGGGCGGCGGCGTAGCAGTTGGGCGCCATCGCCGACCGGGACCAGGCTCGCCAGCATGGGCGCCTTGTTGCAGGCAATGGCAGCGGCTGGCACTTGTTGTGGTGTGAGGCCGAGCAGTGCGGCCAACTGGTACAGCGTGGCCTGGCGGCGGGCCTGCACTTGCGGCAGCAGCGCCCGTGTCTGCGCAACCTGCGCGGATATGGTCGACACTGCCATCGCAGTGCCGCGGCCGGACGCCAGCAGTTGTCTGGTCAATTCCAGCCGTTTGTTTTGCAGCGTGAGGTTCTGCTGCACGATATCAAGTTGGCGGTTGCTGTGGCAGGCGGCGGCATAGCTGCGCACAGTGGCGGCAACGACCGTAATGCGCGTCGCCTCATAAGCCACACGCACCGCGTCGGTATCGGCGCGTGCAGCCTCGATGGCGCGGCGCACGCGACCGAACAGATCCACCTGATAGGCGATGCTGAGGTTCACGTTATAGACGGTGTTCTGCACTGATAATGGCGTGGTGCCGAGAAAAACGACCTGGCGGCTGTGGGTGTCGCTGGCCGCCACGGTTGTGGATGGCAACAACTGCACGCGGCTCTCCCGCCACTGTGCTTCGGCACGTTCCATATTGGCTGCGGCCACGCGCAAGTCGGTATTGGCTTTCAGTGCATCCTCGACCAGTGCGTCAAGCGCCGGATCCTGGTAGAGCTTCCACCAGTCGGCCGGCACTGCATCACTGCTCAGTGCAGGCGCTGTGCCGTTGATGAAAGCAGCCTGTGCCGGCGCCTGTGGCAATACCGACTTGTAATCGGGTCCTACAGCGCAGCCGGCCAGCAGCAGGGCAACCGCCAGCGAGAGACCTGGTTTATTGAATGCGAATGATTGCTTGCGCATCGGGTGGGTCTTCATGCTTGCTCTCCCTGCTGCGCCACTGCCGGTGGTGAGGCCTGCTGCTTGCGCGCCGAAAAGGCACGACAGGCGATGTAAAACACAGGAGTGAACACCAGGCCGAAGCAGGTTACCCCCAGCATGCCGAAGAATACTGCCGTTCCCAGCGCCTGTCGCATCTCGAAGCCGGGGCCCTGCGCGATCGCCAACGGCAACACGCCGAGGATGAAAGCAAACGACGTCATCAGGATGGGCCGCAGACGGGTGCGGGCAGCAGCGATGGCGGCTTCAAAGCGCGACATGCCGTCACGCTCTTCATGCTGACGTGCAAACTCGACGATCAGGATGGCATTTTTGGCTGCCAGCGCGATCAGCACCACCAGACCCACCTGCGTGAGTATGTTGTTGTCCATGCCGCGCAGGTTGACACCAAGAATGGCTGCCAACAAACACATCGGAACGATCAGGATCACCGACAGCGGCAGCATGAACGCCTCGTATTGTGCCGCCAGCACCAAAAACACGAACAACACTGCTGCTCCAAAAACGTACAGGCCGGTGTCACCTGCAGCTTTCTCCTGGAACGACATGTCGGTCCACTCGAAGCTCATGCCCTGCGGCAACACCTGCGCTGCCAGTTTTTCCATCGCCTGCAGTGCCTGTATCGATGAAACGCCCGGTGTCGGCGCACCCCGCACATCGGCAGTGGGGAACAGGTTATGCCGCACGACACGGGTAGGGCCGGCGTCTTCCTTCAGCTTCACCAGCGCCGACAGCGGCACCATCTGGCCGTTGCGCGAACGCACCTGCAGGTTCAGCACATCACTGCGATCATCACGATGATCAGTCTCGGCCTGTGCGATCACCTGGTAGGTACGGCCGAACAGGTTGAGATCGTTGACGTACAACGATCCCAGATAGATGTTCATGGTGTCATACACGTCGCGCGGTTCAACGCCGAGCAGCTCGGCCTTGTCACGGTCAAGATCGCCGTACAGACGCGGTGCGCCGTTGTTGAACTGGTTGAACACACCGGTAACCTCCGGCACTTTGCGTGACGCGGCAACCAGGGCATTGGACGCGTCTTCCAGCGCCTGGTAACCGGCGCCATTCAGATCCTGGATCATCATGCGCCAGCCGCCACCATTGCCCATGCCGCGCACGGTAGGCGGTGAAATCACGTTCAGATTGGCATCCTGGATCACACTCAGCTTGGCGGCCAGTTGCCGGCTGACTTCCTGCGCCGAAAGACCAGCCTTCCCGCGTGCTACTGCATCAGACAGGCGTATGAACAAGGCACCGGTATTCGATTCCTGCGACGAACTCGCGGCGTTGAAACCGGAGAACGCCACCACTTCGTCGATGCCGGGGGTGTCGGCGGCGATATACATGGCCTTGCGCATCACCACATCGGTGCGATCGCCTGCCGCCCCCGGTGGCAGTGTGATGACGCCGATCAGCGCGCCCTGGTCCTGTTCAGGAATGAAGCCGCGTGGCGTGGCGATGAAGCGCCAGGTCGTCAACAGCAACAGGCCTCCATAGAGCAGCAACATGGCGCCGGTACGACGCACGGTTTTGGAGGTCAGTCTGCCATAGGCGTGTTCCAGTCGCTGGAAACTGTGGTTGAAACCATTGCCGAAACGCAACAGCGGCCGCAGCCAGCGTGCTCCATGCGTCACATCGTGGTCTTCCGCATGTGGCACCAGCAAGACTGCTGCCAGTGCCGGTGTCAGCGTCAATGACATCAACAGGGAGATCACTGCGCTTGACGACATCGCGACTGCAAACTGGCGATAGAACAAGCCGGGTACACCTGTCACAAAGGTGGAAGGAATGAACACCGACATCAGTACCAGTCCGATGGAAATCAGCGCGCCGGCAGTTTCATCCATGGTACGGTGCGTCGCCTCGCGCGGGCTCATGCCGGAACGCATGTTGCGCTCGATGTTTTCCACCACCACGATGGCGTCATCCACCACGATGCCCACCGACAGTACCAGTGCGAACATCGACAGCGTGTTGAGGGTATAGCCCAGCGCCAGCAACACCGACATGGTGCCCACCAGTGCCACCGGAATGATCACGATGGGAATGATCGCTGCGCGCCAGGTCTGCAGGAACAACACGATCACCACCACCACCAGTACCAGTGCTTCCAGCAGCGTGTCTTTTACCGCATCAATGGAGGCGGCCACGAACTGGCTGGGGTTCCATGGCACGCTGAAGGTGACGCCGGGCGGAAACACGGTGTTCTTCATCGTCTCCATTTCCTTCAGCACCGCAGTGGCGGTTTCCATCTCGTTGGAGTCGGGCTGCGGGAACACGGCAATGCCAACGGAGGGCAATTCACCGAAAAAGGCCCGTATGTTGTAGTTCTGGCGCATGATCTCGGCATGGCCGACATCGCGCAGACGGGTGATGGCACCATCAGCACCTACTTTCAGCACGACATTCTCGAATTCCTCGGTAGATTTCAAACGCCCCTGCACCTGGATCGGCAGCTGGAAGGCAGCGCGTCCGCTTGGCATCGGCTGCTGGCCGACATAGCCGGCCGCCACCTGCAGGTTCTGGTTGCGCAGCGCTGCCACGATTTCGCTGGCGGTGAGATTGCGCAGCGCGGCCCGATCAGGATCGAGCCAGACACGCATCGCGTAATCAGAGCCGCCGAACACATTGACGTCGCCGACACCCTTGATGCGCAGCAGACGGTCACGCAAGGTAGTGTTGGCCCAGTTGCCAAGATAGTTGACGTCAACCGAGGGATCATGGGTGCTCATGCTGAACAGCGTAAGAAAGCCGAGCGATTGCTTCGATACTGTCACGCCGAGGTTGCGTACTGTGTCAGGCAGATGCGGTTCGGCGGTGGCGACGCGGTTCTGCACCATTACCTGCGCGGTGTTGAGATCGGTACCCTGCTGGAAGAACACCTGGATCTGCGACTGGCCGGACACCACCGCAGAGGAAGTCATGTAGATCATGTTGTCGACGCCATTGATCTGCTGTTCAAGTGGCGCCAATACCGATTCGGAAATCACTTCCGCCGAGGCGCCGGGATAAGTGATGGCGACGTTGATGGACGGAGGTGCGATCTGCGGGAACTGCGAGACCGGCAAGCGCGGATAGGCGAAAGCGCCCACCAGCGTGATCATGATGGCAATCACGCTGGCGAAGATCGGGCGTTCGACGAAGAAGTGGGTCAGGCGCATGAAAGTACTATCCTGTGAATGCTGGGGTGTTGCGATTCCAGACGATACTATTGCTGGGCAGGAACCTCGATCGTAGTGGTAGTTGCATCCACTTTGGCGCCAGGCACTACCCGCTGCAGACCGCTGACGATCACCAGTTCGTCACCAGTGAGACCGCTGCGGATTACGCGCATGCCGCCATTGAGCGGACCCAGTTCGATCGGACGTGCACTGACCGTGTTGTCGCTGCCCAGCACATAGACGATGCGCTGCGCACCGCGCGTTGCCACCGCAGTATCGGGTAACTGGATGCCGTCATAGGAGACAGTGCCCTGCAGTTGCAGATGGCCGAACATGCCGGGCACCAGAAAACCATCGGGGTTGTTTACCAGTGCGCGGCCACGGATCGTCCCCGAGCCTGCGCTGATCACATTGTCGAAAAATTCAAGGCGGCCATCGCGTGCATTGGCGGTTTCATCCTGCAGACGGATGCGTACCGGCGCGGTACCCATGCCCGCCGCGTTCTGTCGTTTGTAGCGCAGGTACATTGCCTCAGAGGCCTGAAAGCTGAAACGGATCGGGTCGACCGACACCAGCGTGGTGAGCAAGGTATCGTCGGCTTTGACCGTGTTGCCAACGTCGATGCGACGGGAGGACACGCGGCCCGCGATTGGTGCGGTAATACGCGTGAACCCGAGATTGAGCTCGGCAGTTCGCTGCGCTGCGCGTGCCTCGGCCAGATCGCTTTCGGCGCCGAGAGCTGCTGAGTTCAAGGTATCAAATTCTTCCTGGCTGACGGCTTGTGACGCCACCAGACTGCGCGCACGGTCCCGCTCGCTGCGCAGGTTGTTGAATTTGGCTTCCACGCTGCGGACATGGCTGCGAGCCTGGTCGAGCGCTGCCTCGAACGGGCGCGCATCAATGCGAAACAGCAAGTCGCCGGCTTTCACCAGTGCGCCGTCGGTGAAGCCGATCTCGGCCAGATAGCCGTTGACGCGCGAACGGATGGCCACTTCCTTGACTGCCTCAAACTGGCCGACAAAGTCGTCCCAATCACTGAGCTTGCGCAGCACCGGTTTTGCCACGGTGACTTTGGGGGCGGTGGCAGGCGGAGGTGTGGTTTTGCTGCATCCCGACACAATGACCACGACCAACAGGAGCAAAGTTGTGTACACACGGGAAGCGGGCATGGGTACTCCGGAAAATGCAGAAGCGGCAGCGCACTGGCAAACAGCGGGCCGCAATCGGGCTATGAGTGTAGTCATAATTTGACCAGTCCGCTCCCGCCGGTGTCAAACCGAAACCCGTCGGCAATTCGTCAAAAAATACGGAACCCGTGGCATGCAAAATCTGCAGCCGCAATTCTGCTGATTGGTAACGCACAACAAATATCAATCAAATGTGCATGGTTACGTTATAGTGCCTCCATCAATCAGGGGCGCTATATGTCAATCAGCGCCCAAAACTTTCCACCTGTCAGCGTCCAAAACTTTCCAGTCTAGCGACCTTTCTTGGCACCACTTTTATGGTGTTTGAAGCGGTAAGAGTCATTGCCGGTTTCCAGGATGTCGCAATGATGGGTAATG
>CAILUG010000048.1 GCA_903837345.1 uncultured Gammaproteobacteria bacterium | reverse complement strand
TTACCCATCATTGCGACATCCTGGAAACCGGCAATGACTCTTACCGCTTCAAACACCATAAAAGTGGTGCCAAGAAAGGTCGCTAGACTGGAAAGTTTTGGACGCTGACAGGTGGAAAGTTTTGGGCGCTGATTGACACAACAGGCCCAACAGGCGACGCCCCCCGAAAGTAACCAGTTCGGGATAGGTTCGCACCTCGCCTTTCAGCAGCGATTCAATAAAGACTTCATTTCCCATGCGGGGGCCGTGGATAGTGGTGTTCGGTATATGGCAGTCATTACGACCTGCTACGACCAAAGCTTGAGTCGGCCATTCATCGCAAGGACCTCCTCTCCGTAGTGAAGCCCGCAAGGGGGCCTAGCCCGGTTGTTGGTGAGGAGCGGGAGCGACCGAGACAAGCAACCGGGCTAGGCCCCCTTGCGGGCTCCGAATGGAGGGGACGTTTTTTCCATGGATGGCCCGACTGCCAAACCCCTACCTGACTTTTACAGCATGCTCTTCAATGCGCTTCTTCCATTCGATCGGCCCGGTTTGATGCACGGAAGTGCCATTGACATCGACGGCAACCGACACCGGCATGTCCTGCACCACGAATTCATGGATTGCTTCCATGCCCAGATCCGCAAAAGCCACAATACGCGACTTTTTGATGGCCTTTGACACCAGATAAGCGGCGCCACCAACTGCCATCAGGTACACAGCCTTGTGCTTCCTGATTGCCTCGATCCCGGCCGGCCCGCGTTCGGCCTTGCCGATCATGCCGTACAGACCGGAGTAAGCCAGCAGATCTTCGGTGAACTTGTCCATGCGGGTGGCGGTGGTGGGGCCGGCCGGACCCACCACTTCATCACGCACGGGATCGACAGGCCCCACGTAATAAATGAACTTGCCCTTGAGATCGACACCATCGGGCAGGCCCTTGCCGCTCTTGTAGAGTTCGATCATGCGTTTGTGGGCTGCATCGCGCCCGGTCAGCATGGTGCCCGACAGCAATAGCGTGTCCCCGGGTTGCCAGGTGGCAATTTCTGCCGGGGTGACGGTGTCGAGATTGACACGACGGGCAGTGGGGCCGACATCCCACGTGATGCTTGGATAGTCATCCAGGTTGGGTTGGGCCTGTTCGGCCGGACCGGAACCATCCAGCACGAAATGCGCATGCCGGGTGGCAGCGCAGTTGGGAATCATCGCCACCGGCAACGAGGCGGCGTGGGTCGGGTAGTCCTTGATCATCACATCCACCACGGTGGTGAGACCGCCGAGTCCCTGCGCACCGATGCCCAGTGCATTCACCTTGTCCATCAGTTCAAGCCGCAATTCTTCGATACGGTTTTTGGGCCCGCGCGCGCGCAAGGCATCAATGTCGATGGTGCCCATCAGGGCTTCTTTCGCCATCAGCACGGCTTTCTCGGCGGTACCACCGATGCCGATGCCGAGTATGCCGGGCGGACACCAGCCGGCGCCCATGGTCGGCAGCGTTTTCAGCACCCAGTCGACGATGCTGTCACTCGGGTTCAGCATCACCAGTTTGCTCTTGTTCTCGGAGCCACCACCTTTGGCTGCTAGGCGTACATCCACTTTGTCACCTGGCACCAGCCGGGTATGGATCACGGCCGGGGTATTGTCCCTGGTGTTCTTCCTGGCGCCGGCCGGATCGCTGACAATGGAAGCGCGCAAGATATTGTCGGGATTCATATAGGCCTGACGCACGCCTTCATTGATCATGTCTTCCAGGTTCATGCTGCCCTGCCACTGCACATTCATGCCGACTTCAACAAACACCACCACAATGCCGGTGTCCTGGCAGATCGGCCGCTTGCCCTCGGCACACATGCGGGAATTCACCAGGATCTGCGCCATCGCATCCTTGGCAGCCGGACTTTCCTCGCGCTGCCAGGCCCGGTGGACGGCCTGGATGTAGTCAAGCGGGTGGTAGTAGGAAATGAACTGCAGGGCGTCGGCGACACTGTGGATCACATCGTCCTGGCGAATGATAGTCATGAGAGGCGGTCTCTTGCTGGTATAGAATCTGGTGGAATGTTAGCAGCTTTGGGAGTGCACAGCCGCCAGCGGCTTCGAAGATCAGCTTGTGTTCATTTTGGTTCTGATGAGGTATAGACCTGATGTTGCGTAGTTTGTTGGCAATACTGCTGGTGTTGATGGTTGGTGAAGTTGCTGCCGCCGAAAAGCAGTTCACGGTGCTGTTTCTGGGGGATTCGCTGACAGAGGGCCTCGGGCTGGAAACCGGACAGGCATTTCCTGATCTGGTTGCCAGGCGCCTGAAAGCAGAAGGTCGCTCTGACATCAAGATCATCAATGGCGGGGTGAGCGGCTCCACTTCGGCCAGCGCGCTCAGCCGCATGCAGTGGTATGTGCGGGCCAAACCGGATCTGGTGGTGCTGTCACTGGGTGCCAACGACGGTCTGCGCGGGCTGCCGGTGGCGGAGTTGCGCTCGCATCTGGTCGAGACCATTGAATTCGCCCGCAAGAACGGCCTCAGGCTGGCGCTCACCGGCATGATGATTCCGCCCAACTACGGCCCGGAATATACCGCCAACTTTGCCAGGGTATTCCCTGAACTGGCAGAAAAATACCAGCTGCCGTTCATGCCGTTTCTGCTTGACGGGGTTGCAGCCATCCCTGCACTGAACCAGAGCGACGGCATCCATCCGAATGCGGAAGGTGCCAAAATAGTCGCTGACCATGTCTATACTTTTCTGGCTCCGCTGCTGCCGGTTAAGTAAACTGCAGGACGCTCCACTTGCCGAGTTCCGGATGAATACCCCCGACACAGCCACCGCCCCCAAGTTTGCCTTCAACGCCTCGCTCAGGCTGAAGTTCGTGCTGTTTATCACCTTTCCGGTGGCACTGGTCTTTATTGCCCTGCAGAACTTCCTGACCAACACCGAAATTGATGAAACCGGCCAGAAAATTGAATCCGACATGCTGCAAAGCACCGAAAACATGGCGCTGCGGCTCGAACTGCGCCTGAACCAGCTGGAAACCCTGGCACGCTCCAACAGCCGTTATCTCACCGGCAAACAGGGTCTGACCCCGACAGAACTGGACAATCTCACCCGTGACACCGTTGCCGCCAACCGGGAAGTATTTGGTGCTGCGGTTGCCTTTGCTCCCCACAGCCTGCTGCCCGACCGTGACTTGTTTGCCCCTTATTCATTCCGTGAAGGCAACAACATCACCACTATAGATATTGGCGATGCCAATCCTGCCGTCGGCTACGATTACCGCCAGCTCGATTGGTGGAAACTGCCGCTGGAACACAACCAGGGTTTGTGGACGCTGCCCTATTTCGATGCCAAAGCCGGCAACATCCTGATGACCACCTACGCCGTACCCTTTGTAACTCCCAACAAGGCCACCGGTGTTACCAAAATCGATCTGGCGTTGCAGAACATGTTCCACACGCTCGGTCTGCCAGAAAAAAGCGGCAGCATCATCGTCAATGACAAGGGCCGTTATCTCTATCACAAGCAAGCCGAGCTGGTGCTCAACGCCTCGCTGTTGTCGAGTGACGAGTTTGCGCAAAGCGATGTGAAGGCACTGTTGTCGTACATGACCTCGGGTGAACCCGGCCTGATCCGGATGCACCGCCAGGACGTAGACGATGTCACCTGGGTTGCCTATGCCCCGATCAAATCCGCCGACTGGTATTACCTGGAAACCCGCTCGGAAAAAACCGTACTCGAACCGATGGCGCAGAAACTGCGGCTCAGCAACCTGATCGAAACCACCGGCACCACCGCCATCATCGTGTTGATCTACTTCCTGGCAGGACTGCTGACTGCGCCGATCCGCCAGTTGTCGCTGGCGGCCGAGAAAATGGCCAAGGGCGACCTCGGCGCCCGCGTCAAACAAACCTCCAGCGATGAAATGGGCAGCCTGATTTCCACTTTCAACACCATGGCGGAAGTGGTGAGCCGGCGCGAAGAAGACCTCGCCCGCATGGTGGACAGGCGCACCCGCGAATTGCGGGAAGCGCTCGACCGTGCCGAGCAGGCCACCCGTTCCAAGGGCGAAGTGCTGGCAGTGGCCAGTCATGATCTCAAGAATCCGCTGGCGGCCATCAGTGGCCTGTCGGATGTGCTGGGCATGATGCGACGCGGCGATGTTGAAAGTGACAAGGACCAGGAACTGGAAATGATCACCCACATCCACACCACCACCCAGCACATGCTGGAAGTGGTGGGCGGCATCCTGCAAGGTGAAGGGCTGGAGCAGAAAGGCCTGGAATTCTCGGACTTTCCGGTCGATCTGTCGGAGCTGGCGCTGAGCGTGATCCGCTTGAGCGAGCAGGCCGCCGTGAACAAGGGGCTCAAACTGTCATGCAACATCCAGAGCGGCATTGACGTGCACGGCGACCCGACCCGCTTGCGGGAAGCGCTCGACAACTATGTCAGCAATGGCGTGAAGTATTCACCGCCGGGTGGCAGGCTGGAGATTTCCCTGCAACCTGATGATGAAGACAAAGTCGCAACGTTCAGCGTCAAGGATGAAGGGGAAGGCATCAGCGCAGATGACCAGCATTTGCTGTTCCAGAAATTCAAGAAGCTCAGCTCACGACCGACGGCCGGCGAATCCTCCACCGGGCTCGGGCTCTCGATCGTCAAAACCATCGTGGAACTGCATCACGGCCAGGTGGGCTGCGACAGTGAACCTGACAAAGGTTCCCGTTTCTGGTTCACCTTGCCCATCCAGCACGAATAACCCCCCCTGCGTCGTCCCCCATGATTCTCGAAATCAACAACCTGTGCAAAACCTTTCCCGGTGCCGGTCAGATTGAACCCGTGGAAGTGCTCAAGAATCTCAATCTGCAGATGGATGCCGGCGAGACACTGGCAATCCTGGGCCAGAGCGGCAGCGGCAAATCCACGTTGCTGACCCTGCTGGCCGGGCTCGACAGCCCCACGGCCGGCAGCATCATTCTCAACGGCCAGGACATGCAGAAGCTCAGCGAAGAGCAGCTGTCGAAATTCCGCGCGCAGAATATCGGCATCATCTTCCAGCAGTTTCATTTGATGTCGCATCTCACCGCGCTGGAGAACGTGTCGCTGCCACTGGATCTGTTCAAGGACAAGAATTCAACCGGCAAGGCACGGGAAGCGCTGGCGCAAGTCGGCCTCGACAAACGCAAGGATCATTTCCCGCATCAATTGAGCGGCGGCGAATGCCAGCGCGTGGCGATAGCGCGGGCCATGGTGGTGCGGCCGGCCATCCTGCTGGCCGATGAACCCACCGGCAATCTCGACAACACCACCGGCGCCCATGTGACCGACATGATTTTCAATCTGGTCAAGGAACACAGGATGACGATGCTGTTCGTCACCCACAACGAACAACTGGCGCTGCGCTGCGGCCGGCAGCAACGTCTGCTCGACGGCAGGTTTGTCTGATGCTGTGGCTGCGACTCGCCTGGAAGGAAATCAGCAACAACTACAAATTCAGCCTGTTTTTCGTGCTTAATCTTGGCATAGGGCTGATCGGCTTCATTGCGCTGGACTCCTTCAAGCATTCGATCGACCAGCATCTCGCCAACAACTCCAGGGCCATCCTCACCAGCGACGTGGAAATCAGTTCGCGGTTTCCGCTCTCTGGCAAGGAAACCGGTTTTGCCGAATCCTTTCTGCACACCCGCTTCGAAGCTACCGACCAGATTTCGTTCCTGTCGATGGTGGCGGCCAACAACAATTCGCGCATGAGCCAGCTGATCGGCATCGAAAAGGATTTTCCGCAATATGGTGATCTGGTGCTGCAACAACGCGGCTCGGTGCTGAAGAACGCTGCCCGCAGCGAGCTGCTTGCTGGCGACAATATCTGGGTCGCGCGTGATCTGATGGTGTTGCTCGGCATGCAGATTGGCGACAAGGTCAGGATCGGCGCCCGCGAATTCACGGTGCAGGATGTGATCCTCGAAGACCCCACCACCACCATCGCGGCGATGAACAGTTTTCCTGCCATTTACATGGGCATGGAGCAGATAAAAAGCACCGGGCTGATCCAGCTCGGCAGCCGCATCAGCTATGCGCGCTTCTACAAGCTGCCGTCGTCCTATGAGCTGAGCGGACTGCGGGAAAAATTCCGCGTCGCCGCGCAGACCGAATTCAAGGAACCACGCCGCGTCACCCTCACCACCCATCTGGACCAGAGTGCCGACCTCGGCCGCATCCTCACCTACATGAACGACTATCTCGGCCTGATTGCGCTGATTGCGCTGTTCCTGGCCGGTGTTGGCGCCGCCTATCTGTTCCGCAGCTTCTTCACCAGCCGCTTCAAGGACATGGCGATCCTGATGTGCCTGGGTGGCACCCCCAAACAGGCCTATTACATGACGCTGATGCAGATCGTGCTGCTTGGCACCTTCAGCGCGGTGGCGGCCAGTGTGGCAGCTTATTTTGCATTGCCAGTGCTGCCTTCCTTGTTTACGGGCTTCCTGCCACGCGGCTTCAGCAACAGCATGGATGGCAACTCGCTGGTGCTGGCGCTGTTTATGGGCACCATCGGCAGCATCATCTGCTGCTTGCCGATCCTTTCGAAAATATACTCGCTGAATCCGATCGGTTTGTTTCATGAAAAAGTGGAACCGAGTGCGATCGGCCCGCACTGGCTGCGCAATGCCTCGAGTTATATGCCGATCCTGCTGGTGTTCTGGGGGCTCGCGATCTGGCAGGCACACTCGCTGCGGCTGGGCACCGTGTTTATTGTCGGCTTTCTGGTGGCGATCGGTCTGTTGGGCTGCATTGGCTGGGCCATCCTGCGCTTGTGCGGGCTGATGTCCGGCTCGGTGACAGTGATCCGCAAACTGGCGCTGCGCAACCTTGACCGCAACCGGCTCGGTGCACTGTCGTGCTTTCTGGCCATTGGTCTGGGTTCGCTGCTGATCAACCTGATCCCGCAGATCGAGAAAGGGCTGCAACAGGAAATCGCCGCGCCGGCCCGCTTCGCGGTGCCTGACTTCTTCATGTTCGATATCCAGCCTGAACAGATAGCTCCGTTGCAGGAGCTGATCCACCAGATGGGTTACGAGTTGTCGTTCCAGTCGCCGCAGGTCAGCGCACGCCTGGATGCCATCAATGACAAACTGCTCGACCAGGTGCAGGCCACCGAAACACCGGAAGAACAGCGCATGCAGCGCCGCATGTACAACCTCACCTACCAGGACAAGCTGAAAGAATCCGAAACCATCGTCAACGGCAAAGCCTGGAAAGGCCCCTGGCAGGAAGGCTCCGGTGAATTGCCCGGCATTTCGGTGGAACAGAATTTTGCGCGCCGTATGGGATTGAATATCGGCGACACGCTCACTTTTGATGTGCAAAGCGTGCCGGTGCAAGGCCGCATCGTGAACACCCGCAAGGTTACCTGGAACAGCTTCCAGCCCAATTTTATCGTGTCGTTCCAGCCCGGTGCGCTCGATCCCGCTCCCAAAACCTTTGTGGCCGCCATCAGCAAAGTGGCCGCCGACCAGCGGCTACGCGTGCAGAACAGCATCGTCAACGCCTTCCCCAACGTTTCCATCATCAATGTGCAGCAGATTGTCGGCCGCGTGCTCGATATCACCGACCAGATCAGCTGGGCCATCAAGGTAATGGCCTACCTGAGCATCATGGCCGGCCTGATCGTGCTGTTCTCGATTGCGCGCTATGAAGTGAAATCACGCTTCTGGGAAATCAACCTGTTGAAGATACTCGGTGCCAGCTTTGGCGATGTGAAAGCCATCGTGCAGATCGAATTCGGCATCCTCGGCTTCTGCGCCGCCTTTACCGGCATCGCGCTGAGCCTGGCGATGAGCTACAGCCTGTCGTGGTTCGTGTTTGACCGCCTGTGGCGCTTCGATGCACTGATGACCGGCCTGAGCCTGGTGGCCATCACCGCCCTCAGCATGCTGACGGCCCTGATTGCCACCCTGTCGGTGCTCAGGCAGAAACCGCTGGAATTGCTGCGAGCCACCTGATTTCAGCAGTATTAAGGGCTGGTTCCGTGGCGGTTTACTTGGTTATAATCGCCGCCCTCACTGGGGTGTCGCCAAGCGGTAAGGCAACGGATTCTGATTCCGTCATGCGTTGGTTCAAATCCAGCCACCCCAGCCAGTTTCCTTCTATTTCCAGCCCCTATAGCAACGCATAACTGACCCACGGCTGAAGACTTCTCCAACTCAGCATGCGGAATTAAATGCTCAGGGAACGATTAGCTTGGTGATCTGCAGCCATGCAGCACTCGTGCCCGCAGTTACCGACAGCAGCGCTGCCGCCACGAGCACAGAATAACCAACCGCGTACCACCGGCTCACGTTGCGTGTGAGTGCCCATCTCACCAACAAGAGCAGCGTGGCAAACAGCAAAGTCGGACCATGGACATAAAGCGGCGCCTGCACGCCAAAGTCGGATAGATAGGGTAATCGGGCCAGTCCGCCTGATGTGATGACGATCGTGGCGAACAGCATCATGGGACGATGGATCTCGGCACGGCGGCGGTAGTAAACCCCAGCCGCGACCAGAACACCGAAAGTCACCATTTCGCCGAGGAGAGTCCACAGGAACGGACCGGCGCCGCCAAACGGCTCATAAATCGCCGGATTGAAGTGAACAGACAAGAGCGAAGTCACCGTTCCAAGCACAACTATCATTGCGGCGAATACGGCGCCCATCTTGCCCAAAACGGTGTGCAGTGCCCTGTTCTTCCGCGAGATGAGAAGGCTTTGCACCAGAAACAGGACCACCCAACCAAACAGGGACAGTCCGTGAATCACTACCAGTGGCAGAATCTGCCCGGTGATCTCGTCTCCGCCCAGCCCTTTTCCGTGCAGGATGAAAAACCGGAATCCACCAAGCGTACAGGCCAGCATCAGACTACCGGCGAATAGATGGAAACTCCGTTCCGCATGCGCCGTCTCTGCGCCGGACCCTGTGGTGCGTGACGCCATTGCGCCTTGTTCAGTCAACATATGCTCCTCCTAATGTGCTCAGGCATGGCGCTAATATGCCACTGCAAATCGCTTCAAGTCGTGATGATGTTATGATTTTATCCGCAGCAGCATTGACCAACTTGTGATTTTTTCGTGATGCCCTTACCACGCGACCTTTACCAATTCGGCGACGTATGCCTGGACGTGTTGAATCTCAGACTTACCGTCAGTGGCGAACCACGTGCGCTGGAACCAAAATCTTTCCGGACTCTGCAGTTTCTCATCGAGAATCGCCATCGCGCGGTGCATAAGGAAGAGATTTTCGCCACCGTTTGGGAAGGGATTGTGGTCACCGACAACGCCTTGGCGCGGGTGATCGCACAGATTCGCAAGGCGCTGGACGACGACCCGAGGCAGCCACGCTACATTGAAACCATCCAGACCATAGGCTACCGGTTTCTGGCCGAGCTCGCAGTGCCACCCACTGCCACCAGCGAGGAAGCCCCGGCTCCCATGTCCGTACCGGTCTTCGCCAAGTCGAGCCCTACCCAGCCTTGGCGCTGGGCCGTAATCGGCACGCTGGTCGCCGCTGTGCTGATTCTGCTGTACTCTAAAATCACTTCCACCCAGAGCATCGACTCCATTGCGGTGCTGCCATTTGCGAATGGGGATCACAATGCCGAGGTAGATTACCTGAGCGAAGGCATCACTGAGAGTTTGCGTGCCAGCCTCTCAGAACTGCCGAACCTGAAAGTGATGTCGCGCAGTGCGGTAGCCCGCTATCAGGACCAAGCGGTAGACACACGCTCCGCCGGACGGGAGTTGGGCGTGCGCGCGGTACTGGCCGGCCGCGTGATTCAGCATGGCGAAAGCCTCACGATAAGCGCCGAGCTGGTAGACGTTGAAAACAATACACAGTTGTGGGGCGGGCAATACCAGCGCAAACCGGTGGAACTGCTGGATGTTCAGAATGAAATTGCGCAACAAATTGTGGACCGGCTCCACGCTCAAATCACCCGCGCGCAAAGGCAACGACTCACCACACGGCAGACTACCAACCGTGAAGCGTATCAGGCCTATTTGAAGGGGCGCTACTTTGCAGGGCAGTTCACCCAGGCAGGCCTGACTAAAGGCCTCGCTTATCTTCGCGAAGCAATCGGACTTGATCCAACCTACGCGCTGGCCTACGACGGATTGGCTTACTACCACGCTATCAGCGACGACATTACCGCACCGCCTGCCGATAGCATGCCGCAAGCCGCCGAGGCTGCGCGCACGGCGCTACGACTCGATGATTCGCTGGTGGAAGCGCACGTGGAACTTGGCACCGTTCATTTCTTTTACGACTTCGACTGGGTGGCCACCGAGCGTGAGTTCATGCGTGCCATCGCACTCAATGCTGACTATGCCCCCGCCCACGGCTACTACGGTTGGTATCTGACTTCCCAAGGGCGCGTTGAACAAGGTTTGCAGGAAAGCCGACAGGCGGTTGCATTGGATCCGCTTTCTCCCGAGTTTCACTCGTTACTGGGATGGAATCTGTATTTTGCCCGTCGCTATGATCAGGCGCTGGTGGAACTGGAAAAAGCGCTCGAAATTGCACCCGACTATCCGCTCGGACTTTATATTCTGGGCCAGATCTATGCACAACAGCAGCGCTACACCGAGGCGATCAGCGCCGAGCAAAAAGCAGCGGAAATCTTCGGCATTGGCGGTAACTCGTGGCCACTGGCAGAAATCGCACGCGACTATTTCCTAGCTGGCAAATTGCCGGAAGCGAACAAGATCTTGCACGATCTGCTCGACAGCGCTGCAAGCAGCCACGTTACTCCGTTCGGACTGGCCACTATCTACCTTGCCAGTGGCGGGCAAGACCAGGCCATTGCACAACTGGAACAAGCTTACACGCAACGCTCATGGTTTCTGGATAACCTGCAGGTTGACCCCGAATTGGACAGTGTGCGTTCTGACCCGCGCTTCAAGGCCCTGTCGGCACGCATGAATCTGCGCTAAAGAATAATTGGGGAACGTACCACATTTTTTATCACTGGGGTGTCGCCAAGCGGTAAGGCAACGGATTCTGATTCCGTCATGCGTTGGTTCAAATCCAGCCACCCCAGCCAATTCTTCTGCGCGGTTCTACTCCACTCACCCTAGCGATAATGAATCAAGCCGAGCAAACCGGTAGCAAATGTGTTGAATAGTGCCGACCCGACTACAGTCTTGTGAATTGCACCCTGGATGAAAATCCAGCCTGCGCCGAACAGTGTATAAACGCTGTTCTTTCCCGTACTGCGCCGCTCCTGGACGAGGAGCGCTACCGCGAACGACCACAGGGTCAGGTACAGCCAGAAAACCGGAATCGGATTGTCCAGCTGCAGCAGTTTGTACCAGAAGCGGTTTACCCCGGGCGGCAGTACCGGGAGCATCGCGAACAGGATCATCCGCTTGTGGATCTCCGGTCGCCTGACATTGCGGATTGCGAGCGTGAACATTATCGCGAAACCCGCCACCGCCAGAATGCCGAGGAATAATCCGTCGCTTGCAGCAGACCGGCCTGCGTTCATACCTCGCGCCGAGCCAATCAACTGAAGCAACGCACCCGTGTAGAGAACCGCGGTCGCATGGGCGATGCCATAGGTTCCCAGACTGCGGTGGAGCTTGACGTTACCAGTGCCGACAAGTCCGGCCTGGACCACCAGCAGGATCATCCACGAGAAGAAGATCAACGCATGCAAGTGAACGATCGGCGGCGCGGGCGGGAAGCTGCCCTGCGTCAACGGGAACAAATAGGTCATCCCGAACCCGCCAAAGACGAAGAAACACATGGCGAGTGTCATCCAGAAGAAAAACGACGGTTTGAATCGGAGCGTGGACACGGAACTTGCTGCTATTTCGGACATGATCAGTCACCTTTTGTTGGCGCCAGAATTTCCAATTCGGTCATGCGCTGGTTCGAATAATGGCCGCTCTCGCGCCAGTACGCATCGAGTTTCAGGTCACGCACAGTCTGCTTGAAGCGTGGATCGGAGCGCAAGCCCGTCTCCCAGTGCCTCCACAGGTTGCGGACTGCAGAGAACCGCCACTCGACATAGGTGCGTCTCAGCGCTGCGAGGGAAGCCGCCTTTTCCCATTCGGCTTCAGTTCGGTGTTCGGTGGGGAAAACTCGTTACAACTCTTCGGCTGATCCGTTCGGTCGGCGACCGGGTCGGTAAGCAAGTGTTGACCACTACAATTTTTGATTAGACAGCTTCTTCATCAACCGCCTGTTCAAATGCTGCGGCTACCGGAACACCGGCTTTGATGAGTGCCAGGATTGCTTCCCGGTACAAGGTTATGTGTGGCGGCAAGGAGGCCTTGTTGGCCATGTAATAGTCAGACAATACCTGCCTGGCATCCTGCTCCAGCCGCTTTTTGGCGGTAATGGTTTTGGTTTTGGGTTTGGCACCAGTGCCCGCGGGCTTCCTGGGCGTTGCCGCCACCTTGATGTTCAGCACCGAATAGGTGTCTATCAGCTTGCTTAACTGCGCCGGGGCTTCACGCAAGGCAGTCCTGCCAAGCTCTTTCTTCACCCAATTGTCACCGGCAGTATTCACCTTGGCCCGCCCAAGATTGATGGAGCATTCCGAGTAGATTCTGAAAAGGCGGTCATTCTGCTCGATCGCCAAAAATACTTCGTCAATAACATCTGCAGAGTGTGGTTTGGGCAGGGTTGCCAGGACTTCGGAGATGATTTTTTTCAGGTCGACAATTTTCATTAACATCCAATTTTGAGTGCAGCGTTATAAGGATTCATTACAGCCCTGGAATTGCATGTTGCGCCTCAAGTGGCAGTAAAGTCAGGGGGGTGCGGATTGTAGTCGTTTATTGCCAGGTTTTTACAGATCTGATTCCGTCATGGGTTGGTTCCTTTCCAGCCACCCCAGCCAGTTTCCTTGCCAGGATATTCACCTGACAATTGGTACAAATTCCTGGGAAAGGTCACCTGGACACAAAGTCTGATCCATAATGCTCCCATTCACACCCGGAAACTCCGCAGAGGTTATACATGCTCCCAGGTAACAAGATCATGATCACTGTCGCCCTCAATGGCGGGATGCAGCAGGATCGGGACGGCGCAGTGGTGCCGAAACAACCAAAGGAGATAGGTGAGGCAGCGGCACGCTGTTACGAGGCAGGGGCTTGCCTGGTGCATGTGCATGCCAGGGGGCCTGACGGCAAGAACACCGGCGACAAAGCCGTATATTCAGAGATCATCAAGGAGATTCGTGCACGCTCCCCTATCCTGATACAAACCACGAATGGCATAGGCGTACGCCGCGATCCTGTGACCGGGCTATTGCATTGGCCATCCGATACGGAGCGACTGGGCCTGCTGGAAATTGAACCGCAACAGGATTTGTTTGGTATCGCCGGAGGGTCAGCGGATTTCTATAACCCGGAAGGTGGCTATCCGGGTGAAACCCCTTATGTAAACTCGCCAGAATTGCTTAAAAGCACCATAAAAGCAGTCTATGCCAAAGGCTCGGCGCTTGAATATGAGATTGTCGAGGCGAGTTCGCTTCATCGCATGATGCGGTATGCCAATGAAGGATTGTTTGACAAGAATCGTGACAACCTTTGGCTGCTGCATGGCGGCGGATTCGGTGCAACGCCTCCCATTGCCCGCAACATCATTTTCAACATCGACGAAGGCATTCGCATGTTCCCGCGGGCAATTTGGGGTGTCACCGCCACAGGCCACGACATGTTCAAGATCGTTACTCTCGGCATTGCAATGGGCTGCGATCTGGTGCGAGTTGGCTTCGAGGACGGGATTTATCTTCCAGACCGCAGCGTTGCAAAAAGCAACCGTGAAATGGTGCAGGCTGCAGTGAGTATTGCCGCATTTTACGGGGCAAAACCAGCCACATTGGCAGAAGCCCGTCAACGTTTCGGCCTAAGACCCTGAGCCATGACAACTCCTGTCGTGCTGGTGGTTGCCGACTTTCTTGTTGCACGGCAAGCGGCACACTGCCGCTGGGTGGTGAAAAGTTGCTTGCAGCCCAATCTTCCCACCCTTGATCCCTGTCATCTGTACGCCACTGAACAGACCGGAATTTCACAACACGTAAGCTGGGCAGACACAAATCCGCGTAATCTGCTTGAGCGTCGTAAACGAAATCTCTCCTTTGACTCACACTTTGATCAATTTGCGACATACCTTCGTCATGGCCGGCTTGCTTTTGCTCGCTGGCTGCGGCTCGTTGCCCACACTTAATCCGGACATCGGACTGCATTCTGCGCATCCCGTACGTTTGCAAGGCGCACGCGGGCCGTTAACTTACCAGCAGAGCAAGGACATTCTCGCCCGCCTCAAAAAAGGCGCGGAAGAAACCAACATCTTTGATCGCCATCTGCTGGTGCAGCAGGAAATTGACGCTACCCCGCTGGTAGTCGGCAACAAGGTGCAGCTGCTGAAGGATGGACCGCCCACCTATGCCTCGATGTTCGCCGCCATCGCAGCAGCCAAAGACCACATCAATCTCGAAACCTTTATTCTGGAAGACGATGAAATGGGGCAGCGCCTGATTGACTCGCTGTTGCAAAGACAAACCGGGGGCATTCAGGTGAACGTGATCTACGACAGCGTGGGCTCGCTCGGCACACCGAAAGAATTTTTCAAACCCTTGCTGGACGCCGGCGCCAACATAGTGGAATACAACCCGGTGAATCCGCTTAACGCGATAAATGGTTGGGAGTTGAACCAGCGTGATCATCGCAAACTGCTGGTCGTCGATGGCCGCACGGCTTTTGTCGGTGGCATCAATATCAGCAGTGTTTATACGCATGGCTCTGCTTTTCTCGGCGGATCCCTGTCGCGTGGCAAAACCGCCGGGGTGCCTGCCAAAAATGCCATCGGCTGGCGCGATACTCATCTGCTGATGCAAGGCCCGGTGGTGGCTGAGTTCCAGAAGTTGTTCATGGAGACCTGGGAACAACAAAAAGGGGCCACGCTGGAGGGTCATCAATACTTTCCACAGCTCAGCACGGCCGGCAGTGAAGTGGCACGCGCTATTGGCACCTCACCCGATGACCCCAGTTTGATGTACCTGACGTTGCTGTCGGCGATCAATAGCGCGGAAACCCGGATTTGGCTCACCAATGCCTATTTTGTGCCCGACCAACAATTATTGACAGCGCTCACCGAGGCCGCCACACGCGGTGTGGATGTGAGACTGCTGCTGCCGGGCAAGACTGATTCGAACCTGGTGTTCTATGCGTCGCATTCTTTCTACGACGAACTGCTGCGCAACGGCGTGAAAATATACGAACGCCAGACGGCATTGCTGCACGCGAAAACCGCGATGATCGATGGCGTGTGGTCAACCGTGGGCTCTACCAATCTGGACTGGCGCAGCCTGCTCCACAACCAGGAAATCGATGCAGTGGTATTGGGCCAGGAGTTCGGCGCCCAGATGCAGATGATGTTTGAGGAGGATCTGCAGGTATCCAATCAGATCACACTCACGCAGTGGCGCAAGCGCCCGCTGATCGATCGTATCAAGGAATTTGGCGCACGATTGTGTGCCAGAATTCTGTGATTTCCCGGGGCATATCGTCTCGCGCCCCTTTATCCCCATATCCATCGCTATAACCCACTCCGGCTGTTACCAGACTCCTGATTTGTGGCAAAAGAGCAGACCACCTTTTGTTTACACCGACTCCGGCTGTTGCTAGCTTGTCCTGCATGTGCATTCCAGATGAAACCCCGAACAACTGACCATGACAGACTTGCCGGAAGCAGTGATGCAGCAGAATGCAGCAATGAGAAAACGCATTGAAGCGAAGATTTTTGTCTGGCTCGTGGTTCCTGTTGCGTTCATCACCTTCATCAACTCCATTGACCGCGTCAACATCAGCTATGCCGGCTATTCCCTTTCAGCCGAACTTGGACTTGCGCCGGACCAGTTTGGGCTTGGCATCAGCATGTTCTTTCTGGCCTACCTGATATTCCAGTATCCCCATGCACGCTTGCTTCACCGTGCAGGGATCAGGTTCTGGTTGTTTTCAGCGATGACACTTTGGGGAATCTCGGGTTTGTGGATGTCACGCATCAGCAGTCGGGAAGAATTTTATGCAGCCCGGTTCCTGCTGGGGATGGCCGAAGCCGGCCTGGCGCCCGCCATGACCTGGTATATCGCGCAATGGACGCCGCCGTGGGCAAGAGCAAGAGCGATGGCTGGCGTGTTGATTGCCGTGCCTTTGTCGATGGTGGCTGGCGGGCCGCTGTGTGGATGGCTGCTGGGTTTGGGCGACATCTTCGGGCTGATGCCCTGGCGTTCCATGTTCCTGATTCTGGCCTTTCCGAATTTCGTGCTTGCGGTGCTGGCCGGTTTTTATTTTGTTGACCACCCCGCCCAGGCACATTGGTTGAATGAAAGGGAACGTCAGTGGCTGGCACAGGAACTTTCCGCAGAGACGGAGGCAACAACTGCCGCAGCCAGCATGCGGGAACTGCTGCGCGAGCCATGGCTTTGGCGCTGTGCCACCACCTGGTTTCTGCTCATGACCGGCTCTTATGCGCTGGTGTATTGGCTACCCCAGTTGGTGCGTCAACTGGCAGCCAACAACAGTGAATTTGTGATCGCCTCCATCAGCGCATTCCCGCTGGCAGGGCTGGCCCTGGGGTTGGTGCTCAACAGCAAACATTCGGACCGCAGTGGTGAGCGTTTATTGCATGTGGGGCTTGCCAGCGCAGGTGGCGGCCTTGCCTTGTTTATTGCTGCGTGGCTGGGTACTGGCTGGGCAGTATTATTACTGCTGTTTGCCGCAGGTTTTGGTATCGGCGCGGCGCAAGGAGTGTTCTGGGCCATTCCTGGCAGTGTCAAACTGGGAGGCCTGCAAACACCGGTTGAAGCCATTGCACTGATCAGCATGTTCGGCACTGCTGGCGGCATTGTCGGCCCCTGGCTGATCGGGTTCATGCTGAACCGTACCGGCAGTTTCGGGATGGCGATTGCCATTCTCGCTGCACTGCTCGTGCTCGCACTGTTCACGATCGCCTACGACCAGTTTGGAAACAGCAAATCGAACTTGAACAACACCGGGACGAAACACTTGCCATGAAACTGAAACAACCTGAACTGCAATATGCCTTCAGCATGGAGCTGGAATTTCCGCCCGGCGACCGCCTGCGTTTCCAGCCGGAGCATCATGATTTCAGGCGCGGCTTTGTTGCTGTCGCGGGCGGCACCATCCAGGGCCCCCTGCTGAATGGACGCGTGGTGTCCGGGTCCGGCGGCGACTGGCCCCGCATCTGGAAAAGCGGACTGATCGAGTTTGAAGCACATTACATGCTGGAGGCGAATGACGGCACGCCTATCTACATTCACAACAGTGGCATTGCCTTCGCCAGCCCTGACACCCTCAAATTGATTGAGCAGGGCCAGCAGCCACTGGAACCCCCTTATTGCAGGATAACGCCACGTTTTGAGGCGCCGGCGGGAGCCTACGAATGGCTGAACCGGAAAATTTTTGTCGGGACCTGTGAGCGCCGGGGCGACAGATCGCTGTTTGATTATTACGTTGTAAACTGAATCCCTGATTGGAGTCCGGTGCCAACTATCAGGATCCAAGCCACGCGAGCAACGCGGCAGACACAGCTTCCGGCCTTTCCATCGTACTCATGTGACCACACTCAGGCACCGCCACCAGCTGACTGCCTGGTACCAGTTTTGCCATGTCTTCATGGCGGGTCAGCGGGCTCCAGCTGTCGTTGCATCCGCACAGCATCAAGGTGGGCAAGCGCAGGCTTTTCAATAATTCGGTACGGTCGGGCCGCTCAAGCAGCGCGCGGATTTGTGCAGCAAATTGCTCCACACTCGCACGCGCGATCATTGATGTAATGGAGTGCATCAGCGGCAAATCCGCCAGCCGTGGCGGATAGACCATGCCGCGCGACCAGTCTTCTGCCATGGCCAGCATGCCGCTCCGCTGGGCAAGCTCCAGCAGACGATAACGGCCAGCCTTTTCCCGCTCGCTGGCCTCCCCTGGCACCAAGGCCTGGTAGCCTGTGTCCAACAGTGCCAGCTTTGACACGCGCTCCGGTGCACGCGCCATCACTTCCAGCGCAACGCGCCCGCCCATGGAATGGCCGGCCAGTGCGAAGCGGGCAGGCGCAGTGTCCAGAATGCGCTCTGCCATCAGCCCCAGCGATTCGCTGAGCGCATGTTCGGCCACCTGGATATTGCACACGCCGCTCAAGGCAGCAAGCTGGTGCTGCCATACGGCGTCGTCACACATCAATCCGGGCACTAATATGAGGGCTTGGGTTGGTTTCATGGATTCAACAGCAATTCAATGTTCGGGAGGAGACTTCACCAGCCTGATCTTAGCTGATTGGCGGCCATGACAGTGAGGCCGGGAAAGCTATAGTATGGCTACACCCATCCCGGAGGTTCCAGGCCATGCGTACCCGGCTTTATTCGCTCGAAGAGCTCGAAGATATCCCTGGCACCACGGTCTTCACCGCCATGCGCAGTCGTCAGGCTTACCACCTGCACAAGTTCTGCATGTCGCTGATGGAACCCGCCAATCGTGATGAATTCCGGCTGGACGAGCGCGCCTATCTCGACAAATTCCGCATGAGCGACGCGCAAAAGCAGGCAGTGCTTGACCGTGATTTCAACCAGCTGATCGAACTGGGTGGCAATATCTATTTTCTGGTGAAGCTTTCCAACACCGATGGCTGGAGCACCCAAAAGGCAGTCGGCTCCATGACCGGCATGACGCCGGATGAATATGCCGCGATGATGCGCGCCGGCGGGCGGCCGATCAAAGGCAACCGCTCCATCCGGGGCAAAAACTGATGGCGCGCATCACCGCAGGCATTGGTTCCAGCCATGTGCCGGCGATCGGCGCTGCCTTCGATCACGGCAAAACCCGGGACGCTTACTGGAAGCCGGTGTTCGACGGGTATGAATGGGTCAAAGAGTTCCAGAAGCGGGAAGATCCTGATGTGGTGATTCTCTGTTACAACGACCACGCCAGCGCGATGATGCTGGACGTGGTGCCGACCTTCGCGCTGGGCTGCGCCGAAGAATTTGCGCCAGCTGACGAAGGCTGGGGCGCGCGGCCGGTGCCGATGGTGATGGGCGATCCGGTGCTGGCCGGTCATCTGGCCGAACAGCTGGTGATCGACAATTTCGACCTCACACTGATGAATCACCTGAATGTCGATCACGGCCTCACCGTGCCGCTGTCGCTGATGTTCGGCAAGGTCGATGCCTGGCCGGTGCGGGTGATTCCGCTGGCCGTCAACGTAACGCAGTTCCCCACGCCCTCGGCCGAGCGCTGCTGGCAGTTGGGAGCCGCCATTGCCGATGCGGTGCAGTCCTACCCTGCTGGTCTCAACGTGCAGATCTGGGGTACCGGCGGCATGAGCCATCAGCTGCAGGGGCCGCGCGCCGGCCTGATCAACCCGGAATTCGACAACGCCTTTCTCGACAAACTGTCGAACCAGACCGACGACTTGCGCAAGCTTTCAAGGCTTGAATTCCTGCGTGAAAGTGGTTCTGAAGGCATCGAGCTGATCATGTGGCTGATCATGCGGGCCGCGCTGGGCGACAAGGTGGAAGAGCTGCACCGGTTCTACCATGTGCCAGCGTCCAATACCGCGGTCGGCCACATCGTGCTGCGCCCGCTGCGCTGAGCACACTACCCAACCCCAACCAACCGGACCAGCTGCGAGAAATACAGATGAAGTCAGACGTTGAAACTCCCGTTGTGATTTTTGGAGGTGGTCCGGTTGGCCTGTTACTCGCTCTGGATCTTGCCTCCCGCAATATTGCCTCCACCATTGTGGAAAAGCGCCATGAGCATCAGCCCCCCAGTGTTAAATGCAACCATATTTCTTCACGCACCATGGAGATACTGCGCCGCCTTGGCTTTGTGAAGGAAGTGCGCCAGGCTGGCATGCCAGACGATTATCCGAATGATGTTGTTGTCCGAACCCGCGCAACCGGGTGGGAACTAATGCGGATACCGATCCCCAATCGTTTGGAGCGATATTCCTCCACCCAGGGCCCAGATACACACTGGGCAACCCCGGAGCCACCCCATCGTGCCAACCAGATCTATTTTGATCCGGTTCTCTACCAGCAGGCCAAATTGAACTCCCTTATCAACATCCTGTTCGAGCATGAAGGGCTCGATTTTGAACAGGACAGTGATGGTGTCACTTCCCGTATTCGCAACCTGAAAAGTGATGAGCTTGTAAATTTGCGTTCGCAGTTTCTGATTGGGTGTGAAGGCGGCCGTTCATTGGTCAGAAAACAGATCGGCGCGGAATTCCGGGGGGATGCAGTCATACAGCGGGTACAGTCAACTTATATTCGTGCGCCCAAACTGCTCTCAATGATCAGTGGCAAACCTGCCTGGATGAGTTATCTCTATACACCCGAGCGAGCAGGCAACCTTGTCGCTATCGATGGCAAGGAAACCTGGCTGGTCCACAACTATCTGCTGGAGCATGAAAAAGATTTTGACTCGGTGAACCGCGATTATTGCATCCGCCGGTTACTGGGCGTAGATGAAAATTTCGCCTATGAAGTGCTGGGCAATGAAGACTGGATCGGTCGTCGTCTTGTAGCCGACAAATTCCGCGATCGTCGTGTATTTATTTGCGGTGATGCCAGCCATTTGTGGGTGCCTTATGCAGGTTATGGCATGAACGCCGGCATTGCGGATGCCATGAATCTATCCTGGACACTTTCCGCCTTTCTCAATGGCTGGGCGCCGGAATCCTTTCTCGATAATTATGAAAACGAACGCCATCCGATTACCGAGCAAGTCTCGCGATTTGCCATGCAACACGCCGAACAGGCAATAAGGGAACGCACGTCCATCACACCACTAATAGAAGAAAACAGCGCGGCCGGCGCAGACCTTCGCAAGAAAGTGGGGGAAGAAGCCTATCGTCTGCACGTCCAGCAATTTGCTTGCGCCGGACTTAACTATGGTTACTACTATGATAAATCAAACATCATTGTCTATGACACGGAACCGCATCCTGCCTACACGATGCACGACTATACGCCCAGCACAGTGCCTGGCTGCAGACTCCCTCATGTCTGGCTGGCCGATGGCGCATCAATTTATGATCGACTGGGTTCTGATTACACCTTGCTGAGTTTCACGAAGAATGTCGACACCAGTCATCTGATGCAATGTATGGCTTTGCACAGGATCCCGATTGATGTGGTGCAAATACCTGAAGACGAAAAGCCCGCGCACTACTTGTACGACTTGTTCGTTGTACGTTCAGATCAGCATATCGCGTGGCGTGGCAATGCCTTGCCTGAAGATATAAATTTCCTTGCCAGGAAACTGTCAGCGCGCGCTTGATGCTGAAACCTCGAGCACAGGTTCTGGTGCAAACGACATGGCTCTGTGTGATCTGGCACGTTCAGAGCTGGCTGCAGCTTGAGCGACAACGTGCGCGAGCTTGCCCTCATGGCTGTTATAATATCGCCAAATTGCGCACGCGCCTGACCGGAAACCAGCATGGACCATGACATCAACTACAAAAGCAACCCCCTGCATGGCGTCAGCCTGAAAACCATGCTGACCGAGCTGGTCGACCATTACGGTTTTGAAATTCTGTATGCCTATTTGTATATCAACTGTTTCAAGACCAACCCCAGCATCGTGTCGAGTGTGAAATTCCTGAACAATACCGATTGGGCACGGGAAAACGTGGAAGGGTTTTACCTGTACCAGTTCAAAAGCTTGCCCAGGGCCTCGGCCGAACAGTTTTTGTTGCCGCCCAGGGACCGGGTGATTCCGGCAGGTCAGGTGCCGGGCCCGCCGGCTGAACTCAGTCTGGAAGATGCCGAGAAACTGCGTGCCAAGCGGGCGAAGAAAGCCGATGGCTTTCGTTCGGGCCCGGGCAGGAGCACTGCTGCCCAACGCAGTCGAACTCCGCCGAGGCGTGAAAACAAATATGCGGGCTCCGCAACCGATGAAGCGGTGAAAACACCGGGCACCCCGATTTGGGGTGATGCTGATCCCTGGGGCAACAGCAAGCATTGATTGGTGAAGTGCTGGAGCAGGTTGAGTGCTCCCTGATTCCTTGTGCAACCCATCACCGGGAAGGTCGGAATTCTGGCTGACATTCGTGGAAACGGGCTATATGCTCTCCTGACCCCCGGAATAACAACAAGGAGCATGTTATGAAATCCTTTCAATTGTTCGCCCGTTCCTGGTTCCGCCCCGCTACCGCATTGCTGGTTTTCTCCACTGCCATCACTGCAAACGCGCAGCAGTTGCCGGCCGACCTCAATGCCAATTCGCTGGCGCGCTTGCCCTATGTGCAGCGCAAGGACACCGACGCCGGTGCCAAACGCCTTTTCGATATCTTTGTGCGCGGCAGCAACACGCCAACTGACGAGATCAAGGGACCGCTGGCATTTGCGGCCTACAACATTCCGGTGGCGACTGCGTTGCTCGATCTGCATGACGGCGCGATCGTCAAAGGCACCTTGAGCGACCACGTGCGCGAGCTGGCCATTCTGGTGGCCTGTCGCGAGACCAACTTCGATCTTGAATGGAACGGCCACGAACCCGCGGCGGTAAAGGCTGGTGTCGATCCCAAGGTGATCGATGTTGTGCGCACCAAAGGGGCATTGACCGGCATGAATGACACTGATGCCGCAGTAATTCGCTTCGGTCGCGAAATGTTGACTGATCACAAGATGAGTTCGGCCACCTTTGCCAAAGCCAAAGCACTGTTTGGAGAACACGGGGCCATGGAACTGGTTGCCGTCATGGGTACCTATGCCATCAGTGGTTTCTACGCGATAGCTGTCGACGAGCAGGTCCCAGCCGGCAAGCCCCGGCTTCCCCGTTAAAGCCCTTGGCAATCAATTTCAAGAAGCGCATTATTTGAAGAGTAGCAGGGGGAAATTTCCAGTCTGTATATCCGTGTCTGCGGATAATCGAAATTACCAGGTTCAGTAAGTCGCACTACCCGCAGCAAGCACCGTTTTGCCTTGCTGCAGCACCCTGGCATCAACAATGCCAACGATAAAAAAGGGGGGAGTACGTATGAGAGTTTCAGGTAGCAGGGTTTTACCAGCGACGGCCATCATGAAAGTAGTGATGGTGGCTGCCACATTGTTTGCACCATTGGCCCAGGCAGCGATCTCCATCGCGGCGGCCGCCCGCGTGGATGATGTGGGGCAGGCACGCCAACTGATCAGTGCCGGAACCAACGTCAATGCCCCCGAGCCTGATGGCACCAGTCCATTGCTGTGGGCTGTCTACAATAATTCACCGCAACTTGTGCAGCTGCTGCTTGATGCCGGCGCCGACCCCAACCTGCCCAACACGCTGGCTATTACGCCGTTGCTGCAGGCCAGCCGTAATGGCAACGCCAGCATGATCAGCGCTTTGCTTGCCCGAGGTGCCAGGCTTGAGGACACAAAACTTCGCACCGAACCCGCACTGATGGCAGCCGCGCGTGCGGGCAGCGTTGACGCAGTAAAATTGCTGCTCAAAGCCGGTGCCAACCCCAATGGCACCGAACCACTTGACCAGCAAACGGCACTCATGTGGGCGGTGGCAGAAGGCCATCTGGAAGTCGCCAGAACATTGCTGGACGCAGGTGCCAACCCCAACCTGCAGGCCAGGGTCTCCGAACTGACCAAGCGCAAAAATGCCGACTTTCCGTCGGGCGGTTTTGCTGCATTGCATTGGGCTGCACGCAACGGCGATGAGGCCATGATCAAACTGCTGATTGAGCACAAGGCCAACATCAATGCCAGGAATGGCGATGGCTCGACTCCGATGATGCTGGCAATCGTCAACGACCGCTTCGACATCGCCAAGCTGCTGCTTGATCTCAAAGCCGATCCCGACGATGGCTCGCTTTATTACATCACTGAAATGCGTGATGCCACCACCGATTGGCGCGCTCGTGACGGCACGGTCTATCGGGCTGAACATCCCAACCGCCTGAGCGCACTGGATCTCACTCGCCTGCTGCTGGAAGCCGGTGCTTCCCCGAACAAGCCTTTCATCGGACAAATGCATAACGCATCCATGTGTTGCGACAGCAACGTCTATGCGACGGCGTTCTATCGCGCTGCCATCGCCGCCGATGTAGAAGGGCTGAAGCTGATGCTGGCCCATGCTGCCGATCCTGCATGGAAACCCTCCAAGGTAGCCAAGGCCGACGACCCGGTGGCAGGCTCGGCGACCTCGATGAAACCCGAAGTGACCAGGACTGCACTGATGATGGCCATCACTGGCGGCAAAGGGGTTGGCGTTTCCGGCGGCCCCAATGACCTGCGCTACGGACTGCCCAAATTTCGCGAAAATGCCGATCGCGAACCGCTGGATGCAGTCAAGCTGTTGCTGCAGGCCGGTGCCGATGTCAACGCACGCGGCCCCGATGATGAAACGGCACTGCATGTGGCGGCAAAAGCGCTGGACCCCGCCATCGTGAATGCGTTGGTCGCCAGCGGCGCAGCGCTCGATGCCAAGGACAAAAACGGCCTGACTGCGCAGCAGGCAGTCGAGAAAATGGAAGCGCCCAAGCCAAAAGAAGGTTTTTATTTCCAGGCACCACTGGCGCAACCCGCTGAAATGGCCGCACTGCTGAAGTCTTTGTCCACAGGGAAGGCGCAATGACCATGCCGAAATTCTGGCCACTGGCTGCAGGCATCGCATTGACCGTGCTGGGACCCGTTGCCCACGCAGCAGAGAAGCCCGCTGCTCCGCACAATGAACTGGCAGCTCAGTGGTCCATGCTCGACAACTACTGCATGAAGTGTCACAGCTACGACGAATTCAGTGGCGAACTCGCACTTGAAGGACTCAACCCCGGCGATGTGGTCAGCAAACCGGCCGTTTTCGAAAAGGTACTGCGCAAACTCAAAATCAGTGCGATGCCACCGCGAAACCAGCCGCAGCCAAGTCGTGCGGAACGCACCAACTTTGTCGCTGCGCTTGAGCACACCCTGGATGCAGCAGCGGCGGCACATCCCTATGCCGGCACGACCACCATCCATCGACTGAACCGGTCTGAATATTCCAATTCGATCCGTGATTTGCTCGGCGTGGATGTTGACCTCACCGAACTGCTGCCCAGCGATGGCGGTGATTTCGGATTCGACAACATTGCCGAGTTGTTGCGCTCGTCACCGATGTTGCTCGACCGCTACATGACCGTGGGTTTGCGGGTTGCCGATCTGGCTTTGGGCAATCCGGACGCATCCGTGAGCGTCACCAACTACCGCATCCCGTTTGACACTACCCAGGACAAACACCTCGCCGGTTTCCCGCTTGGTACCCGCGGCGGTGTGCGCGCAACCCACTATTTTCCGGCTGATGGCGAATACGTTTTTTCCGCCCGCCCGCTGCAGGGCATCGCTGAAGGCTATTTCGGCATCGAAGGGCATGATCGCCCGCATGAATTCATGGTCTATGTCGACGGCACCATCGTTTACACCAGCGAGATCGGCGGGCCCGAGCAGCACAAGATCAGCGTGGAACAGGGCTTCTATGATGTGATGCCGGTGGTGGACCAGAAACTGGCCTCACCCAAAATACCGGTGAAGGCCGGGCCGCACGAAGTGGTTTTCACCTGGCGCGAGCGGGTAAGTGCCGAGCAGAACTCATGGCAGCCAACCTTGCGGGCTTCGCTGGAAATCCATAATCCCTCAGGCATGCCGCGTCTGGAAAAAGCCATGATTGCAGGCCCTTATGCAGCCACCGGTGTGAGCAATATGGCACCGCGCGCACGCATCATGGTGTGTCAACCCAGAGCAGCTGCTGAAGATGGGCCTTGTGCAAAAGAGGTGCTGGCAAACCTGGCACAGCGTGCATTCCGCCGGCCTGCCACCGCCGACGACATCACCGCTCCTTTGGCGTTTTACAACAAGGAACGCGCCAATGGTGCCGATTTTGACCAGGGCATGCGCGTCGCCATCGCCAGGATGGTGGTGAGCCCGTTTTTCCTGTTTCGGGTAGAGACAGATGCCAAAGACGGTGCTCCGGGTGCCGATCATGCGGTTGACGGAGTTGCCCTGGCATCACGACTGTCATTCTTCCTGTGGTCTTCCGCACCCGACGACGAGCTGCTGGCATTGGCTCAAGCCGGCAAGCTCCAGGATCCCGCTGTGCGCCAGTCGCAAGTACGCCGCCTGTTGACCGACTCGCGCTCCAACTCCTTTGTCGACAATTTCGTCGGCCAGTGGTTGCAACTGCGCAATCTGGAAATACGCGCCCGCCCCGATCTGCTGATGTTCCCGGATTTTGATGACAACCTGCGTCAGTCATTCCGCAAGGAAACCGAAATGCTGTTTGGCTACGTGTTGCGGGAAAACCGCCCCGTGCATGAACTGCTGACAGCCAACTATACTTTTGCTGATGAACGGCTGGCGCGACACTATGGCATTGCCGGCGTCACTGGCCCCCGTTTCCGCAAGGTGGCTGTGACCGATCCGAACCGGTGGGGACTGTTTGGCCATGGCAGCGTGCTCTCGCTGACATCCGCGACCAGCCGTACCTCTCCCATCATGCGCGGCAAGTTCATCCTGAGTGAATTCTGGAACAACCCGCCACCGACACCGCCGGCCAACGTCCCGGCACTTGAGGCGAGTGCGCCCGCGGGCCGGCCATCGACAGTGCGTGAACAGTTCGAACTGCATCGCAAAAATCCGGCCTGTGCCAAATGTCATGACGTCATTGATCCGGTCGGTTTTGCACTGGAAAATTTCGATGTCGACGGCTCCTGGCGCAAGCTCACCCGTGAGGGGCTGGCGATTGATGCCTCCGGCGTGCTGCTGGATGGCACTGTGGTTGATGGCCCGCAGGCGCTGCGGGCAGCACTGCTGAAAGACCCGGAGTTGTTTGCCGGCACTGTTACCGAAAAAATGCTGGTGTACGCGCTCGGGCGCGGCCTGGATCCGCGCGATATGCCGGTGGTGCGCAGCATTGTGCGTAATAGTGCGAAGAACAACTACAGCTTGCTGTCCATCGTAATGGGCATTGTCGACAGTTATCCCTTCCTCATGCGTACCAACAGTTCGTCTTCCGGCATCAGTGCGGTCGCCACCGCAGGAGAATGAAAATGTTCATTGCCAAAAAACACCTGAATCGCCGGATGCTGCTGAAAGGCGCCGGTGTCGCCATTGCCCTGCCCTTGCTTGACGCGATGGTGCCGGCTGTTACCGCGCAATCGGTCACTGCTGCGCGCGCAAAACTGCGCTTTGGTACCGTCTATGTGCCCAATGGCATTTACCCGGCTGACTGGCATCCGGAAACCACCGGCAAGGATTTTGAATTCAAACGCGTGATGAAACCGATTGAAGCAAACCGCAACTATGTCACTACCATCAGCGGCCTCAAATCACCCGAAGGCCGGCAAGACATGGGCGGCATTCATATGGGCGCCAGTGCTGCGTTCCTCAATGGCGCCGGTCCGCTCAGCCAAAACGGCAATTTCAACCAGATCAAATCCAGAAAGTCGGTCGATCAGTTCATCGCCGATGCCATTGCCGGCGACACGCCGATCCGCTCGCTGGAAGTGGGCACCGAAGACATGGGCACTGCAGCAGGTGCCTGCGACAACTATCCCTGCATTTTTTACAATGCCATGGCCTGGTACGACGACGAAAGCCCCTTGCCGATATCCATCAGCCCGCAAGTGACTTTCGAACGCATGTTCGGCGACCCAGGCACTGCCCAACAACGCCTGCGCCGACTGCAAACCAAACAGAGCATGCTGGATTCGGTGCTTGATGAGTCCAAGCGTCTCGAACGCATGCTGGGTGCTGGTGACCGCACGCTGCTCGACGAATACCTGACCAATATCCGCCGCACCGAAAGCCAGATCCAGCGCTTGTCCTCGCGCTCCGGCGTGATTGCGAACGCCAGCGAAGGGCCGGTCGGCATTCCTGCCAGCTTCGATGACCACATGACTCTCACCTACGACTTGATGCATCTTGCCTGGCAGGGTGACATGACGCGTGTGTTCAGTTTCATGGTTGGCCATGAAGCCAGCGGCCGCAGCTATGCGCATATTGGCGTGAACGAACCCCACCACAACGTGTCGCATCACAAGAACACCCCGGAGAGCATCGACCGCTATTCACGCATCACCGGCTATCACATGCAGAAATTTGCCGCCTTTGTGGAAAAACTCCGGTCCACGCCGGATGGTGACGGCAACCTGCTGGACTCGTCACTGCTGTATTTCGGTGCCGGCATGAGCAATGGTCTCTTGCACGACCGCCATAACGTCCCGGCCTTGCTGGTGGGTCGTGCGGGCGGTCGCCTGCAAGGCAATCGCCATATCAAGTCCAGGGAAGACGAGCCCACTTCCAACCTGTTGCTCGGCATGGCCGACATGATGGGTGCCGAGATCAAAACCATAGGTGTGGCGACTGGCCGGTTGGTTATATAAAAATTGCTGCTTCTGTGTACAGCCTCTGGCCGGCACAGCGTTCCGCGACCGCCACAAGTACGTCCCTGTAGGCTTAGTCTTCGGCATCCATGCCTCAGATGTCGCTGCACACTGTGCCGGCCAGAGGCGTCATACATCCCAGCAAGCACATACCGCTCTGGTTGCGCTGCCGGTCAGGCTATGCTCCCATCGTCCCTGCTCTCTGTGGACCGCTTGAAATTTCATGCCTGACAACGCCCTGCTCCGCCGTCTTCCAGCCATTCACGATTGTTCAGGCAGCGAGTTGCTGGACCGCTTTCTCGATTATGTAGCGGAGCGCAAGCTCGAGCTCTATGCAGCGCAGGAAGAGGCCATTCTGGAGTTGTTTGATGACAATAATGTCATCCTCAATACGCCAACAGGGTCCGGCAAATCACTGGTAGCCACGGCGCTGCATTTCAAATCGATGGCGCAGGGTCACCGCAGTGTTTATACCTGCCCGATCAAGGCGCTGGTAAATGAAAAATTCCTCGCGCTGTGCCGCGATTTCGGCCCGGAAAATGTCGGCATCGCCACCGGCGACGCTACCGTCAACCGCAATGCACCGATACTCTGTTGCACAGCGGAGATCCTGGCCAATGTCGCCCTGGCGGAGGGGGCAGATGCCCCCTTTCGTGAAGTCATCATGGATGAGTTCCACTACTACTCGGACCATTCACGCGGGGTGGCATGGCAGGTGCCGCTGCTGACGATGAGCAAGTCCCGCTTCCTGCTGATGTCAGCCACACTGGGACCTACCACGCTGTTTGAGCGGGAATTGACCCGGCTGACGGGCGCGGTTACCACGGTGGTGGCATCGGTGACGCGACCAGTGCCTTTGCAATTCCGCTATGAGGAGAAAGCCTCGCTGGAGACCACCGTAATGGCGTTGGTGGAAGCTGGCCAAAGTCCCGTTTACGTCGTGCACTTCACGCAAAATGATGCAGCAGAAACCACGCAGAATCTGATGAGCCAGAATTATTGCAATGCAGCAGAAAAAGCTGCGCTGGCCGAGGCGCTGATTGGCGTGAAATTCAGCAGCCCTTATGGCAAGGATTTCAAGCGGTTCCTGCGCCATGGCATCGGCCTGCACCATGCCGGACTGTTGCCGAAATACCGGGTGCTGGTGGAGCAACTGGCGCAAAAGGGCCTGCTGAAAATCATCTGCGGCACCGATACGCTCGGCGTGGGCGTCAATGTGCCCATTCGCACGGTGCTGTTGACCAAGCTGAGCAAATACAGCGGCTCCAAAGTGGCCATTCTGACCGCGCGGGACTTTCACCAGATCAGTGGCCGTGCCGGCCGCAAGGGCTTTGACGATATTGGCTATGTCGTGTGCATGGCGCCTGAACATGTGATCGAGAATGCCAGGCTGGAAGCCAAAGCCGCCGGTGATCCCAAGAAGATGAAGAAGATCGTGAAGCGCAAACCGCCGGACAAGTTTGTCAGCTGGTCGGCGGAAACGTTTACGAGGTTGCAAACGGCGGCGCCGGAGCCGCTGGTCTCGCGCTTCGAAGTCACCCACGGCATGTTGCTGCAGGTGCTGAGCCGCAAAGGTGATGGCTGTCGCGCCATGCAGCAGCTTATTCACGATTGCCATGAAACGCCGAGCCAGAAGAAAGCGCATCGCAAACGTGCCTGGCAATTGTTCCGCTCACTGCTGGAACGCAAGATCATCGAAATCATTCCGCTGGCCGCGCGCGTCAACGGCGGCAAACTGCGTCTGAATATCGATCTGCAGGAGGACTTCTCGCTCAACCATGCCCTCTCCCTCTATCTGATCGATACCCTGGCGCTGCTGGAGCCCGACAGCCCCACCTATCCGCTGGATGTGCTCACGCTCATCGAGGCCATCCTGGAAAATCCGGACATCATCTTGCGCCGGCAACTGGATGCGCTGAAAACCGAGAAGATGGCCGAAATGAAGCAGCAGGGCATCGAGTATGAAGAACGCATCGCCAAGCTGGATGAGCTGGAATATCCCAAGCCGCAGAAAGAGTTCATCTACAACACCTTCAATGCCTTCTCGGTGCTGCACCCGTGGGTGGGGCAGGAAAACATCCGGCCCAAGAGCATCGTGCGCGAGATGGTTGAGAACTACGTGGACTTCGCGGGCTACATCAAACTCTATGATCTGGAGCGCACTGAAGGCGTGTTGTTACGGCACATTTCCAGCGTGCATAAAGTGCTGGCACAAACCGTGCCGCCCGCCTTCAAGAATGAAGACCTGCAGGAAATCGAAGACTGGCTGGCTGGCCTGCTGCGCGGCACCGACAGCAGCCTGCTGGATGAATGGGAGCGCATGAAGAATCCCGACTGGCAGCCGGAAGCAGATGACGCCGCCACCAAGGCGCTGGCAGAAATCGACATCACCCTTAACAAACGCGAGTTCACTGCCCTTATCCGCACCGAAATTTTCCACTTCCTGCGTTCACTGGCGGCTGGCAGGTACGATGCGGCGGCAGCACTGGTGCCACCGTGGACCGAGGAAGCACTGCTGGGTCTGACTGAAGAGTATTACCAGGGTCATGAGCGGCTTACGCTGGATCCGGAAGCACGCAATCACAAACATACCCATGTCACGCAAGACGACGAAACCGGCGTGTGGACCATTGCGCAAGTGCTGGTGGATCCCGAAGGCCTCAATGACTGGCAGGCTACCTTCACTGTGGATAAAGCCCTCGCCAAACAAGAAGGCAAACCAACCTTGCAACTGCTTGGCTTTACACCCGTTTGACCTTGCTCCTGTAATTCGTGCCAGCACCAAAATGCCGGGACAGTCACGTTATTGCCAACAGTGACTGGCCCGGCAAGTTTTAGAAGCTGAAGCGCAGACCTACCCGATAGGTGCGGCCAATCTGGTCAAAGTAAACCGGATTGGTCGGATACTGAAGGCCCGGTGCTGACGGCGGTTCCCGGTTGGCCAGATTGTTGATCGAGCCAAACAATTGCATGTTCTTGGCGCCCGAGATTTTCAGATTGTAGCTGCCACTCAGGTTGAGATAAAAAGCGCTGGCAACCGTGTTGTCATTGATAGTCAGCGGCTTGCTTGCTGAATAATTCGGATCATCCGGGCCCATCCACAGCGCATTGAACTTGCCGCTGCTGATATAGCGTCCGGAAATCGTCGTGCTGAAGGTGTCATTGCTATAAGTGAGGTAGATATTGGTTAGCCAGGTCGGCAGCCCCGAGGTACCTGTCTCACCGGCACGATCAGTAACAACGCCGAACAGATTGGTTGCATTGGACAACACATGGCTTGCAAGCACCCTGAGCGAGAATGCCCCAGGCAGGGTATTGACCAGTTTGTTGGCATCCAGGTTGTAGGACAGTTCATAGTCAACACCCGTCGAGGTCAGTGATTGCAGGTTGACGTTCACATTGCGGATTTCAACGAGTGACTTGTCCGCTCCAAACACGATCAACGGGCAAGTCAGTGGATCGTTGAAGTTGGCGCAGCGGTCAACAATGTTTTGTGCTCCACCAGGAGTCCCGATATAGCCATCCACCCGAATGTCGTAGTAGTCGGCTGACAGCTTGAGGCCGGATAACCAACCACTTGCAGGGTGGATGATCATGCCCACGGTTGAGGTAATGGATTTTTCAGCATTAAGCTGGGGATTGCCCCCGGCAAGACCAGAAGGGAATTGCGATGGATTGCCCGGCACGAAGCGATTGACCACTGCAGTAAAGCTGCTGGCACTGGCCTGAAACAGTTCATTGAAGTTGGGTGCACGAATATCGCGCGAGCGGGTTACCCGGAAACGCAGGTAATCAACCGGATCCCACAACATTCCTATTTTCCAGCTGGTTGCACTGATTTTATCGGAACTGGCAGCCTGGTTAAAGCCGCCAGTACCGGAAATATCGTACCTGGTGCGGCGTGCGGCAGCGTTGAGAACCAGACTGTCAGCCAAGGTCTGGTCAACCAGCAGCGGCAACTCCGCTTCGACATAGCCTTCGGTAACATTTTGTTTGGCACTGTAGTCCGCACCAAAATTCTGGAAATAGGCAAAGACATTCGAGAGCTTGTCATGCAACACCGCAGTGGAGTCGCGACGGTACTCAACACCGGTAGCGACTGAAAGATCACCGGCCCAAAGCTTGGCAAGCTTGCCTTGCAAGTTGACTGCAGCAACGTGCTGATCAATGTTGATATTCTCTACCAGCGTGCGATAGACATAATCCATCGCCGCCTGCGATGCCCGCCCTTCGCCAAAGGGATTGAAAGGGACGCAACCGGCCGCAGCCGAGCGCAGGGCTGGATCAGCACTGATGGTGGCACGGCACACAATCTTTCTTTGTGCCTCGGGCAGCGCCGCATCAGCCGGATCATAAACAGCGTCTGTTGCCCACGGCCAGTAAGCAAAAGTGTCGCCATTGTTCAAACCACCACTGCCTGGGCGATTGATAACACGTGACGCTCCAGTGACCAGATTGTTCTCCACACTCTGTGAACGATCAGTATTGGCATACTGGTAGTAAGTATCCCATGACCAGTTCTCGTTAAGCTTGCCATCCAGCCCGAAGGTAATGCGGTAAGTATCCACTTCCGATGACGAATGGCCCTGACGCTGGCCGAGTACTGCCAGGTTGAAGGCAGTAGCGGCAGGTCGGGTTCCGCCCGGAGTCGCGCTTGCGGGTGGCAACAGCGCGCGGATTGCCGCCGGGACATAGGGATTGTCGTTATAAACCGGAATTGGCGCGCCGAAATAACGGGATTGCAGCGTATCGCCCGAGACATGACCGAAAGAACCTTCGGCAAAGCCGCGCAGTGAGTTGTTGAAATCATAATCCGCATGCCCGAAAAAAGTGTAACGATCAACCGGCACCATCAGCTGGGTGGTGTTGAATGGTGAATATACATCGCCGCTGGCGGCAGTATTGCCTGATGCAGGCAAACCCAGCGTATAAGGCATGGGGTCGCCATTTTTGTTGAAGGTGACACCACCGGTATTGAACAAATTGCGAATTGGCAAGGTAGCAGCGGTGGCATTGTTCAGGAGCGATATGACCCCGGACGGATTGGCAAAGAAACCACCGCCGGTTGCGTAGCGAACCGATGCCGGCTGACCTGCAACAGCACCCACACCGGCGTTGGTGATAACTACGCCCCCTTTGCACCAGTCGCGTTCAAAACAAGTGCCGATACCATCCTGCTTGTCATATTCGCCACCCACCACAAAGTGGCCGCGGCCATTCATGAAGTCGGCGCCTGTTGCCAGTGAAACATGCTCATTGTTGCCATCACCTTCCTGGGTCTGACCGAAATCAATCTGGCCTTTTATGCCATTCAGCTTTTTGTTCAGGATGACGTTCACTGCGCCGGCAATGGCGTCTGAACCGTAGGCAGCAGAAGCGCCACCGGTTACCACGTCGACACGTTCAACCAGACCACTGGGTTGGCAAGCCCCCGATTTCCTATACACCTGACAGCTTCATAAAGTACTGCTCTTCAAACTTCGCTGGTGGTATGCCGTCGTTGTTACCATGTCTTCGAACCGGGTTATAAAACAGCT
>CAILUG010000047.1 GCA_903837345.1 uncultured Gammaproteobacteria bacterium | reverse complement strand
GGCGACGATCGAAAAAACGATGCCGTCCTGGAGCAATCCGTTGATGACGATTTGAATGACTTGGTTCACGTCACCAACTGCGTGTGCACAGGGATTTCCGCCGCGAGTGCGAAACTACTCGAGCGGAATTCCGGTCGGTTTGCTCATCACTTGCCAATGCTTTTCGGTGGCGCTCCAACGGGTCACGACCACGTTGTCGATGTCGAGGCCGCGCTGCGTCGTCTTGGTGAAGTCGTAGGTGCCGTTGACGCCGACGAAGCCCTTGAGCTTGGAGATGTACTCTCGCACCTGAGTCGCCGTCGCGTTGGGTCCGACTTTACGCAAGGCATCGATCAAAATTATCGCCGGATCCCAGGCGAGCTCGGAAGCGACGTCGGGCTGAATGCCGGCGCCCTTAAAGGCGTCGTAGAATTCCTTCTGCTTGGCCGCCTCGGCGTCGGGCAACTTGATCGACGGGCTGTAGCCCATCACCCACTGCGCCGCGGGAATGTAGAGCTGCTTCGGCAGGAACTCTGCGTACTGGTTCATCTGCGCGTAGGTCATGTTGCCATCGGTGGTCGCGACCGGAATATCGAGACCAGCCTGAATGACGCCGCGGAAGATGGTGGCGATCGGCGCGCCGGTGCTCCAGGCGATCAGCACCTGTGGCTTGGCCGCCTTGATGCGCTCGATCTGCGCTGAGACGCTGACGTCGGTGATGTTGAAGTGACCCGCTTCGACGATCTCGACGCCCTTGTTCTCGGGCATGGCTACGACGTTCTTGAGATTGTTCTCGGCATCCTGACCGCTGGCGTCGGTGCTGGTCATGGTGGCGATCTTGGTCCAGCCCTTGAGCCGGAAGTAACGCACCAGCGCGATGGCAAGATCGGTGGTCGAGGTGCTGGAGGTGAAGGTGTAGCTGCCCGCGTCTGGATGGATGCCGGGCGACAGGCAATACTGCACGGGGCCCGCCGCCTGCATCAGCGGCGAAATCGCATTGCAGATCGCGACCAGAGATGAGCCGACCATGATCGCAGGCTTGGCCGCGATCACCTCATTGGCGAGCTGCACCGCCACCTGCGGACTCGATTGATCGTCGTGAAAAATGAACTTGAGCGGCTTGCCGCCGATGCCGCCCGAGGCATTGGTCACCTTCTCGGCAAGCTGAAGAGACTGCTGCTCGGCCTTGCCGAGAAACGAGCCACCGCCGGTCAGCGGCTGGATGACGTGAATGTCGTAGGTGCTTTGGGCACGAGCCGGTGCCGCGATCAGTACCGCCGCGATGGCCGCTGCGGCGATGGCGAAATGGCTGTTCCTCATGGTCTTCCCCCTGACGATTTTTGTCGGGTCCGGTCCGGACTCCGTTGCGATGTTCTTATCCTGCCCGCCGTGAGGCCCGCAAGGGGGCGATTCGGGGCGGAAATCCGCCACTTTATCCCCTCCACCAAAGCCCCGAACCCCCTCCGCCTTGTGGGGGCGGAGGAGGCCTGGTTTGAGGGTGCAGTGGGACGCCGGCAGCCTAAGGACCGCGCTGCCTTTTTTAGTCCAGACGATGGTCGTCGGGTGCTTCCGAGGTGGTCAGTGCCCAGTAGCCAAAGCCGTCGGTGGGATCGTCATCGCAGGCTGCGACGCGGTGTGCGTGGGGTCGTCCCGGGTAAAAGAAGTGCATCGCAACCTACTTATGGAAGCGCTTTGCTCTCTCACTCCGCCAGGAAGATCGGCCGTCGTCCGAATCGTCTTCGTCTGAAAATTCATTTGAAAGCCTCCTTTCCTGGTTGTGTGTCGCTTCGAGGTTTTCGTCTGCAGCCAAAAGTTGCTCGAAGCGACGCGATGAGTCGTCTCACATTCCAAATTCGCGCGGTAGGGGTGTGTTCAAAACTTGTGGAGAAAAACCCAAGCCGAATCAATGGCCGGAGAAATTGTCGAAAACGTCGCCATTTTTTCCTTGTCGTCATGCCCGCGAATGCGGGCATCCACGTGTTTTTGTTCGTCACTTTTTTCCTTACGTCATGCTCGGGCTTGGCCCGAGCATCCACGAGTTTCTTTTCATAAAACAAAAACTCGTGGATGGTCGGCCTTTGCCGACCATGACGAAAAAAGAAAAAAACGCGGATGGCCGGCCCGCCGTCCGTAGGACAGCTCTTGAATCAAAAAGCCGGGCGTTCGTCCGGAGGGCCCGGCCATGACGAAAAAAATAGGATGAGTTATCTCAGCGAGCGTCGCTACGCAGTGCATCGCCGGAGGGCAGTTGCGTGCTGTCCCAGCCGCCGCCGAGCGCCTCGATCAGCGTTACGCTGGCGAGCAGACGGTTCTGCAAGATCGTCAGCGCGCTTTGGCGGTTGGAGAGCGCCGTTGCCTGTGCGGTGACGACGCTGGTGTAGGCCACGGTTCCGGCCTGGTATTGATTGAGCGTCAACTGCTCGGCCTGCAACGACGCCTGCACCGCGCCGTCCTGGACGCTTGCCTGTTGTTCAAGGATGCGAAGCGTCGACAGGTTGTCCTCGACCTGCTGAAATCCGGTCAGCACGGTTTGACGGTAAGCGGCGATACGTTGGTCGTAGACCGCCTTCGCCGCCTCAACTTGCGCGCCGCGCAAACCGCCGTCGAACAATGTCTCGCTGGCCTGCGCGCCAACCGACCACACCCGGCTCGACATCTTCAGGAGATCGTCGATCACCGAACTCGCGAAACCGAACGAAGCCGACAGCGTGACGTCGGGGTAGTACGCTGATTCGGCAACACCGATCTCCGCGTTGGCCGACGCCATCAAGCGCTCTGCCGAGGCGATGTCCGGACGCCGCTCGAGCAGCGTCGAGGGAACGCCGGCCGGGGCCACCGGAACGCCCATCGAAAATTCGACCGGCGGCAGGGAGAAATCCGATGGTGGCTTGCCGATCAAAACCGCGATCGCGTGCTCCAACTGGGCGCGCTGAACGCCGACGCCGACCGCCTGGGATTTTGTCGTCTCAAGCTGCGCCTGAGCGGTGGCAATATCGGCCCGCGCCGCGACACCGACCGCGTAGCGATTCTGGGTGATGTCCAACGACCGTTGAAACGCCGCCGTCGTCGCATCGAGCAGCCGCTTGATCTCGTCGTTGACCCGCAACTGCAAGTAGGTGGTGGCCAACGTCGCTTGAGCCGATAGCCGCGCCGAAGCCAGATCGGCGGCGCTGGCCTGCGCGGTGGCATCGGCGCTCTCGACCGTGCGCCGGATGCGTCCCCACACGTCGATGTCCCACGTCGCACCCGCCGACAGATCGAAGCTGTTGCGAATACGCCCCGGGCTCGAACTGGTCGAGTTGGTGCCGGATTTCGCTCGCTGGCCCGACGCGTCCAACGGCACAGTCGGGAAGTAACCGGCGCGCGCCTGTTCAAGAAGCGCGCGGGCTTGGCGGAACGAAGCCTCAGCCAGCTTCAAGTTCTGGTTGTTGATGTCGATCTGGCGCTCAAGCTGATCCAGCACCGGGTCGTTGTAGACCGACCACCACGGCGCACCGCTCGCGGCCTGCTTGGGTTCGGCGATCTTCCAGCCCTCGGATTCCTTGAAGGCGGCCGGCACAGGATCCGACGGGCGGGCGTAATCCGGTCCTACCGTGCACGCCGACAGCAGCGCCAGCGCGGCAGCGCCTGTCAGCATTCGAATCATGGGCTCTCTTTTCATGCGCCTAACATCCTACGTCCGTAACGCGTTCGGCAATGGCCCGTTGGCATCGGGCGGACTGCCCCGCCACGCGCTCTTCGCCCACAGACGAAAACGGTCGAGATAGAGATAGATCACCGGCGTGGTGTAAATGGTCAGGAGTTGGCTGACGATCAGGCCGCCGATGATGGCGATGCCAAGCGGCCGGCGCAGCTCGCCTCCCTCGCCCGACGACAGCGCCAACGGGATCGCGCCGAACAGCGCCGCCATGGTCGTCATCATGATTGGCCTAAAACGCAGCAGGCAGGCAGCATGAATCGCGTCGCGGCTGTTCATGCCCTGTGTGCGCTCGGCATCGAGGGCGAAGTCGATCATCATGATCGCGTTCTTCTTCACTAGGCCGATCAACAGAATGACGCCGATCATGGCAATCAGGCTGAATTCGGTGCCGCACAACATCAACGCCAGCACGGCACCGACGCCTGCCGAGGGCAGCGTCGAGAGGATCGTCAGCGGGTGGATGTAACTCTCATAGAGAATACCGAGCACCACATAGACCGCGATCAACGCGGCGAGAATGAGGTAGGGCTGATTGGCGATCGACTGCTGGAACACCTGCGCCGTGCCCTGGAAGCTGCCGTGGATCGTGCTCGGCACGCCGATCTTGTTCATGGCGAGATTGATCGCCTCGACCGCGTCACCCAAAGCCACGTTGGGCGCCAGATTGAAGGACAGCGTCGTCGCCACGAACGGGCCCTGGTGACGAACCGAGAGCGGCGTCGTGCCGGGGCCGAACGAAGCGAACGCTGCCAACGGCACCATCGTCTCGGCCGTCGTGCTGACGGCTGAACCGCTCGATGCACTGCCCTTGCCGCTGGAAGCGATGGCGTTGGTCCGTTGATTCGCAACGGCGTCCTGACCTGCGGTCAAGGTCCCGGTTGTCGACGGCAAGGCGTTGGTCGATTGGGTGCCGCTGATGGCGCCCGACGTGCTGATGTAAATTTCGTTCAGCGTATCCGGGCTTTGCCAGAACTTCGGCGCCACCTCCATGATCACATGGTACTGGTTGAGCGGGTTGTAGATCGTCGAGACTTGGCGCTGACCGAAAGCGTCATAAAGCGTGTTGTCGATCTGGCTCATGGTCAGGCCGAGACGCGCCGCCGTCTCGCGGTCGATGACGAGATCAGTCTCAAGCCCCTTCTGCTCCTGATCGGAATTGACGTCGGCGATGACCGGCACCGTCTGCAATGCCTGGGCGATTTTGGGCGCCCATGAGAACAAGTCCTGCAGGTTGTCGCTCTGCAGCGTGTACTGGTATTGCGCGTTGCTTTGACGCCCACCGACGCGAATATCCTGAACCGATTGTAGGAAAAGCGAGGCGCCGGGAACCACGGCCAGTTCGCGCCTAAGCCGCGCGATGACCTGATCAGCCGAGATTTTTCGTACCTTGAGCGGCTTCAACGACAAGAACACGAAACCGGAGTTGGTCTGACCGCCACCGGCGAAACCGGCGACGCTCTCGACCGCCGTATCTTTCTGCACAATGGCGACGAACTGATTCAACTTCTGTTCCATCGCCTGGAACGAGATGCTTTGGTCGGCCTGGATGCCGCCGACGATCCGGCCGGTGTCCTGCTGCGGGAAAAAGCCCTTCGGCACGACGATGAATAGATAGATGTTGAGACCGAGCGCCACCAACAGCGCCAGCATGATGACGCGCGGGTGATCGAGCGCCCAGCGCAGCGAGCGGTCGTAGCGATTGAGCACAGCCTTGAACCAACGCTCGCTGCGGTTGAAGAAGGCACCCTGTTTGCGGCCCTGGGGAGACTGAAGGATCTGCGAGCACATCATCGGCGTCGTGGTCAACGACACCAGCAGCGACACCATAATCGCCACAGACAGCGTGACGGCGAATTCGCGGAACAGACGGCCGACGATGCCGCCCATAAGAAGTATGGGGATGAACACGGCGATCAGCGACGTGCTCATCGACATCACGGTAAAGCCGACTTCGCGGGCCCCACGCAACGCCGCCTGCACCCGCGACATGCCGGCCTCGAGATGGCGCGAGACGTTTTCGAGCACCACGATCGCATCGTCGACGACGAAGCCGGTGGCGACCGTGAGCGCCATCAACGACAGGTTATCGAGGCTGTAATCGAGCAGATACATGACGCCGAAGGTGCCGATCAGGGACACCGGAACAGCGACGCTCGGCACCAGGGCGGCGCGGAAGTTACGCAGGAACAGAAACACCACCAGGATGACAAGCGCGATGGCAATCAACAGCGTGCGCTCGACGTCGTGCAACGAGGTGCGAATCGTTGTCGAGCGGTCGATGGCAACATCGACGTCGATGTCGCTCGGGATCGAGGCTTCGATCTGCGGCAGCAGCGCTCGCACCCGGTCCACCGTGTCGATGATGTTGGCGCCGGGCTCGCGGTTGAGCACCACCAGCACCGAGGGCTTGCCGTTGGCGAGGCCGGCGTTGCGCAAATTCTCGACCGAGTCGCTGACCTCGGCGACATCGGAGAGCCGCACCGCGGCACCGTTGCGATAGGCGATGATCAACGAGCGGTATTCGGAGGCCTTGCGCGCCTGGTCGTTGGTGTAGATCTGGTAATGGCGGTCGTCTTCTTCGATGGCGCCCTTGGGGGCGTGGGCGTTGGCAGCGGAAATCGCGGCACGCACGCTTTCGAGGCCGATGCCGTATTTGAACAACGCCTGCGGGTTGAGCTCGACCCGGACCGCCGGCAGCGAACTGCCGCTCAACGTCACTTGGCCGACACCTGGCACCTGCGACAGCCGCTGCTCCATCACATTGGTCGCTGCATCGTAGATCTGCCCACGGCTCAACGTGCTCGAGGTCAGCGCCACAACCAAGATCGGCGCGTCGGCGGGGTTGACCTTGCGATAAGTGGGGTTGCTGCGGAGATTGGCCGGCAAATCGGCCCGCGCCGCGTTGATCGCCGCCTGAACGTCGCGGGCGGCGCCGTCGATGTCGCGGTTGAGGCCGAACTGGAGCGTGATCCGGCTGCTGCCGACCGAACTCGACGAGGTCATTTCGGTCACGTCGGCGATGACGCCGAGATGGCGCTCCAAAGGTGTGGCGACACTGGTCGCCATGATCTCGGGGCTGGCGCCGGGCAACTGGGCCTGGACGGTGATGGTTGGGTAGTCGACTTGGGGCAGCGGCGAGACCGGCAGCTTGAAGAACGCCGCCATGCCGGCCAACGCCACGCCGATGGTGAGCAGCGTCGTCGCCACCGGCCGGTGAACGAACATCGCCGACATGTTCACCCGGATATCTCCTCTTCACGGTCGTCGCCCGCACCGTGGGAGACGGAGAGTCCGAAACGATCGGCAAGCCGGTCAAAGGCCAAGTAGATCACCGGCGTGGTGAACAGCGTCAGCGCCTGGCTGACGATGAGACCGCCGACGATGCTGATACCGAGGGGATGACGAAGCTCCGAGCCTGTGCCGGTGCCGAGCATCAGCGGCAATGCGCCCAAGAGTGCTGCCATGGTCGTCATCAAGATCGGCCGCAGACGCAGCAAGCAGGCTTGGTGGATGGCTTCCCGCGGGCTCTTGCCCTGGTTGCGTTCGGCATCAAGCGCGAAGTCGATCATCATGATCGCGTTCTTCTTGACGATACCCACCAGCATGATCATGCCGACAAATGCATAGATGGTCAGCGGCAAGTGCGCCAGATACAAGGTCAGCAGGGCACCCAGCGCGGCAGATGGCAGACCTGACAGGATTGTCAGCGGATGGATGAAGCTCTCATAAAGGATGCCGAGGATGATATAGACCACAATGATTGCCACCAACAGCAACCAACCCATGTTGGCAGTGGAATCCTGGAAGGCCGCGGCCGTGCCGGCGAAACTGCCTTGCACGCTGGCAGGCATGCCGATTTTGTCGGTGGCTTTGGCAACACCACTGACGGCGTCGCTCAACGCTTTGCCGGGGGCCAGGTCGAACGACACCGTAATAGCCGGAATCTGGCCGGCATGACTGATGACCGGAGGCATGGTACTGCGGCTGATTGTGGTGACTGACGTCAGCGGCACCATCGCTCCTCCGGTGCCGGGCAGATAGAGTCGCGACAAGCCGGATGCGTCGAGCTGGAATTGCGGCAGCAGTTCCAGAATGACCTGATACTGGTCGGTAGTGGCATAGATCTGCGACACCTGCTGGCCACCAAAGGCCAGTGCCAGCACGTTCTGGATTTCGGCCGGATTGACGCCAAGCGCGGCGGCGCGCGTGCGGTCAATCGTTACCTTGATGGCGGGTGCCTGCTTGTCCTGGTCACTGTTGACGCCGACGAAAGTCGGGTCTTCCTTCAGTGTCTGCACCAGCTTGTCGGAGGTCGCTTGCAGTTCAATCAGATCCAGCCCTTGCAACGTATATTGATAGCTGGAGCGGGTGTTCCTGGCTCCGACACGGATCGTAGGCGGATTGGTGAATGTTACGGATGTGCCGGGAATGTCCTGGGTTTTGCGCCGCAGCCCGGCCACAATCTGTTCCGCCGACTGATGTCGTTGCGACTCCGGCTTCAACGCAATGATCATGTTGCCGCTGTCCTCGCCCCTGACGAACGCAACGCTCGGGTCCTGCTGGACAATCTTCGACACTGCTTTGGTATAGGCTATTGCCTGGTCAAAGGAAGTGCCGGTGGCAGTCTGCACGCCGCCCCTGATCATGCCGGTGTCGTCGCTGGGCAGGAAATCCTGCTGCATGACAGTGAACAGTGCGTAGCTGGAAATGACACTCAGGAAAAATATTCCCAGGATGAACGGCCGGTGCGCCAGCGCCCATTGCAGCGTGCGATCATAGGCATTCTGCATGGCCATGAAGACCGCCTCGCTCAACCGGTAGAAACGGTTGTGCTTTTCATGTTTCTCGTCACGCAGCACGCGCGCGCACAACATCGGAGTCAGCGTCACCGACACGAAACCGGAAATCACGATGGCTACGATGATAGTGACGGCGAACTCGTGCAACAGTCGACCGATGACACCGCTCATGAACAGGATCGGGATGAAGGCCGCCGCCAGCGACAATGTCATCGACAAAATGGTGAAACCGATTTCCTTCGAGCCCTTGAGGGCGGCCTGGAACGGCGTGTCACCCTGCTCGACGTGACGTACGATGTTCTCCAGCATCACGATGGCGTCATCGACCACAAAGCCGACTGATAGCGTCAGCACCATCAGTGACAGGTTGTCGAGGTTGAAGCCGAGCACCGACATGCCGCCGAAGGTACCGATCACCGAGATCGGCAGCGCCAGCGACGGGATGACGGTGGCACTGACCTTGCGCAAAAACAGGAAAATGACAGCCACCACCAGCGCAGCGGCAATCAGCAGCGAATACTGCACATCGTCCACTGCCGCACGAATGGTCTGGCTCCGATCATAGAACACCTCCATGTGAATGCCGGCAGGCAGTTGCGAAGCAAAAGCAGGCAACACCTTCTTGATCTGGTCGACGATGGCGATGCTGTTGGAGTCAGGTTGGCGTTTTACTCCTATCGTGACGGCCCGGTGGTCATTCAGCCAGCTGATGGAACGGACGTTCTCGAAACTGTCCTCCACCTTGGCCACATCTCCGAAGGTCACCGGCGCGCCGTTGCGATAGGCAATCACCTGCTTGCGGAAGGCTTCAGCAGAATCGAGCTGGCCTTCGGCATGGATGATAGCAGTCCGGGTCGGGCCGTTAAGGTTGCCGGCAGCCGCGTTGGTATTGGTTAGTGCCACGGCAGTCTGCAGATCCAGCAAGCTCATTTGCCGCGCGGCAAGCGCGGCCGGATCGGCCTGGATACGAACTGCATAACGGGACCCTCCGAAAATATCAATTTGCGCCACGCCTGAAATCGTGGACAACTGGGGTATGAGCAGGCTGCGCGCATACTGGTCAACCTTGCTGGCAGGCACCGTGTCCGAATACAGCGAAATAATGAAGATCGCCTGTGAGGACGGATCATTCTTCTGCAGCGTGGGCGGATTCGGCATCGCACGCGGCAGACGACGCAGCACACTGGAAATCGCCGCCTGCACGTCCTGCGCAGCAGCGTCGATATTGCGTTCAAGACGGAATTGCAGCTGGATGTTGGTGAAGCCCTGGCCGCTGTTCGATGTCATCGTACTGAGGCCGGGAATCGAAGCGAACACGTTTTCGAGCGGCGTCGCCACGGCTGACCCCATGGTTTCCGGATCGGCGCCAGGCAGGTTGGCTTGTACTTCGATGGTCGGAAATTCGATGTTGGGCAACTCGCTGACCGGCAGGGTGACGTAGCCAAACACTCCGAAGATGACCAGTGCTGCCATGACCAGACAGGTCATGACCGGCCGCAAGATGAACTGTGAAGAAATGTTCATTTGATGTTGCCTTTGTTTTCACGCTTCGGCTGTTCATCCCCATTGGGGGTTTGCCCATCCAGGATGCGGACTTTGCCATCCGGCACGACACGCAGCTGGCCTTCAATGATCACGCTTGCACCGGGTGCAACCATGCCTGAAATCGCGACGCTGGTGCCATCGTCGAACAACACGTTGACCGGAACCTGTTTTGCCTTCTCACCTTCCACCATGAAAACAAATGGACCGCTGGGGCTGTCGTTGACGCCTTCGCGCGGAATCACCAGGGCATCATGGATGGTCTCCAGCTGAACCGTGGCATTGGCAAGCTGGCCTGGCACCAGCGACAGATCTTCGTTGGGAAATGTGGCACGCAACTCGATGGTGCCGCTCTGGCTGCTGACGATGTTGCCGATGAAATCAACCGGCGCTGCCAGATTGTGGCCGGTGGCATCCTGCACATCAAGAACCGCCAGTATCTGGCCGTTGCGCTGACGGGCCTGGATGCGTGGCAATTCGGCTTGCGACAATGTGAAGGAAACTTTTACCGGGTGGACTTCGGCAATGGTAACCAGTGGCGCCCCATTGGCGCCGGTCCCATTGATCATGTTGCCTGGCTGGATCAGCACTGCACCGGTCTTGCCATCAATGGGAGAACGGATTTGTGTATAACCCAGGTTGAGTTCTGCCAGGTCCACTGCAGCCTTGTCCCCCGCCACCGTGGCCGCCAGTGCCGCGGCATTGCTGCTGGAGGTATCGCGCTGTTGGGCAGAAGTTGAGCCTTGCATCTTCTGATTGAGTTCCGTAAAGCGCTGTTTGTCACGCAGTGCATTTTCCAGCTGCGCCTGATCCCGCTGGTAGGCGGCCTGCGCTTGCGCCAGCGCCACCTGGAAAGGCCTGGGGTCAATCTGGAACAGCAAGTCGCCCTTGTGGACGAACTGCCCTTCCTTGAACGTGGCTTTCTCAAGTGTGCCTTGTACGCGTGCAGAGACCTGCACCAGCGTATTGGCCAGTACAGTACCGAGGCTGCGGTCGATTACCGCCATGTCGCGTTTTTCAACCTTGGCGATGCGCACGGGCGCGACATTATTGACACGACCGGTGTTGCCGGTACTCGCATGATTGAAATACCAATACCCGCCCAGCACCGCAGCGAGCAAAAGCCCTCCGACAGACCAGACTTTCCCACGTGATCGGCCAGGCACAGAGCCTGCAATCGAATTGGACATGAATTTTCCTGTTGCTGGCGGCGCATCTTGCCAGTTGTCTTTACGCATGGGGCGCTATCGTAGTCGAAACCCGGCCAGCGCCATACCTTTGCGCGATAGCTTCCATGAAGTTTGCAAATATTATCCTTACTGGACAGCAGGTGTGAATCGTTCGCATTACAATCAGAATCGCCACAAACACTGCCTGGAACCGCACTTATGGACATTGATCCAATGGAATCCGTGAATAATGCCCTTGAGAGTGACGCTCACGAGAGAGCTGCTGCGAGCCGTTTGAGCACATTGGTGGCAATCACCGTTGCCCTGCTGGCCACCTTCCTGGGTGTGTGCAAGGTCAAAGACGACAACATTGTGCAGGCAATGCAACAGGCCCAGGCCGACAAGCTCGACCACTGGTCGTACTACCAGGCCCGCAATATTCGCGAGGAGGTTGCCAAGGCGACTCTCACCCAGCTCAGCCTGACAGAGTCACTGGTGCCAGCAGACAAACGCGGGCAATACCAGGAGGCCATGGCCAGATATGAAGGCATCGCAACGGAACAAAGCCAGAAAAAGGAATTGTTAAGCAAGCAGGCCGAACAGGACCAGCAAACCTATGACTCGCTGAACTACCGTGATGACCAGTTTGACCTGTCAGACACTTTGGTGGCATTGGCAATTTCACTGCTGGCGCTTACCGCACTGACGCACAAGAAATGGCTGTACTGGATGGCGCTGGTACCTACGACACTGGGTGTGATCATGGGGCTGGCCGGACTGCTGGGCTGGCACCTGCACTCGGACTATCTGGCACGCCTGCTTTCTTGAAAGTTCCTTTTCAGTTGATTTGCACCAGCGCACTGCCCGCCAGAGTCCTGGGAAATCTGCTTGTGTTCATTTCGATACGCAGTCGCCAGGGACCTTTTTCTTCCCTGTCAGCTTTCCCAACGCCGCCAGCATTGAGCCTGCCACTACCACCAGGGCACCTGCATAAGCCAGGGCATTCAACTGGCTGCTGACGAAATGTGCGGGCATGGCCCAGACCGCGACTTTCATCGACAGGATCGTGAACACGGGTGCCAGTGCGATCACGGCGCTCACTTTTGCGGCTTGCCACACCTGCATGGCTTCGGTGAAGGCGCCATAGCCAATCACCATGTTGAGACAGCAGAACAACAGTGCACTGTATTGTACCAGTGAGAGCTGCAACATCGCGTGGGGTGAGATAAACACCAGCAACACGACAGCGCCGGCGGCATAGATCATGAACGTCAGCTGCAGCGAGCTGAGTTGCTGCAACAGTTTTTTCTGCACCAGGCCATAGATACTCCACGACAATGCGGCAGCGAGCATGCTGAGCACGCCCAGGGTTTCACCGCCCAGCGCGCTGAACAGACCTGCCAGTTTCTGGTTGAAGAACAGGACCAGTCCCAGCATCAGCAACAAGGCTCCGCCCCACTCCAGTGGCGCCAGACGTTCGCCGTTGAACCAGACACTGCCAAACAGCAGCACGATGGGGGCGACCTGGATGATGGTCTGGGTGGCTTCGGGATTGAGCAGATCAAGCCCGATCAGATAAAGCAGGAAGTTGCCGAGCAGGCCCAGTACAGCCACCAGCAGGAGCCAGCGCCGGCTGCTGTCGAGCAACTGCAGTGTTGGCAACTGTTTGCGCTGCCGGAGCAACAAACCGACACACAAGGTCGCAAACACGAAGCGGGCCCAGGTGATGCTGATGACATCAAGCTTGCCGAGCACCAGCACCATTGCTACCGGCAGCATTCCCCACATTACCGCGGTGAGCAACGACAACCAGAATCCCAGCCACGCGCGCATGCTTGTCCATCTCCTGCCAATGCAGCACCAGTTCCACCTAAGGGTAGGTGTACAACTGCTTGCCTGCCTTGAAATCCGTATATGAAGTGTGACCGGCCTCGATCACCACTGTTGTCTTCGGTTCTGCCTTGCGGGCAAGAAAGCCGGCCAGATGCGGACGCCCTGCCGTGCGCGCCACCACTCTCGCCGCATTTTTGTCGGCCACATAGCTTCTGTAGTAATCCAGCACTTGCTGCTGGGTGACATTGGCCACGGCGTCCGCCATTTTCAGCCCGGAATCTGCGGTAAATTCTTCCAGCAGGATGTCGCTCCAGTAACGGCTGCTGAGCGCATCCAGCTGGTCAGGCAGCTGCCGCAGATCATTGAGGAAGCCTGACTTGATGGCATTGAACTGTTCTGCCGGCATATCGGCCAGTGTTTGCGCATAAGAGGCGAGGAAAGCATTGATGCGGGATTCCAGTTCGAGCGGATCGGCCACCGGTGATTCAATTGTCAGTGCCAGGCCCGTCACCTTCAGGATAGGCAGCGTGCCGGCATTCACCACGTAACCCAGCTGTTGCCGGGTGCGCAGGGTATCGAAAAACGGCGAGGCCATCATGGTAGCCAGCAGGTTTACCAGGCCGCGGGTGTGCCAGCTGTCATCAGCCGCCTGCAAATACACCACAATGGCTGAATCATCATGGGCGATAGCCATCTCCTGGATCGTGCGGCTGTGTGGCGGCAGTTTGATCACGCTGCCGAAGCCGGAAACCGGCGCCCTGGCAGAAGGATGCAGATAGCGCGTCACAATATCCATCATTGCCCTGGCATCACTGTCGAGTGCATTGCCGTGATAGAGCGCATCGAGTCGCAATGAGGCCAGCATGGTCGGCACAAAATCCTTCACATCCGAAAACATGATGTTTTGAACTTCGGCAATGCTTTCTTCATTGGACCAGTAGGGATTCACCACCAGCGCCTGCACTTCCCCGAACAGCCGCATATAGGGCGTTTGCAGTTCGGCGTTTTGCCAGTTGCGGATCATTTCGGTCTTGATGATGTCGAAGCGTTCCTGCCGGAAATCGGCAGCAGTCAGCGTTTTCAGCAAGGTTTCCAGCAAGCCCGACTGCTTGTCGCTGTAGCCGCTGAGTGCGAGTGTGAAACCCCTGCTGCGGGCACCGATGCCGAAATCAGCACCTGCCAGGTTGGCCGGGTAGGCATAGGCACTCAGTTTGTCATTGACCAGCGACACCACGAAATTGGCCAGCAGCGAATTGCGCAGCGAGTTCTGGAACAGCGGCGTCATCGCATAGACGAAAAAATTGGAGCGCGGGGTGAAGAACTGGTTGTCCTGCTTGAACCACAGACGCACACCATCGCTGTCGACCAGCAACTTCGGCTTGTCCATCACATTGGCAGCGGTGGCGGGCAGCGGCTCGCCTTTCAGCGGTTTGATTGCAAGATTCTCGGGGATGAAAGGATTGGGGCGATTGGTGGCCAGAGCTGCCTGATGCGGATACTGGTGCCAGAGGGCGATGCGATCGGGCGTGATGCGCCGGGTGGAATATCTGGTGGAATACCAGGGCTCAATCTTGTCGGTGGGCACACCGCGCGCGGACAACGTCATCAGCATGTTGTCGGGGCGCATGAAGTCCAGCACGCTATGGATCAGGCGCGGATCGAAATTGCGATAGAAATAGCTGGAAGTGATCAAATCCGGCATGGGATAGAACTGCATGCGTTCGGCCATGCCGGTGACAAGACCCTCGGCGCCGCCTGGTTCCTGGTACTGGAACGCCAGTGCCGACATGGTGGCAAATTCCTTGTATTGCCATTCGGCCACGCCCTTCTGGCTGATCAGGTCGATGAACTGGAACAGCAAGGCGGTGATCTCGTCGACATGCTGCAAGCCGTTCTGGGTGAGCGAGATGTTGACGTCAAACATGTTGAGATTGTCAGCTGCAAATCCGCCACCGGCACTCAGCGCATTGGCCCAGCCGAGATCGCGCAGCACTTTGAGAAGACTGCCTTCGCCTTCGTGGCCGAGCATGTTGGCCAGGTAATCCACCGGCCGCTCGCGATAACGCAGGCGCATGTCAGGTATCGGGAACGAATAGCTCAGGGCACGCGCATCGCGCACCGGTTCGATGTTGAGTTGCAGCGGCAAAGTGCCAGGCCTGAACATCGGCTCCTTGCTGGAGGGTTTGCTGCGGTGCTTGTTGGCCACTGCGGTAAAATGCATGCGCACCCACTGTTCGAGCTGGTCGAGATTGTCCTTGCCGAGCACGGCCACTGACATCAGGTTGGCAGAATAGTAACGGTCGTAATGGGCCAGCAGCGCATCGCGCAACGTGACGCCGTCATGATCCTGCAGCGTGTCGAGACTGCCCACCGAGAAACCAGCCATCGGATGCAGGGGATTCAATATTGCTTTCATCACCGCCTGGCTGCGCCGGCTGTCATCCTGCAGGCCGCTCTGGTATTCGGAATTCACTGCGTTGCGTTCCAGGTTCACATGGTCACTGGCAAAGGTGGGTGCGATGAAAAATTGCGAAAAGCGGTCGAGTGCCGGCTCCAGGTAATTGGCATCGATCTCGAAATAGAAATTGGTGTTTTCATAGGCAGTAAACGCGTTCTGGCTGCCACCATGCGAAGTGATGAACCCCTGGTATTCCTCTGCCTGCGGGTATTTGGCGGTGCCGAGAAACAGCATGTGTTCGAGGAAATGTGCCAGTCCCCGAAACGCTGCAGGATCACTGTTGGAACCGGCCGCCACATTGACGGAAGCGGCCGCACGGTCGGCCGCAGGATCGGAGATCAGCAGCACCTTCATGCCGTTTTCGAGCCAGAGCGCCCGGTAGTCGCGTTTGTCGTTGGGACTTTTTTCGACGGTGATGGCGCCACGCTCGACCACCACGAGGCTGTTGCCGACTGCGATCAACGCAAACACAAACAGGGCTGCCAGCATTCCGCGCGTGCGGGGCTGCAAATTCAGAAATGAAGACATGCGTGAAAACAACGAGAGTTGAGCGGGAACGGCACCATAACAAATCCCTCACTCACTGGTACAGGCCCAAAACGGCACCAGTCAGAACAGTTTCAGCGGGGGTTCATCCAGTGCCGCCAGTTGCTCGCGCAGCTCGAGGATGTGGGCCGACCAGTAGCGGGCAGTATTGAACCAGGGAAAGCTGCGGGGAAAGGCCGGATCGTCCCAGCGTCGCGCCAGCCAGGCCGCGTAATGCATCACGCGCAAGGTTCGCAGTGATTCAACCAGCGCCAGTTCGGCCGGATTGAAATCATTGAAGGTGGCATAGCCATCGATCAGCTCGGCCAACTGGCCTTGCTGCTGGTCGCGTTCGCCCGAGAGCAGCATCCACAGATCCTGGATGGCAGGCCCGGTCTGGCAATCATCAAAATCCACCAGCAGCGGGCCGTCACGCCACAGGATGTTGCCCGGATGGCAGTCACCATGCAGTCGCAGCTGCTTCACGTGGCTGTAGTCTTCCACAATGTCTTCGACACGATCCAGCAAGTCGCTTGTGAGTGTCTCGTAGGCCTTGTGCAGTTCAACCGGTATGAAGTCGTGTTCAAGCAAAAAGTGACAACTGGCTACGCCGAAGTGGCTGATGGTCAGCGCCGGCCGGTGGGCAAACGGACGCAAGCCACCGACACTGTGCAATTTGCCCAGGGTCCGGCCTACTGCATGCAGCGTGTCGAAATCCAGTTCCGGCAAACGTCCGCCGCGTCTTGGAAACACGGTAAACAAGTAGGGTGGACACAGGTGGATGCTCTGCCCAGACTCATTCCTGACCGGCGCCACCACCGGCAACTCGGCTGCCACCAGTTCGTCGAGAAAGTCGTGCTCTTCCTGGATCTGTTCCCGGGTCCAGCGATTGGGCCGGTAGAATTTGACAACCACGGGTTCGGCAGCCTCAACACCCACCTGATAAACGCGGTTTTCGTAACTGTTGAGAGCCAGCATGCGGCCATCACAGCACAGGCCCGTGCTTTCTACAGCTGTCAGCACCAGATCGGGAGTGAGCTCATTGAAAGGTTGAAATTCAGACATGAGTTGACAGGTCTGAACCATTCAGGAATGCAGTACGTAACAAAGCATGGAACTTTAATGAATTTTCCTCAAAAAAGAGGGCTTGTTTTCGCTGCCCGTGATAAACTGACCCGTCAGTCATAATTCCTGGATGTCCCCATGTTTGCGTTGTCTCTTAATGCCGGAAAAGCTGCGGCCCGTTTGGCTGCCATGGCATTTGTTGCTTTACTCCCTCCTTTGGCCATGGCCCAGGACAAGGGCGGTACCCAGCTGAAAGGTGATGCCAGTCTTACTGTAAATGCCGGCAAAGCCGAAACCAGCCAGTTTCGGCACTATCTGACCATCAATGGTACCGTTAATGCCTGGCAGGATGTAGTAATCTCGCCTGAAGTGGGCGGATACAGGGTTGAAGCCGTGTTGGTTGACGTTGGTGATGTTGTCACTGCCGGCCAACCGCTGGTAAAACTGTCGACAGCGTTACTGCTAACCGATCTGGCTTCCAAGGATGCTGGACTCAAACAGAATGAAGCCTTGGTCACCAATGCCGACCTGGCGTTCAACCGTGGCAAGTCCCTCAATGCAAAAGACCTGCTGTCCACGGCTGACCTGGATCGCCTGGCCAGTGATGCGGCAACCGCACATTCACGTCTCGATGCAGCCAAAGCCGATCTCGATGGCGCCAAGGTGCGTTTGCAGTTTGCCATCATCAAGGCGCCCGATGCCGGCATCATTACCACCCGCAGTGTTTCCGTAGGGCAACTTGCACAGGTCGGCGGTGAAATGCTGCGCATGTTGCGACAGGGCCGCGTTGAATGGCGCGGTGAAATTCCGGAAACCAGCATGCCATCGCTGAAAGTGGGGCAGACCGTCATGATTACCAGTGTTGATGGTGCAGAGCACACCGGCAAGATCCGGGTCTTGTCTCCCACCGTCAACCCCCTTACCCACAACGGACTGATCTATGTCGATATCCCCGGTGATTCGGCATTGCGTCCCGGCATGTTTGCACGTGGCCGCATTGAATACACCCAAAGTGAAGCCCTGCTGATACCGCTTGCCAGCCTTGTAAGCAGTGACGGTTACAACTACGTGTTTGTCGTACAACCCGACCACAAAGTGCGACGCCAGCTGATAAAAACCGGCATATTGGAAGGCAACAACATTGAAGTACTTGAGGGTATCAAACCCGGTGCCAACATCGTCACCACCGGTGCCGGCTTCCTCAAGGACGGTGATCTCGTGAACATCGTGGAGACTCACTGATATGAACTTTGTCACCTGGTCCATCCGCAATCCTGTACCTGTCATCATGCTGTTCATTGCATTGACGGTTGCCGGCATCATCAGTTTTCCCAAACTCGGCGTGCTGGACCGGCCCGATGTTGAATTCCCTGCAGTTGTTGTAACAGTCACCTATCCCGGGGTAGCACCTACCCAGATGGAATCGGAAATAACCCGCAAGGTGGAAGATTCTCTTGCCACACTGGCAGGCATTGAGGAAATGCGTTCCAACGTAAGTGAAGGCGCCTCCACTACCACCATCCAGTTTACTTTCGGTGTCAAGATTACCGAAAAAATGGATGAAGTCCGCGATGCCATTACCCGCATCCGCTCCGAGCTGCCACAGGATGCCAATGAGCCGATCATCTCCCGCAACACAACTGCCGGCGGCGCCATCGTCACCTGGAGTGTTGCTTCCGACAAGATGACTGATACTGAACTGTCGTGGTTTGTCGATCTGGAACTGGCGCGGGCATTGACTGCCGTGCCGGGTGTCGGCCGCTTCACACGGGTCGGCGGTGTTGATCGCGAAATCCGGGTGGATCTTGATCCTGACCGTTTGGCTGCCATGCACACGACTGCAGCGGATGTATCACGCCAGCTCAAACGTATCGAATCGGAATTTCCGGGTGGTGAAGCACGTTTGGGCGGATTGTCGCAAACTGTACGCACTACCGGCCTGATCAAATCGGTTCAGGAACTCAAGGAGCTGCCAATCCTGCTGCCCGATGGTCACCGTATCCGGCTTGACACCGTGGCCAATGTTCTCGACCAGGCCAGTGAAAAAACCCAGATGGCGCTGCTGGACGGCAAGGATGTGGTAGGTTTTGAAATCGTACGCGCCTGGGGTGCCAGCGCACTGGATGTCGCCAAAAATGCGCGCAAAGTTGTCGAAAAACTGAAGGTCCAGTATCCGGACGTCAAATTTGCCGAAGTAAACAATACCGTCGAGTACGTGCAGACTTCCTTTAATGCTTCCATGGAGATGCTGATCGAAGGCGCCATCCTGGCGGTTATTGTGGTGTGGCTGTTCCTGCGCGACTGGCGGGCAACCCTGATATCCGCTGCGGCATTGCCACTGTCAATCATCCCGACGTTCTGGCTGATCTACCTGTTCGGATTCACACTCAACATCCTGACCCTGGTCGCTCTCACCCTTGTTGTGGGGATTCTGGTGGATGACGCCATCGTGGAAGTTGAAAACATTGTGCGGCATTTGCGCATGGGCAAGAAACCGCGTGAAGCGGCGATGGATGCCGCCATCGAGATTGGTCTGGCCGTGGTTGCCACCACGCTGACGATATGTGCCGTGTTCATACCGGTGGCCTTCATGGGCAGCATTGCCGGCGAATTCTTCCGTCCGTTCGGCTTCACGGTGACCATCGCCGTGCTGTTCTCGCTGCTGGTGGCGCGCATGCTGACCCCGATGATGGCAGCCTATTTGCTCAAGCCCCACAAACATGAGGAAAAGGAAAGCCGCTGGATCAAGTGGTATCTGGCGAAAGTGCGCTGGGTATTGCAGCACCGCGGAAAGGTGGTACTGGTTTCCAGCATCGTGTTGGGGCTGATGTTGTCATTGTTCCGTTTCCTGCCCACCGGTTTTGCACCGGCCGGCAACAACGGTTACACGCAAATGTCGGTGGAATTGCCGCCTGGCACCCGCATTGAAGACACTTTGCGGGTAGCTGAAGAAGCCCGCCACATCATCGCTGCCATGCCTGAAGTCAAAAGCGTGTACACCACAGTCGGCAACGGCAGTTCGGGCGATGGCTTGCGCAGCAGCGGTTCGGTCGGCGCGGTCCGCAATGCCAGCCTCACCATCCAGTTGAACAACCCCAAAGGCATCACGACCTTGCAGCAGGACTTCGAACGCAAAGCCACTACGGCAGTACGGACCATTGCCGGCGCCAAGGTGCAATTCTCGGGCGGTGGTGGTGACCGCTTCCAGCTGACACTCGTTGGCAACAATTCCGATTTGCTGAACCTGGCAGCTGCCAATGTCGAAAAGGAAATGCGTACCATCGATGGCCTGGGCGCTGTCAACAGCAGTGCTGCACTGAAGAAACCTGAAATCGTGATCAGACCTGATGCCGAACGTGCTGCCGCACTCGGCGTTACCACCGATGCGATCGGCCAGGTAACACGTGTCGCCACTTCCGGCGACATCAGCAACAGCCTGGCCAAGTTCAACCTCGACAGCCGGCAGATTCCGATCCGGGTGCGTCTGAATGATGCGGCCCGCTCTGACATCGACCGCATCAGCCAGCTCACCGTACTTGGCACAGCTGGCCCGGTACCTTTGATCAACGTCGCTGATATAAGTCTTGGCTCGGGACCTGCCGAAATCACCCGCTTAAATCGCAGCCGCAATATCACACTCAGCGCCAACCTCAACGGCTTGCCGCTGGGTGACATCCTGAAACGGATAGAAACGTCATCGGCAATTCGCAATCTGCCGGATGGTGTCCAGTCGATGCGTACCGGCGACTCCAAGTTCATCCAGGAAATCTTCGGGCGCTTTGGCACTGCAATGATCATCGGCATATTCGCGATTTATGCGGTGTTGGTGATCCTGTTCCACAAGTTTGTGCAACCTTTGACGATTTTGTCGGCATTGCCGCCATCGGCTGCGGGAGCAATTGTGGCGCTGCTGATTGGCGGCTATGGACTCGCCATCAATTCACTGATCGGTCTGCTGATGCTGATGGGAATTGTGACCAAGAACTCCATCCTGCTGGTGGAATACGCGATCATGGCACAACGGGACCATGGCTTGCCTCGCACGGAAGCAATACTTGATTCCTGCGCCAAACGCGCCCGCCCCATTGTGATGACCTCCATTGCGATGAGTGCCGGCATGCTGCCGGTGGCGATGGGCTGGGCCGGCGATCCAAGCTTCCGCGCACCGATGGGTGTAGCAGTCATGGGCGGCCTGATCGTTTCCACCGTGGTGAGCCTGTTCATCGTACCGGTGTTTTACACGCTGATGGACGACATGCAATTGGCAGTAGCGAAGAAACTGGGCAAGGTGTTCCAGATCGAAGAAGCCGGCAAGGAAATGCCGCCACAGGCCCCGGCCTCACACATCTGAGCATAGAGTCCATTCAGGAAATTGTAAGGGTCAATAACAACATAAAAAGGAGTTCACATGAAAAAGACCATCTTTACCGCAGCATTTGCTTTTGCTTTGTTCGCCGGCGCCCTGCATGCGCAAGACGCAGTCAGTGGCAAATGGAACGCCTCCGCCGATGGCGGCCCCAATGGCCCGATGGAAATCGTGTTCAATCTGAAATCCGGACCGGCTGGAGCGTTGTCAGGCAACATGTCCATGCCTGCCATGGCTGCGATGGGCATGGGTGAGATGCCAATCAGCGATGGCAAGATTAACGGCAAGGATGTGAGCTTCAAGATCAAGATAACACCACCTGCGGGCGGCCCAGGTCCTGGTGGTGATATGGTAATCAGCTACACCGGCAAACTGGACGGCGACAGCCTGACGCTGAACACAACCATGGAAGGAATGCCCGGCGGCGGACCCGGTGGTGCCCAACCACCAATGGTCGCCAAACGCGCCGCAGCTGCCGCTGCTGCTCCTCCCAAAAAATAATCACCGCGCTCTGTTGCGGGTGCCCTCTCCTGCAGTAATGAACAACATGGTTGTTTGCTGCAGGGGATTGGCCGTGTGCCAGGTGCCTTTCGGGACGAATGCATAATCGCCTGGTTGTCGCACTTCGATTACCTGGTTCCCTTGCGGCGTCTCCAGAATCAAATCTGACGCGCCGCTGATCAGCAAAACTATCTCGTCACCATTGGGATGAATTTCCCAGCTCGGCCAGTTCTGGTCGAAGGTGTACATCGTCACCAGATATTCGTGGTGAAAATCTCCCAGTTTGCCGGCGATCAGGTTTGGCCAGAAATCCGGTCCAACCGGCAGTTTTTCAGCCATGCCGTCCGGGCCTAGTCGCAAATAGGTACTCGCTAGTTGTAATGCTGGCTGGTTCGACATGATTTACCTCCTTTCCCAAGGCTGACCAGTCTCCTATAGCTGCAAATGAAATCAACCCTCTCCTTTGGCTGACTTTTTGCGCTTGCGACCCGGCACTACCAGCGCGGACTTGCCCAAGCTTGCAAATTTATAAAAGTGATATATATTAGATATCACTTACATATAACAAGTAAGTCAAAGGAGACCCCCAATGACCACTGAAATTCCTGCCAAATCGCTGCCAGGTTTGACCCTTCTGCTTGTCCTGTTCGTGCTGGAGATCGCCACAATCGCCACAATTGGCAGACTGCCAATCGGAACCGGACTGCGAGTGTTGTCTGTGGTGGCAGCCATTGCTGTCTTCATCTTCTGCTTGGTCGGCTTCTACAAAGTGGGTCCGAACCAGGGCAAGGTGCTGCAGTTGTTCGGCCGCTATGTCGGCACCGATCGCACCTCTGGCCTGCGCTGGGCCAACCCCTTCTACAGCCATCAAAAAATCAGTCTGCGCGTGCGCAATTTTGAAAGCGGCAAGCTGAAAGTTAACGATGCCAACGGCAACCCGATTGAAATCGGAGCTGTGATTGTCTGGCGTGTAGTCGATACGGCTGAAGCGGTGTTTGAAGTCGACAACTACGAGAACTACGTCAACATCCAGAGCGAATCAGCGCTGCGCAACCTTGCCACAAGCTACCCGTATGAAGATCACGGCGACGATGCCAAAGGCCTGACGCTGCGCAGCAATGGCAACGACATCGCGCACAAGCTGAAGGCAGAAGTGCATGAGCGCCTGCAGAAAGCCGGGGTGGAAGTGATGGAAGCACGACTTAGCCACCTCGCCTATGCACCGGAAATAGCGCAGGCCATGCTGCAACGGCAACAGGCCAGTGCCGTGCTGGGTGCCCGCAAGATCATCGTGCAAGGCGCCGTCAGCATTGTTCACTCTGCGCTGGAGCAGCTGAAGGAGCTGGAAGTGGTCGAGCTCGACCCCGAACGCAAAGCAGCCATGGTGAGCAATCTGTTGGTAGTGCTGTGTGGCGACCAACGCGCCTCGCCAGTAATCAACACCGGCAGTCTTTACTAGGAAGCATCATACTCGTGGCAAAAAAATCCTATCCTCTGCGCATCAATGAAGATGTTATCGCCGCGATGCAACGCTGGGCCGACGATGACCTGCGCAGTCTCAACGCACAAATCGAATATGTTCTGCGCGACTCGCTGGTCAAAAGCGGCCGCGTGAAGCTGGTGCAGAAAGTGACGACGCATGTTGAACATGCTGATGAAGATGACAACGAGAGCAACGAATCATGAGTGACCAGTGGGAATACAAAACCGTTGATTACAGGCAAACCAGCTTTTTCAGTGGCGCAGTCAAAGTTGAGCCGCTGGAAATCCTGCTCAATGATCTGGGCCGGATGGGGTGGGAACTGGTAAGTGCAGTTCCCAACTATCAAATCAATGTTGCCAGGGGTTTGGTGCTGGTACTGAAACGGAAACGTTGAAAGGGCCAGCTCTTCCGGCAAGGCCGGCAGCCTCCACATGGTTTATTCATGAAAGTCCGTCAGCTGCAGCGGTCACTCGGTGAGCACCTCGCGGTTCTTGCAGACGATGCCGATATTGATCTCGCCTTTTTTGGCTTTGTGTTTGCCAATGGCTGTTCTGCAACTGCGGTGTGGATAATCCGGTTTATTGAATGCGTTTGAACGCCTGCAAAGCCCGCGCACGTCCGAAGGCCAGATCAATCAGTGGCTGCGGGTAGCCGGCTGGTCGCAATAATCCCGGCTCATGTACTGCGGCATTGTCCAGGTCAGCCAGTTCCGGCAAATATCGACGAATGAATGTGCCCTCCCTGTCAAAACGTTGCGACTGCGTCACCGGGTTGAAGATGCGGAAATAAGGCACTGCGTCTGTACCGGTTGATGCACTCCACTGCCAGCCGCCATTGTTGGCAGCAAAGTCTCCATCGACCAGATGTTGCATAAACCAGCGCTCGCCCCAGCGCCAGTCAATCAGCAATTGCTTGGTGAGAAACATTGCCGCAATCATGCGCAGCCGGTTGTGCATCCAGCCCGTCTGCAACAGCTGCTTCATGGCTGCATCAATTACCGGAATGCCGGTGCGACCTGCACACCACTGTTCGAACTCATGCCGGTCATGCCGCCATGGCACATGGCCAACATCGCTCTTCCAGGGCTGGTGCCGGCAAACATGCGGGTAGTGCCACGTGATGTACTTGTAGAAATCATGCCAGAGCAGTTCATTCTGCCAGGTGAAAACACCGCTGCCATCCTGCCACGCTTGCGCTGTTTGCCAGCACTGGCGGATCGACAACACTCCCGCTGCCAGATAAGGGGAAATTGTGCTGGTACCCTCAACGGCAGGAAAATCGCGCTGCACCTTGTAGTGCCCGATGCGTTGCTGGCAGAACTCATTGAGGCGCTGCTTCGCATGTTGCTCTCCTGCAGGCCAAAGTGCAGTCCACGCATGTTCGGCATTGGGGAAAGTGAGTGCGGATACGCTTTTCGCAAATGGCAAGGCAGGTATTTGCGTCAATGGCTGTATCCGGATCTCTTGCAACCCCAATGAAGGTGGCAACCGTTCGCGCACCGCCCGCGCATAGGGAGTGAATACCTTGAACAGCTGGCCACTCTTGTTGAGCAGACTCGCCGGCTCTGTCAAAACCTGGTCAACATGCTGCTGCATGCGTACACCGAGCTGTTGACACGCCACCGCCACTGCCTCATCACGTCTGCGCTCATTGAGCGGATATTCGGTGTTGCAATGCAGTTCTGCCACTTTCAGGGCTGTCAGCAGCTGTTCGAAGCATGCTGGCACGTCGCGATAGGAATCAACCTGCAGACAGAGCAGCGGGATACCGTAATGCTTCAGGGATGCTTCCAGCGCCTGCAAGTTGCGACGCCAGAAATCCAGCTTGATCGGCGCATCATCATGTGTGTGCCATTGGCCTGGGGTAGCAATGTAGAGCCCGACTACCGGCAAACCCGCGCCCTGTGCAGCTGCCAATCCAGGATTGTCGGTTACCCGCAGATCAGTGCGGAACCAGTGCAGCGTGATGCTCACAGCAAATTTCTCAGACTCAGCTCATCGGGATAAGGCTGCCAGAACGACTGCCGGCTGATGTAGGGATCCGGGTACAATTCAAAATAATGTTTCAGCATCGTCACCGGCACTATCAGCGGCACGATGCCCTGGCGGTATTGTTCGATGACCTTGCCAAGACTGCTCTTGGCGCTGCCCTGCAGTTGCTTTTTCAGATAGCCCTGCAGATGCATCAGCACATTGGTGTTGGTCTTGCGGGTGGCCTTGCGCTGCAAGGTCTGCATCATCAAAGTGAAATAGCGTGGCCCCAGCTCGAACGGGTCGTGCTTGCCGGCATCAGAGAGCAATTGGCCAAGCTTTGCATAATCCCCGGAGGCATGCGCCATCAACGTGTATTTGTAGCGTGAGTGCAGGTCGATCAGACCGGCAGCCGTGAGCCCGCGTGCGCACAATTGTTGCCACTCATGGGTGGCAAACACCCGTGTGATGAAATTCTCGCGCAATACCGGATCGCACAGCCGTCCGTCTTCTTCCACCGGCAACAATGGCATGGCACTGGTAAGCGCCGCAGCAAAGATGCCGCGGCCGGGAGTCATACCGGTATTGCCGTTCTCGTGATAGACCTTGACCCGGAACAGGCCGCAGCTGGGCGAATTCTTGATAAAGACATAACCGGCCAGATCCTGCAGTTGCGGAATGCGCTCGGCGGCATAATCCTGCAAAGGCCGGGTGAAATCGACTGCGGGATCGTTGACGCGCACCGCGCGCGGAGCTGCCGGATCTCCCACCAGCCGGATCGGAAGACGTGGCACTCCCATGCCGGCACCCATTTCCGGGCAGGTCGGCACGAATTCGAAATACCTGGCCAGCTCCTGCGTCAGCAAGGGCATGTGCTTGTGGGTGCCGTTGAAGCGAACTTCCTGTCCCAGCAGGCAGGAACTGACCCCGACCCTGATTTTGGCCTGCGTGTTGCCAGCGTCTGTCATCCAGGCTTCATGCATTTGCGTACTTGCCCTCTGTTATCGGCATGTTATAAAGCTTCCGGTTTCCATCCACTTACGCAAACACAATCTTTTTGGATTGCAATGACTTCGCGCGCAGTACTACTGGCCAATCTTGGCTCCCCCGACCAACCTGACGTCCCTGGGGTGCGTCGCTATCTTAACCAGTTCCTGATGGATCCTTATGTGATCCAGCTGCCTTGGTTGCTACGCCGCTTGATCGTCAGCCTGTTTGTTTTGCCGGCGCGACCCAAGCGCTCTGCACATGCCTATCAAAGCATCTGGACCGACCAGGGCTCGCCGCTGGTCGCCTTATCGATGCAACTGCTGGAGCAACTGCGCAAGCAAACCCGGGTGCCGGTGGCCATGGCAATGCGGTATGGCAATCCTTCCATCGAAAGTGAACTGTTGAAACTGGCGGCACTGCCCGGCATCAGCGAAATCATGTTGTTGCCACTGTATCCCCACTACGCCGAAAGCACAGTGCTGACCTCCATCAAGGAAGCGGAGCGCGTCATTGCCAACCACAAGCTGGGTGTCAAACTGGTGGTACCCAAACCGTTCTACGACAACCCCGACTATATCCGCAATCTGGTCAGCAGCGCCGAACCATGGCTCAACCAGCACTTCGATCATGTACTGTTCAGTTATCACGGCCTGCCCGAGCTGCACATCACCAAAGCGGATCCGACCGGCCAGCATTGCCTGAAAACTGCCAACTGCTGCCAGACTGCCTCCGTCGCGCACGCTACCTGTTACCGCCATCAGGTTCTGTGTACCACCGAACTGTTTGTAAAAGCGGCCGGACTGCGCCAGGACCAATTTTCCATCAGCTACCAGTCTCGTCTGGGCCGTGCCAAATGGCTGGAGCCATCCACCGAACATGTAATTGGGCAACTCGCAGCCAAAGGCGTCAAGAAACTGCTGGTGCTGTGCCCTGCCTTCGTGACTGATTGCCTGGAGACGCTGGAAGAAATTGAAATCCAGGGTGCTGCCCATTTCCGGCAAGCCGGTGGCGACAGCCTTACGCTGATCCCCTGTCTTAACGCCCATCCGGATTGGGTGCATACTCTCAGCCAGTGGATAGCACCAAATCCGGTGCAAGCTTCCGGAGGCAACTGATGTATTTATTGATCAAAACCCTGCACCTGCTGTTTGTGATGGCATGGGTCGCCTGCGTGTTTTATCTGCCACGCATTCTGGTGAATATGGCCGAGGTGGGCGATCAACCGTCCATCAACGACAGGTTGCAATTGATGGGCAGACGACTCTATCGTTTCGGCCACATCATGTTTGGTCTGGCCATCACGTTCGGTTTCTGGCTGTGGTTCGGCTTTCACATCAGCGGCAGCTGGCTCTATCTCAAGCTGGCACTGGTGGCACTGATACTGGTGTATTTTATCGTTTGCGGACGCATGGTGAAAAAAGGCTATAGTGTGCTGCCTTCATCAAAGGCACTGCGCCTGATGAATGAGTTGCCGATCCTGGTAGTGCTGCTTGTCATCTATCTGGTGCTTGCCAAACCTCAGTTCTGATCACTCCTGGCCGGGACTCGCGTGTTGCTGCAGCAAACTTTCCATCCACACAGCCTGATCGCCGTCTTCGTCAGGCAGACGCAGCACCAGCACGTATTGCATTTGTGACAGACGGCGGTGGGTCACCATATAGGCTTCACTCCTGAAAAGCCGCTTGTGCCAGGGCAGTTTGAATTCGAGTCCGCAGGAATACGGCAAACGCTGTTGTTTCAGCAAGGCAGTGAACAGGGCCGGTGTACAATTCAGCTGGATACTGCTGCGGGACAAGTGTGTCGCTTCGGCAATGAATTCTCCGCCAGCTTCCGGCAGTGTTACCCTCACCTCGCAAGTGAGTGGAAAACGCGGATATAAACGTCTTTCAATTGCCACAGTACGATCTCTCAGCTGCGTGGCGGGCGCGATCCCTTCTTCGCCAACCCGCTCCGCGATCCTTTGCTGCTTCCTTGCATGGTTCGTGATGGCGGTTTTCGCGTAGTCGTTGCGCGCTGTTGCCAGGCAGGCCTGGCTGCCGGGACCAGATGCTTGTCATCATCGCCGATAAGGTCACTGCGACCCATGCGCTGCAGTGCTTCGCGCAACTGGTCAAAGTTGGCAGGATCGTGATAGCGCAAAAACGCTTTCTGCAAGCGTCGCTGCTCCAGTTTCTTCGGTATCTGCATTTTCTCGCTTTTGTAGTGCAGCTTCTTGAGCGGATTGCGACCCGAATAATACATCGCAGTGGCCAGTGCCATCGGTGATGGATAAAAAGTCTGCACCTGATCCGGCTTGAACCTGTTTTTCTTCAGCCATAGTGCCAGTTGCAGCATGTCTTCATCGCGGGAGCCGGGATGGGCGGCGATGAAATACGGAATCAGGTACTGCTTCTTGCCGGCCAGTGCCGAAAAGTGGTCAAACTGTTTCTTGAAATCTTCATAGTGCCCGATTGACGGCTTCATCATCTGGTTGAGAGGGCCTTCTTCACTGTGCTCGGGTGCAATCTTCAGATAGCCCCCCACATGATGCGTCACCAGTTCCTTGATGTACTCCGGATCGCGCAGCGCGAGATCGTAGCGCAAACCTGACGCAATCAGGATTTTCTTGACGCCGCGCAACTGGCGCGCCTTGCGATAGAGCTGTGTGGTCTGGCTGTGATCAGTCTTGAGATGCTTGCAGATGGTCGGAAACACACACGACAGCCGTCGGCATTTTTGGCCGATCTCGCTATGCGCTTCCTTGCAGACCAGCCCGTACATGTTGGCAGTAGGACCGCCAAGATCGGATATCACACCGGTAAAGCCAGGCACCTGGTCGCGAATTTTTTCAATCTCGTTGAGTATCGATTGCTCCGAGCGACTCTGGATTACCCTGCCTTCATGTTCAGTGATGGAACAGAACGTACAGCCGCCGAAGCAGCCACGCATGATGTTGACCGAGGTTTTTATCATGTCATACGCAGGAATTACCGCATTGCCGTATTTCGGATGCGGGCGTCGCTGGTAAGGCAGATCAAACACCCCGTCCATCTCGTGGGTTTCCAGCGGAAGTGGCGGACGGTTGACCCAGATTTCCTTTGTGCCGTGTTTCTGCACCAGCGTGCGTCCGTTGAACGGGCTTGCCTCCTGATGCAGCACCCGTGAGGCATGGGCATAAAGTACCGGATCGTGTGAGACCTTTTCGAATGACGGCAGCCGCACATAGGTGGTGGCATCATCCAGTTTCTGTTTGTGCTGCAGAGGCAGCGGAATGATTTTCAGCGGTTGTGGTGCATCCGGATCGACCGGTTTGGCATCCTGCTGAGTGCTGGCGTATTCGTAGGGATTCATCATCTTGTCGATCTGGCCTGGCCAGTCGACACGGGTGGAATCCACCTCGGTCCAGCCGTCGGGTATCGAGTCGCGAATGATGGTGGTACCGCGGATATCAGTGAGTTCAGTGACCCTGCGGCCATTTGCCAGCGCATGTGCTACTTCCGCTATCGCGCGCTCGGCATTGCCGAACAGCAGAATATCGGCGCCGGCATCAATCAGCACGGACCTGCGAACCTTGTCACTCCAGTAATCGTACTGCGCGATACGGCGCAAACTGGCTTCAATTCCGCCGATCACCAGTGGCACATCCTTGTAAGCCTGTTTGCACAACTGGCTGTAAACGATGACTGCACGATCAGGTCGCTTGCCGCCTTCATCGTTGGGAGTGTAGGCATCGTCATGGCGCATCCGCAAATCAGCCGTGTAACGGTTGATCATCGAATCCATGTTGCCGGCGGTGATGCCAAAGAACAGGTTCGGCTTGCCGAGTGCCATGAAATCGGCAGTATTCTGCCAGCGCGGTTGCGCAATGATGCCGACCCGGAAACCCTGCGACTCGAGGAAGCGGCCAATTACCGCCATGCCGAAGCTGGGATGATCGACATAGGCGTCACCGGTGACAATGATGATGTCGCAGCTGTCCCAGCCAAGCAGGTCCATCTCGGCACGCGACATTGGCAGGTAAGGAGCAGTACCGAAACTTTCGGCCCAGTATTTGGGATAGCCGAACAGGGAGCCGCTTTGCTCAGTACGCAGCAACGAATTTTTTGGAACAGGCGAGGCAGTGATACGCATCTGCCGATTCTACCAGAGGTGACTCCTGAACCCGGCACTGTGAATGGCTTCTCACACTCCCAGATCGTCCTTGATCTGCCGGCACCAGGTCAGCGCCTGCTCATAGGTCTGTTGCATGGCATCGTCAATGGTGTAGCGATCGTGGATTTCCTGCCAGTTTCCCTCTTCATGATGGATCACTGCTTCCAGCAATTCACCCAGGTCGCCCCTGCCCTCCAGCAGTGCCCGCTTCACTTCCATGCTCAGCGGCAACTGGGCCAGCAATAAGGGCAATGGCTGATCCATGATGGCATCCAGCAACGAAAACATGCCCACAGTGAACGCAGCCTCAGGCTTCAACTTCAGCTTCTCTGCCATGCATTCACAGTGTCTTGCCCGCAACAACGCCAACACCAGCAATTCGCTGGTCTTGTTTTTGGCGGAAGACAAGGTAATAAGTGTGACCCATTTTTTCAGCGAATTGAGACCCAGAAGAACGAGTGCATGCTGGATGGATTCCACGGTCTTGCCAACATTGTAGAAAGACGAGTTGATGATCTTCAGCAATTTGTAGCTCAGACCCAGATCATGGCCGATGATCTGTTCCAGCTCTTCCACCCTGCAATCCGGATTTTGCAGTTTGGCGAGAATGTTGAGCATCGAAACCTGGTTGGCCGACAACTCCTTTCCTTCCAGCATTGCAGGTTTGCTGAAAAAATAGCCCTGGAAATACTGGAAACCCAACTGCCGGCACAACTGGAATCGCGCCTCCGTTTCCACTTTTTCAGCCAGCAAAGGAACGCCCAATCTCTTCAGGCTGTTGGCTTGCGCACGCAATTCATCATCGGAAACACACAACACATCGACTTTGATAAAGTTGGCATGCTTGAGGAATGCTTCGTTTTCTGCAGTTTCGACAAAATCATCCAGTGCAATGGCAAAGCCCTGCTTGATAAGGGCTTCCAGGCCTGCCAGCACCTGCGGATCAGCACTGACATCTTCGAGCACTTCCAGCACCACAATCTCGGGATCGAGCGGCAACGGCAGTTCGCCAGTGATGAATTTGCGTGGCAGATTGATGAACACCTTTTTGCCATTGCTGATGGAATCGAATCCCACCGACAGGAAAGTATTGGTGATCAGCTCGGAAGTTGCCTTGTCGGCATTGTCAAAACATGCCGAATTGGCATTGCCGCTCCGATACAACAACTCATAGGCGAAGATTTCCCGGTTATCATCAAAAATGGGCTGTCGGGCCAGGTAAACCCTGGCTACTACTTCCTCTGCCGGAAATTTTCTGTTCTTGAATTTTTTTGCCAAACCAAACACGCAGTATCCCCAGCCATACCGAAGCAGTCATGACATTACTGCTACTTATTACGGCAGGTTGGGGGTCTGGCTTGAGGCTGTAATACGGGGATCGCGTATTTTATCGGCAACTTCCGGGCGGGCTTGACCACCCGCTCGCCTGCCTACTCGGGAACACTCTGGGTGCGAGGGGAAAAATGCAGCGGAAAAGGCGCGATGTTGTCGCCCTTGCTGATGGTGGCGACACCTTCCTTCTCGACTTCATCGATGCGGATGATCGCCTGCAGCGGTATGAAGCTGCGTTTCACGCCCACAAATTCGTTCTTGATTTTTTCCTCGGACGGATCCACCACCATATGGCCACGCTCGCCGAATACGAAATTCTCGATCTCGATGAAACCCCAAAGGTCGCTTTGATAGACTTCACGCGCATAGACTTCATACACCTGCCCCTTGTTGAGGAAAGTGATGCGAAACAGCTCGCGGGATTCTTTGGATTTGTTGTTCATGAGTGGCGCCATTGACTTCAGTAGCCGTCAATATCGGGCCGGGGCCACTCGAATTCAAGTATAATCGCCACGGTTTTTCTTCCGTTTGCTTCCAGATTCCATGACAAAAAAAGTATTCATCCAGACCCACGGCTGCCAGATGAACGAGTACGATTCTGCTCGCATGCTGGATTTGCTGCGCGAATTCAAAGGCATGGAAGTAACCGAGCACGCCGAAGAGGCCGATCTGTTGCTGCTCAATACCTGTTCGATCCGTGAAAAAGCCCAGGAAAAAGTGTTTCATCAGTTGGGTCGCTGGAAGGATCTCAAGAAGCGAAAACCGGGGCTCAGGATCGCCGTGGGCGGTTGTGTGGCCAGCCAGGAAGGTGCTGCCATCGGCAAACGTGCGCCTTATGTCGATGTAGTGTTCGGCCCGCAAACGCTGCACCGGCTGCCGGAGTTGCTGGATGCCGCCACCGGCCACAAACCGGTGGTAGACATCAGTTTTCCCGAAATCGAGAAATTCGACCGTCTGCCGGAACCCAAAGCCGAAGGCTACATGGGCTATCTCACGGTGCAGGAAGGTTGCAGCAAATACTGCTCGTTCTGTGTGGTGCCCTATACGCGCGGCGAAGAAGTCAGCAGGCCGCTCGATGATATCCTGGGTGAAGCCGCCCATCTCACCAGCCAGGGCGTGAAGGAAATCCACCTGCTTGGCCAGAACGTCAACGCCTGGCGTGGCAAGACCCATGATGGCCACACCAGCGACCTGGCCACACTGATTACGCTGATCGCCGCCATCGACGGTGTTGAACGCATCCGCTTCACCACCTCGCATCCGATGGAATTCAACCAGTCACTGATCGACTGCTACGCCAGCGTGCCCAAGCTGGTCAGCCATCTGCATCTGCCGGTGCAGGCCGGTTCCGACCGCGTGCTGGCCATGATGAAACGCAACCACACTGTGCTCGAATACAAATCCATCATCCGCAAATTGCACAAGATCCGGCCCGGCATGAGTATTTCGTCCGACTTCATCGTGGGCTTTCCGGGCGAAACCGAACAGGACTTCGAAGACACCATGAAGCTGATTGCCGAGATCGGCTTCGATACCTCCTACAGCTTCACCTACAGCGCACGTCCCGGCACCCCTGCCGCCGAGCTGCCCGACGACACCAGTGAAGAGGTCAAAAAGCAGCGCCTGGCCCGTTTGCAGGCCAGTATTGTCCAGAACGCCATGCGCATCAGTGAGGCCATGGTGGGCTCCGTTCAACAGGTCCTCGTCAGCGGCCTCTCCCGCCATGACCCCGGTTCATTGCAGGGCCGCACTGAAAACAACCGCTCGGTCACCTTCCGTGCTGACCCTGCGCTGATCGGCCAACTGGTCCCGGTCTGCATCAGGCAGGTGCATGCCTCTAATTCATTACGGGGCGAGCTGGTCGGAGCTTGATCGATTCTGCGCCATTCATATTCATATAACTAACTGATTTAAATAAATAATTAAAGAATAACCAAAGCCATGGCAGCCTCGGTTTCCAGTCAGTTCAGGTAGTACCAAACCGGAAAAATTAACGCGTAGTGACCCCCTGCCTTGCTATACTGGCACCCATCCCGGCTACACGGAGTTCACTCTCCCTTTCATGATTGCCCAAGTCCCCTCGCGCAGGCTGGCGTTGCAGCCTGACCACCCCCAGCGGTTGGCCAATCTGCTTGGCCGCCATAATGAGCATTTAAAACAACTGGAAGCTTATCTCGATCTGCGCATCAGCAATCGGGGTAACGAATTCATGCTGACCGGCAGTGAAGAAGCGCTGCACAGCGGCGAACAATTGTTGCAACTGCTGTATGCCCAGACCGAACAAATCCCGGTGCTGACCCCCGAACACATCCACCTGGCGCTGGCCGAAGTACGCCCGCGCCCGCAGCAGGAGATGTTTGAACGGCCTGAAGGCGAGGCGCAGTACGACCAGATCCAGCTGCTGCGCACGCCCAAATGCTCCGTCAAACCGCGCACGCCGCACCAGATCCATTATGTGAATGCGATCGCCCGCCACGACATCAACTTCGGCATCGGCCCGGCCGGCACCGGCAAGACCTATCTGGCCGTGGCCTGCGCCGTGGAAGCACTGGTAAGCGAGCGCGTGGAACGCATCCTGCTGGTACGACCGGCGGTTGAGGCCGGTGAAAAACTGGGGTTTTTGCCAGGCGATCTCAGCCAGAAAGTCGATCCTTACTTGCGCCCCTTGTACGACGCCCTCTATGAAATGCTCGGCTTCGAACGCGTTGCCCGCCTGATCGAACGCAACGTGATAGAAGTAGCCCCGCTCGCCTACATGCGTGGCCGCACTCTCAACAACTCATTCATCATTCTCGACGAAAGCCAGAACACCACCACTTCACAGATGAAAATGTTCCTGACGCGCATCGGCTTCGGCTCGACGGCAGTGATCACCGGCGATGTCACCCAGATCGACTTGCCGAAAGGCACCAGGTCAGGGCTGATACAGGGCAGCGGCATCCTGGGCAAGGTGAAAGGCGTCAGCTTCACCTGGTTCAATTCCAGCGACGTAGTGCGCCATCCGATCGTGCAGCGCATCGTTGATGCCTACGATGAATATGACCGACAGAACGTGGCGGCTCTCAACAATACAGACAAGGACGGCAAAGAGCGGCTGCATGAGCGTGACAATTGATCTACACAATGCCAGCGGCGAGCGCAGATTACCGCTGCGCCGCCTGTTCAGGCTGTGGACGGAAGCAGCACTGAAAGGCGCAGGCAAAGCCGGTCAGCACAGCAATCTCAGCATCCGCATTGTGGATGCAGATGAATCGGCCAGCCTGAACCACCAGTACCGGCACAAGAACCATGCCACCAATGTGTTGTCGTTTCCGGTGCCGGAACAACTGCAGGCAGCGGGACAGCTCGGTGACCTGGCACTGTGTGCAGCTGTAGTGAAACAGGAAGCGGCCGAACAGCACAAGACCGTGGTCAACCACTGGGCCCATCTGGTGGTGCACGGCGTGTTGCACTTGCTGGGCTACGATCACGAGCACAACAAAGACGCCAAAAAAATGGAAACCCTGGAAGTGAAGATACTTGCCAGCCTTGGAATACCGGACCCTTATCAGCCATGAACGACGATCACCCGCAACCGCATCCCTCCCTCTCACTGACCTTGATGGAACGTCTGCGCGACGTATTCACCGACAGCATCGCCGACAGCGAAGAGCTGATCCGCGTGTTGCGCAAGGCCCAGCGCCGCAAAGTGCTCGACAACGACGCCCTCAGTATCATCGAAGGCGCACTGCAGGTGGCCGACATGCAGGTGCGCGACATCATGGTGCCGCGCTCGCAGGTGGTCACAGTCAATGCCAGCGACTCACCCCAGGACATCCTGCCGGTGGTGATCGAGGCGCAGCATTCGCGCTTTCCGGTGATTGGCGAAAGCATCGATGAAGTACTGGGCATTCTGCTCGCCAAGGATTTGTTGCCGCTGGCGCTCGACCGCGAACAGAAAAAATTCGATATCAAGGACGTAATGCGCCCTGCCACCTATGTGCCGGAATCCAAACGCCTCAACGTATTGCTGAAGGAATTCCGTGAAAACCGCAATCATATGGCGATAGTCATCGATGAATATGGCGATCTGGCCGGGCTCTGCACCATTGAGGATGTGCTTGAACAGATCGTCGGCGAGATCGAAGACGAACACGACATTGAAGACGAAGCCTTCATCAAACAGCTCGACACCCACAGCTTCACGGTAAAGGCCTTGACCTCTGTCGAAGACTTCAACGAACACTTCGCCTCTGCGTTCCCGACCGAGGAATTCGACACTATCGGCGGTGTGGTGCTCAGCAAATTCGGCCACATTCCGCAGCGCGACGAGAACATCATCATCGACAAATTCAATTTCAGGATACTCAACGCCGACAATCGCCAGATCCGGCTCTTGCATGTCACCATCTCGCATGCAGATGCTGTCAACGACCACGAAACATGATCGGGCAACCAGTGCTGCCACCTGATCAAAGCCAGCCTGTCTCACCGTTATCGTTGCCGATGTGGATATGGCTGGTGGTGGCACTCATCGCCGGCGCCGTCATTCCGCTCAGCTTCAGTCCCTTTGAATGGTGGCCGTTGGGTTTTGCCGGCATTGCGCTGTACTGCCTGTGCCTGCAACACACCAACAAGCAGTCCGCCGGTCGTGTCGGCTTTGCGTTCGGGTTCGGGTTGTTTGGCGTGGGTGCTTCGTGGATATATATAAGCATTCATGATCATAGTGATGCGCCCCCGTGGCTGGCAGGCTTTATCACGGTTGGCTTTGTCGCATTCATGGCTTTGTACAACGGCTTGCACGCATGGCTGTGGCGCCGCTATGCCAGCCATGTGTATCCAAATCTCGGCTTTGCTGCCAGCTGGGTGCTGTGTGAGGCGTTTCGTGGCTGGTTTCTCACCGGCTTTCCCTGGCTTTTCCTGGGCTATGCGCATGTGACATCGCCATTTTCCGGTTTGGCGCCGATATTGGGTGTGCATGGGCTGAGTTTCATGGTGGCGCTGGAGGGTGCGCTGCTTGCCACTGTGCTTGCTACCACTCTTGCTCTGCCGGCGTCACAGCGCTTGCAGTCAGTGTTGCCTCAGCCAGCATTGTGGGCTCTGTTGGCAATACCGGTGCTGGCGCTGGCGTCCGGCAAACTGCACTGGACACATCCCTCACCACACGCGCCAGTCAGCGTTGGCATGGTGCAGGGCAATATTCCGCAAGAGCTGAAATTCAACGAGATCCAGTCCAGCCTCAATGTCTATGCCGAGCTCAGCCAACCGCTCTGGCAATCCGACATCCTGGTGTGGCCGGAAACCGCAATACCCCTGATCTACCAGGAAGAACCCGAACTTGTAGCGCAGCTTTCTGCGCAGGCCCGCAGCAAACATACCGCATTCCTGACCGGCATTTTCTATCGCAGCGAACTCGGCCTGCACAACTCCGTCATCGCAGTTGGCAATGGCAGCGGAGTCTGGAACAAGCAGAAGCTGGTGCCATTTGGCGAATATGTCCCGATGCGAAGCTGGCTGTCCAATCTGCTGGAACTGTTCAAATTGCCGCTGTCGAACGTCAGCCCGGGGCCGGCCAATCAACCTTTGCTGCAGGCAGCCGGGCTCATGATTGCGCCATTCATCTGCTATGAAGTGGTCTATCCGGATTTTGTGCGCCAGACCGGCGGCGATGCCGACCTGCTGCTCACCATCAGCAACGACACCTGGTTCGGCGCCTCGTTCGGCCCGTTGCAACATCTGCAGATGGCGGCGATGCGCGCACGTGAACTGGGCCGCTACATGATCCGGGCGACCAATAACGGGGTATCGGCCATTATCAATGCCGATGGTGAAATTGTGGCGCGAACCCGGCAGTTCACTGCCGAAACCCTGCAGGGTAATGTGCTGGTTTACGCAGGCACCACGCCCTTCGCACGTTTCGGCTCATGGCCGGTGTGGTTGCTGAGTCTTGCCATCACCGGTTTCAATCTGTGGCGGGGTCGCCAACCGCTTCAGGACAATACCGGCTGATTCAGCCACCACACCCAGAACGTGATGGTGGCTACTGACAACAGTGAAGACAGCACAATCGCCGTCGCCGCCACTGTTTCACAGCGTTCATGGCGCCGCGCAAATATATACACACTGATGCCCACCGGCATCGCCGCAATCAGCACTGCTGTCTTCATCCAGAACGGATCAACGCTGAACACGTGCGTCATCAGCCACCACATCAAGGCCGGCATCAGCAGCAGCTTGATCACTACCATCAGCAACGCTTTGCCGATTTCGCCGTGTATGCGATAACGTGTAAGCGCTGCACCCAGCCCGAACACCGAGCCAGGAATTGCTGCTGCACTCAACAGATCCAGCGTTTTATCGAGCAGCCCTGGCAAATGCAGCCCGACCAGATTGAACAGCGCTCCGGCCAGCAAGCTGCTACTGATCGGATTCAGCAACATCTCGGTAACCACACGCCATAGGCGAACCAGCCACGCTGTAGCGCCGCCATCCCCGACAGTGCGTGAAGGTGAATTCCATTCTGCCAGCGCGGTGCCCAGCGAAAAGATCATCAGGTTGTGCACGCAGACGATCACCAGCATCGGCACCAGCGCCGCCGGTCCCAGCACCCCCAGAATCACCGGCACACCCAGCACGGTGGCATTGGCATAGGCACCCCCCATGCCGAAGATGCTGAGCTCACGCAGGTTGTAACCGAAAAGCCAGCGCCCCGCTGCCATGCCCGCGCCATAGACCAGCACCACCACCAGATAGAATCCGCCCAGATATCCCCAGTGCATGTCGGCTGGAAACTGCGCGGTGGCAGCGCCGTGGAACAGCAGGCACGGCACCAGAAACCAGAACGAAATGCGTTCGATGGCCGCGCCTTCCGGCTCGCTCAGCCAGTGACGGTGGCGGGCCAGATATCCCAGCAGGGCGATCAGGACGACGGGGAATAACGCGTTGATGATGTACATAGACAAAGTTTGCACTAAGTACTGTATGGGAGCCATGATCAGCGTACAGCCTTGGGCAGAGCTATGCTTCTGAAACACGCCACGAGTACGTCCCTGTAGGCTCGCCTCCGGCCATCCATGGCCTCCGACGGTTTCAGAAGCATAGCTCTGCCCAAGGCTCTCAAGTGGAGTGGACATCCCTAATACTGCCCCCTATCCTGCCAGTTCTTTTCGCAGTTCCGAATGAGAGTGACTTCATGATCGTCCCGAAATACGAGATTCGCCCCGCCGCCTATGCCGAAGGCAAAGGCGTATTTCTGCTGGAACCGGTCAAACGCGGCCAGGTGCTGGTAGCACCGGATGCCATCAACCAGGTCTACAACAAGGAAGCACGTGAGTCGCTGGTGCCGGGCTCGCTGGAAGATGAAGCCTGCGTGCGTTGGTTCGAGAGTTATCACACCGTCAGCACCGACTGGCCCGACGACTGCTATGTGAATCATTCCTTCAAACCAAGCGGGCTCTGGCATCTGGGCTTTGTGTTCGCCACGCGTGATCTGGCCGTGGGTGACGAAGTAACTGCCGATTACCGCTTTCTGGTCAATGACAATGAAGTGATGCCGTTCAAGGATGCGGAAACCGGGGAAGCAATTGTGGGCTACACCTGGGAGGAGAATCTGCGGATTTCAACCGAGTTGTTGCTGGAGATTTTGCGCAAGTAAGGCATGGGATGGAGGTGAAAACATGAATACAAATATTTCAATCATCGTGTTTCTTCTCGTGGAAATCCTGATTGCCACTTTGATAATTTTGACTGTCGGCGAACTGCCGGAAAATATTGCCTCCCATTTCAACAGCACCGGCACACCCAACGGATTCATGTCGCATGATGCCTATCTGGGTTTCATTCTGGTCATGGCGATTGGCATACCGGCACTGGTTGTCGGCAGCCTTCCCCTGCTGCTGCGGCTGTCACCCGGCAACATCAACATCCCGAACCGGGAATTCTGGCTGGCTCCGGAAAGGCAGCAGGGAACCGCACAATTCCTGAGTGCCCATATCCCCTGGCTTGGCTCACTCATTTCCCTGCTGGTGGGTTATGTACACTGGCTGCTGATCCAGGCCAACAGTGTGCAGCCGCCCCGACTGCCCAATAGCCTGCTGTTGCCGGGAGTCGGCCTGTTTCTGGCCGGCGTCGCCGCCTGGATCGTGTTGCTCTATGTCAGGTTTGGCCGACTGCCAAAGCCATAAGGAACCAGCATGTACGAAACCCGCAAACACAAACCTCTGACCAACGGTGCCTTCGCATCACGACTGGCTGCACATTTTCTGGTAGCAGTTATCACGCTGATCGCTTCGCTGGGAATCGGCATGGCAGGTTACATGACGTTTGAAAAGTTGCCGGCAATGGATGCGTTCCTGAATTCAGCGATGCTGCTGGGCGGCATGGGGCCGGTGAATGCGCCGCAAACCGAAGCCGGCAAATTTTTTGCCGGCTGTTATGCGCTATATGCCGGGTTGGTGTTTATCGTGACGGCTGCACTAATCCTCACGCCGGTGGTACACCGGGTGCTGCACATATTTCACTGGGATAGCGAGTAACGGCTACAGCAATGGAAATACTTTGCGCACCCGCTCATCACGCAGCCAGAGCGCGACCCACATGAACACACCCAGATAGATGCTGAACAAGGTGTGGGAAAATAATGGGCTTTCGGCACGGATATTGGCGGACATGGCGCCACCGAGCAGTCCCGTCATCAGAATGGCACCCAGCAGGGCGGTGCGCGGAATCATGTACAGCACTGTGCAAGCCAGCTCGATGCAGCCGATCAGCAGCAGATAATCAGCTGACCAGCCCAGTGCCACCATCGAATCCACAGCTGCATCCATTACCATGAATTTTGGCGTAATCGATGCACCCAGCATGAACAGGGCGAACAGTGCAGACATGCCCCAGCCGGCTTTGTTCATGGCATTGCCCCTTTGTATCTCTTATCGTGTTCAGCTCTTTCCTGCAGTTTTACAGTACTTTCAGAATGGCTTCAGCCGAACTCACCACGATGCCGCCTGGAGGCTCAATCGCCAGATGGGTGACCACACCCTCGTCCACCACCATTGCCATGCGCTTGCAGCGCACGCCCATACCCTTGTCGGTGAGGTCCATCTCCAGACCCATGGCTTTGGCGAATTCGGCACTGCCGTCAGCCAGCATGATCAGGTGTTCGGCATTCTGGGCTTCGCCCCAGGCATGCATCACGAACGCATCGTTTACTGACACGCAGATGATGCTGTCGACACCTTTGGCCTTGATCTTGTCGGCTTCCACTACAAAACCAGGCAAGTGCGTCATTGAACAGCCGGGGGTGAAGGCGCCAGGCACGGCGAACATCACTACTTTCTTGCCGGCGAACAGTTCATCGGTGGTGACGGCTTGCGGGCCTTTGGCGCCGAATATTCTGAGCGTGTTGCAGGCGGGGATTTTGTCGCCAACTTTGATGGTCATGGTGTACTCCTTGTTGGGGGAAATTGGTGTCAGAGTCGAATTTCCCCAAATACTGGTTAGGAATTCAAGTCAAGCTAAAGGAAATTCGACTCTGACACCAATTTCCTATTCTTCCATCCTGCGCACAAACTCCTGCATGATCAAGCTGTAGAGTTCGTTGCCGAGGTACTGGTCTTCGACGCCAGCGTCGATGCTGGGGTTGTCGTTCACTTCTATCACGTAGGCCTTGTCGCCCCACTGCTTCACATCCACACCGTAGAAACCGTCGCCGATGCCCTTGGTGGCCTTGAGTGCAGCTTGCAGTACCGAGCGCGGCACTTCGAAGGTGGGCAAGGTGTCGAAACCGCCGGATTTGGTCTTGTCATCCTTGTCGACCAAGCTGGCTTCGTCATCGTTCTGGTGGTGGTATATCTGCCAGTGGTCTTTCACCATGTAGTAGCGACAGGCGTAGAGTGCCTTGTTGTTGAGGATGCCGATGCGCCAGTCAAAATCGGTATAGAGAAATTCCTGTGCCAGCAGCAGGCTGGATTCCTCGAACAGCGGCACCACCTTGGCCTTTAGATCATCCATGTCTTCCACTTTGACAATGCCGCGCGAGAACGAGCCGTCGGGAATTTTTACCACCATCGGGAAACCGAGCGTTTCCGCCGCATTTTCCAGCTGTTCGGTGCGGCCGCGGCTGATGATCAGCGTGCGCGGCGCCGGCACACCGTTGGCGGCGAACAAGTCAGCAAGGTAGATCTTGTTGGTGCAGCGCAGGATCGAGGTGGGGTCGTCGAGCACCACCAGCCCCATGCTCTCGGCCTTCTTGGAGAAACGGTAGGTGTGATGCTCGATGCTGGTGGTTTCACGGATGAACAGCGCGTCGAATTCCGGCAGACGCATGAAATCGTCAGGGGTGATGATTTCCACATCCACTCCCAGGTTCTTGCCGGCCTGGATGAATTTCTTGATCGCCGAGGTATTGCTGGGTGGCAGCTTTTCCTGTTCGTTCAGCAGGATGGCCAGGTCGTATTTGGCGTGCTTGCGCGCCTTCTTCGGATGCCAGACCTGGCGGCTGAAATTGTCGAGCGCTTCACCGAATGAGGTTTCTTCTTCATCGGTGAGACTTTTGTGATCGACCACAAACAGCTCGCCGATCACCCAGTGGCCGTCGAGATATTTCAGGGTCACCGATACCACCGGGGCGGCAAAGCGTTCAAACACTGCGCGCGCCAGCGGCTTCAGCGAGGGTTCTGACACCTGGCCGAAATAGGCTTTGAACTCCAGATGGTCGGGCCGTTCGCCCTTTTTGAACATCTTGTCGAGTGTGAGGAACACTTCTTCGACATTGAGCTGGTACAGCAGCGGCGACCAGACGTCATTGAGCACCTTGCTGGTGGGAATTACGTGATGACCCTTGGCCTCGGCCAACAGCGAGCAGTAATAGCCCTGGCTCAGGTAGCTGTAATCACTGCACAGGTTGATGACACGGACACGCTGGCCGGGAGGGGCTTTCAACGACAGATACTGATCGAAAGAGATTACCAGATCGCTCGGATAATACGGCTCCCAGTCTTCGAGTCTATCCACGACGATGAGGACATTTGACATGGGGCGAGCAGGACTCCTTCAATACCGAAAATATGGTCGGTGAGTATGCCTATTTTGCTGGCAAAGCAACACAGGGTCTTGCGAGAATTCTGTGTCAATTTGCAGGCAGCCTCCCACTATGTCCTCAAGTACACCCACTACCCCGGTTTCCATCCGCCTCCGCCGTGCCCGTATCAGCGACGTGCCTGCTCTTTTCGAGGTGGAACATACCAGCTTTGATGGCGACAAGCTGAGTGAGCGGCGTCTGCGCCACTGGGTCACCGCCCCCAACGGCATTCTGCTGTTGGCCCACAGTGGTGATTCAGTGCTCGGTTTCTGTCTGGTGTTCAGCCGGGTCGATTCGCCAGCTGCCCGCCTCTATTCCATCGCCATCAGCAAGGCTGCTCGAGGCCAGGGGCTGGGCAAGAAGTTGCTGGGCAAAGCCGAATCGCTCGCCCGCGAACAGGGCAGCACGTCAATGCGTCTGGAAGTAGCCGCCAGCAATCACGTGGCCATTGGCCTGTACCAGAAGCTCGGCTACCAGATCTTTGGCCGCAAAACTGCTTATTACGAAGATGGGCAGGATGCTCTCAGGATGCAGAAGTTGCTCTAGTCCCAGTCTGCAACGCGGCGGGGCTGGGGCAAGGGGCTCCTCACCCCTCGCGCTCCTGTGCTGAAAAAAGCCGGCGCTGCGGAACTCGCCAGAAAATCGCTGTGCGATTTTCCAGCTCAGACAGTCCTCGCGCTTTTTCGGCTTTTTCCAGCACAGGGAAAGCCGCTCGAATGGGTTCGTCGCTCCCTTGCCCCAGCCCCGCCGCGTTGCAGCCTTACCATCGAAGCACCAACCACAGGACCTCATGACACCCACACGCACTGTTTCTGATACGGGAACCCGGTGGAGTGGTGAGGGTGAGGCAAGCGTTTGCAAAGCATCGCTTTGCGCGCAGCCGAACGCCACGAGGCTATGCCGAGTCGCTGGGGGGATGCTCATCGGGTAGCCCCGCGCTCAAAACCCCGCAGTGGGTGTCCTGTACCGAGCCCTGATCGAAACGGCTAGCGCCTCCCTGGCTTAAAAGCTGCGAAGAAACAGCCACTCAGAGTAGAATGCCCCCCTTTCCGAACCCCGAAATTACCGAATCAAACAGCAGTCATGACGATCGATTTCAAAGAAGACTACGACCACAAGCCGGTTGAAGCAGCAGCCCAGGGCTACTGGCAGGACCATCACAGTTTCAAGGTGGACGTGGACCACTCAAGGCCCAAGTTCTACTGCCTGTCGATGTTTCCGTACCCGAGCGGTCGCCTGCACATGGGCCATGTACGCAACTACACGATTGGTGACGTGATTTCGCGCTTCCAGCGCATGCGCGGCAAGAACGTGCTGCAGCCGATGGGCTTTGATGCGTTCGGGCTGCCGGCCGAGAACGCGGCGCTGAAGCACAAGGTGCCACCGGCAGAGTGGACCTACGACAACATCAAGTACATGCGCATGCAGCTGCAGCAGCTTGGCTATGCCTATGACTGGGATCGCGAACTCGCCACCTGTCATCCTGATTACTACCGGTGGGAACAATGGTTCTTCTGCCGGCTGTTCGAGAAAGGACTGGTCTACAAGAAAGATGCCGAAGTGAACTGGGATCCGGTCGATATGACCGTGCTTGCCAACGAACAGGTGATAGACGGCCGTGGCTGGCGTTCGGGCGCACTGGTGGAACGTCGCAAGATTCCACAGTGGTTTATCAGGATCACGGCCTACGCTGACGAACTCCTGAGCGGGCTCGACCAGCTCGACGGCTGGCCCGAACGCGTGCGCGTGATGCAGCAGAACTGGATTGGCCGCTCCGAGGGCCTGGAGTTCTCGTTCACTGTGGCGGGCTCCTCCAAACTGCTGACTGTTTACACGACTCGCCCCGACACCCTGATGGGCGTTACCTATTGCGCGGTGGCCGCCCAGCATCCGCTGGCACTGAAGGCTGCCAAAAACAATCCGGTTCTGGCCGCGTTTGTCAGGAAACAGGACAACATCAAACTCGCCGAAGCTGAACTGGCCACGCTTGAGAAAGAAGGCATGGATACCGGCCTGCGGGCCATTCATCCGCTCACTGGCGAGCAGGTGCCGATCTGGGTTGCCAATTTCGTGCTGATGTCCTACGGATCCGGCGCGGTAATGTCGGTACCTGCGCACGATCAGCGTGATTTCGAGTTCGCGCAGAAATATGGCCTGGCCATCAAGCCTGTCATCCGCCCTGCTGATGGCAGCGACCATGATTTCAGCAAAGCTGCGTTTACCGGACATGGCATTCTGTTCAACCAGGGTGGCGAACTGACTCCGCAGAATAAAGACCTGCCGGGGCTGGAACATCCCGCCGTCCGGGAAGTCATGCTGAACGGAAAGGATTTTGACGAAGCATTTGCAATTTTTGTCGACCACTTCAGCGTCAATGGCACCGGCCACAAACAGGTGAATTTCCGCCTGCGCGACTGGGGCGTCAGCCGTCAGCGCTACTGGGGTGCACCGATTCCGATCATCAACTGCCAGCAGTGCGGAGCAGTACCTGTACCGGACAAAGACCTGCCGGTGGTGCTGCCGACCGAAGTGGAAATAGACGGCGCCACTTCACCGATCAAGAAGCTGCGTAGCTTCATAGACTGCACTTGCCCCAAATGCGGTGGCAAAGCCGAACGCGAAACCGATACTTTCGACACCTTCATGGAGTCGTCGTGGTACTACGCACGTTTTACCTGTGCCCGGTTTGAAGGCGGCATGCTCAACCAGCCGGAAGTGGATTACTGGCTGGATGTGGACCAGTACATCGGCGGCATCGAACACGCGATCCTGCATTTGCTGTATTCGCGTTTCTTCCACAAACTTATGCGCGATCTCGGCCTGGTGAAGACCGACGAACCTTTCAAGCGTCTGCTGACCCAGGGCATGGTGCTGAAAGACGGCGCCAAGATGTCCAAGTCTCTCGGCAATACGGTTGATCCGGAAAGCATGATTGAGCAATACGGTGCTGACACTGTGCGTCTTTACATGATGTTCACTTCGCCACCTGATCAAAGCCTGGAATGGTCGGACAGCGGCGTGGAGGGCGCTTACCGTTTCCTGCGTCGTCTGTGGAAGCTGATCGGCAGCTACACTGCAGGCTCTGTGAAAGTTGATGTGGCCAGCCTCAACGAGGCCCAGAAAGAGGTGCGCCAGAAGACGCACGCCACCATCAGGAAAGTCACCGATGACTATGACCGTCGGCAGGTATTCAACACAGCCATTGCCGCCGTGATGGAGCTTTATAACGAACTCAACAAGTTCGCCGCGGCCCACAACATCCAGGACGGCGGCCAGAACCAGGCCATCGCGCAGGAAGCGCTGGAAGCAATCGTGTTGTTGCTCGCCCCCATCGTGCCCCACATGTGCCATGTACTGTGGGCCCATCTTGGCAAACAAGGCGCTCTGATAGACGCGGCCTGGCCCGGCTGGGATGAAAGTGCGCTGGTTGCCACCAGGGTCAGCATCGCCGCCCAGGTGAATGGCAAACTGCGGGCAGTGCTGGAACTACCGGTTGACAGTGACAAGGCAGCCATTGAAGCTGCGGCACTGGCCAATGAATCAGTACAGAAGTTCATGGCAGGCTTGGCGGTGAAGAAACTGATCGTAGTACCCGGCAAGCTGATCAACATTGTGGTCGGGTAAAAAATGAAACGCGCAATTCTACGAAGCCTCTGGCCGGCACAGTGTGTAGCGACATCTGAGGCATGGATGCCGAAGACCAAGCCTGCAGGGACGTACTTGCGGCGGTCGCGGAACACTGTGCCGGCCAGAGGCTGGACACAGATGCTGTGAGAATAACCATGAAACGACTTGTAATCATCACACTGACCACCCTGCTGCTCACAGCCTGCGGCTTTGCGTTGCGCGGCACCGCCGAGCTGCCCGCCAGCCTGCAGCCACTGCATCTCGACAACATCAATGACAGTACGTTGATGGGACGTGAATTGCTGAAGACTCTGGTCAGCAACAAGATATCACTGGCCGCCACCCCAGGCCCCGACATCTACACCCTGTCGCTGGGCCCCGAAACCAGCAGCGAACGCGCCATCAGCATCAATTCCAATGCGCGCGCCGGTGAATATGAAATCCTGATGACAGTGACGTTCCAGCTCAAACGCGGCAGCGCGACCGCGATCCCGCCGCAGAAATTGAACCTTTCCAAGGTGTACCTGGCCGATCCGGACAATGCGGTGGCAAAAGCCGAGGAAGCGGTGATTATCCAGAATGAAATGCGACAGGAGCTATCGCAATTGATCCTGCGCCGCCTGCAGGCATTCACGCCTTGAAGCTGCCACTGTTCGCCTGAATCGCTTTACCAGGACTGTGAGCTTTCCCCCTGTAAAAGGCAGAAAAGCCTAAAGCAAGCCATAGATATCACCGTAATAGCAGTATCGGGCACTGATAAAACGGTAACAGCATAACCATGGCCACCGATCCGTTCATCGCGGACCTTGCTCGCCAACAACACAGGCAGTTGTTGCCTGGAGCTTCACTGACTTCACTTGCGGTCACACTGGCCTTGGGGTTGGGCATCACTGCGTCTGCATTTCAATACGCGGTACACGAGGATGAACTCAGGCTCGATTCCCATGTCGAGAATTCAGTACAGGCCATGGCGGCGGCCTCTGCCGTTGCCACCTATACCCAGCCCCTGTTTGATGCCCTGACCAGTGCCTTCACCCGCATCCAGCAGGATGTAGCGAAAGGCGTGGTGATGACAGACCAGCAATTCCGCCAGTATCTGTGGGATAAACCGGTTGCCGGACTGGAAACCACCTCACTGGCCCTGCTGCCGCTGGTGCCGGCCGGGCAATTGAAAAGTCGTGACCTGGCCAAGGAGATACTGGGCAACACCGAACGAGCCACGCTGCCGGTCGTTGAACAAGGCAACAAGGGCCTCAAAGCCGCTGATGCACGTGATGCATATTTCCCGGTATTGCGCGAAGCCGGTTATGGCCCGACGCAGGAGACAGCCGGACTGGATCGTTCGAACCTGCCGGATTTCCAGCTGGCAATGCTGCAGGCCCGCGACTCCGGCATGCTGACTTCCCGCAATTATTTTCCTGACCACAAAGCCGATTCCGAATTTTTTATAACTGTCTATTACTACCCTCTGTACCGTGGCGGCATCGTGCCGGCCACTGTGGAAGCACGTCGTGAGCAACTGATCGGCTATGCTTCCGCCTATACCAGATATCCGGCCGCCGCACTGTTCGACTTATTGCCACAGTCCTATCACGGCATTGAAGCGGTTTTCCTGCCGGCACCACCGGCAGGAAAAGTACTGGAATCCCTCAGCAACGAAATGGCTGCATTCCTGCATGCTCCAGGCGTAAAAAAGGCGAGCTACCAGGCACTGGGGCAGAATTTCGACATCGTAGCCAAAGCGTCGCCGTCGCTGGTGACCTCCATGCAGACCAGTACCCGCTGGTGGGTGCTGGGCATCGGCGTCATGCTGAGCCTGTGGATGCTGTCAATGCTGTTGTGGGTGCGCCTGCAGTCAAACAAGATCGTGGCGCTGGTGAATGAACGCACTCGCGACCTGGCCGACCGCAGCAATGCTCTCATTGATGTCAATGCCGCACTGCAGGAAAGTGAAATCCGTTATCGCATGCTGGCCAACAACATCTCGGACGTGATCTATACCAGCGACCTCAACGGCATGTGCACCTATATCAGCCCTTCTGTCACCCAGCAGTGCGGTTACCCGGTGGAAGAACTGCTGGGGCATCCCATCTACGCCCATCTCGAACCACGCTCGGCGATGATGGCGCGTGCTGTCATGCAAAAGGCCGTGCGTGAAATCCAGAGCAGCGAAAAAAAATCCGACATCCATGAATTCCAGGAATATGAAATCCGCTGCAAGGATGGCTCCACCAAAACCGTGGAATCGACCATGGACGTGCTGTTCGATGAAGGTGGCAACCCGATGGGCTTTCTCGGCGTCATGCGCGACATCAGCGAACGCAAACGCGCCGAAAAGGAAAAGGAACAATTGCAGAATGCCTACCGGCAGGCCCAGAAAATGGAAGCCGTGGGCACACTCGCCGGCGGTATTGCCCACGACTTCAACAACCTGCTTACCGGCGTGCTGGGCCATGCCGACATGTTGAAAGCGGAATACGCAGGCAATCCGGATGCGCATCGCAGTGTGGAACTGATTGAAATGGCGGCGATTCGCGCCAAGGATCTCACCAGCCAGCTGCTCGGTTTTGCCCGCAAAGGCAAGTTCATGCTGGTACCGGTCGAAATCAACACGGTATTGGCGGATCTGGTGGGCCTGATGGAAAGCACCGTCGACAAGAACATTGTGATCACCCGGATTTCCTGCGCCGGCAGCCCCACCGTGCTGGGTGACCCGGGCCAGATCAGCCAGATTTTTCTCAACTTGGCTGTCAATGCGCGTGATGCCATGCCCAAGGGCGGCAATCTTACTTTCAAGACAGAGGTCATCACACTTGATGAACTTACTTCAGTGGCCAGCTTAGGCATCAGTGCTGGCGAATACTGTGTGATTTCGGTGTCAGATACCGGTATAGGCATTGCCGAAGAAAACATTGATCGCATCTTCGAACCCTTCTTTACCGACAAGGAAGAAGGCAAAGGCACCGGTCTCGGCCTGGCAATGGTTTATGGAGTCGTGCAGAACCACAAAGGCGCAGTGCATGTGTACAGCGAAGTCGGCAAAGGCAGCCTGTTCAAGATCTATCTGCCTTTGCACGCCAATCCCCTGCAAGAACAGCGCAAACCCCTGGCGCGCCAACTGGTGCACGGCAGCGGCACACTGCTGCTGGTCGACGACCAGCAACTGGTGCGGCAGGTCGGTGAGAAAATGCTGACCCAACTGGGTTACACGGTACGGCTGGCTGACAACGGTGTCAGTGGTCTCGAGTATTACCGGCAACACTGGCAGGAAATCGACATCGTGATGGTCGACATGATCATGCCGAAGATGGGGGGGCTCGAATGCCTTGAAGCAATGAAGAAGATCAATCCGGCGCTGAAAGCGATCCTGTCTACCGGTTTCAGCCGCGAAGACATCACCGGGGAAATCAACCAGAGCCACATTCTCGGTTTCATCCAGAAACCCTACCGGATGCAGGAATTGTCCGAGGTAATTGCCGGCGTGAAACAGCGCTGAATACTAGTAACCCCGCATGGCGCCTTGTGTTTGCTGCTGCAGAAACCACGCATAAGTGTGCCGCAAACCCTGTTCCAGCGGGATGCCGGCAGTCCAGCCCAGCGCTGACAAACGCGATACATCCACCAGTTTGCGGGGCGGACCATCGGGCTTGCCGGTATCAAATGCCAATTTGCCTGTAAAGCCGGTGATGCGAGCCAGCGATTCGGCCAGCTCACGAATCGAACAGTCTGTGCCGGTGCCGACATTGAGGTGCGACAGTCTGGGCGAAGTGTGGGTCTGATATTGCGCAAGCGGCAATTCCAGTACATGCACACAGGCATGAGCCATGTCATCAACATGCAGGAATTCCCGCTTGGGAGTGCCACTGCCCCAGATCACCACTTCAGCCAGCTGGGCCCGTGCAGCCTCATGCAAACGTCGCATCAGGGCCGGAATCACATGACTGTTGTCGGGATGGAAATTGTCGCCTGGCCCATAGAGGTTGGTGGGCATCACACTGCGGTAATCACGCCCGTATTGACGATTGTAGCTTTCACACAGCTTGATGCCGGCAATCTTGGCTATCGCATAGGGCTCATTGGTGGGCTCAAGCGGACCTGACAGCAAGGCTTCCTCCGGCATCGGCTGTGGAGCCAGCTTGGGATAGATGCACGAAGAGCCGAGGAACAGCAGTTTCTGCACATCGGCAAGATGTGCCGCGTGTACGACATTGCATTCAACCATCAGGTTTTCATGGATGAATTCTGCCGGATAAGTGTCGTTGGCGTGGATGCCGCCGACCTTGGCTGCGGCCAGATAAATCTGGTCAGGCCTGGTCTTTTGCATGAAGGCTTGCACTGCGGCCTGGTTGGTGAGATCAAGTTCCGCACGGCTGGCAGTTACCAGCTCGACATCATTGCGGTTTTGCAGGCATCGCAGGATTGCCGAGCCCACCATACCCTTGTGTCCTGCAACAAAAATGCGCTGTTTCACCTGATACAACCTATTCGTGATGATCCATGGCCTTGTAGCCATGTTCCCGTACCAGCGCATCGCGTTTGGCAGACTGGAAATCCGCTTGCGCCATCTCGGCAACCAGTTCGGTAAAGGTGGTTTTGGGTACCCAGCCAAGTTTGATGCGCGCTTTCGAAGCGTCGCCAAGCAGGGTTTCCACTTCTACAGGGCGGAAATAGCGTGGATCGACTGCGACAACACAACGACCGTTTTCATCATAGCCCTTGCGATCGATGCCACTGCCCTGCCATTTGATGCTTAGCTCAAGTTCAGTGGCCGCGGCGTTGACGAAGTCCTCAACGGAATGTTGTTCCCCGGTGGCAATCACGAAATCTTCGGGTTTGGGTTGTTGCAGCATCAGCCACATCATCTCGATGTAATCCCTTGCATGACCCCAGTCACGCTTGGCAGAGAGGTTGCCGAGAAACAGACAATCCTGCAGCCCGAGCTTGATGCGGGAAAGTGCGCGGGTGATTTTGCGGGTAACAAAAGTTTCGCCGCGGGTTGGTGATTCGTGGTTGAACAAAATGCCGTTGCAGGCATAGAGGCCATAGGCTTCACGATAGTTGATCGTGATCCAGTACCCATAGAGTTTGGCCACTGCATAGGGGCTGCGCGGATAAAACGGTGTGGTTTCCTTCTGCGGTGTTTCCTGCACCAGACCGTAAAGCTCACTGGTGGAAGCCTGGTAGAAACGCGTGGTCTTCTCGAGGCCGAGAATACGGATGGCTTCCAGCAGTCGCAGCGTGCCAAGCGCATCGGAATTGGCCGTATATTCGGGCTCCTCGAATGACACAGCCACATGGCTCTGGGCCGCCAGGTTGTAGATTTCGTCTGGACGCACCTGCTGGATTATGCGGATCAGGCTGGAACTGTCGGTCAGGTCACCATGATGCAATATGAAATGGCGATTGCGGACTTCAGGACCTTCATAAAGATGATCGATACGATCTGTATTGAACAGCGAAGTCCGGCGCTTGAGTCCATGGACTTCATAACCCTTGTTGAGCAGGAATTCGGCAAGATAGGCTCCGTCCTGGCCGGTAACGCCGGTAACAAATGCCTTCTTCATCATTGGAACTCCACTTGGTTTCGTCGGTATATCAAAGGAACAGTCAGCTACACTACCAGATATTTCAGCGTCCGAAATGATCGGCAATTGCGGTCAACAACGCTGCAGGGGCTGCCACAATCCGGGCTTTCGCCGAAACCCGCTGTACACCCACACCATAGCCCCATGCCACTGCCAGGAAAGGCAGTCCGGCTTTGGCAGCAGCCACCTCGTCATGACAGGTGTCACCAATATAAATACTTTGCCGGGGTGTCAATGATTCATTCTGTAACATTGCCGTAAGCATCCCGGCTTTGTCGATATAAGGTGGAGACCGTGTGTCCAAACAATGAACCTCATCGAAGAATTCAGCCAGTTTGAATTTTATAAGCAACCGTTCAGTCGGATATTGACGCTTGTTGGTGGCGAGCATCAGCCTATAGCCGGACTTGACCAGATCACTGATCAAAACATCCATTCCTTCATACAACAAAGTGGAGTTTAACCCCGAACCATCATACTCCGCCTTGAAACCGGCAATCAGCTGTTCCAGCTTTGGTAGTTCGTTGATGCCGGTCAAAGCCATAATGGTGGCTGCCAGCGGTGGACCAATCAGATCACGATTCAACGGGCGCACGGGCTTGATCTGGTGCGTGGAAAGTACCTGCTGGAGGGTGGCGAGAATTGCCGGTGCCGAATCGACAATGGTGCCGTCAAAATCGAAAATTACTGTATTGGCCAAGCGCTCGCCCTTTCGTTACGAAGTATGCCGTTGATACTTGTCTTCGAAGCGCACAATATCATCCTCACCCAGATAACTGCCTGACTGCACTTCAATTATCTGCAAAACCGTGTCGTGGCGGTTTTCCAGCCGGTGCATGGCAAGCGGTGGTATATAGACTGACTGGTTGACTTCCAGATCCTTGACCTCTTCACCCACAGTGACGGTCGCCTGGCCGCACACCACCACCCAATGCTCGGCGCGATGGTGATGCAATTGCAGCGAAATTTTTTCACCCGGATTCACCTGGATGCGTTTTACCTTGAAGTTTTCGCCATGGTCCATTTCTTCATACCAGCCCCAAGGACGGTAGACCCGCAAATTCTGCAGGCTTTCAGCGCGGCCCTGCTTGCGTAGCTGATCCACGACTTTTTTGACGTCTTGTGCAGCATTCAAGTCCATTACCAGCACCGCATCTCGGGTTTCCACCACAGCGACATGGTCAAGCCCGATCACTGACAATTGCCGGCTCTCGGAACGCAGATAGCTGTTGCTGGTATTGAGTGCCAGTACATCACCATTGATGGCATTGCCTTTGTCATCGTGTGGAGCCAGCCGCCACAGGGATTCCCACGATCCGACATCGCTCCAGCCCATGTCAGCTTTTACTACGGCTGCCTTGTCGGTGGCTTGCATCACTGCGTAATCGATGGAATCCGAAGGGCTCAGCAAAAACGCATCGCTATCAGGCCGGCTAAAACCAAGATCACTGCTGCGCTGCTGCCAGGCGCGCGTGACTGCGTTCAGGATATCGGGACGGTACTTGCCCAGCTGCTGCAGGTAATTGCCGGCCGTGAACAGAAACATGCCGCTGTTCCAGCTGTAATTGCCTTCAACCAGAAACTGTCTGGCACGTTCGCTGTCCGGCTTTTCCACAAATTGTGCTACAGACTCCACTCCGGGCAAAGCCGGCAAGGCCGCGCCACTCCGGATATAACCATAGCCGGTTTCCGGACCTTCGGGAGTGATGCCAAAAGTGACCAGATACCCGGCACTGGCCGCAGTTGCTGCCTGTTCCACGGCCTTGGCGAAAGCCAGACGGTTCTGGATCACATGATCGGCAGGCATAACCAGCATCAGCGCATCCGGATCCGGCTGTTCTCCTGCAGCCAGATGCAAGGCTGCCAGTGCGATGGCCGGAGCAGTGTTGCGCCCCGCCGGCTCCAGATAAATGGCCGCAGGATTGTGCCCTACTGCCTGGCATTGTTCACGCACCAGAAAGCGGTGTTCCTGATTGCAGACCAGCAAGGGGGCTGCCAATGCAAGACGGGAAGTAGGCAGCTGCATCGCACGCAACACAGTTTCCTGCAGCATGGTGTGGCCGCTTTGCAAAGGCAGCAGCTGCTTGGGATAGGCTTCACGTGAGAGCGGCCATAAGCGGGATCCGCTGCCACCTGACAGAATTACCGGATGAATGATGTTCATGAAATCGGATGCCTTTTGCCATGCTGGATCCAGAACCTTGGATCTAGCGGAAAATAGGCAGTTTCTGCCTCACCTTGAGTATCTGAATCAATGGAGAGCAGGATACCCAGCCAAAGCCGGCCTTGTCGACCTTGGCATGCATAATCGGGAAGCATTCCTGTGACGGGGCTGGCAGAAGCGGGCGCTAGCTTTATACTTCCGCCTAAAACTGCATATAGGCAAAGAAGTGGACCAGGCACCCAAAGTTCCCCAGTACCAGAATTTTCCTGACGCTTCCGGTGATTCGGATTCGCTGGCAAAGCTGAAAGCCCTGCGCCTGCCCGCGCTTGCATACAAAAGTTTTCTGGATATCGGCTGCAATGAAGGTTTTTTCTGCGGCTATGCATTGTTTGATGGTGCCAGCCGTGTCGTAGGCATCGATGCATCCCCGTTATATATAGAACGGGCTCGCGCGCGTTTTCCTGCTGCTGATTTTCTCTGCCAAAACTGGGATGTGCTGCCTACAGAAACTTTTGATGTGATCCTGCTGGCTTCCTCCCTGCACTACGCAGTCGACCAAAGCGCGCTGATCCATAGACTGATGCAGTCATTGAATCCTGACGGCACACTGGTGCTGGAACTTGGCGTCCATGACAGCGGCGGGAAACAGTGGGTGGAAGTACAGCGCGGCAGAGACACTCGCAGCTATCCTACCTGGCCCAAACTCAGCGAAGTTCTGGAGACATTTGCCTGGAAAGTTATCGGCAACAGTGTCAACCAGCGTGGCGATCCTGTGGCGCGCCATGTCATCCATATCACCCACCGCAAACCTCTGATCTACCTGATGATGCAGGCATCTGGCTCCGGCAAGACCAGTGTGGCACGCAACCTGTTTATGCCTGCCGGGGTACCAATAATTTCAGGAGATGCTGTTCTGGCAGCTATCGCAGCGCGACGTTTGGACGCACCTGACGAGTTGAAAGCAATTGTCGGTCCCGACCTTGATCACACCAGGCTTGATGAAATTTATCGCAAGGTGTTCCGGGCCGGACTGTTCCCGCAACTGATCAAGGTGTGGCTGACAAAGGCTGGTGGCAGCACGTTTGCCCTGGATGCCTATATTCCGCAAGACCGGCTCGATGAGGTTGCCGCCAGCCTGAATTCTGCCGGCTTTGTAGTGGTCATGTTGACCATGTCTGGTGTTACAGGGCTTGAGCCGCTCGAGCATCGCCACTCTTCTGCTCAAAACTATTTCAACGTACTCAACAACCGCAATCCTCAGTCCCCGAATCAGGATACTGTTAGTCACCACAAAGCCTTGCCATTCACCGGCACCGTCGGTTTTGTTGATTCAGTGGAAGTCGATGACCGCTTCGTCAAAATAGAAGGCTGGGCAGTTCATGAAAGCGGAGTTGCTGCCGAACAACTGGATGTACACATTGACGGCGTATCAGTGCAACATCATGTGGCCAGCTTTGACCGCCCTGACATTCAACAACGCCTGCAGCTTGACCATGGCCAAGTTGGTTTTCGCATCACCATCCCGACTCCGCCAGCATTGGTGCGTCACAACCTGGCACCAAGAGTGCAGGTTTATGCAAGCATTGCAGGCGAAACAGCCAGCCAGCCGCTGTGGTCGATCCCGGCCCACATTCTTCCGGACACACTAACTTTCTGATTTCACAATTCCGGTAAGGCCTGTGCCCAATGTCATTGTCACCTCGTCATGACGATGACTTCACCAATCCATACGGATTTTCCGGCTTGGATTTGCGCACCTGCGGCAAAAACCGCAACCAGAAGGCCGAGGGGATTTCGCCGATCTGGTAATCGATCACCGCCGGCTGGTTGAGTTTGACCAGTTCATGCAAGGCCAGCTGCATCTGCTCCGGCGTGGTGACGCGACGAGCGGTGACTCCGAAACTGTCGGCAAATTTCACAAAATCAGGATTTTTCAGGGTGGTGGCAATCGCACGGCCGCCATAACTGCGGTTGAGAATGACTTCCACATTCTTGTAGGCACCGTCGTTGATCACCAGCATTATGACCGGAATGTTGAACTGCACCGCCGTGGCCAGCTCCTGGCACGCATACATGAAGCCGCCATCGCCGACCAGACATACCACCGGCACTTCCGGTTTGGCGATCTTGGCCCCCATGGCAGTACAAGGACCGAAGCCCAGTGTGCCCTGGTAGCCTGAGCTGATATAGGTGCGCGGCTTGTAAACCGGGTACATGTCGAGCGCAGCATGATTCAGCTGGGTGACATCCGCCACCAGTATGCCGTCTTCGCCCAACTCTGCGCGGATGATTTCGATGATGCGACGCGGCAGAGCCAGATCTGCCAGCAGCGCAGTGCAGTCATTGCGCACTGCAGTGAAAGTGGCATGGTGGTCGCGCCGTTCATGCAGGTATTTCGGCAGCACCTCACACAGCGCTGCCACAAAACCGGCGGTGTCGGCATGAATGCCGTAGAGCGGCACCGGCAAGCGGTGCAACTCTTTGCTGTCAATGTCGACCTTGAAAATTTTCAGCTCTGCGTCATGGCCCCAGTTGTAAACCGGCGCATAAAGTCGGGTGCCGAGCGCCAGCACCACATCGGCCTTGCCCCACAGCTTGTTGGCGCCCAACTGCGTGAACGCCAGCGGATGACGTGCATCCAGAGTGCCCAGACCGTTTTCACTCATGCCCACCGGTGCGCCCAGCAGCTCGGCCAGTTGGCGTATCTGTTTGCAAGCACCAGCAGCACCGCCACCAGCCATCAACAACGGAAACTGCGCGGCCGCCAGCGCTTTTGCCACTGTTTCCACTTGTTCCTGTTGCAACACCGGCACCAGTTGTTCTGTGCGGGCAGGCAGCAATACCGGCAGTTCCATCTGCATCCTGACAATATCGGATGGCAGCTCCACATAAACCGGACGCGGGCGCAAGGTGCGGATTTCCTCGAGTGCGGTGGTGAGTGCCGGCACAATCTCCTCAGGTGTTTCCACCCGCACCGCCCATTTGACCAGACTGCGCGCAATGCCGATCTGGTTGTCGAGCTCATGCAAAACACCGACACCGGAGCCGATGAACATGCGTTCGCTCTGCCCCACCAGACACAACATCGGATTGTTGCAGGCATGGGCGGTCAGCATGCCGGTGGTGGCATTGAGGAAGCCGGGGCCTGGCACCACCAGCATGGTGCCTATCCTCCCGCTTACATGGGCAAAGCCGTAGGCCATCAGTGCCACACCCTGTTCATGGCGGGCGTGGTAAATACGAATGCGGTCACGTACATCATGGAGTCCGGCAAAGACCGGGTCCAGCTGTACGCCCGGGATTCCGAACAGGGTATCAATACCATTGGCTACCAGGGTTTGTGCGACGACTTCGCCGCCACTTGCTTTGGACATGAGGGACTACCTTGATCAACAGGACTTGGAGAGGATTAAAACACAGCCGCCGTCTGCTGTAGCAGAATGAGCACGCTCTCGCATAGACTTGCAGTTCAACCTGAAGCCACCCGACCAAGACCTGCCCAGTGTCCCGCCCAACATTCAAGCCAGCTGGCAACCAGAGAGTTTGCAACTCCAGGCTCTTTACCGTGCTGGCGTTGCTGGCGTTGACCCTCACGGCAATTTGTGAAGCAGCCCAGGGCGATATCGACCGCCACGCCATAGTCATCGCCAATTCCCCCCAATTGCACGCGTTTGATTTGCACAGCCCTTTCACGCTGGGCAACGGCCAGTTTGCCTTTACTGCCGATGTCACCGGCTTGCAGAGCTTTGGCAATGAATATTTTGCAGCAGGGTTTCCACTGGAAACCAAGGCGCGCTGGGCCTGGCACAGCAAGCCCGGCGACGGCTACAACCTGGTTCAGGTTGCTGAAGAATATGCAGCCTATGGCCACCAGGTTGCCTTCCCGACCCGTCTGGATACTCCCGCGGCCGAATGGTTGCGACAGAACCCGCATGATCTTCCGCTGGGGCGCATCGCGCTGCTGCTGGATGGAAAAAAACCCGAGCAAGCCGCGGTTACCAATATCAGGCAGCAACTGGATCTGTGGGAAGGAACCCTGCACAGCCATTATGATCTTGCCGACAAGCAGGTTGCAGTCACCACCATCGTTCCTCCGCACCACGATGCAGTCAGTTTCAGGATCAGGTCACCGCTGATCGGCTCAGCGCGCCTGTCAGTGCAGATACGCTTCCCGCGCAGCTATGATTTTGCCGTCAAAAACACGCCTGACATGGACTGGGAACATGATGACGAGCACACCACCCGCGTACGCAGCCAGACCAGACATTCGATGTTGCTTGAACGCAAGGTAGATGATCGCGTGTTCGCGGTCAGCATTCACTGGCGAGGCAATGCTGTGCTCAAACAGAATGCCAGTCATGACTTTGAGCTGGTGCCGAGCCAGAACAGCGAGTCGTTTGAGTTCACCATCGAATATCTCGAGCACCCGCTGCAGGAAACTGCTGCTCCCGCCTTTCTGGACACCCAGTTCTCGGCCACCAGATTCTGGAATGACTACTGGCTGCACGGCGCCTTTGCCGATTTCGGCAGCAGCACCAATGAACATGCCAAAGAACTGCAGCGGCGCATCCTGCTTTCGCAATATCTGTTGGCTGTGCAGTCACGCTCGGTTATACCGCCGCAGGAGACCGGGCTCACCTCCAGTTCCTGGTACGGAAAACTCCACACTGAAATGGCCTGGTGGCATAACGCGCACTGGATATTGTGGAATCGCAGCGATGCCAGCAGACCCATGCTGGATTGGTACCTGCAACACCTGGACCCGGCACGTACCCTCGCCAGCGAGCGTGGCTTGCAAGGCGCACGCTGGCCACAAATGACCGGGCCGGACACACGTGAAAGTCCTGGTGACAATGCGCTCATCATCTGGAACCAGCCACAACCGATACATCTGGCTGAAATGCTGTATCTGAAAACCCGGGACAGGAAAGTTCTGGAAAAATATGCACCCTTGGTGGAAGCCAGCGCGCAAGCGCTGTCATCCATGTTGAGCTGGGACGCAGCGAGTCAGCGCTTTGTGCTGGATCCACCCATCTGGATCTCGCAGGAAATCTATCCGGTCCGGGAAAGCCGCAATCCGGGTTTTGAACTGGCCTATTGGCGTTATGGCCTTATCACCGCACAAGCCTGGCGTCAGCGCCTGGGGTTGCCAGCCAATGCGCTCTGGCAGGAACAAATTGAAAAACTGGCAGAATTGCCGGTGAAAGACGGCAAATACGTGGCGATGGAATCAATCCCGGACACGTTTGACCATGCCGCCAGTCGCACAGATCACCCCAGCATGCTCGCCGCCAGCGGCATTCTCAATGACCCGCGGGTTGACCATAAAACCATGAGTGACACGCTCGATGCCGTCATCAAGCACTGGGGCTTTTCACAAAACATCTGGGGCTGGGACTATCCGATGATGGCGATGACTGCCGCGCGGCTGAATCGCCCTGATCTGGCAGTGGAACTGCTGTTGATGGACAACCACAACAATCATTACATGATCAATGGCAACGTCCCGCAGCAAGGCGCAGAACTGCCCGTGTACCTGCCCGCCAATGCTGCCCTGCTGACGGCGGTAGCGGTGATGCTGGAGAAGGATCCGCACACCGGCAAATACATCGGCTTTCCCGACAACGAGGAATGGGACATCAGAACCGAAGGCTTCTGATTGCTTACCACGCCACGCCGTAATCATCCCCGTAGTTGCTGGAACCGCCCATCAGGGTGTGATGCTTCTGGTCGATGAAGATGCCATTGATCGGGCCGGAAGTCAGTTCTTCGGTGACAATACTGTAGCCCATGTCCTGCAGACGGAATTGCACAGGCAATGGCGTATCCATGCGCAGCATCAGTTTGCCGGGCTGACTGGTGTGTTCCCCGAATGAATCATGCGCCTGATAGCTGCCGATATGGGCAGCTTCGGTGGCCTGCTGTACATCCATGCCGAACTCGACGATATCGAGGAAAAACTGCAACAACCATTGATCCTGGAAGTCGCCGCCCTGCACGGCGAACGACAGAAACGGCTTGCCATCTTTCAATGCCAGACCTGGTGAAAGTGTGGCACGCGGTCTTTTGCCTGGCGCCAGTACATTGAACGGGTTCTGGCCTTCCTCGGCGTCCATCACAAAACTTTGCATGCGCTGCGACATGCCGACACCGGTACTGCCGGCAATGAAAGCCGGTGTCCAGCCGCCACTGGGAGTGATCGATACCACCCAGCCATCGGCATCCGCTGCTTCGATGGAAGTGGTACCGGCACGGCGTGATTCTTCCGTGGTGCGGGTGATATTGGCGTCTACCACCCTGGGTGGTGCGATGTGCGGCTTCCACTTTTGCAACTGGGCTGCAAACGGATTCTTCCCGTTCTGGAAGGGATAGGGATCGCCTGGTTTTACGGTCGGATCGTTGTGATCCTTCGGCATGGTGGCCATGCGGGCACGTGCATAGTCCTTGCTCAGCAAACCCTTGATCGGCTCGGCCGGCGGGAAGTAGGGATCGCCATAGTAAAAATCGCGATCGGCATAGGCGAGATTCATGGCCTGATACAGTGTGTGAATATAGTCGGGACTGTTGTAGCCCATGCCGCGCAGATCGAATCCTTCCAGCATGTTCAGCATTTGCAGCAGCACCGGCCCTTGCACCCAGCTGTTGAGCTTGTAGACTTCTATGCCTTTGTAGGTGGTCATCACCGGTTCTTCGATGTGCACCTGCCAGTTGGCGAGATCTGCCATCGTGATCAGCCCGCCGCCTTCCTGCACCGCACGCGTGAGTTCCTGCGCAATGTCGCCGGTGTAGAAACGCTGATAGGCCGCCATGATGGCCTGTTTGCGATCCTTGCCGGCAGCAAGTGCCGCTCTCTCGGTTTCCACCAATTTGGTGAGCGTGGCCAGCAAGTCATTCTGCACGAACAGTTCGCCGGCCCAGGGCGCGGCATGTTCACGCGGATGAGCCGGATCCAGATGCGGCAACATGATGCGACGTGAATCCTGCCACTGCAGCAGGAAAGGCTGGTAGCGTTCAATGGCGTCAATCAGGTTCTGTTCCACCGGATAGCCCTTCGCCATTTCCATGGCCGGTGCCAGTACCTGTTCGAGACTCAGCGTGCCGTATTCGGCCAGCATCACCATCAGACCGCCGGGTGTGCCCGGCGTGATGGCTGCCAACGGACCGTATTCGGGCGGATATTTCATGCCGAGTTTCTGGCGGTAAAATTCAGGCGTTGCACCGGTGGGCGCCATGCCCAGCGCATTGATGGCGATGACTTTGCCGGTCCTGGGATTGTGGATCAGCGCCTGGGTTTCACCGCCCCAGCTGATGGTGTCCCACATGGTGGCAGCTGCCGCCAGCATGGCGCAGGCAGCATCGACGGCATTGCCGCCTTTGGCGAACGTGAGAGCACCGGCGGAAGCGGCCAAAGGTTTGCCGGTGATGGCAACCCAGTGGTTGCCATGCAGGGGTGGCTTCAGGGAGTGTTTGGGCTCTTGCGCATTGAGTGTGTTGCTCAACAGATAAATACTTGCCAACAGCAGCATGCGCGTATTGGAAATTACAGTTTGCTTGATCCGGAGTGGCTGCATATGGAGCACCAGACAAGAAATGACTTGTTCCAAACATATCACATGATTTTATGAACAGCTGCTTGTGTCCTGCCTACATCTGCACGCGTGCGCCGAGTTCGACCACTGCGTTGTCGGGCAGCCGGAAGAATTCGACGACACCACCTGCATTGCGGTTCATTGTGGCAAACAGGGCCTGGCGCCAGCGGGCCATGTTTTTGCCGGGGGCGACGACGATGGTTTCACGGCTGAGGAAATAGCTGGTGGTGAACAGCGAGATGGCCAGGCCGGCTGATTTGGCACTTTGCAATGCATTCGGCACATCGGGGTTTTCCATGAAGCCGTAGTTGAGGGTGGCGCGCCAGAAATGTTTGCCGAGGTCTTCCAGCTTGAGCCGGTCCTTCTCCGGCACCCATGGCACTTCACTGAAGCGGACAGTGAGAATGACATTCTGCTCGTGCAGGGTTTGGTAATGTTTGAGATTGTGCAGCAGTGCCTGCGGCACGGTGGACGGATCGGCCACCATGTAAACAGCAGTGCGTTTCGCGCTCTGGAACTCACCGGCGTTGAGGTTTTGCAGGAAAGTTTCCAGTGATACACCATCACGTTTGATGGAGGCCACCAGAATGCTGCGGCCGCGTCGCCAGGTGCTCATGGTGAGGAACAGCAACAGGGCTGCCAGCAGCGGGAACCAGCCACCGTCGAGAAACTTGATCGCACAGCCTGCCACCAGCAGCACATCAATGACGAGGAAGAAGGCGGTTGCTGTGTAGACCAGTGGTGCCGGCACCTTGAAACGACCGAGTACCACGAACAAAGTCATCACCGTGGTGATAAGCATGGTCAGAGTGACCGCCATGCCGTAGGCACCAGCCAGGCGAGCAGAACTGCCAAACAACAATACTGTGCCAATCACACCGGCCAGCAAACTCCAGTTCACTGCCGGCATGTAGATCTGGCCTGACTCCTGTGCCGACGTATGCAACACCGACATGCGCGGCAGATAACCGAGCTGCACGGCCTGCCTGGTCATGGAATACGCCCCGGAAATTACTGCCTGTGATGCAATGATTGCCGCCATGCTGGCCAGAATCAGCGAAGGCCACAGCAATACCGGCGGGAACATCAGATAAAACGGATTGGCAATTGCGGCCGGATTACTGATCAACAACGCACCTTGTCCCGCATAATTCACTGCCAGTGACGGCAGCACCAGAAAGGTCCAGGCCAGCTGAATCGGCTTGCGACCGAAATGCCCCATGTCGGCGTAGAGCGCTTCAGCCCCGGTCAGCGCCAGCACGATAGCTCCAACCGCTGCAAATACCATCCAGCCGCGGTCAAGCAGGAAGTGCAAGGCATTGAACGGATTCAGCGCCGCCAGAATGGCCGGCTGCACGATGATATGTTGCACCCCGGTCACTGCCAGTGCCGCAAACCACAGCACCATAACAGGGCCAAACACCTTGCCGACACTGCTGGTACCAAAACGCTGCACCACAAACAGTGTAAGCAGAATCAATAGAGTCAGCGGCAAGATCAACCGGTCGAGGCCAGGGGTGACTACCTGTATGCCCTCTATGGCACCCAGCACGGTAATGGCAGGAGTGATAACACTGTCTCCATAAAACAGCGTAGCCCCGAACAAACCCAGTGTCAGCAGCACCCTGCGCAGTTGCGGCCGTGAACCCATTACCTGGCTGGCCAGCGCAGTCAACGCCAGAATGCCACCTTCACCATGGTTGTCGGCACGCAACACCAGATAAACATATTTGAGGGTGACTACCAGCATCAGTGCCCAGAAAATTGCCGACACTGCGCCAATCACATGCACCTGATCCAGCGGGATGCCGGTGTTCGGCCCGAAAATTTCCGCCATTGTATAAAGCGGACTCGTGCCTATATCGCCGTAGACCACACCCAGCGCTGCCAGCGTGAGTGCGCCAAGCCCCTGGCGACCGGGATTGTGGAAACCATCAGCAGTGCTGGCAACAACAGGGGTATTACTCATAAAGGCACTTCCGGATCCAGGCAAAAAACGAATAACCCGCATTTCACCTGGGGGCTGATTCGTCAACAATTTGCCTATTATTATTGTTCTGCCGACCAAAAGCGCTGATTTTATGAGCTTTTACGAAATTTTGACTCTTGATTTTTTTGCCGGAAAGGATTCGTTATTGACTGACAAAGCGGTAACCAATGCCACCTTCCGTGATGAGATGCCTGGGCATCGAGGGAGAAGCTTCGATTTTTTTGCGCAAGTTTGCCATGTGCACACGCACATAGTGGATGTCTTCCATATGGCCTGGTCCCCACACCGCCTTCAACAATTGCCGGTAGGTGATGACGCGGTCAGGCTGGGTGGCCAGATGGGTCAGCAGGCGGTATTCGATAGGGGTCAGATGCAGCTGCTGCTGGTTGCGCTCCACCACCCGGCGCGCCAGATCTATACTGACATCGCCAAAACGGATCACCGGCTCGCCTGCCTGCGTCTGCTGCGAGTGGCGTCTGAGTTGCGCACGCACACGTGCCATCAACTCACCGGCACCGAAGGGTTTGACCAGATAGTCGTCAGCGCCGGCATCGAGTGCAGAGATCTTGGCATTTTCACCACTGCGCGCCGACAGCACAATCACCGGCACCTGCGACCAGCCGCGCAAATCCCGGATGAAATCCACTCCGTCGCCATCCGGCAGCCCCAGATCCAGCACCACCAGTTCAGGGCGGCGGGTGCCGGCATCAATCAGTCCTCGCTTGATGGTGTCCGCCTCAAACACATCATAGCCTTCCGACTCCAGCGACAGCCGCACGAAGCGGCGTATATCCGCCTCATCTTCCACCACCAATATGCTGGGTCTGAGTTCACTCATCGATTGCATGCGCTCCATCATCACTGGGAGGGATCCCGCACGGAAGCCTCAAGGTGAAACGGGCTCCACCTTCAGGGCGGGTTTCACCACTGATGGTACCCCCATGAACGCGCACAATGGCCCGGCAAATTGCCAGTCCCAGCCCAACCCCGGCAATGGCAGTTTCACGGCGTCCGCGTTCGAATTTTTCAAAAATGGCTTCCTGCCGCCCCGGCGGCAGGCCGGGACCTTCGTCATCCATGGTGATTTCGACCATGTCACCGGACACTTTGGCGGCAATGGTAATTGCAGTGCCAGCAGGCGTGTATTTGGCGGCATTTTCCAGCAGGTTCACAAACACACGTTCCATCAACACGGCATCCAGCTGCAACAGAGGCAGATCATCCGGCAGATTCACGTTGAGCGGACGCCCGTCCAGCAACTGTCCACACGCAGCTACTGCGCTGCCAATCACTTCTTCCAGCGGTTGCCACTGGCGGTTGAGTTTGACTGCGCCGGATTCCAGCCGCGCCATATCAAGCAGATTGTTGACCAGCGCACTCATGCGCAAGGCCGAATTGCGGATGGCCTGCACGATTTCCTGTTGCTCGGCGCGCGGCAAGGGACCAGTGAGATGCAGCGTGTCGGCAAGCCCGACCAGTGAAGCCAGCGGCGTGCGCAGATCATGTGATATTGCGGCCAATAATGAATTGCGCAGACGTTCGGATTCCATCTGCACGGTTGTGGACTGGGCCACATCAATGAAGTGGATGCGTTCCAGAGTCGAGGCCAGCAAGGAAGCGCAGGTATCCAGCAGACGCCGCTGCTCCGGGCCGAGCAGATTACCTGCTGCCGGCGCAATGGCCACCACGCCACGCAGACGCATGGTGGCTTTCAAAGGCAGCATCAGGCACGGGCAGGACGGCAAGGTGTCAGTGCCTTTGCCGGCGGCTTCGCCATGATCGAAGGCCCACTGAGCCACGCTCATGTCGACAGTGACCGTCGCACCCGGCATGGTCTGCAACTGGTTGTGTTCATCAGCCACCAGCAGCGCACTGCCGGCCTGGAATTCCGCCAGCAGGAATTTCGCACCGATTTCAGCTACCTGTTCGGCCAGCAATGCTGCCGACAGGTCGCGCGACATTTCATAAAGGCTGCGCATGCGTTGCTCGCGCCCGGTGGCAGCCTTGGCCTGCACCTTCAGGCCGGCAGTGAGCTGGCCAATGACCAGCGCCACCAGCAGCATCACTCCGAAGGTCAACAAGTATTGCGCATCAGACACGGCGAAACTGAAGCGTGGTGGTACAAAGAAAAAGTCAAACACTCCCACACCGACAAACGCAGCCAGTACGGCCGGACCCCGGCCGAAACGCATTGCCACAATCACCACTGCCAACAGGAACAGCATGACGATGTTGGTCAGTTCCAGCCAACCGAGCAGCGGTGTGGCTACCAGCGCAGTCGCGGTACAGATTGCCAGTGCGGCCGCATAGCCTTGCCATTGAAAATTTTCAAGCGGAGCTGCTGCTGCACTGCTGCCAGGCTGACGAACCCCATTGTCGCGGCCGGTTGCCACCAGCAGCACATCCAGATCCTGTGCCTGCGCCTCGATCGCTGCACTCAGCATTGGTTGCAAAGGCCAGCGCCAGCGTCGCTGTGGACGCCCGAGTATGAGCCGCGATAGATTGTGTTCGCGCGCGTAGCGGATGAGCGGAGATGCCGGCTCCGGGGCCGACAGGATGGTGGTGACCGCACCAAGCTCCTGTGCCAGGTTCAGCACTTTCAGTATTTGCGCCCGCTGCTGTTCGGAAAGTCTTTGCACTGCCGGCGTTTCCACATGCACGACATGCCAGGCGACTTCCTGCTGGGCCGCCATGCGCGCGCACTTGTGCACGATCTGTTCGCCCTGACCATCCGGTCCTATACAGGCGAGCAGCGATTCGCGATTGGGCCAGACTTTTTCACCGACGTTTTCGCGCCGGAAGGTTTGCATCTCGTCATCGACACGATCCGCAGTGCGTCGCAGCGCCAGCTCACGCAGTGCCAGCAGGTTGCCTTTGCGGAAGAAATGTTTGGCGGCCAGTTCTGCCTGCTGGGGCAGATAGACCTTGCCCTGCTTGAGCCGTTGCAACAACTCATCCGGCGGCAGATCCACCACCACCACTTCATCGGCATCGTCGAACACCCTGTCCGGCACGGTCTCCCACACCTTGATCTGGGTGATGCCACTGATGATGTCGTTGAGGCTTTCCAGATGCTGCACGTTGACTGCGGTCCACACATCAAGACCGGCATTGAGCAGCTCTTCCACATCCTGCCAACGCTTGGGATGACGCGAACCGGGGGCGTTGTTGTGGGCCAGTTCATCGACCAGCACCAGCGTGTCGGGATTGGAGACGGCGAAAGCCAGTGCGGCATCGGGATCAAATTCATGCAATACGCTGTCACGATGCGGTATTTCGCGCAGCGGCAGCCGGGGCAGATCGGCCGTCATTGCTTCCGTGTCAGCGCGGCCGTGCGTCTCGATCACGCCGATGACCACTTTCCGGCCTTGCGCCAGCGCTGCCCGTGCTGCTGCCAGCATCGCATAGGTTTTGCCGACGCCGGCGCTGGCACCAAAGAATATCTTCAGGCGGCCCCGGTGAGCACGAGCTGCTTCAGCCTGTACGCGGCTCAGCAATACATCAGGATCGGGGCGCTCGCCATTCATGGGATACATTCTGACATGGGTGTCAGGGTGCAGCTACATCCAGATCCAGATTCAACTCCAGCACATTGACTCTGGCTTCTCCCAACCACTGCAACCACATGCCTTCGGTGTGCTTGACGATCAGGCCCTGCACGGTTGCCAGCGGCAAGTTGCGCTCCCTAGCCACGCGGCCAGCCTGGTAATTGGCTGCTGCCACGCTGATGTGCGGATCGAGACCGCTGGCAGAACTGGTGGCCAGATCAATCGGCACAGCCGCAGTGTTGCCGGGATCAGCAGCGCGCAAGGCATCGACGCGGTCCTGCACAGCTTTCGCCAGCGCCGGATTCAGCGGTCCCAGATTGGAACCGCTGGACGCTGCCGCGTTGTAGGCCATTGGCGAGGTGGCAGACAGGCGGCTCCAGAAATAACGCGGGCTGCTGAAGGCCTGACCGATCAATTGCGACCCAACCACTTTGTCACCCCGGGTGATGAGGCTGCCGTTGGCTGCGACCGGGAATGCCTTTTGGGCAATGCCGGTGACAACGAGCGGGTAAAGAATGCCGGTCACTATGGTGAGCAGCAGGAACAATACCAGCGCCGGACGCACCACGCCTTCCACCGCTGAATCAGTTTGTTTGACAGTATTGGTATTCATGACGATTTCCTCCTACACCAGGCCGGTGGCAACAAGCACAACATCAATCAGCTTGATGCCAATGAAAGGAACGATGATGCCCCCGAGTCCGTACACCAGCAGATTGCGACGCAACAGTGCGGCCGCACCTACCGGACGATAGACCACACCGCGCAACGCGAGCGGAATCAGCGCAACGATGATGAGCGCATTGAATATCACCGCGCTCAGGATCGCCGACGCCGGACTGCCCAGATGCATCACATTGAGTGCCTGCAATTGCGGATAAGTAGCCACAAATGCAGCCGGGATGATCGCGAAATATTTGGCGACATCGTTGGCAATGCTGAAGGTGGTAAGTGAGCCGCGCGTCATCAGCATCTGCTTGCCGGTTTCGACGATTTCGATCAGCTTGGTGGGATTGCTGTCGAGATCCACCATGTTGCCGGCTTCCTTCGCGGCCTGCGTGCCGGTGTTCATTGCCACCGCCACATCGGCTTGCGCCAGCGCCGGTGCATCATTGGTGCCGTCACCGGTCATCGCCACCAGACGACCCTCTGCCTGGTATTCACGGATCAGCTGCAGTTTTGCTTCCGGCGTGGCTTCGGCCAGAAAATCATCTACGCCGGCTTCTGCTGCAATCGCCGCCGCGGTGAGTTTGTTGTCACCGGTGACCATCACGGTCTTGATGCCCATCTGGCGCAATTCGGCGAAGCGCACCTTGATGTCTGGCTTGACGATGTCTTTCAACTCCACCACGCCCATCACTTTGGATCCTTTGGTAACCACCAGCGGCGTGCTGCCGCGACGTGACACCTCACTGACCACGTTGGTGGTTGCTGCCGGAACCGAGCCTCCCAGCGCAACCACATGACGCTGTATCGCATCGGCTGCCCCTTTGCGAATCACCACGCCACCAGCCAGATCAACTCCGCTCATGCGGGTGTGGGCAGAGAACGCGATGGTCTCAGCCCCTTTGGCCGCCTGCTCGCTGTCCTGCAAACTGAAACGTTTGCGGGCCAATGCCAGAATGCTGCGCCCTTCCGGGGTGTCGTCGGACAGCGAGGCCAGCAATGCAGTCTCGGCCAGTTCGGCTTCATTGATGCCCGGTGCCGGCACGAACGCACTCGCCTGACGGTTGCCGAGCGTGATGGTGCCGGTCTTGTCGAGCAGCAACACATCGACATCACCGGCAGCTTCAACCGCACGGCCGGAGGTCGCAATCACATTGGCCTGCAGCATGCGGCTCATGCCGGCCACCCCGATCGCCGACAACAAGCCGGCTATGGTGGTGGGAATCAGGCACACCAGCAGCGCGATCAGCACCACGATACTGATGGGTTCACCACTGCCTGACACACTCACACTGTAGACCGAGAACGGCAGCAGGGTTGCCACCACGCCCAGGAACACGATGGTCAGTGCCACCAGCAGGATGGTGAGCGCGATTTCATTCGGGGTTTTCTGGCGTTTTGCGCTTTCCACCATCGCGATCATGCGATCGACAAAGGTTTCACCGGGGTTGACGGTAACACGCACCACGATCCAGTCCGACAACACCCTGGTGCCGCCGGTGACAGCAGACAGATCGCCGCCCGACTCACGAATCACCGGCGCCGATTCACCAGTGATCGCACTTTCATCCACCGAGGCCACACCTTCGATGACGATGCCATCGGCAGGAATCACTTCACCGGCATCGATGACTATCACATCTTCCTTGCGCAGATAATCGGCTTCCAGCGGTTGCCACTTCAGTGATGGCCGCGACGAGCCGGACCTGAATTCGTGCAACAGTTTTTTGGCCATGGTCTGTTTTTTAAGCCCGCGCAACGCAGCCGCCTGCGCCTTGCTGCGACCTTCCGCCAGCGCTTCCGCGAAATTGGCGAACAACACCGTGATCCACAACCACAGCGCCACATTCAGCGTGAAGGCGGTCTCGCCCTTGAACGCCATGAGGGTGGTGAAAATGCTGCCGATGTACACCACGAACATCACCGGATTGCGGAATTGCACGCGTGGATCCAGCTTGCGGAAACTTTCGCCCAGGGCCGGCCACAGCAGCGCCGGATCAAACATTGCGAGAGTAGTGCGTGTCATAACGAGTACCTCAACGATTCATCAACTGCAGATGTTCAACTACCGGACCCAGCGCCAGCGCCGGCACGTAGTTGAGCAAACCCACCAGCAACAGCACCCCGATCAGCAGTGCTACAAACAGCGGACCATGGGTGGGCAACGTGCCAGGCGTAACCGCCAGCCGCTGTTTGGCGGCCAGCGAACCGGCGATTGCCATCACCGGCACGATTACGCCAAAGCGTCCCACCCACATCACGATGCCCAGCAAGGTGTTGTAAAAAGGTGTATTGGCAGACAGTCCGGCAAAGGCACTGCCGTTGTTGTTGCCGGCTGAACTCAGCGCATAGAGAATCTCGGAAAAGCCGTGTGCCCCCGGATTGGCGACGCCGGCACGACCGGGATCTGTCATCACCGCTACGGCGGTACCGATCAGCACAGCCAGCGGCGTCACCAGAATCGCAATCGCCACCATTTTCATTTCGAAGATTTCAATTTTCTTGCCGAGGTATTCCGGCGTGCGGCCTATCATCAAGCCGGCAATGAATACAGCCAGGATTGCGAACACCAGGATGCCGTAGAGTCCCGAGCCCACCCCGCCGAATACCACTTCACCCAGCTGGATCAGCACCATGGGTACTGCACCGCCAAGCGGCGTGAAGGAATCATGCATGGCATTGACGGAACCGTTGGACACTGCGGTGGTGGCAGTTGCATACAGTGCGGAAGCGGCTATGCCAAAACGCACTTCCTTGCCTTCCATGTTGCCGCCCGCCTGCAACCGGGTCGCAGCCTGATCGGTATTGGCCAGCAACGGATTGCCCTGCTGCTCGTAGTGGGTGGCCAGGAACACGCTGACCAGAAAGATGATCGTCATGGCCCAGAACACCGCCCAGCCCTGCCGCATATCCCCCACCATGTCACCGAACACAAACACCAGAGCCGCCGCTATCAGCAGCAGCGTAATGATGGCCATGAAATCGGTGGCAGGTGTCGGGTTCTCGAACGGATGCGCCGAGTTGGCATTGAAGAAGCCGCCGCCGTTGGTGCCCAGCTGTTTGATGGCCAGTTGTGAAGCCACCGGTCCCATGGCAATGCTCTGGGTCTGAGTAGTCTGGCTTTCTGTCACCTTCTGGCCGGCCGCATCGACAATGGGCTGGCCGGCAGCATCGACTTTCGGCACATCAAAAGTCTGTGCTTCCAGCGTCTGCACATCCTGGTAGGGTGAAAAATTCTGGATCACGCCCTGCGAGGCGTAGAGAAGAGCCACCACCAATGACAGGGGCAGCAGGATCCACAGTGTGCAGCGGGTCAGATCCACCCACACATTGCCGACCGTGCCGGCGGAACGCCGTTTGAAGCTGCGTATCAGCGCAATTGCCACCACGATGCCAGTGGCTGCAGACAGGAAGTTCTGCACGGTGAGCGCGAGCATCTGGGTGAGATAGCTCATCGTGCTTTCACCGGCATAGCCCTGCCAATTGGTATTGGTAATAAAGCTGATAGCGGTGTTGAACGATGAGTCCGACGTTACCGCCGCCAGTGCTTGCGGATTGAGTGGCAGTACATCCTGCAGACGCTGCAAGGCATAGACCGCCACAAAACCGATACCATTGAAGAGCAACAGACCGATGGTATAGCGCAACCAGTCTGACTCATGGTCAGGCCGCACACCAGCCAAATTGTAAAGCGGCGCTTCCAGGCGTTTGCCGAACGCAAACTTGCCGTCCATCACCGCTGTCATCCAGCGTGCCAGCGGCCATGCCAGCGCCACCAGCACCAGCATGTAGACCACCATCAATATCCAGGCTTGCATAGTCATGAGAAATCCTCCGGGAACAGCAGCACTGCTATGAGATAGACCAGAAGTCCTGTGGCCAGGATTGCGGCCACGATGGTGTAGATATCATTCATCGCCCTGTCCCCCGTGGTTGCAGGCGCCGGTGACCTTTCCCCCGTAAATCGTACCAGCCAAAAGGCGGGTTTTCCTTTTAAACTTGAACAAAGGAGAACACCCCATGAAGCGATCCAAATTCACCGAAGAGCAGATCATCGGCGCCATCAAGCAGCATGAAGCCGGCAGCAAGGTCCAGGACATCACCCGCAAGCTCGGGATCTCCGAGCAGACTTTCTACAAGTGGAAATCCAAGTTTGGTGGCATGGATGTGTCCGATGCCAAACGGCTTAGAGCCCTTGAAGAAGAAAACGCCAAGCTGAAGAAACTACTGGCCGAACAGATGTTGGACAACGTTGCCCTCAAGGAGGTGCTGTCAAAAAAGTGGTAGGCCCGGCGGCCCGCAAGGAGGCAGCCGCCCACTTGGTGACTCAAGGACTGCTGAGTGAACGCAGAGCCTGTTGGTTGATTGACGTCAGTCGAACCGGTATCCGTTACCAAAGTCAGAGGCCACTACTGGATGCACCGCTCAAGGAACGCCTGCTAGCTCTGGCAACCCAGTACCCCCGGTACGGTTACCTGATGCTGCACGGCCTGCTCAAGAATGAAGGAATGGTAGAGAACAGGAAGCGCACCTGGAGGCTCTATACCCACGTCGGGCTGCAAGTGAGAACCCGCCGTCGCAAGAAGTTGAACAGGCCACGCGTCCCAATGCTGTTGCCGACAAGGCCCAATGAGCGTTGGTCAATGGATTTTGTGCATGACCAACTGGCAGGTGGTCGACGATTCAGGGTGCTGAACGTAGTGGATGACTACACGCGGGAGTCAGTAGGCCAACTGGTGGAGACCTCAATCAGTGGCGAACGGGTTGCTCGTTACCTGAGTCAACTGATGGAAACCAGAAGCAAGCCCCGCAGCATTGTGTGCGACAACGGCACTGAGTTCACCTGCAAGGCAATGTTCTTCTGGAGCCAGAGCAACATGGTACGACTGGACTTCATTCAGCCAGGCAAGCCAACCCAGAATGCATTTGCTGAAAGCTTCAACGGGAAATTCAGGGACAACTGTCTGAACCTGCACTGGTTCAGAACTATGGACGAAGCAAGAGAACGAATTGAAGACTGGAGGAAGGATTACAACGAAGTACGACCGCACAGCGCTTTGGGCTATCAACCCCCGAGCGTTTTTGCTAGAAATGCAGCCTAGAAACTCGCCTTACAGTTGGTACAAATTCTGGGGAAAGGTCACCGGCAGCCGGCAGCGGCACCAAAAGTCAGCAGCAGGAGCAGTAGAGTCAATCCGGCAAATACCAGGTCCATGGAGCCCTCCATTGAGGCAGTCTGAACACGCACTTATGGTAGGCAGCAGTGGATCAAGAAGATGCAGAGATGCATTTGCCGGGAATCAAGAAAGTATCAAGGGCCACAATTGCAAGCAGTGACAGACAAGCCCCAAACATGGCGGTAACATTGCCATATATGATTCTTACCCCAGTCTGTTTTACCCTCGACAACCTCGGGGATGCGGCCGATCTCTATCGTGGCAACATCGCGGCTCCCCGGCCCCAAGGCACCAATTACGCACTCGAAGTGGGGGTTCCCGCCCTGCTCGCGCTGTGTGAGCGTCATCGCCTGCCAATAACCTATTTCGTGGAAGGCTGGAGTGCCGAGCACTACCCCGAACTGGTGCGGGACATGGCGGCTCGCGGCGTGGTGATCGGCATGCATGGCTGGCAGCATGAAATCTGGCACCTGCTGGACGATGCTGAAGTGGATACACTGGTGAAGCGCGCCCACGAGACCCACACCCGCACACTCGGCAAGCCGCCCACCATCTTCCGCGCACCCGGTGGCAAGACCACGCCCTATACCCAGCAACTGTTGGCCGAGCTCGGCTATGAGATCGACGCCAGTTATCACGAACATGCCAAACCCTCGCGCGCGCAGGGCCAACTGGTCAACATTCCCTATCAATGGCCGGGAGTAGATGCCACCCACTGGCTGTGGCACAAACGCACACCTTTCGAGGCCTTGCATCAATGGCAGCTGACCATTGATCATGCCGTTGCCACGCAAACGCCGTTGACCTTCATTTTCCATTCGCATGTGATGGGCATGCAGCCGGAACGGCTGGCGGTGGGTGAAGCGCTGATCCAGATGGTGCTGGCTGATCCCCGTTTGCAAGTAGTGCCGTTATCAACCATTCGTGCAGGGCTGCTGTGAGCAAGGTTCCGCAATTACTGATCAACAATGCGCATAGCGAGGCCCGCATTTCACTGTTTGGCGGCCAGGTGCTGAGCTTCTGTCCCAAACACGACAACCGTGAGCGTCTGTTCCTCAGCAGCAAGGCGCTGCTCGACGGCAGCAAATCGATACGTGGCGGCATTCCGCTGTGCTGGCCCTGGTTCGGCGCTTATAAAGGCCCGGCTGCCGACACCCCCATGCCTGCGCATGGCTATGCCCGCACCCGCCGCTGGGAAGTGGTGGACATCACCGACAAGGCCGGCGGCACTGAAGTGTTGTTGCAGCTGGAAACCAGTGCCGGCCCCGGCTTCGACGGCGCCGCACAAGTGCAGGCCCTGATCTGCGTCGGCAGCAAACTGAAAGTGGGGCTCTATACCCTCAACCAGGGCAGCGAGGCCTTTGCGTTAAGTGCCGCATTGCACACTTACTTTGCTATCGACGATATTCACCAGACCCACCTGCACGGATTAAGCGGCCTTTACTCGGACAAAACCCAAAATTGGGCCCGGTTGCCCACCCCCCAACCCTATGGCTTTGCCGGGGAAACCGACCGCATTCATCTGGTGGCGGCACCGGCAGTCGAAATTGTGTCATCCGGCACCAGAATCACCGTAGAGTCCGAAGGTCACGACAGTGTGGTGGTGTGGAATCCGTGGGATAGCGGCAGCAAGGCCTTTGCCGATCTTGCCGCTGACGAGTATCAGCGCTTTGTGTGCGTTGAAACCGCCCTGACCCAGGGCTTCACGCTACAACCAGGACAGCAGCACTGTCTGCAACAGACCATTGCCTGAAACCGGGCTGTAACAAATATTTATAAAAAAGCCCGCATTTAGCGGGCTGGTTTTCAGAACTTCTTCTTGCGCTTGAACGGTTTCTTGTCGCCAACCGGCTCGCTGCGGCCTCCGCCGTCAAACGGAGCGATGCCCAGCTGCTTGTTGGCCACCCACACCTTCTTCAGATGTTGCAGGATTTTCGGCGGCATGCCTTCCGGTAAATCGATCACCGAGTAGTTGTCGTAGATGCTGATGCGGCCGATGAACTTGCTGTCGATGCCGGCTTCGTTGGCGATGGCGCCCACAATATTGCCGGGTTTGACGCTGTCGGCATGACCCACTTCAAGGCGATAACGCTCCATGCCGGCTTCGGTCGGTCCCAGCAAGTCCGGTGGTGGCACCGGGCGGCGTTCGGTCTTGCTGTCGGCATCGCGGTCACGGCTGAATTTGCGCTCGCCTTTCGGGATGCCGTCAAAGTCACTGCTGCGTTTGCGTTCAGACCGTTCGGAGAACGCGACTCTGGATGCATCATCGGCATGGCGTTTGCGCTCCGGCTTCTCCGCGAATGCTGCTGGCGGCGACTCATCGATCCTGCGCTTGCGCTCATCCTTGCTTTCGTTCTTGCGTTCAACTTTTCTTTCAAAGCCGCGCTCGGCCACCGGCGCTTCGCTTTGGGTTTCCACGCGGATTTCGCTACGTGAATCCTTGCGCTCGCGGCGTGGACGCGGTGCAGCTTCTTCGTGATCGGACGGGTATGCCTGTGCTTCCGGCTTGTCGCTGCGCCCTTTCTTTTCGAGCAAAAGCGGAGTGTCGCCCTGCACCATGCGCAACAATGCAGCCGCCATTTCCTGCGCCGGCACATTGTGATCACGCTGGTAGCGCTCGACTATCTGCAGGTATTCGGTGAGATCGCCCTGCGCCAGCGTATCAGTGATGCGCTGCATGAATTTGGCAATGCGCTTGTCGTTGATGACTTCGGTGGACGGCAGCTCCAGCAACGCGATCTTGCGGCGGGTGGCGCGTTCGATAATGCTCAGCATGCGCATTTCACGCGGGGCCACGAACAGGATGGCATCGCCTTCGCGGCCGGCACGGCCGGTGCGACCGATGCGATGCACATAGGTTTCCACATCCTGCGGAATGTCGTAGTTGATGACATGGCTGATACGTTCCACATCGAGACCGCGGGCGGCGACATCAGTGGCAATCAGGATGTCGAGCTTGCCTTTGCGCAGTTTGTCGACTGTGGATTCGCGCAATTGTTGCGACATGTCGCCGTTGAGCGCAGAGGCAGCCAGGCCGCGCGCGCTGAGTTTGTCGGCCAGTTCCACAGTCAGGATCTTGGTGCGCACGAAGATCAGCATGGCGGTGAATTCTTCGGCTTCGAGAATGCGGGTGAGGGCATCCAGCTTGTTGAGACCGCGCACCGGCCAGTAACGCTGGCGGATGGTGTCTGCTTCCACATTTTTCATTGCGATGGTGACGTGTTCGGGTTCATGCAAATGCTGGTTGGCGATCTTGCGGATCACTGGCGGCATCGTGGCCGAGAACAACGCAATCTGCCGTTTGGCCGGCATCTGTTCGAGAATCCATTGCACATCGTCGATAAAACCCATGCGCAACATTTCATCGGCTTCATCCAGCACCAGCGTTTTCAGCCCCTTCAGTTCAAGCGTGCCACGGCGCATGTGATCCATCACACGGCCCGGTGTACCCACGATCACATGCGAACCACGTCGCAGGCCCTGTAGCTGACCCCGGAAATCGGAACCGCCGTAGACCGGCAACACATGAAAGCCCTTGATGGCGCTGGCGTAGGTCTGGAAGGCTTCGGCGACCTGGATCGCCAGTTCACGGGTTGGTGTCAGTACCAGCACCTGTGGTTCTTTCTGGTCGAGGTCGATCATGCTCAACAGCGGCCAGGCAAAGGCAGCGGTTTTGCCGGTGCCGGTCTGGGCCTGCCCTATCACGTCCTTGCCGGCCAGCAGCAAGGGAATGGTCATGGCCTGGATGGGTGAAGGACGCTCGTAGCCGATGGTTTCAATCGCCTTCAGCACGGCCGGGCTCAGCGCCAATTCGCTGAACGTGGGGATATTGGGGGAATTCATGGAGTTAACCTGGATGCGGGGCACTGATTATACACGCTGGAGGGGGCTACCGGCCGTATATTCCCGATTCCAGTCCGGCAGGAGGGTGGTTTGTACCAACCCTGCTGGATGGCCTCATGGTAAAATTCGCTCATGCAGATCAAATTCGAACAACTCCCGCAACGTCTCAAGCAACAGCCGCCAGCCTTGTTGTGGATCAGTGGCGATGAAACACTGCTGGTACAGGAAGCCTGCGACCTGGTGCGCAAATTTGCGCGCGACCAGGGTTTTGGTGAACGGGAAGTGATTGATGCCGGCACCGGTTTTGACTGGAACCAGCTGTTGCTCAGCAACAATTCATTGTCCCTGTTTGCCGAACGCAAACTGATTGATTTGCGCGCCAGCAAACTCGATGAACCCGCCCGCGCAGTGCTGGTCGAGTATCTCGCCAATCCCAATCCCGACAACCTGATGCTGTTGACCACCGGCAAGATTGAAAAAGCCGCGCAGTCAAGCAAATGGTTTACCAGCATCGAATCGAAAGCCCTGTTCTGCCAGATATGGCCGGTGAGCGAACAGCAACTGCCGCAGTGGATCGAACAGCGTTTGCGTGCGCGCGGCCTTGGCATCGAGCGCGAAGCCCTGCAACTGTTGTGTGATCGCGTGGAAGGCAACTTGCTGGCAGCGGCGCAGGAACTGGAAAAACTGCAATTGCATGTGAGTGGCACCACCATCACTGCTGCCAGCGTGCTCGATCTGGTTGCCGACAACGCACGTTTCACGGTGTTCACGCTGGTCGATGCATGCCTGGGCGGCAATACCGAACGTGCCCTGAAAATTCTTGAACATTTGCAGGCAGAAGGGGATGAGCCACTGGCACTGCTGGCTATGCTGGGTCGCGAATTGCGCAATCTCAGTGCGATGCTGGCTGACATGTCACGCGGGCAATCAGCCCGTGATGTGGTGCAGGCGCACAGGGTGTGGGGCAACAAGGTGCAGCTGACCGAGCGCGCGCTGCAAGTGCACAACCAGCGCAGCCTGATGGACTTGCTGGAACGTGCGCGCATCGTTGATCAGACCGTGAAAGGTCTGCTCAAGCGCAATGTGTGGGATGAATTGAGCTCTCTGGTGCTGAACTTCTCAAATCCGCGCCTGCTTGTCGGCGTGATATGAGGAACGCACCATTGGCCCGCTGGCGACGTGCCTGAACCCCATCTCCATGCCGATACGTTCGAATTCGGCAAATTCATCGGGATGCAGGAAACGCTCTATCGGCAGATGATCACGGCTTGGCTGCAGATACTGGCCTATCGTCACCATATCGATCTTGTGCTCCTTCATGTCGCGCAGCACCTGGATCACTTCTTCACGCGTCTCGCCAATGCCTACCATGATGCCGCTCTTGGTGATCACTGCCGGCGCCTGTTCCTTGTATTGCTGCAACAGGTCAAGTGACCACTGGTAGTCGGAACCGGGACGCACTTTCAGATACAACGACGGCACCGTTTCCAGATTGTGGTTGAACACATCCGGTCGGGTTTTCGCCAGTATGTCGAGTGCGATATTGCCGCGGCCGCGAAAATCCGGCACCAGCACTTCCACCTTGATGCCCGGATTGAGACGACGTGTTTCCGCGATGCAGCGCGCAAAATGATCAGCACCACCGTCCCGCAAATCGTCACGATCCACCGAGGTGATCACTACATAACGCAATTTGAGTTCGGCTATAGCAGTGGCCAGTTCGATGGGTTCGTTTTCCATCAGCGCATTGGGCCGCCCATGCGCCACATCACAGAACGGACAACGCCGTGTGCAGATATCGCCCATGATCATGAAAGTGGCAGTGCCGCCACTGAAACATTCGCCGAGGTTGGGGCATGCCGCTTCTTCACACACCGAACTGAGCTTGTGCCTGCGCAGGATTTCCTTGATCTCGCCCACGCGGCCGGCATCACCCATGCGCACGCGAATCCAGTCGGGTTTTTTCGGCAGATCGACCGTCGGCAAAATCTTCACCGGAATGCGTGCCATCTTGTCAGCGCCACGCAGCTTCTCACCCTGTACTACTTTCTTGGGTGGGGCTGGCGCGGTTGGATCAATGACTTTTGGGTCTGACATAAAGTTTTTCCACTAAATTCTGAAACCAGTGCAAGACAGAATTACGCTCTAGAGCAGTCGGGCTTCGGCATGAAGATTACGGGGACCGCCACGAGTACGTCCCTGTAGGCTTAGTCTTCGGCATCCATGCCTCAGATGTCCCCTCCATCTTCATGCCGAAGCCCTCTTCCGAAATTCGCGCGTGTTCATTTCGACTGAAGGAATTACGCACAGAACTCGAGAGCCTTGGGCCGAGAGACGCTTCTGAAACTGTCGGAGGCCAGGGATGGCCGGAGGCAAGCCTACAGGGACGTACTCGTGGCGTGTTTCAGAAGCGTCTCTCGGCCCAAGGCTGTGATCTGAGCCTATTATACCAACGCCTGCAGCAATTCCCCGACCACCCGCGCCTCAGCCTCAGCAAATAAGTTTTCAGCAGGTTTCGGCAGCAAATCCAGCAACTGCGTGCACTCCATCCCCGCATAACCACAAGGGTTAATACGAGTAAATGGCTCCAAATCCATATCAATATTGAAACTCAACCCATGCATCGAGCAACCACGCCTGATGCGCAACCCCAACGCGGCGATTTTCCTGTCCCCTGCATAAACGCCCGGCGCACTCTTGCGCAGCTGGCCTTCTATGCCATAACTGGCCAATACGCGCAGCAAACTTTGTTCAATCAGATCCACCAGCGTGCGCACCCCGGCATCGCGACGTCGCACATCCAGCAGGAAATACACGACCAGCTGCCCTGGCCCGTGATAAGTCACCTGCCCGCCGCGATCACTCTGCACCACGGCAATGTCGCCGGCATTGAGGATATGTTCCGGCTTGCCGGCCTGGCCTTGCGTGAACACCGGTTCGTGCTGCAGCAGCCACAGTTCATCGACAGTGTCAGCGGTGCGCGCGGCAGTAAAAGCATGCATGTCTGCCAGTACCCGGGCATAAGGTTGCAGCCCCAGGTGGCGGACATTACATGGTTGGCGATTCAAGGGTCACAGCACCACGGACACGCGTCCGCTGGCTTTAAGATCGACAAACAGGGCCTGGATGTGCTCCGGCCCCTGGGCAGTGATGGTGATGGTGAGTGAGATATAGCGGCCGTTGCTGCTGGGGCGCGCGCTGACATGTTCATCACGTACTTGCGGATCGTGCAGACGCACGATGCCGATAATCAGGCTGGCAAAATCCTCCGCGTGTTCGCCAACCACCTTGATCGGATAGGGACACGGGTAAACCAGCTTGGGAGGATCCTGTACAGTCACAACGCCCCCGGCTCAGCCAAACAGCTTGAGGAAAAACAGATGCAGCCAGTCCATCAACCGCTTCAGCCAGCTGCCCTGCTCCACTTCCTGCAGCGCTACTACCGGACCATCATAATACACTTGCTCGCCGGCACTGATTTTCACCGAGCCCAATGCCTGGCCAACTGCAACCGGCGCCTTGATCTTGTCGTTCAAGGTAAGCGTGGTGGTGAGCTTGTCGGCGGCACCGCGCGGGATGGTGGCGACCAGGGGTTCCTGTACACCGACCTGTACCGAATCCGCCTTGCCCGACCACACCTTGGTGTTGCCCATAACCTGATTGGCAGCAATGATCTGCGTGGTTTCAAAGAAACGGAAACCATAACCCAGCAGCTTCTCGGCTTCTTCTGCCCTGGCGTTGGCTGAGGCGGTACCCATGACCACTGCAATCAGGCGCATGCCATCACGCACAGCCGAAGCCACCAGACAGTAGCCGGCGGCATCAGTAAAGCCGGTCTTCATGCCGTCGACATTGCGATCGGTGAACAGCAGCGCATTGCGGTTGGGCTGGCGGATATTGTTGTAGGTAAATTCCTTCTCGCCATACATTTTGTAGGGCTCGGGGAAACGTGTGATCACCGCGCGCGCCAGTGTCGACAAATCCCGCGCCGACATTACATGCTCGGGGTCGGGCAATCCGGAAGCGTTGGTGAAATGACTGCTGGTCATGCCCAACTGTTTGGCATGCTGGTTCATCAAATCGGCAAAGGCTTCTTCACTGCCGCCGATATGTTCGGCCAGTGCAATCGCGGCATCGTTGCCGGACTGGATGATGACGCCGCGCATGATGTCTTCCAGCCGCACCCTGGTGCCTTCCTGGATGAACATCTTGGAACCGTCGGTATGCCAGGCTTTCACACTCACTGCCACTTCGTCATTCAGCGAAATTCTGCCGGCCTTGATTTCGTTGTCGGCCACATAGGTGGTCATGATCTTGGTCAGGCTGGCTGGCGGCAACGGCTGATCGGCATTGCCTTCCGCCAGTGAAGTGCCGGTGGCCGCATCAATCAGGATGTAACTGCTGGCATTCATCTGTGGCGGACGCGGGGTGATTTGCGGTTCGCCTGCCTTGGCACCTTTGCCGGCACTTGGCCTGGGCATGGCAGGTTGCGGTGTTGGTTTCGGCATTGCCGCCTGCGGTGCCGGCATCTGCAATTTTTTGGGGGCGGCACCACCGACCGGATCATCCTGCGCCAATACGGGTGCGCAGAGCAGCAGGGTCAATGTAGCCAAAAGCAAAGACTTGATCGAAAACATAGAATGGTTACTCAACTGATAAAACTGACAATACAGTGAAAATCAAATTCTGACCTTGAACGGCGTCCCCATTTTGGCAGCAGCCACTGCATCCTGCAGTGCCTGCACCTGCTGGGCATCATCTGCCAACGGCCCTACCCTGACTTTGTACAAACGTGTGCCATTTGCGGCTGATTCTGTGTGAATGACAATCGGCATTTTGGTCATGCCCTGCAAACGTGTCTGCAATCCGGTTGCTGATTTCTCGGAGCTGAAGGCGCCAATTTGCAAATATTCGTTACCCTTGCCTGCCTCGATCATGATCCGCTCCCTGGCGACACTTTCTTCGGACACCACCGGATTCACTGGTGGCGGTACCGGCGCAGATTCCACTGGTGCCGGCAATCTGGTCGCAGTGCGCGCGCCATCAGGTACTATCGACTCCACTTTGACCCTGGCAGTCCCCATGCCGGCATAACCGAGCATCACTGCAGCCGCGTAGGACATGTCGATGATGCGGCCCGGATGGAACGGCCCGCGGTCATTCACGCGCGCCACGATGGTCTTGCCGTTATCGAGATTGGTCACCTTGATGTAACTCGGAATCGGCAGCGTGGTGTGGGCTGCCGATAACTGGAACATGTCATAGCGCTCGCCGTTGGAAGTGAGATGGCCATGGAATTTGCGGCCGTACCACGATGCCACTCCGACTTCCGAATAACCGTTTTCATTCTGCAGCACGTTGTAAGTATGGCCTTCAACCGTATAAGGCCGGTTACCAGCCTGGGTACGTGGTTCCACATGCGGTATCACCGGCTTGATGGCCTTGGGATCAAGCGGCTCCAGCAGCGGTACATCATTCTGCAGCGTATAGCGACTGCCGGGTTTGGCAACGTTGGCAACTGCAGTAGCCGGTGCAGTTGCGGTTGCATGCGGCGGGGTGGAGGAACGGCAGGCTGTCAGAACGACAGCCAGCAGCAGAACGATGAACCTGATGGTAGCTGACACCGAGGTCGTCATGCGTATTTTCTGTAACCTTCAATAGCCGACCGAATAGCCGACTGGATTATAGCCGATCAATAGCCGATGCGGGCAGTGCGGTGCGTATGGATGGACATCAGAATGCCGAAGCCTGTCATCAGACTGATGATGGAAGTTCCACCCAGACTGACCAGCGGCAGAGGTACTCCCACCACCGGCAACAATCCCGACACCATGCCTATATTCACGAACACATAGACGAAAAAAGTCAGGGCCAGACTGCCTGCCAACAACCGTGAAAACAAATCCTGGGCGACGCCGGCAATATACAGAGCGCGTCCGATTACCACAACATACAGCGACAACAAAAACAGGATGCCGACCAGTCCGAATTCTTCTGCCAGCACTGCAACAATGAAGTCGGTTTGTCCTTCCGGCAGATAGTCGAGTCGCGATTGCACGCCTTTGAGCCAGCCCTTGCCATAGATGCCGCCGGAGCCAATCGCAGTTTTCGACTGGATGATGTTCCAGCCGGCACCAAGCGGCTCGCGCTCCGGATCAAGAAAGGTGTGGATACGGTTCTTCTGGTAATCATCCATGTAGAACACCCACAGCGCCGGTGCGGTCAACACCGCCAGCATCAGCACAATCAACACCCATTTCCAGCGGATGCCGGCCAGCAGCAGCACAAACACACCGGCCACGGTGATCAGGAGTGCAGTACCAAGATCCGGCTGTTTGGCGATCAGTATCACCGGCACTCCGATGATCAACAGACAATTGCACAGATGCCAGAAACTCGGTGGCAACACCTTGCGTGACAGGAAGGAGGCAACCGTCAACGGCACCAGGATTTTCATCACCTCGCTGGGCTGGAAGCGCGGCAGCCCCGGGAAATGCAGCCAGCGTCGGGCGCCGTTGGTAACCTCACCGAACACCATGACCGCCACCAGCAGCAACACGCCGCCCAGAAACATCCATGGCGCCCACGCGCGCAGCCAGCGCACATCGAACTGCGCGATCAGAAACATCACTGCAAAGGCAAAACCGGAGAAATACAGCTGACGTTTCATTTCTGCCATGTTCTGGTTGGTGGCGCTGTAAAGCACCATCAAACCAAAGGACAGCAGCACCACCAGCGCGCACAAGAGTGGCATATCCACATGCAAGCGCTGCGACCATGAGCGTTTGCGCTCAAGGCCGGCACCTACACTGCCGGTGTATTTGCGTAGTTCAGGGGTCAGCACGGAGTACTCCGGCTCAAGGGGCGGTGGCGGATATCAGGGCGGGGGCCAACACATTCTTCGGCCGGAATTCCGGCTTCAGCTGTCCGTCTTCACCCACGAGATAGGCATCAATAATCTGGCGGGCGATCGGACCTGCCACACCACTGCCGCCGTTGCCGTGTTCGACATAGACAGCAACTGCAATTTTGGGATCTTCTGCAGGAGCAAAGGCAATAAACAACGCATTGTCCTTGTCCTCTTCTTCAACCGCATCGCCATTTCTGTGATCAGAAGTCAATTCAGCCACCTGGGCAGTACCACTCTTGCCCGCCATGGTATAGGCAATCGGCGTCTTGTTGTTCGCGATGATAGCCTTGTAAGCGGTACCGGTTTGGTAAGCACCGCCCGTGCTCCTGTGTACGACTTCCGTCATCGCATGCGTGATGTAATTCCAGTCATCTTCGTTTTTCAGTTTGACATCGGGATAGACGCTCGGGTGATTGATATCTTCACCATCAAGCCCGACACGCTTGATCATTGCCGGCTGATGCCATTTGCCATGATTGGCCATCAGCATCGCGGCCGTGGCAAGTTGCAAAGGCGTTGCCTGGGTATCGCCTTGTCCAATGGCGGAGTTGAGAGTTTCACCCTGATACCAGGATTGTCCCTTGGTTTCCTTCTTCCATTTGCGTGAAGGGAGTACACCGGAACTGGCCTGCGGAATATCGACACTGGCATTGCGCCCGAACCCGAGCTGCGACAGGAAATCATGCATGACGTCGATGTCCATGTCGGTGGCCAGATCGTAGAAGTAGGTATCACATGACACGTAGATGGCTTTTTCCAGATTGACCAGATCGTGACCGCTCTTGTTATGCCACCAGGTCCAGTCATGGTAAACGTGGCTGCCACCATCCAGCTGGAAATGGCCGGGATCGTGGATAGTGTATTCGCGTGTGCGAGTACCGGTGTCAAGTGCGCCAAGACCCAGGAACGGCTTGATGGTAGAGCCGGGCGAATATTTGCCGAGTGCGCGATTGAACAATGGCGTGCCTGTCTTGTCGTTGTTCAGCTTGGCATAGTCCGCACGGGAAATGCCGCCGATAAACAGGTTGGGATCAAACGAGGGCTTGCTGACCATCGCCAACACTCCGCCGTTTTGCGGATCGAGCACCACCACACCGCCTTTGAACTCACCCAGCGCTTCCGAGGTGGCTTTCTGCAGTTTGCTGTCGAGATAAAGCACGATGTCCTTGCCTGCGACCGGATCCGTGCGTGACAACACCTGCATGACGCGGCCACTGGCATTTTTTTCCACTTGCTCATAACCGACTGTGCCGTGCAGTGTGTCTTCGTAGAATTTCTCCACACCATTGCGACCAATCTCTTCGGTGCCTTCATAGTTCACCGGATCGACTGCCTGCAAGTCGTCTTCAGTCAGGCTGTTGACATAACCGAGCGCATGCGCCATCAATTCTCCCTGCGGATAATGACGGGCCAATTGCGCTTCAACAGCAAAACCAGGCAAGCGGAACTGGTTCAACTTGATTTTGGCGATGTCCACTTCGGAAAGATTCTGTCGCACCTGCACCGGCGAGAATGGCACGGCACGACGTTTGAGACGCACACGCAATTTGTCGACTTCATCTGGAGAGAGATTGATCAGGTCGGCGAGCAAGCCGAGACTCGCCTGCATGTCGCGCGAATTTTCCTTGATCACTGTCAGGAAATAGCTCGGCCTGTTTTCTGCCAGCAGGATGCCGTTGCGATCGTAGATGCGTCCGCGATTGGGCGCAATCGCCTGGGTGTGGATGCGGTAACTGTCACTCTTGGTGGTGTAGTAAGCGTGCTCACTTACTTGCAGATAGATCATGCGTGCAATCAGTGCACACACCAGCACGGCTGCCATCCCCGCCCCGATGAACAGTCTGGAAAGAAACAGACGTCTTTCCTGATTGTGATCCTTGATGATGTGGCGTTCTGTCATGTATGGGGGGCTGGCTGGCTGAACTGCCTGAAAACAGCTGCAATATTACAGTTCTACACTAGCAAATAACAGCATCTTGCTGATTTTCAGTGGGAAACAGCCAGGCGTTCATGCCCGGTGATAGGGGTGGTTATGGAGCAAACTCCAGACCCGGTAGACCTGTTCGGCCACAATCAGGCGCACTAGCGGATGCGGAAAAGTCAGCGCTGACAGCGACCAGCTGGTATCTGCCCTGGCCAGGCAGGCCGGCGCCAACCCGTCAGGCCCGCCTACCAGCAGCGAAATGTTGCGGCTTGCGTCCCGCAGCTCGCCTACTTTAAGGGCCATCTGCTCGGTACTGAGTCCTTTGCCTTTGACATCGAGCGCAATCAGGTAATCGCCGGTGCCAGCTGCCCGCAGACAGGCCTCACCTTCTTTGGCGATGGCTTGCACGAGATTGGTGGTCTTGGTCCGCTGCGACAGCGGGACTTCCACGACCCGGAATTCAAAATCCCTGGGCAGGCGCTTGCGGTATTCGGCCACCCCGGCTTCCACCCAGTCCGGCATGCGGGTCCCGACTGACACCAGGGTAATTTTCATCGAAAACGCGACTCAGCCGGCCGGTGACAATTTCCAGAGCGATTCCAGGTCATAGAGCTTGCGGGTAGCAGCCTGCATCACATGCACAATCACATCGCCCAGATCGAGCAGGACCCACTCGGCGGAATCCTGGCCTTCCATGCCAAGTATCCGTATTCCTTTGTTCTTGCAGCGTTTTTCGACTTCATCGGCTATTGAACGCACGTGACGGTTGGAGGTGCCGGTCACCACCAGCATGTAATCGGCAATCGAGGACATTTTCTGGATATCCATGATGACCACGTTCTGGCCTTTCATGTCAGCAATGGTGGTCTCGACAAAATCGCGCAGTGCTTTTGGTTTCAATCAGTATCTCCACTTTGGTAAAGGCAGTGGGCCCGGATATGGGCTGCCACGGCGGGGTGCAGTATAGGACCGGGCTTGCCCCCTGTCTTTAACAGCTCGCGCACTTGTGTGGAGGAGACATCGCCGGTTTTCACATCCAGCGCGATGATTGACCCGCTCTTGATGGCCGCAAGCTGGCTGTGATCCTGCAGGAAACGACGCTTCCATTCTTGCTGCAACCCGGCAGGCAAACGCTCTGCATCAAGCACATAACCTGGCCTGGTCATCACTACCAGATTGACCCGCTCAAGCAATAGCTGCCACTGCTTCCAGGTTGGCAAACCCAGAAAAGCATCCACACCCACCAGCAAATACCAGCTCACTTCCGGTTGCTCCTGTTGCAGCAGGGTGATGGTGTCGATGGTCCAGGAGGGTGCCGCCGACAGTGCTTCGCGGCGATCCAGTAGCAACAGCGGTTCGGCGGCGATGGCTGCAGCCACCATGGCACAACGCTCGCTGGCAGAGGCTACCGGACCATTGCGATGGACCGGATTGCCACAGGGCACCAGCAATACCCGTTCAAGACCGAGTGCATTGCCTACGCTGAGCGCCGCCGAAGTATGGCCGGGATGAATCGGATCAAACATGCCGCCGAGCACACCGATCCGACGCAGCACAGTCTGGCTACCTCCGGTTTGCTTGCCCGCCTCAGCGGCGCACATGACCATCACCCAGCACGATGTATTTCTGCGATGTCAGCCCTTCCAGGCCCACCGGCCCGCGCGCATGGATCTTGTCAGTGGAAATGCCGATCTCGGCACCCAGGCCATATTCGAACCCGTCTGCAAAACGGGTGGAGGCATTCACCATCACCGAGCTTGAATCCACTTCGCGCAGGAAACGCCGGGCTTTCGTGTAATTCTCGGTGACGATGGCATCGGTATGCTGTGAGCCGTATTTGTTGATATGGGCAATGGCTTCATCGAGGCTGTCGACTATCCTGATGGCCAGGATGGGCGCCAGATATTCGGCATACCAGTCATCTTCACTGGCCTGGATGATGCCCGACATGATGGCGCGGGTACGATTGCAACCGCGCAATTCCACACCTTTGTCCTGCAACTGCCTGATCAGCGGCAGCAGGACTTTTTCGGCGACATTGAACGCGACCAGCAGGGTCTCCATCGCATTGCATACGCCATAGCGATGGGTCTTGGAGTTCATGGCGATGCGGATGGCTTTGTCGACATCAGCCTCATCATCCACATAGACATGGCATACACCATCGAGATGTTTGATCACCGGCACGCGCGCGTCCTTGCTGATGCGTTCAATCAGGCCCTTGCCGCCGCGCGGGACGATTACATCGACAAATTGCGGCATCGTGATGAGTTCACCAACCGCGGCGCGGTCGGTGGTTGCCACCACTTGCACTGCGGTGTCGGGCAAACCTGCCTGCTGCAAACCGGTGCGGATGCAGGCGGCGATCGCCATATTGGAATGGATCGCTTCCGAGCCGCCACGCAGAATGCAGGCATTGCCGGCTTTCAGGCACAGACTGGCGGCTTCCACTGTTACATTCGGCCGTGATTCGTAAATGATGCCGATCACACCCAGCGGCACGCGCATGCGCCCCACCTGGATGCCGCTCGGCATGAAGCGCAAGTCGGTGATTTCACCGATAGGGTCAGCCAGTGCGGCCACCTGCTGCAAGCCTTCGATCATCGCGGCTATGCGTTTGGGCGTCAGCTCAAGCCGGTCCAGCATGGCAGGCTCGAGTCCATTGGCGCGGCCTGCGTCCATGTCTTTGGCATTGGCCTGCAACAGTGCCTCCGTCTGGGCCTGGAGCGCCCTGGCGGTCTCGAGCAGAGCCTGGTTCTTGGCATTGGTATCGGCAGCCGCCATCGCACGCGAGGCGTGGCGGGCTTGCTGGCCCAGCACCTGCATCTGCTCTTTGATTGTATGTTGTTTGATGGTGTTCATTGCGGATCCGATGCTGATTTCACAGGCAATTATAACTGGTGAGCCAGCTCGCCCCGTACAATTCTTTCCTTGTTGGTCTTGCTGAGCCGCTTGAGGGCGGCTTCAAGGCGGCTGGCGGTGCTGCGATTGAGCACCGGGCACTGCCAGACCAGTTGCAACGGCCCCTTGCCCCGCAAACTGCGGGCACCGGCCTTGCCACTCTGGTGCTCGGCGAACCGGCGTTCCACATCGGTGGTGATGCCGGTATAGAGTGCTCCCCTGGCAGTGCGCAGCATGTAGACGTACCAGATTGGAATTGTGCTCATTTCAATGCCTGCCCACTCCGAAGCGGCTGGAAATTTGGGGCCATTCTTTGTATAAAGGTCCCGCTTTCAAATCCGCGCCCTCGCCCTCTATAGCGCTACCAGCGCCCAGCCAAAAGTGAATCCGATGTACAAAGTCCAGACCTACAACCAGATTTCCGACAAAGGCCTTTCCCGCTTCCCCCACCAGGCATACCAGGTAGGGGCGGATGTAGCCAATCCCGATGCGATTCTGGTGCGCAGCCATGTGCTCACTCGCGAACAGCTGCACCCACAGCTGAAAGCAGTGGCGCGGGCCGGAGCCGGCACCAACAACATTCCGGTGGAAGATTACACCAAAGCCGGCGTGGTCGTATTCAACTCGCCTGGTGCCAATGCCAATGCAGTGAAGGAACTGCTGTTGTGCGGGCTGCTGCTGGCATCCCGCAGCGTGTTGCCGGCCATCAACTGGATCAACCAGCAGAGCCCGTCCACCTCGCATGCCGATCTCAACCAGCTGATGGAGCATCACAAGAAAAATTTCAAGGGCTGCGAGCTGGCCGGCAAGACTATCGGCGTGGTTGGGCTGGGTGCCATCGGTGCACTGGTGGCAGACATTGCAATCCAGCTGGGCATGAAGGTGCTTGGCTATGATCCGGCCTTGTCAGTGGAAGCAGCCTGGCGCTTGCCTAACCAGGTTGAGAAGCAGGAGAACCTGACTTCACTGATTGCGCGTGCCGATTATGTAAGCTTGCATCTGCCGGTGCTGGAAAACACCCGTAACCTGATTGATCGCAAGATCATCAACTATTTCAAAACCGGCGCGGTGCTGCTCAATTACTCGCGGGATGCGATTGTGGATGACAATGCGTTGCTGGACGGTCTCAACTCAGGCCGTTTGTCGTGCTACGTGACTGACTTCCCCACTCCGGCATTGCTGGGCCATCCCAAGACCATCTTGCTGCCGCATATCGGAGCCAGCACTGATGAGGCTGAAGACAACTGTGCGGTGATGGCGGTGGATCAGCTGCGGGATTTCCTGGAAAACGGCAATATCCGCAATTCGGTGAATTTTCCGAATTTGAGTCTGGAGCGGTCATCCGGTACCCGGCTTGCGATCGTAAACCAGAATGTGCCGGGGATGCTGGGGCAGATTCTTTCTATCCTGGCAGATCGTGAGATCAACGTGATGGACATGCTGAACAAGAGTCGTGGGGACATCGCATACAACCTGATTGATATTGAAGCGGAAGCTACTGAAGAAACGCTGGCGGAAATACGCGCTATTAATCACGTTATCAAAGTGTGGTCGATTTAATCGCTAACGTTTTTTGGATTAGCGCACAGCCAGTGGCAGCGAGCGGGTTGCTCGACACGCCGTAAACCCATCCCTGGGGGCTCGGCTGCAGCCATCCATGGCTGCAGACGGTCGCTCAACCCGCTCGCTGCCACTGGCTTCCACTTTCATCTGTGCGCCGCTGATAAAATCCTGTTAGCCATCATGCAAAGCACAATGAATATTGCAAAAAGTAGAGCTACACAGAAATGGATAGCGAGCAGCGTCATAGCTCATGCTTCGCTGACCACAACATGGTGGTGGTTGGCGTTCAATGTAAATTCGGAGATGTTCAACGCCAGCATATGGTTAACTTTGGTATGGCTATGGTTGATCTGGCCACTTATCTTCGTTGTCGGGTTCAATAAAGCGTCGTGGCTAACAGTCAGCTGCATGGCGATAGGAGTTCTTATCCTCGCGCGTACTATCCCTACAGTTTTTGCCTTCACAGTATGGAAAATAGGCGGTTTCGCACCATGAAGTGTTTCATGACTTATAAGACCTCACATGCCGTCATGCCTTTTGCATCCGCAAAAGCCACGCCTACATGTTTTGTCTGCTGAAGAGCGGTGTTTTTGCATTTGACGGCTCAGCGAATGGTGGGGGCCGGCGGCAGGC
>CAILUG010000046.1 GCA_903837345.1 uncultured Gammaproteobacteria bacterium | reverse complement strand
CTGCGAATTTCGACAATAATATCCATGTAATACACTCCAGATACCTCCGGCTAAAACGCCAGAGGATGACACACGGAGGTGGAAACTATTGGACGCTGTTTCCACCCCTAATCTGGAAAGTTTTGCACGCTGATTAACACCCCTTGGCCGGCTTTCTGTCTAACCTGGGTATTTTGCTGTGGTGCGTCTCTGCCACAGCTTGCTTTTTGGTGGCAGTGGTTGTCCGCCAACTTGCGAACAAAAGAGTTGTAAAGTTTCTGCTTGCCTCCGGCGCACTATCTGCCTGGCTTATGTTCGATGATCTGTACCAGCTCCATGAAGACCTGGCCCATCGCTATCTCGGTATTGGGGAGCAGCTGATGTATTTATTGCTGGGGACAGGTGTACTTGCCTACTTGTTTGCTTACCGACAGTTGATCCTCAGAACCCCTTATGCCCTGCTGGCCATTGCAGTAGCCTTCCTGTCGTGGTCGGTGGCTGATGATTCCATTCTGGAAGACTACCTGTCCCATCCTGGCCACAGCTGGCTGTCGCTGGAAAACAGTCAGAAGTGGCTGGGGATATGCTTCTGGTGCAGTTACTACCTGAGAATGGCTTGCCAGTTTCTGATGCCACATCTGCAATCTGCCGATACCCGATCCACAAACAATTAAACCGGTCCGGTCTTCATTGATGCAGGAATGCGGTACGTTGGTACGATGTTTTGATCGTATGGGAGCTTTGACGACAGCGGACCTGGATCATGCGCAGGCAGATCAGTCACGGAAATTGTCAAACTGCAGCGGCAAACCAAAATCCTGCTGACGCAGATCGGCGATGACTTTTTGCAGATCATCCCGCTTGGTTCCGGTGACCCGCAGCTTGTCGCCCTGAATCGCTGCCTGCACTTTGATGCCAAGCACCTTGATGTGCTTGACGATCTTCTTGGCAGTTTCAGTGTCCAGACCTTGTTGCACATCACATTTCATAATGGCTTTCCGGCCCTCTGTCTGGACTGCATTCAGCTTGAGTGTGCTGATGTCAATTTTGCGTTTGCCCATTCTGGTTCTCAGCAGATCCAGCATCTGATTGATCTGGGGTGCCGCTTCGGCAGTCAGCGTTATGGTTTTTTCCTTCTCACTCAATTCGAAGCTGGCAGCCACACCCTTGAAATCATAACGAGTGCCGATCTCCCGACTGGCCTGATCAACGGCGTTGGCAAGTTCGTGCATGTCTACTTCGGAAACGACATCAAATGAGGGCATTGTTATTACCTGAATTCCTGTTGTGGGATATCGGTATCAAATATCACAGTAGGCTCGCCTCCGGCCATCCATGGCCTCCGACGGTCGCAGAAACCCATACCTGCCACCGTCCTTCGAGATTTGTTACAACATCATTAAACGTATATCGCCAAGCAATGATGCCAAGTACGTGCAGAACATGCCGCCATCAACACCATTCACCGCACGATGATCATACGACAGCGAGAACGGCAACATCGTGCGTGGCACAAACTGGTTGTTCTTCCACACGGGTTTGATGGAAGCTTTGGATACACCCATGATCGCAACTTCCGGCGCATTCACAATAGGTGTGAAGCCACTGCCACCAATATTGCCGAGACTGGAAATCGTAAAGCAGGCACCTTCCATGTCTTCGCGGGCGAGTTTGCGGTCTTTGGCTTTGGCGCTGAGTTCGGCGAGTTCTTTCGCAATCTGCCAGATTGATTTCTGATCGGCATTTTTCACAACCGGCACCATGAGTCCGGCCGGAGTTGCCACTGCCACACCGATGTTCACATATTTCTTCTGGATCAGTTTGGCGCCGGAAGAATGCAGCGACACATTGAATTGCGGATGTTCGGCCAGTGCTTTGGCACAGGCCTTGATGATGAACGGCAACGGCGTGAGTTTGACACCTTTCTTGTCGGCCAGTGCTTTCTGCTCATTGCGGAAAGTCTCGAGATCAGTGATGTCGGCTTCATCAAACTGGGTAACATGTGGCACGTTAAGCCAGTTTTTGGTCATATTGAGTGCAGTGACGCGATGCAGCTTGCTCATTTCAACGATTTCAACCGGACCGAACTTGCTGAAGTCGATGTCGGCAATTGCGGGCAAGCCGGCTCCTGAACCGCTTGTGGCAGCTGGAGCGGACGCTGGATTCTGCAAACGGGATTTTACAAACGCCTGCACATCCTCTTTGACTATGCGGCCCTTGCCGCCACTGCCCGTCACCTGCGACAGGTCAACTCCCAGTTGACGCGCCAGCATGCGAACAGCAGGACCAGCGTATATCTCTGCATTCGGGTTGGGGGCAGCAGCAGTCGCAACTGATGCTGGCGCCAATGTCACCGAACCCGAGGTGGGGCCGGAATTTGGTACGGGAGCGCCGCCATCTGCCAGGGTAAAGGTGGCGGCAGCAGCTGGTGCAACAACTGATTGAGGCTTGGGCGCTGAAGCAGCGGCGGGCTTGTCCGCAGCCATGGCAGAGGTTACTTCCATATCGAGAATCACAGCGCCCTGCGCCACCTTGTCACCCAGCTTGATTTTGATGGCTACCACTTTGCCGGCTTTGGGCGAAGGCACTTCCATCGCCGCCTTGTCGGTTTCCAGCGTTATCAATCCTTGCTCTTTTTTGACCGTGTCGCCGACTTTCACCAGTATGTCGATGACTTCCACGTCGGCAGCACCACCCAGATCAGGAATTGCAATTGTTTCGACACCCTTGCTGGCTTTGGGCGCAGAAGCGCTGGCTTCAGCCGGCACAGGGGCAGCTTCCACTTTGGCAGCAGGCTTGGCCGCCGCAGCACCTGCAGAAGCGGGTGCAGAGGTGGCTGCAGAAGAGGCAACGGAGGCGGATTCGATGACCAGCAGCGGTGTCCCGGTTTTCACCTGCGCACCTACTTTCACCAGCACTTCCTTCACCACACCGGTTTGGGTGGCTGGAATTTCCATCGCTGCCTTGTCGCTTTCCAGCACGACTATCGAATCATTCAGCTTGAGTGTATCGCCGGGTTTGACCAGCACTTCAATCACCTCGACTGTATCGTCGGTGCCGAGATCCGGAACTTTGAAAGTTTCTGCTGCCACGCTTATTCTCCTGCCAATCGCTTTTGTTGCCAATTGTAGTTGTTAACAGTTCCGTGCCGGCCAGATTGCAACTTGTGGCTGCAATCAGGCAAACAACGGATTGGTTTTCTCGGGGTCGAGACCCAGTTTTTTGATCGCTTCATTGACGACAGCAACCTTGATCTGGCCGGCTTTCGCAAGCTCATTCAATGCTGCCACTACCACAAACTTGTGATTGACCTCGAAGAAGTGTCGCAGTTTCTCACGACTGTCGCTACGGCCAAAACCATCAGTGCCCAGCACTTTGTACGGCGCCGGCACATAGGCGCGAATCTGTTCACCGTAAATCTTCATGTAATCGGTGGCGACTATCACTGGCGCCTTGCTGCTGCCCAGCATTTCAGTAAGGTAAGGTACTTTGGGTTGCTTGGCCTCAGGATGCAGCATATTCCAGCGTTCGGCGGCCTGGCCATCGCGTGCCAGCTCGTTCATGCTGGTGGCGCTATAGACATCGACTGACACTTTGTAGTCATTGCGCAGGATGGCCGCCGCTGCGCGTACTTCACGCAGGATGGTGCCACTGCCCAGCAAGCGCACACTCAAATCGGACTTGGCAACGCTGTATTCCTTGCTGCTGCTGTCTTCCAGCAGATAAAGCCCTTTGATGATGCCGTCCTCCACGCCTGCCGGCATGTCGGGATGCGTGTAATTCTCGTTCATCGCCGTGATGTAGTACCACACGCTCTGGTCTTCCTGGTACATGCGACGGATGCCATCCTGGATGATGACAGCGAGCTCGTAGGAATAGGTTGGATCGTAGCTGACGCAGTTGGGGATGGTCAGTGCTGCCAGATGGCTGTGACCATCCTGATGCTGCAAGCCTTCACCATTGAGCGTAGTGCGGCCGGCAGTGGCGCCGATCAGAAAGCCGCGTGCCTGCAAATCGCCGGCGGCCCAGCACAGATCACCCACACGCTGGAAACCGAACATCGAGTAATAAATATAGAACGGTATCAACGGATAATTATTGACACTGTAGGAAGTGGCAGCAGCCAGCCATGAGCTCATCGAGCCGGCTTCGTTGATGCCCTCTTCCAGCAGCTGGCCCTGTTTGTCCTCGCGGTAATACATCACCTGACCGGAGTCGTTGGGATCATACAGCTGGCCTTTGGCCGAGTAGATACCGATCTGGCGGAACATGCCTTCCATACCGAAAGTCCGCGCTTCATCCGGCACGATGGGCACGATGCGCTGGCCGATTTCCTTGTCCTTTACCAGGTTCGACAACAAGCGTACGAACGCCATAGTAGTGGAGATTTCACGTTCACCAGTGCCCTTGGTCTGTGCTGCAAAAGCTTCAAGGGTCGGCACGGTGAGTTTCTGTGAATGCGTGCGGCGGCTTGGCAATACACCACCCAGCTTCTCACGCTGTTTGCGCATGTAAATCATGATAGGGCTGTCTTCTGACGGACGGTAATAAGGTACTTCTTCCAGCTTGTCGTCAGCGATCGGGATCCCGAAACGATCACGGAAAACCTTCAATTCTTCGATGGCCAGTTTCTTGGCAGAGTGCGTGGTGTTCTGGCCCTCGGCCGATGCCAGTGCATAACCTTTGACAGTCATGGCCAGAATCACGGTCGGGCGATCATTGGTATCCACGGCCTGCTTGTAGGCAGCATAGACCTTGAAGGGATCGTGACCCCCGCGATTGAGGTTGACGAGATCGTCATCGGACAGATGTTCGACCATCTTCAGCAGTTCAGGACTATTGAAGAAATGCTCGCGGAAATAGGCACCCCCGCGGCTGGTGAGTGTCATGAATTCACCATCAACCACTTCATCCATGCGCGTTTGCAGCAGTCCGTCCTTGTCTTTGGCCAGCAGGCTGTCCCAATTGCGACCCCAAATCACCTTGATCACGTTCCAGCCGGCACCACGGAAAATGCCTTCCAGCTCCTGGATGATCTTGCCGTTGCCTCGCACCGGCCCGTCAAGTCGCTGCAGATTGCAGTTGATGACGAAATTGAGATTGCTCAACCCTTCACGGGCTGCAAGGCTGATCGCACCCAGCGATTCCGGTTCGTCACATTCGCCGTCGCCCAGAAAGGCCCAGATCTGGCGATCGCCCAGCTTCACCAGTTCGCGGTTATCAAGATATTTCAGCACATGCGCGGTGTAGATCGCCTGCAGCGGGCCCAGCCCCATCGAAACAGTCGGAAATTGCCAGTAATCAGGCATCAGTCGCGGATGCGGATAGGAGGAAAGACCGTTGCCATTCACCTCCTGCCGGAAATTGTCGAGTTGCTCTGCGCTGAGGCGACCTTCAACAAAAGAGCGGGAATATATGCCGGGCGAGGCATGGCCCTGGAAAAACACGATGTCGCCGAGAAAATCGTCTTTGGCGCCACGGAAAAAATGATTGAATCCGACGTCATACAAGGTGGCAGAAGAAGAAAATGTGGAAATATGACCGCCAAGGTCATAACCCAGTTTGTTGGCTCTCATCACCATCGCCAGTGCATTCCAGCGGATGACGCCGCGCACTGATCGTTCCATATAAAGATCACCAGGCATGGTTGGCTCTTCTGCCAGCGGGATCGTGTTGCGATAAGGGGTAGTCAATGAATCAACCGGCAGTTGCTGGCCGGATTCAGTGGTTTTGTTGATCAGGCTTTTCAGCAGGAACTGGGCTCTGTCCATGCCCTGCTTCTGGATGATGGCGGAGATCGAGTCCAGCCATTCCTGGGTTTCTTGCGGGTCGGTGTCACGTAGGTTTGTGGCCATATCTGTATGCTCTACAAGGATTTTTGATGCTGTAGTGAAATTACAGTGAGGCCGGATTCTACTCGCTGGCAGGCGGTTTTTTCAAACCGTAAAGGCCTAAATGTAGTTTAACTACAAATTTCCTTACCCAATTCTTAAACCATCCTTAAAACATTCGGCAATTTAGGCACCGGCTGTTTGTAGTGGAAAAATTGAATTCAGGGCTCTGCCAGGGCGCGCCGGTATCGCATCCAGTCAAAACAGGGACCGGGGTCAGTCTTGCGGCCAGGGGCGATGTCCGAATGTCCCGTTATCCGCTCCGGCGTGATCCCGGGATACTGAACGACCAGCAGACGGGTGATGGCTGTCAGACATTCATATTGATAATCCGTGAAGGGCAGATCATCGGTGCCTTCCAGCTCTATCCCGATCGAATACTCGTTGCAGGCTTCCCTGCCTTCAAACTGCGACTCGCCAGCGTGCCAGGCCTTGCGGTCAAACGGCACATATTGCACCACCACACCATCGCGACGGATCAGTAGATGCGCGGAAACGCGAAGCTCGCAAATACTGGCAAAATAGGGGTGAAATTCAGGACTGAGCCGGTTGCAGAACAAATCACTGATCCACGGCCCGCCAAACTGGCCCGGCGGCAAGCTGATATTGTGGATCACCAGCAGACTTATATCAGCACCGGCTGGTCGTTCACTATGGTTGGGGGACAGCACCCGCTGCGCACCATGCAGCCAGTGGTCGATGATCCTGAAACCTGCCATGCAGTCCTGACACCGGGGTTATTTGTTTCTAGCTTAACAGGTTGCACAAAAGTCAGGACAAATTCACCAGGTCGGGCCTGTGGTTGCCATGGGAGAATTGCATGACGGGCGGTTCCCCGCCCGCGTTGATTCAATTACGCTAGCAACAAGAGTTTTCCTGCTGGAACGCCATTGATGAATTCACCAGATTATTTCCGGGGCCTTGCGGCAACCGTGGCCGCAGCCTTGCAGGAAGACATGGGCAGCGGCGACATAACAGCCCTTTTGGTGCCCGCTGAAGCCGCAGCCAGCGCCAGGGTGATCAGCCGCGAAGCTGCAGTAATTTGCGGCAGGCCGTGGGTGGATGAAGTGTTCCGGCAAATTGACCCGCTCTGCCAGATCGAGTGGGCAGTGAGGGAAGGAGAAAGCATAGCTGCCAATACCGTGATTTTCCGGGTGAGTGGCAAGGCCCGCTCGCTGCTCACTGCGGAGCGCAGCGCCCTGAATTTTCTGCAAACCCTGTCAGGCGTAGCTACTGTTTCCCGCCATTACGCCGAGCTCGTGAGCCACACCGGTGTGAAGATTCTCGATACCCGCAAAACCATTCCGGGACTGCGGCTGGCACAGAAATACGCCGTGCATTGCGGCGGCTGCCAAAATCACCGCATGGGCCTGTCTGATGCCTATCTGATAAAGGAAAACCATATCGCAGCCTGTGGCAACATTACCCAGGCTGTACAGGCTGCCCAAAAACTCAATCCAGGCCGTAAAATCGAAGTGGAAGTGGAAACCCTGGCTGATCTTGAAGAAGCGCTGACAGCCAATGCCGACATTGTGCTGCTGGACAATTTCAGTATCGAGTTGCTGCAGGAAGCGGTGCGACAGAATCGGGGACGCGCCAAACTGGAAGCTTCCGGGGGCTTTTCGCATGACACGCTGGTCAGCGTGGCAGAAACAGGAGTTGACTATATTTCGGTGGGATCGCTGACCAAACATGTCAGGGCGATAGATTTTTCAATGTTGTTCCATTGAAACCAGCTGGAGCTGCGGATCGTTCGGACAGGATGCCGGCAGCTGAAAACACGGGCTACAGTTTTGGAACCTGTGTCCGTTAACACTTTGTACTTGGCCATATCTGTCCCTATGACTTGCATACGCTCACTTCTACGCTCCACGCTTCCGGCAGTGCTGGCACTCTTTGGCTGCTTTCTGCCGACTCTGCTGCAGGCTGCCGAACACCTTGATCCTGTAGTGTTGCAGCTCAAGTGGAAACATGCGTTCCAGTTTGCCGGTTACTACGCTGCCCTTGAGCAGGGTTACTACCGCGATGCAGGCCTGGATGTCACACTGCTTGAACTGTCAGGTGACACATCCCCCGCTTCCGAGCTGCTTGCGGGGAAGGCCAATTACGCTGTTACCGGTTCCGACATTGTCATTCACAGGGCCAATGGCGAGCCGATTGTTGCTTTGGCAACCATATTCCAGCATAGCCCCTATGCGTTTCTGGTGCGTGCTGATTCCGGCTTGACCAAGGTCGAGGACTTTGTTGGCAAACGCGTCATGATTGGCAGTGGTGCCCAGGGGGCCGACCTGAAAGCCACCTTGCGACGGGCCGGGCTTGCGGAGAATGACTACCGGAGCCTTCCCACCAACTACGATGCCCGCTCACTCAGCCGTGGCGAGGTTGATGTGTTCGACGCCTATGTGACTGACCAGGCACAGACATTGGAAGAAGAAGGGGTGCAAAGTCGCTACATCCTGCCGAACCACTATGGAGTCGACTTTTACGGTGATGTGCTCGCCACCACCGAATCTGAAATAAAACAGCATCCCAAACGCGTACAAGCTTTCAGGGAAGCTTCCCTGAAAGGCTGGAGTTATGCCCTCAACCATGCAGACGAACTGATAGAACTGATTCTGGCCAAATACAACACCCAAGGTGTAAGCAAAGCCCATCTTCAATATGAGGCACTGGCCACACGCGAAATGATCCAGCCGCTCTTGGTGAACATCGGGTACATGAATCCCGAACGCTGGCAGCATATCCAGACCATCTTTGCAGATGGCGGTTTCATCAGCAAGAACGCCGGTATTGAAGGACTCACCTATGAAGAGCGCCCACCTGAACCCAATTGGATCCGATGGATCGCTGACCACACCTTTCCCATCGGCATAGGCTTGGCGCTGTTTCTGGCGCTGGGCTTGTTACTGGTACTGGAGCAGTTGCGACGGGTTGTGCGTCATCGCACAGCCGCCCTGACCGCAAGTGAAAACTATCTGCGCGCTGTCATTGACGCCACGCCGCTGTGCGTAAGGACCATGGACAAATATGGCAATCTGTTAACCATGAATCCTGCAGGTTTGGCCATGCTGAAGGCCGCCAACATTGAAATACTGCGCAAATTCGATATCACCAACGAGCTGATTGACCCCGAATATCGTAGTGGCATGCAGGAACTGGTGCGCAAGGTATTTGCGGGAACAAGCGGCTCATTGCTGTTCAGCATCAGGGATCTGCAGGGATCCAGACTCTGGCTGCAGACTTTTGCCGTACCGCTCTGCGATGCCGGCGGAGAAGTCTCCGGCATGCTGGGAGTAACCATTGACGTCACAAACCAGAAACACATGGAAGCAGTACTGCAGGAACAGAATGCCAAATTGCAAAACCTGCTCGACAATATCAATGGCATCAGTTGGGAACTGGATCTCGGCACCGGCAAGTTCACTTATGTCTCACCCAACTCTCCCCGCATCCTCGGCTATACCAACGATGAGTGGGTGGATATCGAATCATGGACCAACATGATCGTGCCTGAGGATCGTGAATATGCCCGACTCCAACGCGAAGCAGAAACCGCCGCTGGCAACGATCACATCTTTGAATACCGCATGCACAAGAAAGGCGGCGAAGTGATATGGGTGCTGGATGTAGTGCGCGTGATCAAGGACAGCAACGGCAATCCGTTGCGGATGGCCGGCTTCATCCTCAACCAAAGTGAAGTCAAACAGGCAGAAGCGGCCTTGCAGGAGAGTGAACAGCGTTATCGCACCATTTTCGAGGGTGCGCCTGAAGGAGTTTGGCTGATTGATGACGAATTCCGCACATTGCAGGTCAACCAGCGGTTATGTTCTCTGCTGGACTACAGCCGTGAAGAGATGGACGGCAGGCTGCTGACTGACTTTCTTGCCGCCCCTGGCATGGCCAGCATCACCCTGCCCGCTGGTACCGGCAGCATTCGCCATGAATTTGAAGTGGAACTGCGGCACCGGGACGGCCATCACATTCCTGCATTTTTCAGCTTCGCCCGACTGCCCACCAGGCATGACGTCAAAACGGCAACAGTGGCATTTGTTACCGATCTCAGCGGTAAAAAACAGGCAGAAAATGCCCTGCGGCGCGCACAAAAGATGGAAGCAGTCGGCCAGCTGACCGGCGGCATTGCCCATGACTTCAACAATATTCTTGCCATCATCCAGGGCAATCTGGAACTGCTGGAAACCCAACTCGGAAACAGGGAGCAGATACAGGCCAGAGTGGATAGTCTCAAGACCGTTACTACCCGCGCCATCAATCTGACCCAGCAGTTGCTGGGCTTTTCACGCACCCAGCCTGATCATAGCGTTCTCTGCAACCTCAATGAACTGATCGAATCCACTCACATCCTGATCGAACGTTCACACACTGCCGACATCGCAGTCCACTACCAATTGGCTGCCGGACTCTGGCAAACACGCATCGATCCCGGTGACTTCCAGGATTCCCTGATCAATCTTTGCATCAATGCCCGTGACGCCATTTCCGGCAGCGGCAGTATCATTATTTCCACTGCCAACGTCTCACAGGACAGCAGCTACTGTGCAAAACATGCCAATTTAAACGAGGGAGATTATGTGAGGTTCAGCGTTCGGGACAGCGGCACCGGCATCAAAGCCCAGCACATGGACCATATCTTCGAACCTTTCTTCACCACCAAAGCCAATGGCAAGGGCACCGGACTCGGCTTGTCGATGGTGTTCGGTTTTGTACAACGTTCAGCTGGCCATATTGAAGTGAAATCCGATCCCGGTGACGGCGCGACTTTCCATCTGTATCTGCCGAGAGCAGCGAGTGACAACCAGGGCATTGCCAATTCTGTACAGACCATGCCGTGCACAACTGCAGGGCTGGAAAAAATTCTTGTCGTGGACGATGAAACCGGCTTGCTTGAATTGGCAGAACAAAGACTGGGGCATCTTGGCTACCAGGTGGTGACGGCCGCAGACGGCGCAACTGCCCTGGCGATCCTGACGAAGCATCAGGACATTGCACTGCTATTCACTGATGTGGTGATGCCGGGAGAGCTGAATGGCTATGAGCTGGCAGAGCAGGCCATGCGTCTAAATCCGCTCCTGAAAATCCTCCACACTTCAGGCTATACGGAGCATGCGCTGGCTGAAGCGTATAACTCCCGTTTTGTTGCCGACCTGCTGAAAAAACCCTATAGCCTGAATGAACTGGCAGTAAGGGTGCGGATGGCGCTGGACAAACCGGGCCCTCAAACCGCACCAGCCGTCGGAACGCCGGCCAGTGATTTGCCCGGCAGACACTGACTACAACTTCATCACCTGCACATTGCGGAATTTGATTACACCTCCGGCATACTGCAGTGCCAGCGGGCCGCTCTTGTAGGTGGCATCATGGGTGTCGACTGTGGTGACGCCATTCAGCACGATCACAATGTGATCGCCCTGTGCAGTAATTTCATAGGTATTTATGGCATTGACTGTTACAGCTCTACTCGGAGTCCTTGTAGATCAGCGTCGTGACCTGCTCGGAAACCAGCCCTATCAGGAACACGATGATGGAACTGATGAACAGCACAGCGCTCATGTTGGTAAAGGTATGGAAATTGAAAAAAGTGTAGAGATAGTACGCCACGCCAACACCAAAAAATCCGCCCGAAATCGGCAGGAATATCTTCAGCGGTGAATACAGTGTACCGATCTTGAAAATGATCAGGAAAAACCGCATACCGTCCTTCACCAGGCTGATATGGCTTTTGCCTTCACGTTTGCCGGCGTCAATGTCCACATAAGCCACTGAATAGCCGGCCCGGAAAAATGCCATCGTAACCGTGGTCGGATAGGAGAACCCGTTGGGCAACAGATACAGGAACTTGAGGAATTTCTGGCGATTGACAATGCGGAACCCGGAAGTGAGATCCCGTATTGTCTGGTTGGCCATCCAGCTGGACAGCCGGTTGTAGACGGTATTGGCCACCAGTCGGCCCAGGCTGGCCTGGGTCGCCGCACTGCGGGCACCCACCACCATGTCATGACCCTGCTGATACTGGTCCCAAAGGCGCACTATGTCGGCCGGATTGTGCTGGCCGTCACCATCCATGAAAACCACTGTCTCGCGAGTGGCATTACGGGCACCGGTCTTGATGCTGGCACCATTGCCCTTGCTGTACAGGTGACTGACCACCTTCACGCCCAGTCTGGCACACAGGGCCACAGTATCATCGGTGGAGCCGTCATTGACGACGATGATTTCTGCCTCCGGCAAAGCCGCCTGCAAAACAGGCAGCAACTTCTGCAAATTGACAGCCTCGTTCTTGGCTGGCATCACAATTGACAGCTGTGCTCCTGTAATCACTTTTCCCCCTTCGGGCCTGGTCGTGAGGCAAGGGCCTCCATTTACAGGTCCGGCACTTTGACTACCGGTCCCCATTTGTGTGGACTATGTACAAAGATTGCACTTTTGCACAAGAGATTTCCTAGAAAAATCACAAAGTTCAATTAAACTACTCGAAAGCTCGGCAAGAGAAGGCACCCACGTACCCCAACCATTGACGGACCGACTCCGGACTGCTCAACCAGAATGCAACAACTCAATCAACCAATGAGCACTGATACAACGATTACCGGTCTCGCCCGGCTATTGGTTTCCGAGAACCTGCTGGAGCGGGAGGTAGCGCTTGCTGCCTTTACGACTGCCGACAAAAGCGGCACACCGCTGGTGCGTCATCTGGTCAAGAATCGCCTGATCGACAGCAAGGTAATAGCCAAAACAGCGAGTCAGGAATTCGGCCTGCCCCAGCTCGACATCTCCGCGATGGATCCCTCGACATTTCCGCTTGCCCAGGTCGACACCAAGCTGCTGCAAAAGCACAACATGCTGCCCATCCTCAAAAAGGGGCACAAGATGTTCCTGGCAGTGTCCGATCCTTCCAACCAGATCGGCATTGATGAGATCAAATTCAACACAGGCAGCTCCATCGATCTCATCGTTGTTGAAGATGACAAACTGCATCAGCTGATCGAAGCGCTGGTCAAGGTACCGGAAGAAGAAGCCGGCAAGTTCGACGACCTCTCCAGCATGGGCCTGGAAGATCTTGACGTCGAACTGGTAGAAGAGAAAGCAGGTCTGGACGAAGAAGATGTTGCCAACGCCGAAGATGAAACACCCATCGTCCGTTTTGTCAACAAACTGCTGGTTGACGCGATGAAAATGGGCGCATCAGACATACACATCGAACCCTATGAAAAAATCTATCGTGTACGCTTCCGTGTTGACGGCATTCTCAAGGAAATCACCAGGCCACCTCTCAACATCGTGATGCGCATCTGTTCGCGCGTGAAGATCATGTCCAACATGGATATTTCCGAGAAGCGCGTGCCGCAGGATGGTCGCATCAAGCTGAAGTTGTCGAAGACCAAATCCGTGGATTTCCGCGTCAACACACTGCCTACGCTGTGGGGCGAAAAAATAGTATTGCGCATCCTTGATGCCAGCAGTGCGCAGCTTGGCATCGACATACTCGGTTATGAACCTTCGCAAAAGCAGCTTTACCTGAATGCACTGCATCAGCATCAGGGTCTCATTCTGGTAACCGGTCCGACCGGCAGCGGCAAAACCGTATCGCTATACACCGGGCTCAACATTCTCAACACACACGAGAAAAACATTTCCACGGCAGAAGATCCGGTTGAGATCAACCTGGAAGGCATCAACCAGGTCGCTGTGAATGCCAAGGTGGGTCTCGATTTTGCTGCGGCCCTGCGCGCGTTCCTGCGCCAGGATCCTGATGTGGTGATGGTAGGCGAGATTCGCGACCTTGAAACCGCCGAGATTGCGATCAAGGCTTCGCAAACCGGTCACCTGGTATTGTCTACACTACATACCAACAGCGCTCCGGAAACGCTGACCCGTTTGCGCAACATGGGCATACCGTCCTACAACCTGGCAACTTCCATCACCCTCATCATTGCCCAGCGGCTGGCTCGCAAACTGTGCAGCCACTGCAAGAAACCGCTGCGGCTGCCCCCACGCATCCTGTTGCAGGAGGGCTTTACCGAAGCACAGCTGCCCAACCTGCAAGTGTATGGCGCGGTCGGCTGCGGCCGCTGCAACGATGGCTACAAGGGCCGGGTCGGCGTTTACCAGGTGATGCCGATCACCGACAAGATAGCCCGTGCCATCATGGATGACGGATCTTCGATACAGATCGCGGATATCGCACGCGCCGAGGGTTATAATGATCTGCGCATTTCCGCTTTGATGAAAGTGGCACAAGGCTTTACCAGTCTCGCTGAAGCCAACCGCATCACCTCCTGACAAAATTTCACTGGACACGACTATGGCAGCCACAGCCGCTAAAAAGATGATGGTCTTCAAATGGTCCGGCAAGGACGCCAAGGGCAATGCCATGAAAGGCGAACTGCCCGGAGCCAATATCGCTGCCGTGAAAGTGCAGTTGCGCAAGCAGGGCATTCGTGTCGACAAGGTCGTCAAGAAATCAGCCGGGCTGCTGGGTGGAATGAACAAGAAGTCCATCAAACCGATGGACATCGCCATCTTCACACGCCAGCTGGCAACGATGATGAAGGCCGGCATACCGCTCGTACAATCTTTTGAAATCGTTGGTGATGGTCTCGAGAATCCCAGCATGCGTGAAATCGTCCTGAAGATTCGCGACGACGTAAGTTCAGGAACCAACTTTGCGGAATCAATCCGCAAACATCCGCGCCAGTTCGATGAACTCTTCTGCAACCTGGTTGAAGCCGGCGAACAATCCGGCGCACTGGAAACCATGCTTGACCGTCTGGCCACCTACAAGGAAAAGTCGGAGGCGCTGAAAGCCAAAATCAAGAAAGCGATGAACTACCCGATTACCATCGTGAGTATCGCGATGATCGTGACCGCCATCCTGCTTATCAAGGTGGTGCCGCAGTTTGCCGCTACCTTCTCCAGTTTCGGGCACGAATTGCCGGCATTCACCCAGTTCGTGATGCATATTTCCGATTTCATGATCGCCTGGTGGTACTACGTGCTGGGCATTGTGGTTGCGGGAGTATTCGCGTTCAAGGAAGCGCGCATACGGTCGAAAAAATTTGCCGAATCGATTGAAAGGCTTTCGCTGAAACTGCCTGTCATGGGAGATATCATCGAAAAATCCGCACTGGCACGCTTTACCCGCACGCTTTCCACCACGTTTGCTGCCGGCGTACCGTTGCCGGATGCGCTCGCCTCCTGCGCCGGTGCCACCGGCAATGTGGTATATCGCAATGCATTGATGAAAGTGCGTGAAGATGTAACAACGGGGCAGCAATTGACCTACTCGTTGCGTGCTGCCCAGATCTTTCCGATCATGATCCTGCAAATGGTGTCGATTGGCGAAGAATCCGGCGCCCTGGATGCCATGCTCGACAAATGTGCCAATTTCTACGAAGCCGAAGTGGATAACGCCGTTGACGGCCTGACCGCCATGATGGAACCACTGATCATGGCAGTGCTGGGCGTGCTGGTGGGCGGTCTGATGGTCGCCATGTACTTGCCGATATTCCAGATCGGCTCTGTGGTTTAACACGACCTCATGGCTTCCTTTGCAGAGTTTTTTGCATCCCACACGGCAGTGCTGCTGCTCTATGCCGGCATCATCGGACTCCTGGTCGGCAGTTTTCTCAATGTTGTCATCTACCGGTTGCCTCTGATGATGGAGCGCGATTGGCGCCAGCAATGTCATGAATTCCTGGAGATGCCGCCGCCTGCGGCCCATGGCAGCAGTTTTTCTGTTTTCAATCTTGCCAAACCCGATTCGCATTGCCCCCACTGCAAACACAGCATAGGCGCGCTGGAAAACATACCTGTGTTCAGCTATCTATGGCAGCAAGGGAAATGCAAACACTGCCAGGCACCGATCTCGCTGCGCTACCCGGTCATGGAATGTGTCACGGCCATTCTGACCTGCACTGTGGTGGCCACCCATGGTTTCACCTGGCTCACATTGGCGCTGCTGGTGTTTACCTGGGCCCTGATCGCACTGACAATGATTGATGTTGATCACCAGCTGTTGCCCGATGACCTGACACTGCCACTGCTGTGGCTGGGGTTGTTGATAAACACCACAGGCATGCTGGTGCCGCTGCAGGACGCAGTATTGGGAGCCATCGGCGGCTATCTGGTGTTATGGACTGTGTATTGGGCCTTCAAGCTGCTGACCGGCAAGGAAGGCATGGGCTACGGTGACTTCAAGTTGCTGGCAGCTCTCGGCGCGTGGCTGGGCTGGCAGGCACTGCCTGTCGTCATCCTGTTGTCGTCAGTGGTTGGTGCCGTGGTGGGAATCAGTCTTATCCTGTTCAAAGGGCATGGCAGGGATGTGCCGATTCCGTTCGGCCCCTATCTTGCCAGTGCCGGTTTCCTGTCCCTGTTGTGGGGACACGCGCTGGCGGGCAAACTCTTCTCATTGCTGGGCTGAAGATGTCACACCGGCGGCCCATGATTGTCGGTCTCACGGGTGGCATCGGCAGCGGCAAAACCACTGTCAGCGGGATGTTTGCAGCACTTGGTGTCGAAATCATCGATGCCGACCAGATCAGTCGTGCATTGGTGGCGCCAGGATCCATTGCGTTGCAGCAACTGATTGCCCTGCTCGGACAGGAACTCATGACAGCTGACGGCTCGTTGCAAAGGCAACGCTTGCGTCAACTGATTTTTACGGATCCACTGGCTCGTCATCAGGCCGAAGCGATACTGCACCCGTTGATCCGCTCCGCCATTGTGCAGCAAATAAATGATTCAACCAGCAGTTGGCTGATCCTGTCGGCGCCGCTGTTGCTCGAAAGCAAAGCCTATGACTTTATTGATCGCATCCTGGTTGTGGATGCGGATGAAGAACTGCAAGTGCAGCGCACACTCGAACGCGATCACAGCAGCGAAGACGAAGTGCACCGCATCATGCAAATACAGTTGCCACGCAATGAACGATTGTCGCGCGCAACAGACATCATCCGTAACAATGGCAATCTCGCCGACCTGCAGCAACAGGTAGACGAGTATTTCAGGCAATATGAGGAGCTGGCCCGTGCAAGACAAAACACCTCCCCCGCCGACTGACAACACAGGTACTGTGCACAGACTGGTGAATTGCCCGACCTGCCGCAAAATAGTGGCCTGGCGTGAGAGTGAGCTGTTCCGGCCGTTCTGCAGCCGCAAATGCCAGCTGGTTGATTTTGGCGAATGGGCCAGTGAACGTCACAGTATTCCGGCTGATTCACCGCCGGACGAGTTCGATCCTGACTCCGATGATGAAACCTGAGTGCTGGTACCCGGAAGCAATCAGCTCCACTTGTCGAGCATGCTCTGCAAAGTCCTCAAGGTGACTGGTTTGGGCAGATGGTCATTCATGCCCGCCGCAAAACATTCATCGAGGATGTTGCCGGAGCCGTAGGCAGTGACTGCAATGATGATGCAGGGCGTCAGACCCTGCTCGTGTTCCATTTTGCGAATACGGCGGGTGACTTCCATGCCACTGATGTCCGGCAGGCCGCAGTCCATCAGAATATGCGTCGGCCGTCGCTGGATACACACATCGAATGCCTGTTGGCCGCTTTCGGCATTCACAAAGGTATATTGCAATTTGTTGAGATAGGCCATGATGACTTTCTGGTTCATCAGATTGTCTTCCACCACCAGCACAGTGGACGGACGATGGGTATCAGCCCTGGTGAGCACCGGCCTGACTTTGGCCACGGGCACGCCGGGCACCAGCGGAATTTCGAACCAGAAGCACGAGCCATGTTGCAGATCACTCTTGATGCCCAGCCGGCCGCCCAGCAATTTGATCAGCCTGCTGCAGATCGCCAGGCCAAGACCTCCAACGCGTGAGCTGGATTCGGACCTGCCGGTCTGTTGATAAGCCTCCAGAATCTGTTTCTGCTGGGCTGCAGTAATGACCGGACCTTCATCATGCACTTCACAGCGAATGAGATCCTGTTCGGATCGCGGGCCCGGCAGGTAGTACATGAACAGCTCGATGCGACCGTTCAGCGTGAATTTGTTGGCATTGGCGAGCAGATTGGTAAGCAGTTGCTGCAGGCGCAGCCGGTCCACTTTGACCCAGGTCTTGCCGGCCAGCTTGTCGATCAATTCCATCCGGTTGCCACGGGTGCGCACTACCGGCTCCAGCACGTTGATGGTGTCGTTGGCCACGTCGATCAGATCGACATCCACCTGCCCCATCATCACCGACTCATCATTGATATCGGAAAAATCCATCACATCATTGATCAGCCCCAGAGCCAGCTTGCCTGACTGCAATATCACATTGACCTGGTCCTGCTGGCCGTCATCAAGCGGACTGACAATCAGGTCGCCGGCAACCCCTATGATGCCGTTGATGGGCGAACGGATTTCATGGCTGATGTGGGCCAGGAAATCGGACCGCATCTGGTTGGCCTTGATGGCTTCATTGCGGGCAACGGCCAATTCCTCGGTTTGTCTGCGCAGCTGCTCGGCACTGTTCACCATTTTCCAGTAGGTTTTGTTTTGTTTGCTGGCAAGCAGATGGAGGTAAACCGAATACAGGATCAGCAGGATTCCCAGTGTGAGCATCTGTGGATTGGAAAAATGCCAAAGCAGATAAATTACCAGCGGCACGTGATAAAACATCAACAGCGCACGCGTGAGTCGCATATCCATCGCCATCGATACTGCACCACCGCAGGCGGCGCCGGCAGACAGTGTAAGGGCAATTACCCCGCTGGCATTCAACTCGTGTGGCAGGCTGACTATCCAGGCTGCATATACTCCCCAGACAGCAGCATTGCCCAGCAGACAGGCATAATAAATCGGGGGCAGCACAAACCCCGCCATTTTGGGCAGGGTGAAATACAGGTAAAGCCTGACCACCATCATCACGGCCAGCAACGACAGGAACACAGTGGCAACCAGGGGTTTCTGCCAGATGAGCGGCTCCACCAGGCTCAGCGCAATGGCACCAAGAGTGAAAAAGAAACCGCCCATGCCCGAGTGGTCCAGCAAGTCCTGGTCTGACTGCTGCCTGGGCGTGAGTTCGATTCCGCTCGCTGATCCGCTGCGGAAAAAAGGTCTGGTCTTGTCAGTCAAGTTACTCATCCGTTAGATGTCGTGGTAGCTTCCGGGCTATTTCGGTCTGCCGGCAAATCCGCGGCTTTGCATGCGAATGCGATAGACAGTCATGGCTGTATTGCGTGTTCCCGCCGGAGTCTCCCAGGCTTTGCCGTCAGGCCCTACTGCCCCCATGGATGGTGCATACAGAATGGATTTGTCGGCACCTGCGAAAGCCACGGTGATAGGGCGGCGCCTGGTGGGAATAAGTCCGATATATTCTCCCTTCACGGAAGCGACATGAATCCCCTTGCCGCCAGTAATATAGAGTCGCCCTTCACTGTCGATGGCCATGCCATCCGCGCCAGTGTCACCATTGAGACTGACAAAATCGTGACGATTGCCGGCAGAGCCATCATTCGCCACGTCAAAGGCAATGACCACCGTGTCATTGGTAACGTACAAGGTCTTGCCATCGCGGCTCAGCATGATGCCGTTGGACTTCAGGTTCTTTTCTTCCACCACACTCACATTGCCTTCCGCGCTGACATGATAAACACCGCCAACGGTGAAATAGGCCCCGCCTTTGCCATCTGCAATCAGATCGTTGAGGCGACCAAGTGGACGTCCGTCAGCAAAGCTGCTGGCCAGCACCTTTGATTCCGGTGCCAGTTGCACTACTTTGGTCAATTCATTGCAACTCTGGAAATGCCATTTGCCCGGGTCCGTGCAGGTACGCAGCACCGAGTAAACCCGGCCCTGGGCATCAATCGACACCGCCCCAGGGCCGCTGACATTCTTCATGTAAACAAAATCCTTGTTGTTGGCATCCAGTTTGTGGATGGTGTCTGTCTGTTCCTGTGCGAACAGCACACCACCGTCGGCAGTACCGACTATGCCGTCGGCAGTTTCAAAGCCGGCCCATACCAGTTCCCACTGTGCATCGGCAGCGATTACGCCCGCAATTGCTGTCACGGTGGCGGGCTGTTCCCCTGCCAACAGCTGGGCCTGGCACGGCATCGCGGCAACAAGGGCAATTGCACATGCAACCTGTGTTAACAATGATTTGCCTTTGTTGGTGATCAAGTTCATGGGCAATCCTCGCGGAAAGAAGGAAAAGTCAGCCTAACCCTGCCTATGGTCTGAGTAAACCGCCAGGCAGCACCGAAAGCCCGGTACTGTGAACCACTCAGGCATAAAATGAAACGACAATCAGGTTTTGGTGTCGGCCATGACATGAAAGGCAGACGAACCGGACCTGCCCGACAACACCCCGGTAAAGGTGTTGCCGGCCTTTGACGCCCTGGCACCGGTGACATTCAGGAAGCGTTTATTGATTGAACTCGTAGACAGTGAACTGGGTGCCTTTGTCACCCACGAAGTCCAGTGAACACGCACCGAAAGATGGAGGCAGAGTCCAGTCGGCATTCTCCTGGTATTTCAGGTCAACCGTGCGGCGTTCACAACGGGCAGTCACTTTCTCAAGCTTGCCCTTCACGTCAGCCACAGTGAAAATCCTCCGCGACGGCACATGGGTCCACGCGGTTTTGTCGGCGGGAATCCTGGCCAGCAACGCCAGTTGATCCGGCGAATCCAGCAGCGCCTTTACAGCTTTGGCATCCACGTGGATCTTGTCATCTGCCGCCGGCGGAAATTTCTCCTGCAACAATTGAAAGGTATCCCACGCGAGCTTGTTATGGCGCAAAGAGGTCGCGATCAGGAATTTCTGCCGCAGGGCCTGTTCCAGCAGCTTGTCTTCCAGGAAGAAGGTCTTTTCCCCTTTTGGACCGATCCCGTACATGGTGGCCAGTTCCAGAGCCTCCAATGCTTCGTACGGGCGATTTATTCCAGAAAATGCACTGCTGCGAAGCTGGTTGACCAGGGCGAAGTCGAAGACGGTGTGGAGGTCCTTGCTGGCCACTTCATCAAGCGCCTTCAGGGCATTATCGAAGTCCTTGTTTTTCAATTGTTCATAGGCGGCATCAATGGTTTGTTTGGCCTTGAGTGACACTGCCAACGGTATTGGCGCCATTTGAGCGGGATCAGCGGGCTTCATGGCTTTCTTCATTTCGGTTTTGGCCGGCAATTTGATTTCGGTGCGGGAACCCTGGGCAACAGGGGCCGGCGGCGGCGGAGCATTCGGGTCTACCCTGCTTACAAAAAGATATTCCTGGTTGAGGTAGTCAACCGGTTTCCCGTTCAGGGTTCCCGGTTTGAAGGTCCATTTACCCACTGTCCCTTTGAGCATGTTGTCGAGAAACGGATTTGCCATCATGTACTCGGTGATTTGTACATCATCAACGGTACCATCAGCCTTGATGGTATAGCGGATTTTGGCGATTGCCTCATTGCCAAACCCCGGCATGAACCGGCCTTCCTGGGTAATCGGTTCAGGTTTTACCAACACTTGTGCAGGCGCAGCAGGTGCTGCGGCCTGGCCAAAAGCAACAGTTGAAAACAACAGACCCAAAGTTGCCGGAACCAATCTGGAAAATGGAATTCTGGAAAACGACATGACTACTCCGCTGTTCTGGTTATTGTGGTGGTCAATACTAAAACCAAAGCAGCAAAAAGGTCTATTGGCAACACTGTTCAACCGTAACCCCATAATTGAATTGTCGTTTGCCTGCGATTCAGCATTGAGCCACTGACCGCATTGCCTAGGCCTTGGGGCCATGCCAGAATGCAGGTTGGTCACCCCAGTTGGTAACGATTATGAAACCTGCTTTTTCCGGATTTTTTCCCACTACATTCAACCGGTTAATATTCATGGCCTTGATTGGTAGCGTGGCTTTGCCTGTCCTGGCACAACCAAAAGCTCTCGGCGACTGCCAGAACATCAGTGACCGTAACGCTCGTTTTGCCTGCTACGATCAGGCAGAGACCGCCAAGCCCGTGATACCAGCCGGAGCCACCCAGTCCACGATTCCAGCCCGTCTCACGCTGCAGAGCGAGACGGTCTCATCCACTCCTGTCCAGGGCAGCAACCAGAGCAAAACCGCAGCGGTCACTTCCTCTGCTGCTACCACTTCCACATCTACCGCGACAGTTTCCACTGTAACCGCCGAAGCTCCACAAAAGCCGTTTTATAGCAAGTTATGGCCTTTTGGCCATGACGACAACAGTACTGCCCAGAGCAAGCAGCCAGAAGCCAAGACCAAAGCCAAACCCGTGCTTACCGGCAATGAAGTGGCAGATTTTGGTCGTACCAGTGCATCCGTAATGGCAGCCACCAGCAATGGCATCAAACAACTCGAAGACACCATAGCCAAACTTGATCAGGTCAATCACAACACCTGGAAGATCACGCTGAGCAGCGGGCAGGTCTGGCGGCAGGCCATTAGCGAACAATATCTGCTTAAGCCCGGTGACAAGATCAGGATTCGTCCTTCCGGCTGGGGCAGTTCCTATCGCCTGTACTCGGATCGGCTGGGTGGCTACATCCAGGTTGACCGCGTCGACGACTGATTTCAGAAACATACGGAGCTGAGCCAATGCGCACCCAACAGGAACAGCGCAATCTTCAGCATGCCTTCGGCAATCAATAACGCGCTCATGTGTCCTGCATAACCACGCCAAGCGCTTCAAAGGTGATCGCGGATTCTGATGCGAGTGCAGGCCATGGATTTCAGCAACAACAGATTCCTGAAGGAAAAACCATGACCTCGACTGCCACTGTCCGTTCTGCCGCCTTCAACCGCATAGTTCCCGCTTGTTTGCTGCTGCTGGCCGGCTTTGGCCAGGCATGTGCACAAAACAGCAAAGCCCTGGCCGACGCAGGCAAGAGCAACGAATGGCTCACCTACGGCCACGATTACGCCGAAACCCGTTTCAGCACGATGACACAGATCAACGACAAAAATGTTGGAGAGCTTGGTGTGGCCTGGACCTTTGACACCGCTTCAACCCGCGGTCTCGAAGGAACTCCGCTTGTGCATGATGGCGTCATTTACGCCACGCGTCCGTGGAGCAGCGTATTCGCGCTGGATGCCAGAACCGGCAAGGTACTGTGGAATTACGATCCGAAGGTCGACAAAAGCATGGGATGGAAAGCCTGCTGCGATGTCGTCAATCGCGGCGTGGCTTTGTATGAAGGCAAGGTTTATGTCGGCGCCATCGATGGACGCCTGATTGCACTGGATGCAAAAACCGGCAAGGAGTTGTGGTCTGTACAAACTACCGACCCCAATCGTCCCTACACTATCACCGGCGCCCCGCGTGTTGCCAACGGCAAGGTCATCATCGGCAATGGTGGCTCCGAACTGGGTGTGCGCGGTCATGTAACCGCCTACGATGCCAACACCGGCAAACAGGCCTGGCGCTTCTGGGTAGTGCCCGGCAATCCGGCAGACGGCTTTGAAAATCCCGACATGGCCATGGCTGCCAAAACCTGGTTCGGCAAATGGTGGGAAGTGGGTGGAGGTGGCGCCTCGTGGGATTCGATCATTTACGATCCGGATGCAAAGCTGGTCTATATCGGTACCGGCAACGGTTCACCGTGGAGCCGGGAACTGCGCAGCGCCGGCAAAGGTGACAACCTGTTTCTGTCGTCAATCGTGGCGCTGCATGTCGACACCGGCAGGGTCGCCTGGTATTACCAGACTACGCCGGGTGATGACTGGGATTTCACGGCAGTGCAAGGCCTGATGCAAACCGAGCTCGTCATCAACGGCAAGCTGCGCAAGGTAATCATGCAAGCGCCCAAGAACGGATTCTTTTACGTGCTCGACCGCCTTACCGGTGAGCTGCTCTCTGCCGAACCTTATGCCAGTCTCAGCTGGGCCACCGGCATCAGCAAGGAAACCGGCAAACCGATCGAAACCAGACATGCCCGCTACAAGGATGCAGTTTCCACCGTGATGCCCGGTCCCGGCGGTGCCCACAACTGGCATCCCATGTCGTACAACCCGATCACCGGACTCGTTTATCTGCCAACCCAGCAAGGCAGCCGCTTCAATTATGTGATGGCTCCTGATTTCAAATATCAACCCGGCAAATGGAACAACGGCATTGTGCTGGGCAATTCTTCCGAACTGCCAAAGCGGCCACCGGAAGACTATGTGCAGCCGGTAGGCCCTGCCAATCCCGCACCTGGAGCATTGCTGGCCTGGGATCCACTCACCAACAAGCCTCGCTGGCAGATCAATTATCCGAATGCCATCAACGGCGGCACGCTCACCACTGCCGGCAACCTGGTGTTTCAGGGCACATCCGATGGCCATTTCATTGCCTATGCGGCTGATGACGGCAAAAAACTTTGGGATGTGAATGTGGGCACCGCAGTGATGGCGCCACCGATTACGTTTGAACTGGATGGCAAACAATATATTTCAGTGCTGGCCGGCTGGGGCGGTGCCACTGCGTTGTTTGGTGCCAACCCCTCTGGCCAATATCTCGCGGAAGGACGCTTGTGGACCTTCATGCTTGGTGGTGACAAGAACATCATACCGGTCAAAGGTCAGCCGTTGCCGATACTCACCGCCGTGCCTTTCAATAATGACAAGGCAGTGCTCGCCAAAGGCAGCGATTTGTTCGGCGAACGCTGTGCGATGTGTCATGGTCGCAATGGGCAGAGTGGTGGAGCCATCAAGGATCTGCGTTATGCCGATGCTGCCACTTACAACATCTTCCAGAACATTGTGCGCGAAGGCGCTTTCGCGGGACTCGGCATGCCGAATCTCGGACAATATCTGAACGAGCAGGAAGCGGACTCGATCAAGCAGTTCATCCTGTCGAAGCGGGCAGAGTTGATGAAGTAGCGGTTCTGCGCGTCAGCCGGGACGGCGTGCAGAGACCATCAGGCTGAATGGATGCAGCCAGAAGATACCGTGCTCAAAGCGGGATTCGCTGTGCAGTCGCAGATCAGTGAAACCGGCGTCCAGCAAATGGCGCTCCAGCGCCGCGCGGCAGAACACACGCAGTTCCAGTGTGGAACCGGGGCCGCCATGAAACAGCAAGTTGCGGAATTCTTCGCTGACTCCGGCTTTTGTCACATTGTGCAGCACCCAATCGCCACTCTCTTCCTGCACGATCCTGAAATCATGAAGGTTCGGGTAGTGCTCCCTGGTGGCGGCTTCCAGGTTGAACGGCACTGAAAACACCACTACGCCGCCAGGCTTGAGCAACGAGAACAAATTGTCGAAGGATTGCTGGATCGGCGGCGGCACATGCTCGAACACATCGGAAGTTATGACAAAGTCATTGACGCCCAGCCATCGTGGCGACGGCCTGGTGATGTCGAGCAGCGGCTCGCAGTGATAGAAGGTATTGGTATAGGAGAATTTTTCCGCCAGCAGGTTCGCATAGCGATCATCATCACTCATGCCGACCCCGGTGAATTGGGGACTGGGTGCAATTTCAGCAAGAATCTGTACCTTGCCAAACAAGCGTTCCGTCAGGACTGCCACTATCGAACGGTATCGCATGACAGCACCACAATGCATGCAGTCACCGGTTTCACGGTCCATGGTTCCTGCCAGGCAGCAATTCATGGTTCCGCAGATGTTGCAGCGCCAGGCGAGTTCGCCGGCAACTTGTTGCAGATGCGCGGGAACAACGGAGGCAGGCGGCTGTTCAGCGACCTCCATGTTGAGCAACCAGCGAATAAACCGGCTTCCTCTCATGTTGATTCCTTGTCAGATTGCTTCAATGAATCGGCCAAAAGCCTGGCGACGATGATTTCATTGGCCTTGGGGAACCGGTAGCCTGCCAGTTCGGCCACGGGCACCCACCGCAGGCTCTGTCCTTCCCTGCCGTGCGGATCGCCGCTGAACTTGCGTACGACCCACACATCCAGCACTACCTGCTTGTCACCATAATCGTGTTCAGTAACCAGCAAGGGCTCGGCTTGTCCAACAACAATATTGAGTTCTTCCAGCAGTTCCCGCGCCAACGCGGCCTCGACCTTTTCACCAGCCTCGACCTTGCCACCCGGGAATTCCCACAATCCCCCCTGATGTTTATGCAGAGGTCGCAAGGCCAGCAACACTTCATTGCCGGCATTGAATATCACCCCGGCAGCAACACGGATTTGACTCAAGTGCGATACTCGGCATTGATGGTGACGTAATCGTGCGAAAAATCGCAGGTCCACAGGGTCTCGTTACAGTTGCCGCGTCCAAGCCTGACGGTGATGCTGAATTCCGGCTTTGCAAACACTGCCTGCCCATTGGCTTCCGTGTAACTGGCAGCACGGGCGCCATTGTGGACAATGATCACGTCATCAAGCCGGATTTCAATTTTATCGAGCTGCAGCTTGTCCAGACCGGCGCGACCAACCGCTGCAAGAATGCGTCCCCAGTTCGGATCCGAAGCAAACAGTGCAGTCTTCACCAGCGGTGATTCGCCAATGGCATAGCCAACCTGCAGACATTCCTGCACGGTGGCTCCACCCTCGATCCTTATCGTCACAAACTTGGTAGCGCCCTCTCCATCACGAATGATCGCGGTGGCAAGATCGATGAAAACAGCCTGTAATTCAGCGGTAAATCGCTGCTGGTCGGCGGCAGTTAGTGCATCAAACTGCACGCCGCTCTGGCCAGTGGCCACCAGCATGCAGCAATCGTTGGTCGAGGTATCGCCATCCACGGTGATGCGGTTGAACGAAAGATCCGCTGCCTGTCTTGTTGCACTCTGCACTCCCGGTGCACTCATGCCAAGATCGGTGAATACATAACCCAGCATGGTCGCCATGTTGGGCTTGATCATGCCGGCACCTTTGGCGATGCCGGTGATGTTTACCGTATTGCCCGCCAGCTGCAACTGACGGGAAGCAGCCTTGGGCCGGGTATCGGTAGTCATGATGCCGCGCGCAACTTTTTCCCAATCGCTGTTGTTGAGTCCGGTCAGCGCTGAGCTGACTACAGCATTGATTTTGGCTGCAGGCAGCAACTCACCGATTACGCCGGTCGAGAACGGCAATACTGCACTGGTTTGCACGCTGGCGGCGCGTGCCAATGCATCACAACAACTCTGGGCTGCCAGCAGGCCGGCCTCACCGGTACCGGCATTGGCATTGCCGGTATTGACCAGGAAATAGCGCGGTGCAGTCTGTGCCAGGTGCTGCTTGCAAAGTGTGACCGGTGCTGCGCAGAACGCATTGCTGGTGAACACACCGCCAACAACGCTGCCACTCGCCAGCTCAAACACCACTACATCCAGCCGGCCTGGCTTTTTGATCCCCGCCGACACGGCTGCCATCCGTATGCCGGCGACACCATGCAGTGTTCCCAATTCGCCACTACCCACTGCCATGGTCAGGACTCCAGTTTGCCGTGACACGCCTTGTATTTCAGCCCCGAACCACACGGACAGGGTTCATTGCGGCCAACCTTCGGTGAAGCTCTTGTCACCGGCATGCGCGGTAGCTGCGCCGCTTCCTGCTCTGCTTCCGGGTCGGGATTGGCAGCCGGGTCCTGATGAATGGACTGGCTGATCACCCTGGCCTCTTCCGCCTGACGCTGTTTTTCAATCGCATCGACTTCCTGCTCCTTGCGGATGCGAACCAGACTCAGGAATTTGACCACTTCGACCTGGATGTTTTTCAGCAGCTCTTCAAACAGCATGAATGCTTCACGCTTGTATTCCTGTTTTGGATTCTTGCCGCCATAACCGCGCAGGCCAATGCCCTGACGCAGGCTGTCCATCTGACCCAGGTGCTCTTTCCAGAATGTATCAAGGATCTGCAACATGATCTGTTTTTCGAAGATGCGCATGTTGTCGCCGATCTCCTCGCATTTGGCGTCGTAATCCGCTTGCGCAGCCACCAGAATGCGTTGACGCAATGCATCTTCCGACATCTGCTTGTCGTCGGCCAGCCACTGGTGCACCGGCAGTTTGACGCCGAAATCGGAGGCCAGCGCCTGTTCCAGGCCCGGCACGTCCCACTGGTCATCTATGCTGCCCGGCGGCATGAAGATGTCCACGGTGTCGTAGACCACGGTTTTGCGCATGTCCTTGATCACATCGGATATGTCATCAATTTCCATCAGCTCGTTGCGGCGATGGTAGATGATCTTGCGCTGTTCATTGGCGACGTCGTCATATTCCAGCAATTGCTTGCGGATATCGAAGTTGCGGTTTTCCACTTTGCGCTGCGCCTTCTCTATGGAATTGGTGACGATGCGGTGCTCGATCGCCTCACCTTTTTCCATGCCGAGACTCCGCATCATGTTCGCCACCTTTTCAGACGCGAACAGACGCATCAGGTTGTCATCCAGCGACAGATAGAAACGGGAATAGCCGGGATCTCCCTGACGACCGGCACGACCGCGCAACTGGTTGTCGATGCGGCGTGATTCATGGCGTTCGGTGCCGATGATGTGCAAGCCACCGGCAGCGAGAACCTGGTCCTGCCGTTTTTTCCAGCTCTCCTTGATCTCGGCAATGCGCGGCTCGGTGCGCTGCTCCTGCGGCAATGCCGCCACTTCCGCCTGCCAGCGGCCACCGAGCACGATGTCAGTACCACGACCAGCCATGTTGGTGGCTATCGTGACGGTGCCGGGGCGACCGGCTTCCGCAATGATTTCGGCTTCCTGTGCATGGAATTTGGCATTCAGCACGTTGTGCTTGATCTTTTCCTTGTTGAGAAACTTCGACAGGATTTCCGAGGTTTCGATACTGGCAGTACCCACCAGCACCGGCGCACCTTTGTCACGGATCGCAATGATGTCGCGCAGGATGGCTTCAAATTTTTCCTGGGTGCTCAGATACACCATGTCATTGTCGTCAATGCGGATCATTGGCTTGTTGGTGGGGATCACCACCACGTCGAGCCCGTAGATCTGGTGGAACTCGTAGGCTTCGGTATCGGCAGTGCCGGTCATGCCGGCCAGCTTGGAGTATTGGCGGAAATAATTCTGGAAAGTGGTGGAAGCCAGCGTCTGGCTTTCACTCTGGATCGGCACACCTTCTTTGGCCTCGATGGCCTGGTGCAAACCTTCCGACAGACGACGGCCCTGCATCGTTCGCCCGGTATGCTCATCGATCAGCACAATCTGCTGGTCCTGCACGATGTATTCGACATCCTTGTGAAACAGGTAATGGGCGCGCAGCGCCGAATTCAGCTGGTGCAGCAAGGTGAGGTTGGTGGCGGAATAAAGCGATTCGTTTTCTTTCAACAGCCCGCGGCTCACCATCAGCTGTTCCACTTTTTCATGGCCAGGGTCGGTCAATTCCACATGCCGCTGTTTTTCATCAACATAGAAATCGCAATCCGGGGCTTCGTAGGCATCCAGCTGGCGTTCAAGCTGGGATTTTTCGGGCATCTTGTCACCCTTCTTCAGCATGGGCACCAATGAATTGATTTCCATGTAGCGCTTGGATGAATCGGATACAGCACCTGAAATGATCAGCGGCGTGCGGGCCTCATCGATCAGGATCGAGTCCACCTCATCGACGACGGCGTAATTGAGACCGCGCTGGTTACGATCCTGCAGACGGAACGCCATGTTGTCGCGCAAGTAGTCGAAACCGAATTCATTGTTGGTGCCATAGGTGATGTCGGCTTCATAGGCAGCACGTTTTTCCTCCGGCTCCTGGTTCGGTACCACCACGCCCACTGTCATGCCCAGAAATTCATACAAAGGCCGCATCCAGTTGGCATCGCGCCGTGCCAGATAGTCATTGACCGTCACCAGATGTACACCTTTGCCCGACAGTGCATTCAGATAGGCAGGCAGCGTGGCTACCAGCGTCTTGCCTTCACCAGTGCGCATCTCGGCAATCTTGCCGGAATGCAACACCATGCCCCCGATCATCTGCACATCGAAATGGCGCATTTGCATGGTACGGACGCCGGCTTCGCGCACTACTGCAAAAGCTTCCGGCAGCAGGTCATCCAGCGATTCGCCTTTGGCTAGCCGCTGTTTGAATTCACCGGTTTTCGCACGCAGCTGGCCATCGTCCAGTTTCTGCAATGCAGCTTCATATGACGCAATCTGGATGACGGTTTTGCCAAGCTTCTTCAGCTCACGATCATTTTTGCTGCCAAACAGCCAGGTCAGGGAAAGAAAAGACATATGGGTTACCGCGTATGCAAATGAATAAAGTGGAATTTGGAAAACAGGAAATCAGCAGCAGAGGCACATAGGCCTCGAATCATGAGTGCCGCCGCAAGGGCGGAAAAGTCAGCGGATGGTGCTGTGGATATACGAGGCGGGATCGACTACACGGCCGTTCTTGTGCACTTCAAAATGCACATGCGGACCTGTGGAACGGCCGGAAGTACCGGACAGCGCTATGATCTGGCCTTTCTTGACCACATCACCTTCTTTTACCAGCAGTTTCTGGTCATGCGCATAAAGGGTTTCATAACCATTGCCGTGGTCGATTTGCACCATCTGGCCATAGCCTTCCTTGGTGCCGGCAAAGTTGACGACACCGCCTGCCAGTGCAAATACATCTTCACCCACACGGCCGGTATTGAAATCCATGCCCTGGTGTACCGCAAGATTGCCGGTGAAAGGATCAAGACGACGACCATATTCCGAACTGACATAGCCGCCCACAATCGGCCGGCCTGACACACTGAACTCGGCAAGCGTGTGTCGTTCCGTCATCACGGAGTTCAGCATCTCCAACTGACGCTGACGTTGGGCTATACGTTTTTCCAGGGATCCGATTTCGTCTTTCAGATCCAGATCAGTAAGTTTGGTTCCATCCGGTACTTCCGGGCCACCGACAGAAGGATCAGCATTGAAAGCAAAATCCTTGGCAGGCAAGCCGGCGACACCGGACAGCTTTTCGCCCAAGGCATCAAGCCGGACCAACCGCGCCTGCAAGTTGGCCAGACGGATGGTCAACGCTTCGATACGACTGTAGGTATCGGTTTTTACTTTGGCCAGATCGGCGGTTTGTTCACGCAACGATTCGATCCAGGACTCGGCAGTGGCATCACGGGAAACTTTGGCACCGCGCGCTTCTGCTACCAGATAAGCCCCATAGCCGATCAGCATCGGCAGACCTACGAGGCAAAGGCTGAGCGCAATCCTGGTCCAACCTTTGACAGTGATGGATCTGGAGGCGCCATGTCTGGCATCAACGAAGATGATTTTCATTTTTTTATGGAGTAAACCGGATTCCCAAAACCGCCGGCAACGTTAGCCAGCAGACACAATGGGCCGAAGATAGCAGAAAAACTCTTTAGCCTGCAAAGACTGGTCGCAGGTAGGAAATGGGGGCTTCTGTTTCCGCTTCGAAAGTCACTATCTCCCAGCAGTCCTTGCTGGAAATAAGCTTGCGTAACAACAAGTTATTGAGGGCATGGCCGGATTTGTAGCCGCTGAACTCCCCAATCAGAGTCTTGCCGAGCAGGTAAAGATCGCCGATGGAATCCAGAATCTTGTGCTTGACGAATTCGTCCTCGTAACGCAAGCCGTCTTCATTGAGCACCCGGTAGTCGCCGATGGCCACCGCATTATCCATGCTGGCACCGAGCGCGAGATTGCGATTGCGCAGCTCTTCGAATTCATGCATGAACCCGAAAGTGCGGGCCCGGCTTACTTCCTTTACAAATGAAGTGCTGGAGAAATCTATGCAGGCATGTTTGGTGTATTTGCGATGCACCGGGTGGTCATACAACAGCGTGTAGGCAACCTTGAAACCGTTGAAAGGCTTCAGTTTCACCACTTTATCGCCCTGATTGACGCTGATTTCCTTGGTGATGCGAATATATTTTTTGGGAGCGTTCTGTTCCTCGATACCGGCAGACTGGATCAGGAACACAAAGGGACCGGCACTGCCATCCATGATCGGCACTTCCGGTGCGCTCACATCGACGTAGGCATTGTCGATGCCAAGGCCGGACATTGCAGACATCAGATGCTCTACCGTGGAAATGCGCACATCGCCTTTTACCAGCGTGGATGAAAGCGTGGTTTCGCCTACATTCTCGGCCAGGGCCGGAATGCTGACGACGGGGTTGAGATCGGTGCGGGTGAATACGATACCGGTATCAACTGGCGCCGGACGCAACGTCAGGAACACCTTTTCACCGGTGTGCAAGCCGATGCCGGTGGCTTTGATGCTGTTCTTGAGTGTGCGTTGGCGGATCATGAGTCTCATTTTACCTATGCCTAATCTTGGAATCTTAGCAAACACTGGACGAAGCCCCAACTGGAAAGATTAAGCCCGCCTGAATTGTCGACCGGGGGCGGTGGTCGACAATCCGGGGTGGCGGGCCGTTTCATCCACTAATCTGCCTGTTTGCGGATAAAGGCAGGGATGTCGAGGAAGTCCATGTCAGTTTCAGCGCCTGCAGCCTTGGCATAGACAGTCTGCGGCTGGGAAGGTTCCGGTCTTGTTGCAGATTGACGACGCAAAGCAGTCGGACGATCCAGTCCGGTGTAATCCGGACGCCTGGTGGTGCGGGGCGGATTGTCCACCACCACCCGTGCCGGAGCCGGCTGCACCTGCTCCATGGCGGAAGCCAGGCCAGTTGCCACTACAGTGACACTGATGTCTTCACCCATGGAAGCATCAATGACGGTTCCGACAATCACGGTAGCCAGTTCCGAAGCAAACTCGGAAATGATGTTGCCGACCTGCGAGTATTCACCGAGGGTCAGACTCTCATTGGCAGTGATGTTGACCAGAATGCCGCGTGCACCCTGCAGATTCACATCTTCCAGCAAGGGACTGCGAATGGCCGCTTCGGCTGCTTCCTGTGCCCGGTTCTCGCCACTGGCACGACCACTGCCCATCATCGCCATGCCCATCTCGGACATGACGGTACGCACGTCGGCAAAGTCGACGTTGATCAGGCCTTCACGCGTGATCAGATCGGAAATGCCTTTGACAGCTCCAAGCAATACATCGTTGGCTTTGCCGAATGCTTCGAGCAGTGAAGAGCCGCTGCCCAGCACTGTCATCAGTTTTTCATTCGGTATCGTGATCAGCGAATCAACATGTTCCGACAATTCGCGGATGCCCTGGTCTGCCTGCGCCATGCGTTTGCGGCCTTCGAAACTGAAAGGCTTGGTGACCACGGCCACACACAGGATGCCCATCTCGCGCGCGATATCGGCAAACACCGGTGCTGCACCGGTACCGGTACCACCACCCATGCCGGCGGTGATGAATACCATGTCGGCGCCATCAATCACTTCGCGGATACGCTCGCGGTCTTCCATCGCTGCTTGCCGTCCGATTTCCGGCCGTCCGCCTGCACCCAGTCCGCGCGTTACGTGCGGGCCGAGTTTGAGAATGGTCCTGCAGTCAAGCTTGTCCAGCGCCTGCGCATCAGTATTGGCGCAAATGAAGTCCACGCCTTCGATGGATTTGCTGATCATGTGTTTCACGGCGTTGCAGCCGCCACCACCGACTCCGATCACCTTGATCACAGCCTGTTGTGATGTTTCATCGACAATATCAAAAATACTCATTGGTTAAGCCCCCGCTCATAGTTGAAAACACTTACTGCCATTACTGCGTGTTACTGCTTCTTGCTGTTTCTGCCCTGCACTTCGTCACTGCTGTTGTTGCTGTTACCCGGTACTGCATGATCTGGCTGCTGCCACTCAATCCTCCCTGATGAAAAACTTCTTCACCTTCTCGAAGATGCGGATGGCCGGCTCACGTTCAGGCTGGCGGCCTTGTTGCTGCTGCATATGCTTCATGCCGTACAGCAAGAGCCCAACACCGGTTGAGTAGGTGGGATTGCGCACGATGTCGGTGAGTCCGCTGACTTCGGTCGGCATGCCGATTCGCACCGGCAGATGGAAAATTTCTTCTGCCAGCTCGACCACACCTTCCATCTTGCTGGTGCCACCGGTCAGCACCAGTCCGGCCGCCAGCACATCGGCATAGCCGCTGTGGCGGATCTCGGCCTGGATCAGATGAAACAGTTCGTCGTAGCGCGGCTCCACCACATCGGCGAGTGCCTGGCGTGACAATTCACGCGAAGGTCGTTCGCCGACACCCGGCACATTGATCATGTCGTCAGGACTGGCCAGCTGCGCCAGTGCACAGGCGTATTTGATCTTGAGGTCTTCGGCAAATTCAGTCGGTGTGCGCAGAGCCATGGCGATGTCATTGGTCACCTGGTCTCCGGCTATCGGAATCACGCCGGTATGGCGGATGGCACCTTCGGTGAAAATTGCGATGTCGGTGGTGCCGCCACCGATGTCGATCATGCAGACACCAAGTTCCTTCTCATCGTCGGTGAGCACGGAATAGCTTGATGCAAGTTGTTCCAGAATGATTTCTTCCACTTCCAGACCGCAGCGTCGAATGCATTTCTCGATGTTCTGGTAGGCATTGCTGGCGCAAGTGACCAGATGCACCTTGGCTTCGAGACGCACGCCCGACATGCCAAGCGGTTCCTTGACGCCTTCCTGGGAATCAATGATGAATTCCTGCGGCAGGATATGCAGGATTTTCTGGTCTGCAGGAATGGCCACCGCCTGGGCAGCGTCGATCACCCGCTCGATGTCGGCCGGATAAACTTCCCGGTCCCGGATCGCCACGATGCCATGCGAATTCATGCTGCGGATATGGCTGCCCGCGATGCCGGCATAGACTGAATGAATGCGGCAGCCTGCCATCAACTCTGCTTCTTCGATGGCACGCTGGATGGATTGCACGGTCGATTCAATGTTGACGACCGTACCCTTCTTGAGTCCGCGCGAGCGGTGCCGGCCGATGCCGACAATGCTGAGGCTGCCATCAGCATTCACTTCGCCGACGATAGCCACCACCTTGGACGTACCAATGTCGAGACCGACGATCATGTTGTTGCTGTTCTGGTTAGCCATGTTGGTGTACCTGCACTGTCATCATTGGTTGTTTCATCGCGCTACCAGCGCTCCCGATTTTCTGGCTTCGGTCTTTCCACTAGGCACATTGCGTCTGGCTACTGCCAGACCGTTGCGATAACGCAAATCGATTGCCACTATCTGCTGCATATCCTTGCCGTACTCCGACTGCAGAAACACCACCAGTCGCCGCAGACGTTCCAGCACATCCTGCCGGCCCAGCTTCACCCACACCCCATTGGTCAGGGTGAGTTCATAGGAGCCGCTGTTGTTGAGCGTGAGATCACGGATGCGCACGCCGAGCGGGTAAAGCAACTGGTTGAATTCCTGGTATTGACGCATCACTTTTGACTCGCTGTGGTCCGGGCCCACCAACAGCGGCAATTGCTGCAGCTCTTCAATGTTGTCGGGCTGGAATACCTGGCCTTGCTGGTTGAGCAATTGCTTGTTGCCCCAGCGGGCTATCGCAATTTCTTCTTCCACAGTGATGCTGAGTGCATCAGGCCACTGACGGCGGATTTCCGCGGCGCGAATCCAGGGCAATGCTTCCAGCTTCTCCTTGATGCGATCAAGATTGACTGAAACCAGATTGGCGCTCACTTCAGCACCGATTGCGTTCTTGATCTGTTCTTCAGTGACGAAAGTAAGCACACCTTCTATATGTACTTTCTCGATCTTCTGCGAATTGACTTTCTGCACCGCCAGATTCACGCCAAAACCAGCTGCACCCAGCACCGCCACACTGAACACCATCAGCAAAACGCGACCAACCGTCATGCGCCGGGCATCAGGAACTTCCAGGCGTTCAATTGCACGCGGTGGTGCCTGTCTGCGCATGGGGTGTACGCCGGGAGACATCGCTCTATCCATGCCCGGCCTCCATCACTGTGGAGGAATGCAGGATCTGCATCACCAGGGCATCAAAATCGAGACCGGCAGCCTTGGCGGACATTGGCACCAGTGAGTGACTGGTCATGCCGGGAGCTGTGTTGACTTCCAGCAGCCAGAACTTGCCGTCAGCGTCCTGCATCACATCGACCCGGCCCCAGCCGGTGCAGCCAAGCGAGTGGTAGGCGGCCAACGCCTGTTGCTGTACTTCAGCAGTCTTTTCGGCACTCAGCGGTGCCGGACACAGATAGCGGGTTTCGTTGGAAATGTACTTGGCTTCGTAATCGTAGAATTTGTTGGCGCTCTCAAGTTCGATAACGGGCAGTACTTGATCGCCGAGCAAAGTAACTGTGAATTCGCGTCCGCGTATCCAGCGTTCTGCCATGACATTGGTGTCGAATTCGAAGGCCTTGCTCCAGGCAGTCTGCAATTGGCTGACAGTTTCAGCGATACCGATGCCGATACTGGAACCTTCAGAAACCGGCTTCACAAAACAGGAACCCAGCTTGTCCAGCACGCCCGCGAAATCGGAGTTCTCATGCAATTCGACATAGTCGGCAGTGGCAAGGCCCAACTGCAGCCACAGCAGTTTGCTGCGAATCTTGTCCATTGCCAGTGCAGACGCCAGCACACCGCTGCCGGTATAGGGCAAACCCATCCATTCAAGTGCACCTTGCACCTTGCCATCTTCACCGTCACGCCCGTGCAACATGAGGAACACACGTGCCGGCTTGTCGTTCATCAACCGGTGCAGCAAGGTGTTGTCTGCATCAATTCCGTATGCATCCACTTTGCTGCGCAGCAAGGATTCAAGCACCGCATTGCCACTGATCAATGAAATCCCGCGCTCGGCGGAGGTGCCGCCCATCACGACTGCGACCCGTCCGTAGCGTTGTGGCAGCCATGGCTCATGCATCGCCAAGACCCTCCGCTGACAACTGCTTGCAAAGCATGCCGATGTTGCCGGCACCTTGTGTCACCAGGATGTCACCATCGCGCAACACCTCATTGAGAATATGCTTGAGCTCTTCCGGTTTCTTCACCAGTACCGGATCAAGCTGGCCGCGCTGACGGATGCTGCGGCACAGGTTTTTGCTGTCTGCCCCTTTGATCGGCTTTTCGCCTGCCGAATAGACTTCCAGCATCAACAGCAAATCCACTTCGCCGAGCACATCAACGAAATCGTCGTAGAGATCATGGGTGCGGCTGTAGCGATGCGGCTGGTAAATCATCACCAGGCGCTTGTCAGGCCAGCCATCGCGGATCGCGCGGATATTGGCGGCAACCTCAGTCGGGTGATGGCCGTAGTCATCAACCAGCATTACAGTGCCGCGCTTGCAATGAAGTGGTGCCTGCACATCGAAACGGCGACCTACTCCCTGGAAAGCGGCAATGCCGGCCTGGATGTCCTTGTCGGCTAATTTTTCATCAGTAGCCACAGTGATCGCAGCTGTGGCATTCAGCACGTTGTGGATGCCAGGCATGTTGATCGTGATTGGCAGCTTGTGGGCATGGCCGGGTCGCTGCACTGCAAAACTGGTGACACGGCCTTTCTGCACCACATCGCTGATGCGGAAATCAGCCTGCTCGGAAAACCCGTAGGTAAGCACCGGGCGCGAAACACCCGGCATGATGTCGCGAACCACCGGATCATCGATACACAACACTGCCAACCCGTAAAACGGCAGGTTGTGCAGGAATGTGATGAAGGTCTGTTTCAGCTTTTCGAAATCACCGTCATAGGTACCCATGTGGTCATCATCAATGTTGGTGACCACGGCTACCATCGGCAACAGATGCAGGAATGATGCATCGCTCTCATCCGCTTCTGCCACCATGTAGCGGCTGGCACCCAGCTTGGCATTGGTGCCGGCACTGGTAAGCAGGCCACCGATCACGTAAGTGGGATCCATGCCGCCCTGTGCCAGCAGCGATGCGATCAGACTGGTGGTCGTGGTTTTGCCATGCGTGCCGGCTATCACGATCGAATGACGGTACCGCATCAGCTCTGCCAGCATTTCAGCGCGACGGATGATCGGAATGCGACGTTCAATCGCATTTTTGATTTCAGCGTTGTTGCTGTCGATTGCAGTCGATACCACCACCACATCGGCAGCACCAAGATTTTCCACCTTATGGCCAATATGCACGGTGGCACCCAGTGAACGCAGCCGGCGGGTTGTCGCCGACTCACCCAGATCCGAACCGGAAATCGCATAGCCCTGGTTGAGCAACACTTCGGCAATGCCGCTCATGCCGGCGCCACCGATACCGATGAAATGGATATTGTGGATGCGGCGCATCTCCGGAATATTGCCGGTTCGGGAAAGATTGAGACCGGCTTCAGCCATTGCACGCCTCCAGACACAGGTTGGCCACCACACTGCCGGCATCACGTTTGCCTGCCTTGCGGGATGCCTCGGCTTGTTGCAGCAGCTGTGCACGATTGGCCACAACGTTCACCAGCACCTGGCGCAGCGAATCGGCGGTCAATCCTTGTTGCGGCAATACACTGGCGGCGCCTGCTGCTGCCAGTTGTCCGGCATTGACTGCCTGGTGATTGTCGGCAGCAAACGGATACGGCACCAGAATCGCCGGCATGCCAATCGCAGCAAGCTCGGCCAGCGTACTGGCGCCGGCGCGACTCAACACCACATCCGCCCACTGATAGGCTTCCGCCATGTTGTCGATGAATTCACTCACCTTGAGTTGTTCATCCATATGCAGCCCTGCTGACTGGTAACCCTGCAAAGTTGCCTGCAACTTGTTGCGGCCGCACTGGTGCCGCACTTGTGGCCGTCGGGATTCATTGATGCCGGCCAGCGCCGCCGGCACCAGTTCATTGAATACTGCAGCCCCCAGACTGCCGCCCAACACCAAAAGCCGTGCCGGACCCTGATGACCCGCCATGCGCTGCTGTGGCGGATCGATTGCCAGAATGTCAGCCCGCACCGGGTTGCCAACGTAGATGATTTTTTTCGCCATTGCCGCCTTGTCACGACCCAGCAACGAAGAGCCGAATTTGCGTGCGAAAGCTCCCGGGAATCCTTCCAGCACCTGCCGCGCCAGCGGATACAGCAAGGCGTTGGCCAGGCCTGCCACTGCGTTCTGTTCATGGATCAGCAGGGTCTTGCCGAGCAGACGCGCGGCCACACCACCGGGGCCGGTGACATAGCCACCCATGCCCAGTACACAGGCAGGATTGATACGATGGATCAACAGCAGTGACTGGATAGTTGCAAACAAGACAGTGAAGGGAGCCAGCAGTTTGCGCAGCACACTCTTGCCTCGCAGACCTGCCACGCTGATGAAATGCAGCGGGATGAAGGTATCGGCAAGCACGCGGGCTTCGATGCCGGCACGAGTGCCCAGCCATTCCACATGCGAACCCCTGGCAATGAGTTCATTGGCAATGGTCAGCGCCGGGAACACGTGGCCACCGGTGCCACCGGCCATGATCAGTATTTTCGGTTGCAGCACGGGAGCTGTCATCGGACTTCTCCCATGTGCTGTGGCGGCATTGCACGCGGTTGTGTGGTGTACAGATGATGCTCAATGTCGATGCGCAACAGGATCGCCACCATCACCATGCACATGATCAGACTCGATCCACCATAGCTCAGGAACGGCAGCGTCAGACCCTTGGTCGGCAACAACCCCACGTTCACTGCCGAGTTGATGACCAACTGGCCCAGGAACAGCAACGTGATGCCATAGCCGAGATAGGCAGCGAACAGACGGCCGCTTTCTTCATTGCGACGGGAAATGATGAGAGCACGGGCGATAAATGCAAAGAACAGGATCAACAACAGCATCACCCCGAACAATCCCAGTTCTTCAGCGATGATAGCCAGCACGAAATCCGTGTGGGCTTCCGGCAGGAAATACATTTTCTGGATGCTGTTGCCAAGACCGACGCCAAACCATTCGCCACGGCCGAAACCTATCAGTGACTGTGCCAGCTGGTAACCGTCGCCGAACACCACATCTTCGCTGAACGGGTTCTGCATCATCTGCAGATAAGTGGTAACGCGGTGCAGACGGTAGGCAGAAGTGACCATCGCCAGAACGGCGCCACCGCCGAGAATGCCACCCGCCAGAATCATGTAGAACAGGTTGATACCGCCAAGGAACAGCATGCCCATCACAGCAAGACACAGCACTACCGTGGCGCCGAAATCCGGTTCGAGCAGCAACAGCCCCACTACTGGTGCCAGCAACAGTGCCGGATAGATGAGACCGCGCAACGAAGAACGAACCAGCTCGCGATGACGGCTGAGGAACCAGGCGGTAAAGACCACCACGAACAATTTCGCAACTTCGGATGGCTGCAGCGAGAAGCCTGGCAATGATATCCACCGGGAAGAACCGTTGACTTTGTGACCGATGCCCGGGATCAGCACCATCACCAGCAACAGGTAGGAGATGAACAACAGCAGCACACTGCTGCGGTACCAGAGCCGCATCGGGTTCATGATGATGGCACCACCCATCACCAGCCCTACTGCGAGGAATAACAACTGGCGTTTGAAAAAGTAGAAGATGTCGCCATACGTGCGGCTGGCAACTTCGATCGAGGCGGAAGTCATCATCACCAGCCCGAAAGTAAGCAGCAGCATCGACATGATCATCAGCGGCGGATCGCCGAAGTACTGGCGGGTACTGAGGGTGTGGGGCATCGTCATGGTGGTCATGCCAGCGACCTCACCATGCGTGTGAACTCTTCGCCGCGATGCTCATAATTGTTGAACATGTCAAAGCTGGCGCAGGCTGGTGAAAGCAGTACCAGTTCACCTGCCTTGGCAATTTCCCGCGCAAAATTGATTGCCGCCTGCAGTGACGCAACGCGCTCGACCGGCACCACATCTGCAAGTACTGCTGCAATCCTGCCGGCGTCTTCCCCGAACAGGATGGCACGACTGCCATGCTTGCGCATGACAGGGGCGAGCTCCCTGAAGTCGGCGCCCTTGCCTTGACCGCCAGCCAGCAGGATGACTTTGCCATGGGAACCCAACCCGGTAATCGCTGCCACGCTGGCACCGACATTGGTGCCCTTGGAATCGTTGTACCAGGGCACATCATTGACAGTGGCAATCCATTGGCAACGATGCGGCAAGCCGGCGAACAACCGCAGCGTGGCCAGCATCGGCGCAAATTCGAGTCCCGCGGCCTTGCCAAGCGCCAGTGCTGCCAGAGCATTGGCCACATTGTGTTGTCCTGCAATTTTCAGCTCATTCACCTGCATCAGCGGTTCACGATTCCAGGCCAGGTGAGGCTTGCCGTTGTAATGGATCACTGAAAATTCCCTGCTGTCGTCATGATTCACGCCGAAGCTTGTGGATAGCACAGTGGCGGGCAACAAGGGTCGGCTCAGCGGATCATCACGATTGATGACGATCTGGCTACAACCCTGGAAGATGCGGTGTTTGGCAGCGTGATAAGCCTGCATCGAATCATATCGATCCATGTGATCAGGGCTCATATTCAGCACAGTGGCAACTTTGGCATTGAGATTGTGGGTGGTTTCAAGCTGGAAACTGGAGAGCTCGAGCACATACAACTCGTAGTTGGTGCCGTCGAGCACATCAAGTACCGGCGTACCGATATTGCCGCATACGGCCGTTTTCACGCCGGCAGCCTTGGCCATGTCTCCCACCAGGGTCGTGACTGTGCTCTTGGCATTGGAACCGGTAATGGCCACCAGCGGTGCACCCGCTGCCCGGGCAAACATGTCCACATCACCAGTCAGCTTCGCACCTTTGGCGACAGCCCTGCGCACTGCCGCATCACGCGGATCCACACCTGGACTCATCACCAGCATTTGTGCCTGTTGCAGGGTCTCTGCCTGCAATGCGCCGCACTCGATTTGCACACCGGCAAATTCATTGCGGAATGCCGCGAGTCCCGGCGGTTCTGCGCGGGTATCCACCGCTGCAAAGCTGATGCCCTGCTTGCGCAACCAGCGCGCGCATGACAGCCCGGTCTTGCCCAGACCGACTATTACATGCGTTGTATTGGCTGCCAGTTGCATGTTTCCGCTTACCTGAATTTGAGTGTGCCCAGCCCGATCAGCACGAGAATGATCGTGATGATCCAGAAGCGCACGATCACGCGCGGCTCCGGCCAGCCTTTCAGTTCAAAATGGTGATGGATCGGCGCCATGCGGAATATGCGCTTGCCAGTGAGCTTGAACGACGCCACTTGCAGCATTACCGACACGGTTTCCATCACGAACACGCCACCCATGATGATCAGCACAATTTCATTGCGGATCATCACGGCGATCACACCCAGTGCAGCGCCGAGCGCCAGTGCCCCGACATCACCCATGAAAATCTGCGCGGGATAAGTGTTGAACCACAGAAATCCGAGGCCGGCACCGGCCAGTGCACTGCAATAAACCACCAGTTCGCCAGTCCCTGCGATATATGGAATGTTGAGGTAGGCAGAAAACGCGCTGTTGCCTGTGAGATAGGCAATGATGGCCAGTGCTGCCGCCACCATCACACTGGGCAGGATTGCCAGACCATCAAGTCCGTCTGTCAGATTCACGGCATTGCTGAACCCCACCACCATGAAATAGGTGAGCAGCACGTAGAACACACCGAGATGAATGGCGATGTTTTTGAAAAACGGCACGAACAACTGGGTTTCTGCCGGAGCAACGGCAGCAGTGTACAAATAGACAGCAGTGGCGAGACCCAACACGCTCTGCCAGAAATATTTCCATTTGGCCGGCAATCCTTTCGGATTGCGTTCAAAGACCTTGCGATAATCATCAACCCAGCCAATGGCGCCGAAGCCTGCTGTCACCAGCATCACCACCCACACATAGTGGTTTTTGAGATCTGACCACAACAGGCTGCTGGCGAGGATGCTCATCAGGATCAGCGCGCCACCCATGGTTGGAGTGCCGGCTTTGCTGAGATGGGTTTGCGGTCCGTCTTCGCGCACCACCTGCCCGATCTTCTGGTTGGTCAAGCGACGGATTACTGCCGGCCCGATCAACAGCGACAGACACAACGCAGTCAGCACACCCATGATGGCGCGCACTGTCAGGTACTGGAACACCTGAAAGCCGTTGTTGTACTGTTCAAGATAATGTGTCAACCAAAGCAACATGAACTAACCCCCGTTTTCCACCAGCATGTCGACGACTCGCTCCATGCCTGCACTACGTGAACCTTTCACCAGCACGCTTACCTGCGAATCCAGCTTTTCTTGCAGCAAGCGACCAAGCTCCGACCAGTCCGCGGCATGCACTCCACCCGGACCAAATGCATCCAGCGCTTCCTGCATCAGGGTGCCGGTTGCATAGAACTGGTCGATGCCGCAGGCCCTGGCATAAGCGCCCACTTCGCGATGACCCGCTTGCTTGAGTGCCCCGAGTTCACCCATGTCGCCCGCAGCAACGATGCGAATGCCCGGTTGCATGGCCAGCACGTCTATGGCGGCCTTGAAGGAAGCAGGACTGGCGTTGTAACTGTCGTCCAGTACAACTGCCTGATGACGTCCACGCTTGATCACCAGGCGGCCTTTGACACTGTGCATGGATTCCAGACCCGTTCTGACCTGCGCCAGTGTGGCGCCGGCTTCGAGCGCCATGGCTGCGGCAGCCAGCGCATTGGCGGCGTTGTGCCGTCCGGGCAATACAAGCCTGATTGTCACTGCTCCCTGTGGTGCAAACAGTTCAAAGTGTGATCCAGACAAACCATGGTCGACCATCTGCTCGATGCGGTAGTCGGCGAGCGCCTTGCCGGTGGCGCTGATAGTCACCACGCGCAATCCGTGGCGCGGCATGAAATTCTGCATGATGTTGCTGTCATCAAGATTCAGGACAGCCACACCCGCTTCCTGCAGGCCTTGCCAGATTTCCGCTTTCGCGGTTGCCACTCCCTCCAGCGAACCGAAACCTTCGACATGGGTTGGCGCCACACAAGTGATGTGGGCAATATCGGGTTGGGTCAGCCGTGCGGTGTAGGCAACTTCACCTGCCGCATTGGCACCCAACTCAATTACTGCAAATTTGTGCACGGATTCGAGCTGCAGCAGGGTCAACGGCACGCCGTAATCATTGTTGAGGTTGCCTTCGGTGCTGAGCACTTGTCCGGCCTGCCGCAGAATGGCAGCCGTCATTTCCTTCACAGTGGTTTTGCCCTGGCTGCCGGTGAGCGCAACTATGCATGCCCGCGATTGCCGGCGCACATGGCCACCAAGCTGGCCAAGCGCAATACGGGTGTCATCCACTTGCAGCGTGGGGATGCTTGAGATGACCGGCTCACTCACCACTGCAGCACAGGCCCGTTTTTCTGCAGCCAGTTGCACGAACTTGTTGCCGTTGAAATTGGGCCCCTTGAGTGCAAAAAACAATTGGCCGGGTTGCAGGGTACGCGTATCGGTACTCACTGCAGTAAAGCTGCGATCTTCGCCCTGCAAATGGCCGGCAGTAATCTGTTGCAATTGTGACAGACGCATGGCTTCGATCATCCAGCCACCCCCATTGCACCCTTGCTGCCAAAACGCTGCTGCAATGTCGCTTCTGCAAGCACAGCATCACTGAATGCGTGACGTATCCCTGCAATTTCCTGGTATTGCTCGTGACCTTTGCCGGCAATCAGTACAACGTCGCCAGGTTCCGCAGCGCCAAGTGCAAAACGGATTGCTGCGCCACGATCAGCAATAGTGCTGGCGCGCGAGGGATGCACAAGTCCGGCCTGCATGTCGGTCAATATGGATGCAGATGCTTCATTGCGCGGATTGTCATCTGTGAGCACGAGTTGGTCGGACAGTTGCTCGGCAATTGCAGCCATCTGCGGACGCTTGCCGCGATCCCGCTCACCACCGCAGCCTGTGACACACCACAACCTGCCCTGACAATGCTCCCGCACGGCCTGTAAAGCATTTTTCAGCCCGTCTGGCGTATGCGCATAATCGATGACTGCCGTCACCGGATAACCACTGCACAACTGCATTCTTCCCACAACCGGCTTGAGACCTGCTACGACAGCAACCAGTGCTGCCGGATCAAATGCGGCATTCAATGATTCTGCAGCCAGCACCGTCGTCAGCACTGCCAGCAAATTACTGACATTGAATGAACCAAGCAGTGAACTGGCAATTGCAAATTTGCCCCACGGGGTTCTCACTGCCAGTTCAACACCGTCATGGCGGAATCTGGCAGATGTGGCCTGGATGTCCGCGGACGGGTTTTGGATGCTCCAGGTAAAACAGCGCACGTCTGCCGGCAGCCGGGTGGCAGTTGCGCTTGTGTAGGGATCATCGGCATTCAGCACCGCCAGCTGCAATGAACGGCCCTTGAACAACAGACGTTTGGCCTCGCCGTAGGCCTCCATCGAACCGTGGTAGTCAAGATGATCACGGCTGAGATTGGTAAAAACAGCCACGACATAGTCATCCACCAGCACACGACGCTGGTCGAGTGCATGCGAAGATACTTCCATCACCACGGTATCTGCCTGTTGCTCGCGCATGGCGGCAAGAATGCCCTGCATGGCCACAGCATCAGGCGTGGTGCCGGGGCCTTGCTCATTGCTGGCGAGTGCAGATCCATACATGCCACTGCCCAGCGTGCCGATGACGCCACAACGATGACCAAGTGCACTATATGCCGCGGCCAGCAACTGGGTAGTGGTGGTTTTGCCGTTGGTGCCGGTCACACCGATCATGCGCAACTGCTTGCCGGGTTCGCCGTGGAATCGTGCGGCCAGTTCGGCCATTTGTGCGTGCAGATTGAGCACTGGCAGGATCGGCACGCCGGCTTTTTCCTGCTCGCAACACCAATCCACTTCATCGGCTTCCACCAGCACTGCTGCTGCACCTTTGGCAATGGCCTGATCAATGAATTTTCTGCCGTCGAATTTCGCGCCCTTGCAGGCCATGAACAAGGTGCCAGACGATACATGACGCGAATCCAGTGTGATGTTGTGCAACTCACGATCATTGCTTGCGTGCAGAGGGTAGATGCCTTGCAACACGGAAGAGAGACGTACACTCGACTGAAGTGTCCGGGTGATCATCGTTGCGTCACCCCGTTGCCGCTGCCAACTTCAACCTCATCCAGCACGGGAGGGGCTTCATCTGCGTCAGGCTCGTCCACCACCGGAGGACGTGGCACTGTTAATGCTGGTGCATGAATGGTTTTGCCTGGCACTTCCGGCGGCACGTTCAGGATACGCATGGCGCCAGCGGCAATTTGCGCGAATACCGGCGCCGACATCGTGCCGCCGCCCACATGTTGACCGGCACTGGTGTCAGGCTGCTTGATTGAAACCACGATGACGACGCGTGGATTATCGACAGGCGCAAAACCGGCAAAATGGGCGATATAGTTATGGGAGTCATAACCATGGTTGGTCACATACAACCAGGTAGTGCCGCTCTTGCCAGCTACATGGTAGGCAGGAATATTGGCGGCCACGCTAGTCCCGCCTTTGGCGACGACGCCTTCCAGCATCTGTACTACATCGGCAGCAATCTTGGCATCCACTACTCTTTTGCCTTCTACCGGGCTGTTTACTTTCAGCAAGGAAACCGGTTTGCGAATACCACGATTGGCATAGATCGAATAAGCCTGTGCGATTTGCAGCTGATTCACCTGGAAACCATAACCATAGGCCATGGAGGCAGTGTCACTACGGCTCCAGCGATCATGCGCAGGCAAGTTGCCGGAGACTTCGCCGGGGAAACCGGTGCCGATGTTTTCGCCAAAACCGACGCGTTTCAGCACGTCGAGCATCGCCTCGTGGCCGAGCTCAAGACCGACCCTGCTGGCACCCACATTGCTCGACTTGGCAAGAATGCGCGCCAGGTTCGAAGGACCGTATGCAACAGGATCTTTCAGCAGATGGCTGTCGATGACGACAGGGCGGGTATCGATGATGGAGTCAGGTGTGAACTTGCCGCTCTCAAGTGCAGCCGTGGCAGTGAAAGTCTTGGCGGTGGAGCCCGGCTCCATCATATCTACCATCGAACGATTGACGAGGCCTTCTTCGTTGCGGCTGGTACGATTGTTGGGATTCCAGGACGGCTGACTCACCATTGCCAGCACTTCGCCGGTCCGCGCATCGAGCACTGTGGCTGTGCCTGTTTTGGCATGCCGCAGTGCGACAGCTTCTTTCAGCGCCTTGTAAGTAAGATATTGCAAACGGGAATCTATGCTCAGCACGAGATCATTGCCGGGAACCGCACTGGCGGTGACGCCCATGTCACGCACGAGTCTGCCGATCCGGTCTTTGACAACCTGGCGTGAGCCCGGCGTGCCCTTGAGCCAGTCTTCATAGGCCAGTTCGAGTCCTTCCTGGCCTATCTCATCGTTGTTGGTGAGTCCGACCAGATGTACCGCCGCTTCACCCATCGGATAGAAGCGCTTGTACTCTTCCATCGCGTAGACCCCCTTCAGCTTGCGATCAAGCACTACCTTCGCCTCGGCGGGGGGAACCCGGCGTTTCAGGTACAGGAACTCACTGGCAGCTTTGTCGGTGATGCGCTTGCGTGTCTGCTCCGCATCGAGACCAAGACTGGTGAAAGCTGCTGCCAGCGACTCGGCCTGCTCGGGGCTTTCCATCACTTCCTGCGGATTGACCCACAAGGTAACTACCGGCGTACTCATCGCAAGCGGCTCGCCGTTGCGGTCGACAATGTTGCCACGGGTGGCAACAATTTCTTCCTTGCGCAAGGTGCGGGCATCACCTTCCCGCTGCAGGGCGTCATTGTTGAGCACCTGCAAATCAGCCAGCTTCCAGCAAATCACAATCAGCAGAGCGGCAATCACCGTGAAGACGACCATCAGTCTCCACAAGGGCTGCTGATTGCTTCTGACAGATTTAGTCACCCGTAAACACCACTACCTTATCCATCGTGGGCACTTCCATGCCCAACTGACTGATTGCAATTTCTTCTACTTGTCCCTGTGCCACCAGACTGCTTTGTTCCAGCAGCAGCTGACCCCATTCCACCTGCAGCCGGTTTTGTTCCTGTACCAGCTGTTGCAGGTTGTTGAGCAAATGCCTGGTCGTAAACGTGGTAAACACCACACCGAGGCAGGAAGCGGTGATGGCGACCAACAGCACGAGAAAAAGCGCCCAGTGCCGCTGCTTGATGTTCACCTGCTGGCTCTGCAGCCACTCTGCGGTCTTTGCAAACACGTTGGTTACCTACGCTGTTTTCTCGGCAACTCTCATCACGGCACTGCGTGCCCTGATGTTTTCCGGCTTTTCTTCCATTGTTCCCTTCACCGGCTTGCCCAGGCTACGCAAGCGCGGATTCAGTTTGTCGGCAGTCACTGGCAGGTCACGCGGAAAATCATCGCCTCTTTCCTGGTCCCGTATGAACCGCTTTACAAGCCTGTCTTCCAGCGAATGGAAACTGATCACCACCATCCGCCCTCCCTTCACCAGTACCTCCAGCATCGCCGGCAACACTGCTTCCAGATCCTGCAATTCGTTGTTGATAAAAATTCGTATGGCCTGGAATGCGCGCGTTGCAGGATGTTTGTGCTTTTCCCAGGCCGGATTGGCCTCCTTGATAATTTCCGCCAGTTGCAAAGTCCTGGTGATCGGCTGCTTTGCCCTTGCTGCTATCACTGCCTTTGCCATGCGTCTGCCAAACTTCTCTTCACCATATTCATATAAAACCCGCGCAATCTCGGCTTCAGGCGCCTGCTGCAACCACTCGGCTGCCGTCATGCCACGACTGTTGTCCATGCGCATGTCCAGCGGTCCGTCCCAGCTGAAGCTGAAACCGCGCCCGGGGTCGTCCAGCTGGGGGGATGACACTCCCAGATCCAGCAAAACACCCTGAACTTGCCCGCTCTCCCGGGCTGCAACTGCTTCCCGCATACTTCCGAAGCTGCCATGCCATACATGCACACGCGCATCTTCCGATCTGAGCCGTTCTGCTTCGGCAATAGCCTGCGGATCCTTGTCCATCACCAGCAATCTTCCAGTCGCTGACAGCCGCTCCAGAATTAGCCGGCTGTGGCCGCCTCTTCCGAAAGTCCCGTCCACGTAAAAACCGGACGGATCGGTGATCAATGCATCCACCGCCTCATGCAGCAGTACACTTTGATGCTTGTACAGCTGCGACATACGCAACCCGCCTACAACGCCAGACTTTTCAGCTTGTCGGATACTCCGACTTCCGAGCCGATCGTGAACAATGAATCCAGTTTTTTGCTCCAGGCCGCTTCGTCCCACAGTTCCAGCTTGTGGTGCTGGCCCACCAGTACGACATTGCGGTTTATGCCGACGATTTCCCGCAAACGGGGCGGCACCAGCACGCGGGCGTTGTTGTCCATTTCGAGATCAAAAGCGTGACCGATGAACAACAGCTTGAGACGACGCTCAAGCGGATCGAAATCACTCAGTTTGTTGATGATTTGTGCGCGTTGCTCATATTCCTGCCTGGGATAGAGCAGCAGGGATTCGCGATCATGATTGACAGTGATGACCAACTGGCCCTGGCAGCTTTGTTCAAGCACGGTGCGAAAACGCGCAGGAATGGCCAGTCGCCCCTTCGCGTCCAAAGCTGTTGTTTGCTGTCCAGTCAGCAGCACCGCCCGCCCTCATCAATCCAGGTTGTCACTTGATCAAAAAAATCTGGCAGAAACCCGGCATAAAGCTGTGTTTGCCATGAAGCTTTTGGTCAGAAATATATTTTTGGAGGGAAAATCCAGCAGCAAGTGCGCAAAAAACCATTGATGCCCACTTATCACCCACTTTCTTCCCACTGCGAGCCACTATAGACCACTAGCCGCGGAGCAATCAAGCTCTATTTCATTGTTTTTATTGGGAAAAATAAAAGAGGGGGTGTCTGTGCAGGTGACACAAAATTGAAAGTTTTAAAGGCATGAAATTACAAAAAGCTATGAGCAACTCTTAAAGTAAAACATTAAGTGTGGGGGGTGCCTTGGGGCCGGAGACAGCGCCAAAGGCTGTCCACGCCCGAGGCGTTAGGAGCAAACCTGCCTGACAGCGCCAATTGCCTGCAAAAGTCAGTCAACGCCCGCAGCGTTCGAAGCAAATCTGCCCGAACCGCGCCAATTGCCTGCACAAGCCTGTCAGCGCCCGCGGCGTTCGAAGCAAACCTGCCCGAACCGCGCCAATTGCCTGCACAAGCCTGTCAGCGCCCGCGGCGTTCGAAGCAATCCTGCCTGAACCGCGCCAATTGCCTGCAAGTAGCACATTTGCCCGTTCATAAAAAAGTGAGTCGGCCATAAGCCGGGTTCTGTCGTGGACAATCATTCATCTGGGATATGCGTCACCGCATACCTCAAGCAGCCTACCCGAATCCAGTGCGAGCAGCACCTGATGGATTCCTATTTGGCCTTGCTCCGAGTGGGGTTTGCCTAGCCATGGAATGTTGCCACCCATGCGGTGCGCTCTTACCGCACCATTTCACCCTTACCGCTTGTCGCGCGCGTTTTCACGCAGGCAGACGAGTGGCGGTATCTTTCTGTTGCACTTTCCGTAGGCTCGCGCCTCCCAGATGTTATCTGGCACCCTGCTCTATGGAGCCCGGACTTTCCTCCGCAGAGTGCAAGTAAATGCACGTCTGCCGCGATTGTCTGGCCGACTCGGGGTTGATGATAGTTGCAAGACAGTTTAAAACCAATCAGTCTTTAATCTGTTGCCAGGCAAGCGCCGTGTCATACAACAGGTTTTTTTTCTGGCCGGTGATCTTTGCAGCCAGCGCAGCCGCCTGGCGCAGCGGCAGTTCCGACATCAGGATTTTCAGGGTTTTTTCGGTGTCAGCATCAAGTGTGGCATCCGGTTTTTGCGCACCTGCCACAACAAGTACAAACTCACCCTTGCGCTGGTTCTCGTCAGTCTGCACTTTCACAAGCAGCTCACCAAGCGTTGCCGGAATAATCGTTTCAAATGTTTTGGTGAGTTCCCGCGCAAGAGTAGCTGGCCGTTCTGCCCCCATGGTTGCAACCATGTCACACAAACATTCTTCTATCCGGTGCGGAGCTTCATAAAACACCAGCGTGCGGGAGTCGCTCTGCAACTCTTGCAAACGTGCAAGGCGCGCACCCTGTTTTGCCGGCAAAAAACCTTCGAATACAAACCGGTCAGTGGGCAATCCTGCACAACTGAGGGCAGCGATTACAGCTGAAGGGCCGGGGATTGGTACAACTTTGCATCCGCGCTGATGTGCCAGTCTGACCAGCTGGAATCCAGGGTCCGAGACCAGCGGGGTACCCGCATCCGAAATCAGCGCTACGTCTTCGCCATTCGCCACTCTTTTCAGCAATTGTTCGCTGCGTTCGGCTTCGTTGTATTCGTGACAGGACAACATGGGCGTATTGATGCCATGCGCCTGCAACAGTCTGCCACTGTGGCGCGTGTCTTCCACAGCAATTACCGCTACCTGCTTCAGCACCCCTATTGCCCGTTCACTGAAATCCGACACATTGCCGATGGGAGTGGCCACGATATACAAGGTTCCTGACATCAGATTTTCCTCAGGACTAAGCGTTGCCGGGTTTCCATTTGATGTTGCAACCTACACTAGGCAGCTGCCCGGCAGACAAGGGCTTGTTTGCCAGCGCAGCATCCATGGCAGCACGCAACTCGGTGCCGGTGACCGGAATGTCATTGCCCGGCCTGCTGCCATCCAGCCGCCCCCGATAAACCAGATGCCGCTTTTCATCAAACAGGAAAAAATCCGGAGTGCAGGCAGCATCGTAGGCCAGGGCCACAGTCTGCTCTTCATCAAGCAGGTACGGAAAACCAAAGCCCCAGGTTGCTGCTTCCTGCTTCATGTTTTCCATGTTGTCAGCCGGATAGGCCTGGATATCGTTGCTGTTGATGGCAACGATGGCCACTCCCTTGTCTTGATAATCCCTGGCCAGTGCAAGCAATTCCTGACGCACATGTTTCACAAAAGGGCAGTGATTGCAGATAAACATCACCAGCAGCAACCGGCTCGCGTGAAAGCTTTGCAGTGAATACAACTTGCCGTCGGTTGCCGGCAGTGAAAAATCCGGCGCCCTGGTGCCCAGCGGCAACATGCTGGAAGCAGTAAGTGCCATGGTGAATCCCTCGTGCAAAATAATGCATGCATCTTGCCATGCCTGTGGCAACTAAAAAACCGGACAATTTGCCAGACCACTTCCACACAACCAGGAACCACAGACCACAGGTCAACCGGAGCTCTATCCGCTATACTGAACCGCACAATTGCACACGATTTCTGCCCGATGGAAAGTTTGTCACCAAAATTGACGATCCTGCTGGTTTGTTCACTGCTGCTGGTTGCCTGCAGCACCAGCAAGACCGGCAACGACAGCCCGAAGCTTCCAGCTGTCAATGTGGAAACCAGGGCATCCAGGCCTGCTACCGGCGAGCTTTTGCAACAGGCCGGCCGGCTTCCCGCAATCGAGGCAGCACCAATCTACCTGCAAGCTGCCGCCACTCTGCGCGACCAGGGTGACTTGAACGGGGCGCTGCTTGCGCTCGACAAACTTCCCCAGCTGGCTCTGGCTCCTGCAATGAAAACAGATGCGCTTCTGCTCAGGGCCGAGATCGCAGCCGCCAGAACCCTGCCGCGTGAAGTCCTCTCGGTGCTCAACCCTGAAAATCTGCCTCCACCAGAGACAATGAGTGTTGAGCAAAAAACCAGATTCCACAATTTGCGTGCAAACGCACAGGTTGCTATTGGCGCAACCGTGAGCAGCGCCCTCGAATTGATTGCGCTGGACCCCTTGCTGACTCCGGCCTCACAACGCAACAACCATGAAAGCATATGGAAAAAACTGGACACCTTGCCGCTCGATCAATTGGAAGCCCTGTCCGGCGCCACCGATGAAACAGTACCGAAAGGCTGGTATGAGCTGGCATTGATTGCCCGATCCTACAGCTCCGACATGGATCGCCAGTTGATTGAGCTGGAACGATGGAAACTGGCCTGGAGCAACCATCCCGCAGCACGGGTGTTGCCACCACAAATGGAATTGCTTGAAACACTCGCCCGCGAGCGTCCTCGTCAGGTGGCCCTGTTGCTGCCAATGGGCACCAGCTACGGCACCATCATCGGCGATGCATTCATGAGTGCCTACTACAGTCTGCAGGAGCTGGGTGGGCAGGTTCCTGTGATAAGGTTTTATGACACGACCAGCATCACCGACATCCGGCCCTTGCATATGCAGGCACGCCAGGAAGGAGCCCAGCTCATCATCGGGCCATTGATGAAACAGCATGTCGCCCAGTTGCAACAGGAAACCGATCTCGGCGTGCCAACGCTGGCCCTCAACAACCTGGAAGGGTCTGAATCCAGGTCGCCGCTGCTTTACCAGTTCGGACTTTCTCCCGAAGACGAATCGCGCCAGTTGGCTGTAAAAGCCTGGACTGACGGTCATCGGCGGGTTGCCATACTTACCCCCTCTGATGACAACAACGATGAGGCTGCCATCCGCAAGCGCGACAGCTTCATTGCAATCTGGCAAAACATGGGTGGCAAAGTATTGGCACTGGACAGTTATCGCACAGATTACACGGACAGCATCAGCCGCATGCTGCTGCTCAGCGAAGCCGAAGACCGCCAGGACCGCTTGAGCCAATTGCTGGGCAGGACAGTGGTATCACAAGCGCGAAGACGCCAGGATATAGATTGCATTTATCTGGTAGCGCAACCTGCGGCCGCACGCCAGATAATACCGAGCCTTGCCTATCTTTATGCGGGTGATATCCCGGTCTATGCCAGCCAGGACGTTTATTCGGCCACTGCCAGACAAACAGACGATCGCGACCTTAACGGTGTGATATTTGGTGAAAGTCCCTGGCTGCTGGGTGACACGGGCAGCCTGGGCAAAGTAAGGCAATTATTCCCCATGACATCCGCAGCGAACTTGCGGTTGCAAGCGTTTGGCATGGACGCCTTCCGGCTGTATCCGAGACTGCGACTGCTTGAGTCCGGAGCAGATGCCAGCATTCCGGGCGCTTCCGGCACTCTGAAACTGGGCCCCAATCGCAACATAGTCAGGGAACTGGTCTGGTCTACCATCACTGATGGACTGATACACCCGCTTGAATAAACATGCCCGGATCATGGAGGATCCTGTGACTGTCAAACCGGCTTTGACCTGGCGTCAACGACTGGGCGCACACTTCGAGCATGCCAGCTTGCGCTTTCTTGAATCGCAGGGATTATCGCTGCTCACGTCCAACTACCGCTGCAAATTCGGCGAAATCGATCTCATCATGCATGACAGGTCCATGCTGGTATTTGTCGAGGTGCGTTACCGGCGTTCTGCCAGTCACGGCACAGCTGCTGCCACTGTGGACAGTCGCAAGCAGGCCCGGATCAGGTTTACCGCCCGCCATTTTCTTTGCAACCATCCCGAATTCCGCAAATACAGTTGCCGTTTTGATGTGGTGGCGTTCGAAATGCAAACTTCGGGAAACTCCGCAATAAATTGGATCCCCAACGCATTTTACTGAAATTGTGACACTGTTCTTGCAGCTTGGCCGAGCGGCCCGAATTCCGGTAGAATGCCGGCAGCAGTAACCGGGGTACGGCAATGCAAGCGAAAGAGCGAGTCAAACAGCTGTTCAAGGCCAGCCTTGAGACCAAGCAAAAATCATCCGAGGTTTTGCCTGGACAGATCGCACAGGCTGCTGCCCTGATCGTGAAGTCGCTGCTAAACGAAGGCAAGGTATTGTGCTGTGGCAATGGTGGCTCGGCCGGTGATTCCCAGCATTTCTCTTCAGAATTGCTGAACCGGTTTGAAAGGGAACGCCCCTCGTTGCCCGCGATCGCCCTGACCACCGATACTTCCACCCTGACTTCCATCGCCAACGATTACAGCTACAACGAAATTTTTTCCAAACAGATAAGAGCTCTCGGGCGCAAAGGTGACATCCTGCTGGCAATTTCCACCAGTGGCAATTCCCGCAATGTCATCGAAGCCATCAAGGCTGCCCATCAGCGTGAAATGCATGTTGTTGCTCTCACAGGACGCGAAGGTGGTGCCATGCGGGAACTGTTGCAGTCTGGTGATGTCGAAATCTGTGTGCCTTCCCAGATTACCGCCCGCATCCAGGAAGTACATCTGCTGGTAATCCACTGTTTATGTGATTTGATCGATTCACAACTCTTCGGAGGTGAGTAATGTTTAGAATATTTCTGGTTTTGTCGGTGCTGGTTTGTCTCGCAGGTTGCACCACCATTGTCGAAACCACACATGGTAACGAAGGCATCAAGGAAAATCCCGGCAAGCGCAGCTTCGGCACCATGATTGATGACAGCAGCATAGAAACCACTGTGCAGGTCAATATCGATGCTGCCGACCCTGGGCTGAAAAATTCCCACATTACTGTGGTCAGCTTCAACGGCGTGGTGTTGCTGGTAGGCCAGGTGCCTTCACAGGACCTCAAAAATGTTGCCACCCGTGTCGCAACGCAAACCACCCGCGTCAAAACCGTACACAACGAACTGGAAATTGCGGGCACGACAACATTTCTGTCTCGCAGCAATGACTCGTGGATTACCGCCAAACTCAAGACCTTGATGCTGGCCGACCCTACTGTCAGCGGTCTGCGCACCAAGGTGATCACTGAAAATGGCGTGGTTTACCTGATGGGCCTGGTGACACAGGAAGAGGCCAGACTCACAGTTGAACTGGTTAGCAATTCAACAGGTGTCACCAAGGTCGTAAGGGCCTTCGAATACATCGATTAGCCGCATGGCCCTGCTGAAGGTAGCTGCTGGCAGGGCCAGGCTCTGCTGCAGTTATTTGACTATACGCAGCGAAGGCTTGCTGGCACGTTTGGCTTTTTCGGGTTTGCCGGAAGCAACGTCGGATTTGGCGATAGCCAGTCCGGCAACAGGTTCAGGCGGGTCCGGCATGGGCTCGTCGCGGTCAAAGATCATTCCCTGCCCGTTTTCCTTGGCATAAATACCCAGCACAGCTGCGGTTGGTACATAAACGCGGGTAGGAATGCCGCCAAAACGGCCATTGAATTCGATTCCCTCATTGGTAACCACCAATCCCTGCACCGCGACAGGTGAAATATTGAGGACGATCTGGCCATCTTTCACAAAATTCTGCGGGACTTCCACGCCTTTCTCGAAGGCATTGACCAGGATGTAGGGAGTACAGTTGTTATCAAGAATCCATTCATTCAAGGCCCTGACCAGATAGGGTCTATGCGTGGTCATCACCATTGGCACCGGCACTCCCGTCGGAACATCAGGCGCGCATCTCCCGCTCCTGTTCTGAAAGACTCAACTTGATCGACTCACGCTCCATAAGACGCGCACGATAATCAAGCAGAGGTTTGGTGGCTTTTGTTTCCGGCAAACGGATACCGATTTCAGGCAAGCGCCAGAGTATCGGGAATACACAACAGTCGACGATGGTGAATTCATCGCTCATGAAGAATGGTTTCTCTGCAAAAATCGGCGAAACCGAAATGATGCTCTCACGCAATTCCTTGCGGGCCTTGTCGAGTTCGGCCGGGGTTCCGTCTTCTGCCTGGAGTTTTTCGACCAGATGGCTCCAGTCGCGGTCTATGCGATAGATCCACAGCCTGCTCTGGGCTCTCGCCACCGGGTAAACGGGGAAGAGCGGCGGATGCGGAAACCGCTCATCAAGATACTCCATCATGATGTTGGGCTCATACAATACCAGATCACGATCAACCAGGGTCGGCAGACTGTTGTAAGGATTCAACACCGCCAGATCTTCCGGCTTGTCGTAAATGTCGACATCAACAACTTCTACCGTCACACCTTTTTCTGCAAGCACGATTCGCACGCGATGGCTGAACTGGCTATAGCCATCAGAGTAGAACAGCATCGATGATCGTTTGGTGACAACACCCATTGTTAATACCTCAACCCTTGCAATTTTAGTGGACGTCTTTCCAGTATTCGCGATTCAGCATGAAAGCAAACACGAACAGGAAGGCCAGGAAGAACAAAACATATGCACCGATGGTTTCTCGTTGCATTGCAGCGGGTTCACCCAGATAGGTGAGGAAATTGACAAGGTCATAAACGAATTTGTCAAACTCCTCAGGCGACATGCTACCAGTACCTTCAACATGAGTAGTGCCTGCACAACCTTCGGATTTGCAGGGGACTTGTTGTCCCTGCAGATTGCCTAGCACATTGGGCATGCCTACATTCTTGAATACTGTGTTATTTACTCCGAAAGGACGGCTGGTGTCGGTGTAGAAGCCTTTCAGATAGCCTTGCAGCCACTCAGGTGAACGCACCCTGGCTACCAGTGACAAATCGGGCGGCGCAACGCCGAACCAGTTCTTGGCGGATTCTTTGGGCATGGAACTCACCATCAGGTCACCCAGATTCTTGCCATGGTCAAACAGCAATTTCTCCTTGGCGATTTCCTTGGGAATCCCGAGATCATCCGCTACCCGCTGGTATCTTGAAAAACCGGCACTGTGGCAGCCCATGCAGTAGTTTATAAAAGTGGAGGCTCCCGACTGCAGCGAGGCTTTGTCGGCCAGATTCACCTTGAAAGATTCCAGTCTGGCTTCGGATTCAGCACCCACAGCCATCAACGGTACAGCCGTCAACCCGGCCAGCAGCACCAGTGCCAGCACCAATTGCGGAATGGATATGAAGCGTCCGGTAAGCCGCGCGGGTGGAGTGGTGGTTTTTTCCTTGCGCGTATACCAGGGCATTGCCAGGAAAAATACGAAATAGTAGGCAGTGCACAGTTGCGCCAATGATGCCCTGTTTGCAGTTGGGTGCTTGGTACCCAACACCCCAAGGATGATGAAACAGGCTACAAACAACAGCAGGCCAATACGGCTGTACCAGCCTTTGTAACGCAAGGATTTGACAGCGCTGCGATCGAGCCAGGGCAAGACAAAAAGAATGGCTATGGCAGAAGCCATCGTGACCAGCCCCCATACTTTTGCATCCACTCCAAACAATGGATAGGTACAAGCACGCAGCATGGAGTAGAAAGGTGTGAAGTACCACACCGGAGCAATAAGCTCCGGAGTCTTCAGATTGTTGGCTTCCTCAAAATTGGCATGCTCAAGGAAATAGCCGCCCATTTCCGGGGTGAAGAAAATCACAAAACAGAACACGAACAGGAATACTACTATGCCGGCCAGATCATGCACGGTGTAGTAAGGATGGAAAGGAATTCCATCCAGCGGAATTCCGGTTACCGGATCCTTGTTTTTCTTGATTTCCACACCATCGGGATTGTTGGATCCGACTTCATGCAGCGCAAGGATATGCAGTATTACCAAACCTACCAGCACCAATGGCAGGGCAACCACATGCAACGCAAAAAATCTGTTGAGGGTTGCGCCAGAGATCAGATAGTCACCCTGGATCCAGACCATGAGGTCCTTGCCAATGACCGGGATCGCACCAAACAGGCCTACGATTACGTTCGCGCCCCAATAGGACATCTGGCCCCAGGGCAACACATAGCCCATGAACCCTTCAGCCATCAGTACCAGATAAATGGTCATGCCAAATATCCAGATCAGTTCTCTTGGTTTCTGGTAAGAGCCATACATCATGCCCCTGAACATATGCAGGTAAACCACAACAAAAAACGCAGAGGCACCGGTAGAATGCAAATAGCGAAGTATCCAGCCGTAATCCACGTCCCGCATGATGTATTCAACAGATGCAAAGGCGCCTTCAGCACTGGTGTTGAAATTCATGGTCAACCAGATACCGGTCAACAGCTGGTTGACCAGTACGACCATTGATAACACACCAAAGATGTACCAGAAATTGAAGTTCCTGGGCGCGTAATACTTGCTCATGTGTTTTTCAAAAGCTTGTACTACAGGCAAGCGGGCATTTAGCCAACCCAAAAAGCCGGTCAAATGCATGTTGTCGTTGTTGTGATCACTGCCGGCCATCAGGAATTCTCCGAATCAAGTCCAATTACGATTACATTGTCGTTAACGTAATAGTGGGGTGGCACGCGGAGATTAGCTGGGGCAGGTACACCGCTGAAAACACGGCCGGCGAGATCGAACTTGGAACCATGACAAGGGCAGAAAAAGCCGCCCTTCCAGGCAGGATCGAAATCCTGCGCTTTGACTTCGGCAAACAACTGGGGTGAGCAGCCCAGATGGGTACAGATACCTACCAGAATCATGATTTCCGGTTTGCGCGAACGAAACTCATTGCGGGCATATTCAGGCTGCTGGTCAATTCTTTCCGAACCTGGATCTGCCAGGTGGGAAATATTGTCGTGAAGAGTGGCAAGCGTGGTTGCATCCCGGCGCATGACGAATACCGGTTGTCCGTGCCATGCCGGCATCGGTCCCAGCAGCTCGCCAGGATGCAACCGGCTGATATCAATGGTAATTGGGGCGCCCGCTGCCAAAGCTCTGGCACTGGGGCTCCAGGAGCCTACGAAGGGAACCGCCGCACCCACCGCTCCAACAGCACCCACCGTGGAGGTGGCGCCGATCAAAAAGCGCCTGCGGCTCTTGTTTACAGTGCCGTCATTCACGAAAAGTCTCCTTAATAAGCCCCCGCAGAAACGCGGGTTTGAACTGGATGGAAAATCGCGCGCATCGTAATCAAAATGGCCTTTTCATTCAAGAAAAAGCGAGATGGAACTGCCGACAGTACCGGTCTTTGGATATAAAAAAAACGCCGAAACCCTTGGGTTTCGGCGTTCCTTGTTCTTCGAGTACTTTGCGAGCCCAGATTAGCGTTTGGAGTACTGTGGACGCTTGCGAGCTTTGCGCAAACCCACTTTTTTGCGCTCGACTTCCCTGGAATCGCGGGTAACAAAACCTGCTTTGCGCAGCACACTGCGATTATTCTCATCATACTCAATCAGGGCGCGGGTAAGGCCATGACGAATGGCGCCTGCCTGGCCAAAGCTGCCACCGCCGGCAACAGTGATCATGATGTCGAACTTGTTGCCAATCGACAACAGCTCCAACGGCTGACGCACAATCATCCTGGCGACTTCACGGCCAAAGAAATTTTCCAGCGTACGGTCATTGATTGTGATAGTGCCAGTGCCCGGAGTCAGAAAAACCCTTGCAGTAGAGGTCTTCCGGCGACCGGTTCCGTAGTATTGGGAGACAGCCATGAGTACTAAATCCAGTTATTTATCAAAAGGTTAAAAGGGCGGGTTGCTGTGCAGTATGTGGGTGCTGACTACCAGCATAAATCTTCAGTTTGCTCATCATATCCCGGCCAAGCGGGGTTCTGGGAACCATGCCTTTCACCGCAATACGGATGACTTCTTCGGGTGAGTGCTGGATCATTTCCTTGAAAGTCCGGGATTTGTGACCGCCCGAATAGGTGGAATGACGATGATAAATCTTGGTGGTTTCCTTGGTGCCGGTAACTGCCACTTTTTCTGCGTTAATGACGACTATGTAGTCACCAGTATCCACATGGGCCGTGTATTCAGGCTTGTGTTTGCCACGCAGACGATGGGCGATTTCTGCTGACAAGCGGCCCAGGGTCTGGCCTGCTGCATCAACAACAAACCAGTTGTTTTCCGCTGTTTCTTTCTTGGCTGAGTATGTCTTCATGTCTAATTCTCAATGGCGGGGCGCAATATTCCCGGCCTATTTTCCAGATAATTTGTCTTCCCGGACTTCGCACCTGCACTAGCCAGTGTCTGCCCGGATATCAGGGGCGCGAATTCTACAGACACACCCCTATCGACACAAGCCCAAATACACCAACAATCCAGCCCCTTTGTGTTCAGGTATACAAAGATATTGTTGTCAGTCAGGTTCATGCGGCAATTCCAGGTACCGGGAAGACTGCATTTCAATCAATCGGCTGCGGGTGCGTTCGAACATGAAAGCCAACTCACCGGCCTGATAAAGCGCTGCCAATGCTGCATTTGCCTCCAAAGCCAGCTTGACCTTGTGGTCATAAAACTCATCCACCAGTGCTATGAAGCGCCTGGCATTGTCATCATTACGCCCATCGAACACCGGGACCGAAGATATCAGCACCGTGTGGTACTGACTTGCCAGTTCAATGTAGTCGGCCACACCGCGGGGCTGCGTGCATATCTGACCAAATTCAAACCATACAACCCCTTCACTCCACAATCGGCAATTGACATTACGCCCTTGAATTTCAAGAACTTTATCGGCTTCCACCTGCCTGCCACGTGTCAAATCACCAAAAAGCTCGGCCAGCATTCGCACAGCCTCAGCCCCGGGCGGATAGTGATACAAGGCATTCCTGTTCAACGAGCGCAGTCGATAATCTGTGCCTCCATCGAGGTTGATAACCCTGGTGTGGGTCTTCAACAGCTCGATGGCTGGCAAAAATTTCTTTCTCTGCAGTCCGTTTTCATAGAGCAAATCCGGCCTGAGATTTGACGTTGCTATCAGCACCACCCCTCTGGCAAACAGCTCTTCCAGCAAATTTGCCAGAATCATGGCATCGCCAATGTCTGACACGTAGAACTCGTCAAAACAGAGGACTGCAGCATCTCTGGCAATTTCTTCAGCTACCAGGGTCAAGGGGTTGGCTTGTCCGCTGGCAGCGCGCAATCTTGAGTGCACCATCCGCATGAACCGGTGGAAATGCAGCCGGGATTTGCGTTTGAACGGCAGGGAGCCGAAAAACAGATCCATCAGGAATGTCTTGCCCCGGCCGACACTTCCCCAGATATACAGACCCTTGATCGGCGGCATGTCCGCCCTGAAAAAACTGTCCAGGAAATGCCACCATCCCTGCCTTGGCCTGGCCTCGCGCATCACCAGCTGGTCATGAACCAACTGCAACTCTTCCACGGCACTGACCTGGCATTCATCCGGCAACAAGGCTCCTTGTTGCAAAGCGTGACGATAGAGTGCCATGGGGCCTGGAGCTTCCCGGGAATCTGACAAAGACTTATCCTGCTGGAGCCTGTTTGAAGCACGATTATAGGTATAATCACTCCCGTCTAGATATTTTGCTCGCCTGATTACGGAATTGAATAATGTTGTGGATCGTCGCATTGGGTTGCTTGCTGGCCGGAGCCGTAGCAGGAGCGATCCTGTTCAAACTCATGAAATCGGATGAAGCGCGTGTCCAGCAACTGGAAACGCAGCTGCAACAACTCACTGATGAGTATGAGAACTACAAGCGTGAAGTCCACGGCCACTTCAGTGATTCTGCGCATTTGTTCAGCAAGCTGACGGAAAGCTACCGTGATGTTTACCAGCATTTGGCGCATGGCGCCCGCAATCTGTGTCCTGAATACATTGCCAATCAGGTGGCGCAGATACCTGCGGACTCTCTCAATGCCAACACCAGCCCCGACGCAAAAGCCAATCAGCTGTCTCCGCCGCTTGATTATGTAATAACTCCAAAAGTTGAAGTGAATGCTGCCCCTTCAGTGCCAGGCGACGCCGGGCTGCTGGGACGCAGTTGAGTTTGTTGCTTCAACACTTCGTATAATCACCGATCGTCCATGCGGGCACTCCCGGGTGCCACAGCGTCAAATCGAGCATAGTTACTCCAATGACAGAGCACTATTTAACCCATCTGAAGCAACTTGAAGCAGAGAGCATCCACATCATCCGTGAAGTGGCGGCCGAATTTGAAAAGCCGGTGATGCTTTATTCGATAGGCAAGGATTCGGCCGTCATGTTGCATCTTGCCCAGAAAGCCTTCTACCCCGGCAGGCTGCCGTTTCCGCTTCTGCACGTTGATACGACCTGGAAATTCCGCGAAATGATCGAGTTTCGCGACAAGTTGGCCAAAAAATACGGTTTCGACCTGATCGTACATATCAATGAGGAAGGCGTGAAAGCGGGGATCAACCCTTTCACCCATGGCAGCCAGAAGCATACGGACATCATGAAAACCCAGGCCCTGAAGCAGGCACTGGACAAATACAAGTTTGATGCTGCCTTCGGTGGTGCCCGGCGTGACGAGGAAAAATCCCGTGCCAAAGAGCGGGTATTTTCATTCCGCGACAAAAACCACCGCTGGGATCCGAAAAACCAGCGCCCTGAATTGTGGAATCTCTACAACGGCAAAATAAACAAAGGTGAAAGCATCCGTGTATTCCCGCTGTCCAACTGGACCGAACTGGATGTCTGGCAGTATATCCACCTCAACAATATCGATATCCCGGCACTCTACTTCGCCAAAGAACGGCCAGTGCTTGATTACGAAGGAGCCACCATCATGCTGAATGATGAACGGGTCCCCCAGGAACTGCGCAAGAATTTGCGCATGAAAATGGTGAGATTCCGCACTCTCGGCTGTTATCCGCTGACAGGCGCCGTCGAGTCAAACGCCCAGACATTGCCGGAGATCATCCAGGAAATGCTGCTCGCCACCACATCCGAGCGGCAAGGCCGGCTGATCGACAGCGATCAGGCCGGATCAATGGAACAGAAAAAGCGTGAAGGATATTTTTGACCGTTATTATCAGCCTGCCCAGCTGGCAGGCATGAAACAGGATTTGCCATGTCCCACCAATCCGACCTGATCACTACCGACATCAACGCCTATCTGGCCCAGCATGAACGCAAGGAACTTTTGCGGCTGCTGACCTGTGGCAGTGTTGATGACGGCAAGAGCACCCTGATCGGCCGTTTGTTGTACGACACCAAGATGATCTACGAAGACCAGTTGTCAGCCATCACATCCGACAGCATCAAATCCGGCACTACCGGCAACAAGGTGGACCTCGCACTGCTGACAGACGGACTGCAAGCCGAACGCGAGCAAGGCATCACCATTGATGTGGCCTATCGCTATTTCTCGACTGCAAAACGCAAGTTCATCATTGCTGACACCCCAGGCCACGAGCAATACACGCGCAACATGGCAACCGGTGCTTCGAATTGCGAACTGGCAATAATCCTGATTGATGCCCGTCACGGCGTAATGACCCAGACCAGGCGGCATACATTCATTGCCACCCTGCTCGGCATCAAGCATCTGATTGTTGCCATCAACAAGATGGACCTGATGAACCATGACGAAACTGTTTTCGAAAGCATCTGCAAGGACTATCTGTCTTTCACCAGGGATCTCGAAACCGGCGAGATCACTTTCATCCCCATCTCCGCGCTGAATGGCGACAATGTCGTCAATGCCAGCGAATTCATGCCCTGGTACCAGGGACCAACGCTGATGAACATGCTGGAAAACGTCAAAATTGCCGCAGACAAGAACTTCGAGGATTTCCGCTTCCCGGTTCAGTACGTCAACCGCCCCAATCTCAATTTCCGTGGCTACTGCGGCACGGTCGCCTCAGGCGTGGTACGCAAAGGCGATTCCCTGACCGTACTGCCTTCCGGCAAAAGCAGCCGCGTGAAATCGATAGTGACCCAGGACGAAGAACTGGAATCGGCTTTTGCATCGATGGCAGTGACCCTGACGCTTGAGGATGAAATCGATATCAGTCGCGGGGATCTGCTGGTTCACAACGACAATTTGCCGGTCACCAGCGATGTTGTGACAGCCACCATTGTCTGGATGAGTGATGACCAGATGCTGCCTGGCAAGCAATACTATTTCAAACACACCACCAATATGCTGAGCGGCCACATCGGCAGCATTCATCACAAGATTGATGTCAACACTCTGGCTCAACAGCCCGCTCCAGCCCTGGCCCTGAACGAAATTGCAGTTTGTGACATCAGCTTCACCCACCCGTTGCATTTCGATTCCTACAGGAAGAACCGGAGCACTGGCGCCTTCATAGTGATCGACAGGCTTACCAATGTAACGGTCGGTGCCGGCATGATCGAAGGCACCAATCCGGCATTGCCAGCACATTCCCACAGTCATGGCCATGTCACCCCGGAAGAACGGGCTGCGCGTTATGGGCAACAACCTGTTACCGTGATATTTGTCGGCTTGTCTGGCTCCGGCAAGTCCACGCTGGCCCATGCACTTGAACGCAAACTGTTTGACATGGGTCGGGTCAGCACCGTGCTGGATGGAAAATCCATGCGGCTTGGATTGAGCAAGGACCTTGGTCACGATGCTGCGGGGCGTGCAGAAAACCTGCGTCGCAGTGCCCATATCGCGCGTTATTTGAATAAGTCAGGACTTATCTGTTGCGCAGCTTTTGTCGCTTCCAGCGCTGAGGCACGCGCCCAGGCCATCAGTGTAATCGGCAAGGGAAATTGCATCCTGGTTTATCTGAATCCTTCCATGGACACATGCAAGCAACGTGATCCAAGCGGGCTCTATGCTGCCAATGCCAATTTGTCAGCCGGCAATGTGCCTGGCATTTCCTTCCCTTATGAAGCCCCAACGGATGCTGATCTGGTGCTGGAGACTGACAAAGCCGGCATCAATGAATGCATTGAACAGGTGATGCAGCTGCTGAAAAACCGCAAATCAATCTAGCTGCTGAATGCAGGAAGCAACGATCGGGATTTACTTGCAGAAAGCCAGCAGAAAATCTTCCACGACTTCCAGGCAGTGCTGTTTGATTTCAGTTTCCGCCAGTCTTCCGAGCACTCCACATTCACGCTGCAGCACTGCCCTGTGCAGTACCAGGGACAGAAAATACTTGCTCAATTTGTCTATGGGAAAATCTGTCGCAGGTTTGTAATACTCGAACAACTGGATCAGATTCCTGTATGCCGTATCCGGACCTGCCGTGTAGTAATGGGTTCCCACTTTCGAGCCATTGGCAGACATCTGGAACACCAATCTGCGCAAGGCCAGAGTCCGCTCGGTTGAGACCAGCCGTAAAGTTGCTTCGGCAACCTTGAACAATGCTTCCCGGAAACTCTCGCCCTGATAGCTATTGGTCGTTTCCAGCATGCCATTGCCGTAGAACGACAGCTCCCGGTCCACCACCGCCATGAACAAGTCTTCCTTGCTGCCGAAATACCTGTAGATGGACTCTTTGGAAATTCCGGCTTCCCTGGCCATGACATTGATGCTGGTGCCGTCAAACCCCTTGCCCAGAAAGTTTTCACTTGCGATGTCCAGCACTTCTTCCCGTTTGTCTGCACTGCGAGGCTTTAATTTGGGTACTTCCGAGTTCATCACTAGCTCAAGAGTTGGTCACTGCCCTGGCGAAAGGACACATTGGAGGTCGCGCATCTTAAGATAAAAATTCATCACTTGTGAATTAAATGGGAAAAAGACTTGACGGGGTCGTCCGGGGAATCTAATATTCCCACCGTACCGTTCGGTTCGGTTCGGTTCGGTTCGGCATTTCTGTTACCAAACTACCCGGTACAGCAAGCGGAACCGCAGGGTTTCTGTCAAAGCCATCATTACTGAAGTTTGTAGTAGTTTTGATGGCTTTGACAGCAATCGCTGACAGTCCCCTCTGAAAAGCCCTGGAAGAGCAATTTTATTCCGGGGTTTTTTTTGGCTCCGGTTTCTGCCCCCGTCACTTCCTCAGAAATGGTAGCCCACGCTCAAGTACAGACTGCGTGGCTCACCTACAAAATACCTTTCAACGCCAAAAGCATAATCCGCCCGTTCAGCATAGTCAGTGTTCAGCAGGTTGGTGACATTGAGGCCGTAGTTCCAGTGGGTGTTCAGGTCAACCTGGTATCTGAAGTTCAGCAGTTCATGTCCCGGGTACTTGGCATCGTGGGTTTCCACCATGTAATAAGACCCCATATGCACCCACTCCAGTTCTGCACTGCGATTGGCATCTTTCCACTGCAGTTGGGCACTGCCCATGATGCGCGGCGCTGTCTTGATATCGAGACCCGCCAGATTTGCGGTACTTGGATTCACAGTGCCTTCGTAAGTGTGGCGCGCATCAGTCATCGCCACCAGCAAGGCGATCGACCGGGTGAACCGGTAGGAGCCATTGATTTCCACACCGCGATGCAAAGTCTCGGCACCACTGATGTTGATGCGGTTGCTGTCCTGGAGTATCACGTTGGTTTTCCGCATATGGAACGCAACAATTCCATAACCGAATTTATCCACGGAACCACGCACCCCCACTTCGATGCTACGGGCTTTCTCCGAACCAAAACCCGCTACGTTCTGGGTACCTTGCAAACGATAAAGTTCATTGGTGTCCGGTGCACGGAATGCGTTGGAAAGGTTGGCGTAGAGCTGGTTGGCGGAATTGAGATCGTGAATCCACCCCAACTGGGAAGATGCATTGTTGAACTCATCAGAACGGGCAGCAGGCCGATCGAACCGGCATCCACCGAAACTGCACGCCACCCCATTGTCCTTGGTACGACCATCCAGCATGTGGTTGTCGTAATTGTATTTCACCGATTGAAATCGCCATCCCAGGGTCAGTTCATTGTTCTGGTTCAAACGGTATTTCAATTGGGCATAGGGAGAAACCAGTCTGGCATCGACTACATAGTCATAGTGTTTCCCAACCGGGACAGTGGCCACAACTGCTGCAGTTCCCACGGCAGGTACCAGTTGGGTCTCAACCACAAAACCGGTGGTTGACTCCATATCCACACCGGTCTGCCATGAGAGATTCTGGTACTTGCCGGTCAACATGCTCATCAACCCGAGCGAATGTTGTCCGTTTGATTCTATCGGGGTACCCGGATTGAAATGCTGCATGAAAGTCATTTCGGTTTTGCGGTAATAAGGTGTTACCGAGATTTGTGCAAAATCTGTCTGCCAGTCAATGCGACTGCTCAACCGGTAGGATTGGGCATCCCTGAACGACCCGATATTGGGATTTACTTTTTTGAGATTTTCATCCTTGTAGGCATCATGCCCGGTGATGAAACCGGCCGTAGCCTGATTGATGTTGGTGAAATTGAACGAGCTGGTTATCTTGAATACATCCGCTGTATAAGCGTGCTGCAAAGTCAGTTTCTGCTGGTCAAATCCGGAGTAATCCTTGTACCCGCCATCACTGGTGCCATTGAAGCTGGCACGGTATCCGTTGGCACCGCTCGTATCGCTTGTTGTTGCCCTGATACGGTTGTAATTATGCGGACCCAGTTCATAGCCGATGCTGCTGTCGCCAGTAGCACTTATGGGGTTGCTCAAAACGTTGATGGCGCCGTGGATTGCATTGGCTCCATAAAGCACACTGCCAGGACCACGGATTACTTCAATGGCTCCCGCCTGTTCGGTATTGGCTTCAAACATTTCATTTACATTGCAGAATCCGACTGCATGCAGCGGAATGCTGTCCTGTGAAAACTGGAAAGCACCGCAACTGCCGGAACCGGACAATACTGGTGATCTGATGGCGGTGAGACTCTCCTGGCCGTTGCCCCTGCTGACCCAGGTGCCGGGAACACGGGCCAGGTCTTCATTGACGTGGGTCGCACGTATGTTGCTGATGTCCTCCCCGCCCACCACAGAAATACTTGCAGGCACATCCCGCAGCACTGTTTGTTGCCGATCAGCAGAAACCACGATGGATTCAAGCGTGTTTTGCTGTGCCAAAGCCACAGAACCGGCATTTACCAGCATGATGCCAACTGCCAGCAACTTGAACTTGGGATTACCTGGGTGCATTGGATCAATTCCTTCAACTGAACAAGAAAATCATTCTGGTCCCCGATAGTCCTGCCATCAGGAAGGGGCAGTAAAGTAATTTACCCACCCAGGCGTTGCAATGCAGATTTTCTGTATACCAAGGCCGCATGTAGCTAATAACATTGCGCAAATTTTATGACCTCAACCACGAGTCCCCAATGTCTTATTTGCGCGAACAGTCAGCAGGCCTTGAGTTTCAACTCCTCCACATAGCCCGGTTGCATGAATTGTGCGAGCTGGAACCATTCACCCATGCCGACCAGGACACCGTAACGGCACTGCTGGAAACAGCAGCCTCATTTGCCGCGGACCAACTGCTGCCGCTGGCAGCCAGTGGTGACAGGGAAGGATGCCGGCTGGATGGTGCGGGAGTGCGACTGCCCGCGGGAACCGTGGATATCTATCGCTCCTGGTGTGAGCTCGGCTTCCCGGCGCTGGGACTGCCACTGGAGATCGATGGCCTGGGCTTGCCGCGAGTGGTGACAAGCGCCGTACAAGAGCTGTGTGATGGTGCCAACCTGGCGTTTGGCATGATGTGCATCAATCTGCGCTGTGCAGCATTGGCTATTCTGAAAAGTGCCAGCGCAGGTCAACAAGCCCGCTGGCTGGCCGGGCTGGTGTGCGGCAATCTCTCATCGACGATAGTGATCAGCGAGTCTCAAGCCGGTTCCGATGTCGGCAGGATCACCACTGTGGCCAAACCCCAGCCTGACGGAAGCTTCCTGCTTTCCGGGACAAAAATCTGGATTTCTTATGGTGATCACGACCTGACCAAAGAGATTCTTCATCTGGTGCTGGCAAGAATCCCCGGGGCAGATACCGGCAGCAGGGGATTGAGCTTGTTTGCCGTGCCTAAAAACACGGATGGAGCCGGCAATGGAGTCAGTGTTTTGCGCCTTGAGCACAAGATGGGACTGCATGCGTCCCCTACTTGCGTGCTTGAGTTCAATGATGCGAAAGCCGAATTGATCGGAACAGCCGGCAAAGGTCTGCAGGCACTGTTTGTAATGATGAACAACATGCGCCTGGCTGTGGCAGTTCAAGGTGCTGCGATCGCCAATGCTGCCACCCTGCAGGCACTTGCCTATGCTGCCGAACGGCCGCAAGGAGGTTCTCCACTCTCCCCGCCGGTCAATATCATTGAACATGCCGATGTGCGACGGATGTTGCTGGAAATGACTGCTGAAAGTGAATTGATGCGGGCACTGGCTCTGCGCATTGCGGGCTTTCTTGACAAGGCTGAAGCCCTGTTGCTGGCTGGCAACCAGAAAGGTCAGCAATGGCAAAACCTGGCAGAGTTGATGCTGCCGGTCGCCAAAACCTATAACGCCGAGACAGCTTTCAGCGTGGCAAATCTTGGCATCCAGGTCATGGGTGGTTACGGCTATACCAGTGACTACCCACTGGAACGGATGGCGCGTGATATCCGTGTTGCAGCCATATATGAGGGCACCAGCGGCATCCAGGCGCTGGACTTTGTAAAGCGCAAAGTGATTGCCGACAATGCCGAAACATTGGAGAAACTTTTTTCAATCATCGATACGGCAATAAACTCGGGAACCAGCCCGTTTCAATCATGCTGGGCATCCGTTCAGGACTGCTTGAGAACCAGAGTGGGCTCACTGGTAGCCAACGCGAAACACAACCCCGGATCTGTTGAAGGCGGTGCCTACGCCATGCTGCAACTCACTGCGCTTGCGCTCCATTGCTGGAACGGACACAGCCTGTTTGCAGCAGCTTGTGACCAGACAGCATTACAGCAACGCCTGCGCAGTTCGCTGGAGCTCTTTGCCGGCAGTGTCACTGCCAAAGCAGCGCTCTGGGCTGTTCGTAGCGAAACTGAAATCCCCCGGGTTTCCTACTCCAAATAGGATTTGATCTTGCCTACCCTATTCGTTAAGTTACCGCCGCTGCTTTCACTGAAGCCAGTTACGCTATAACCAGAAAAATCGTTACGGAGCCTCTCATGCAAGAATATCAACTGTTTATCGACAACGCTTACACCCCCTCTGCTTCCGGGGTCTACAGCGATGACATGAACCCAGCCACCAACACGGTTTATGCCCGTGTACAGAACGCCGGCAAAGCCGATGTGGAGCGCATACTCGCTTCGTCAGCCAAAGCTTTCCAGACCTGGAAAGACGTGGCTCCCGGCGCACGTGAAAAATTGCTGATCCGCGTAGCCGAAGTGCTGGAAGAGCGCGCCAAGGAATTGCAGGACGTGCTGATCGATGAAGCCGGCTCGACCTTGTTGAAGGCTGGCTACGAGACCCACCACACTCCCGGCTTCCTGCGCTCGATGGCTGGCGAATGCCGTCGCGTGAAAGGTGAGACCTATTTGTCCGATTACCCCGGCGTGAAGTCTTATTCAATTCGACGCCCGCTCGGCACAGTGCTGGCAATTGCACCGTTCAACTTTCCGCTGCTGCTTGGCATCCGCAAAATCGGCTTTGCTCTGGCTGCCGGCAATTGTGTCATTCTGAAGCCTTCCGAAATGACTCCGGTTATCGGTCTGAAAATCGGCGAACTTTTCCGTGATGCCGGCTTCCCGCCTGGCGTTGTCAACGTTGCCCCTGCCATCGGTGCCGAGCTGGGCGACGGCCTTATCAGTGACAAACGGGTCCGCTTTGTCACCTTTACCGGCTCGAGCAAAGTAGGCTGGCAGATCGGCACCAAAGCAGTTGCCAACGGCAAACGCTTTGCACTGGAACTGGGTGGCAAAAACCCGATCATCGTACTCAACGATGCTGATGTTGATTACGCTGTCAACACTGCTGCCTTCAGCAACTTCATGCATCAGGGCCAGATCTGCATGACCGGCTCACGCGTGATCGTTGAAGCCGGCATCTACGACAAGTTCTGCGAAAAATTCAAAGCCAAAGTGGCCGGCATCAAGTACGGCAACAACCCGCGCGAACCTGGCTTGATCGTAGGTCCCCTGATTCGCACCACCCAGGCGCCTTTCATCAAGGAGCAGGTTGATAAAGCTGTAGCGCAAGGCGCTCGTCTACTGACCGGTGGCAACTATACCGGCAACGTGTTCGAACCTACTGTCGTTGCGGATATCACACCGTCAATGAGCATTTTCCGCACGGAGTGTTTCGGTCCGGTAGCTTCTGTCATCAAAGCCAATGACCATCTGCATGCGTTGGCGCTGGCCAATGATTCCGACTATGGCTTGTCCTCGGCCGTGATCACCAATGACCTGCAGAAAGCGATCGCGATTTCCGAAGGACTGGAAGCAGGCGCTGTCCATATCAATGGCCCCAGTGTGCGTGACGAACCCGTCATTCCGTTCGGTGGCGTGAAAGACAGCGGCTATGGCCGTGAAGGCGGCCACTTCTCAATCGATGAAATGACCGAACTGAAGTGGATCACCATACAGACTGGCCAGAACAAATATCCGTTCTGATCCTTGCATTTGTAATATGCCAAAGAATAAAAAAGGGGCCACCAGGCCCCTTTTTTATTCCTTCAAGAATGCTGAAGCCAGACGAGTCAGGATTCTGTTTCGTGCTCCCCCGCCACTAACGCTTCTTTGTCTGCAACTCGCACATGCTTGCCAGTAACCGGGATAAATCCTGCTGCTGTTGCTTGGGCAATTGACGGTATTGAGTCAGCAGCCGGTACTCATCCACTGACAAACTGATGGCCGGTGTCGGCTGGTAATCATGCCCGACCTCCTCGGTAATGGCGCCGTGCAAGGCACTCATCGGCAGCTCATTGTCCAGCAGCCAGGCTCTGCGTACACCCAGTTTTTTGGCAATCAGCGGCGCTCTTTCTGCAGTCGGAATGGACTCACCGTTCAGCCATTTCTTGACAGCTTGCGCCGATACCCCGAACAAGCGGCCCAGGTCTTTCTGCTTGTAGCCGTCCAGGCCGGCGCCTTCCAGCGCCAGCTTGAACCGCTCGGTAACTCCATCGTGGACACTTCGGGACACGGAAGCCACTCAACCATTGGTTAATGAACAACCAACAGATAGTGGGTCAAGCAATGCCAACTATCAGTATTTCAAAGAGAAACTTTCAGTTAACTGCCGACAGTGCCCCGGGATCAAACCAGTTTGAACACCTTCTCGGCCACACTCTGGTAAAACTTTTTCTTGGTGCCGATATCCATGGTCATGTTGTCGAGATCAATCACTTCCTGCGGTGAATATTGATACGGGTAATCCATTGCATACATCACACGGTCGACTCCACAGACTTGCTGCGCAAATTTGATGGCCGGCTCCCAGGCAACACCACTGTTGGTGATGTAGACGTTCTCCCTGAGGTAGTCGCTGACTTTCTTCTTGAGCGGCTTCATGCACTCATAACGTGCTGCTTTCACGCCGGCCGCATGCATGTAATCGAGTCGGTACATCCAGTAAGGCAGAGCCTCGCCCATGTGGCCCACAATGATCTGCAGCCTGGGGAATCGGTCGAACACACCGGCAGTAATGATCCGCAACAGATGCAAGCCGGTTTCGACGCCGAATCCAAAGATGGCGCCATCCAGCCCTGCTTCCACAAAGGGTTCAATCATCTTTGGTGGCGGGGTGTTGGGATGGATGTAGATTGGCAGGTTCATCGCTTCAGCCGCTTCGAAGATGGCCCAGAACCTGGGATCCGACAGGTATTCGCCCTGGGTATGCGAGTTGATGATGATGCCCTTGAAGCCGAACTTGCTGCAGCGTTCGAGCTCCTGAGCTGCCTGCTCTGGCGCATGCGGTGCGATGGCAGTCAGGCCACTGAAGCGGGTCGGGTGCTTGCGCACAGCATCGGCGAGCATGTCATTGGTTTCCCTGGCCAGCGAAACTGCTGTTGCCTTGTCAAACACCTGCACACCTGGCGATGTCAGTGACAGTATCTGGTGGTCAATGCCGGTGGCATCCATGTCGGCAATACGCATTGCACCAAGATCAGCCAGCTTTTCGCGGATGAACACCGGGCGCGGCGCCATCGACGAGGAATAGAAGCCCCACAAGCTGTCGAAGCCGGGATCGCCCAGCGAGCCACTTTCGTACAATTTGCGATAGCGCACGATGAGCTCGGCCGGTGCCCAGGCCTCCTCAGTCGCTATGCGTTTGTAGTCGGGATTGGGTTTTATGGTTGTTTGGGCAGACATAAGCACTCCGCAAGGTTGAAAAGCTCTCTGAAAACCGCCGCATGATACGACAGCACTCCGCGCTTGCAAGCACAGGAACATTTTGCCGGCAGGACGATTTTAGGGGATCATAGCCGCCCTCAAATCTGCCCTTCCCTCCCAGGAGTTGGCCCATGTCCGGCACCACCAATCTATACCCAGAATTGCAGTTGTTTATCGACGGCGAATGGATCTCCAAAGGCGATCGCAAGAGTGAACCCGTGCTCAATCCGGCCACCGGCGAGGTGCTGGGCGAGCTTCCGCATGCCACCACCGCTGATCTCGACCGCGCGCTGGCTTCCTCACAAAAGGGCTTCAAGGCCTGGAGCAGCATGCTGCCGGAAAAACGCGGTGAGATCCTGCGCAAAGCCGCCGATTTGCTGAAACAACGAGGTGAACAGGTCACCAAAGTGGCTTCGATGGAATCCGGCAAGGTGATTGCACAATCCCGTATTGAGCTGCACATGGCCACCGAAGTGCTGGAGTGGTATGCCGAGGAAGGCCGTCGTACCTATGGCCGCGTGCTGACTCAGCGTCAGGCGGGTGCCCGCATGCTGGTGATGCGTCAGCCGATTGGTCCGGTTGCAGCGTTCACCCCGTGGAATTTCCCGCAGGGAAATCCGGCCCGCAAACTGGGGGCAGCGCTGGGTGCCGGCTGTTCCTGCATATTGAAGGCTGCTGAAGATACCCCTGCATCTGCCATCCTGATGGTCAAAGCCTTGCAGGAAGCGGGCGTACCGGATGGCGCAGTCAATCTGGTCTATGGCGTACCTGCAGAGGTTTGCCCGTACATCCTGCGTTCCGGCGTCGTGCGTGCACTGACCTTCACAGGCTCGGTTCCGATCGGCAAAGAGCTTATGAAGATCTGTGCTGAACGCATGATAAGAACCACGATGGAACTGGGTGGGCATGCACCAGTGCTGGTATTTGATGATGTAAATCTGGAACACGTGCTGGACCTGAGCGTTATGGCCAAATTCCGCAACGGCGGTCAGGTATGTGTGTCGCCAACCCGTTATTACGTGCATGAATCCATTTACGAGAAGTTTGTTGCCGGCTTTACTGCCCGCGTCAACAAGATGAAGATCGGCAATCAACTCGATGAAGCCAACAACATGGGCCCGATGATCCACGCCCGTCGTCGTGAAGCAGTCAATGCATTGATCCAGGATGCTGTAAAGCACGGCGCCACCCTGAACACAGGTGGTGAAGCCATTGCAGGTCCCGGCTTCTTCTACAAACCGACCGTCTTGTCCAATATCCCGGACAGTGCCCGCATCATGAATGAGGAACCATTTGGCCCGGTCGCGTGCATCAATCCGTTCAGGGACTTTGAGGAAGTGATAGCCAAAGCCAACCGCCTGCCTTATGGGCTGGCGGCGTTCGCATTCACCGATTCCGGCAAGCGTCTCAAACTGCTGGGCGAGCAACTTGAAGCCGGCATGATCGGCCTCAACAGCTACGCCATTTCCGTGCCGGAGTCACCGTTTGGCGGCATCAAGGAAAGCGGCCATGGCAGCGAAGAAGGCACTGAAGGATTTGATGCCTGTCTCATCACCAAGTTCATCAGCGAAGTGTGAGCCCACCATGCAATTTGTAGTGACAGCAATGGATTACACAGACGCAGATGCGCCTGCCCGCCGCCTGGCAAACCGGGAAGCACATCTCGCCGGGGTCCGTGAACTGATTGCCATGGGCCACCTGCTCAGTGGCGGTGCCATCCTTGATGACCAGGGCAAGATGATCGGCTCGACCATGCATCTGGATTTTCCGGACCGCGCCAGTCTGGATCAAACACTGCAGAATGATCCTTACGTAAAGGGCAAGGTGTGGGACAAGATTGATATACGGCAGGCGCGGATAGTTCCGCATACCCGACAGAACTGATCAATGCTTGTCCTTGCTGGCAGCAGCAAATTCTGCCTTTTGTGCAGGTGTTGATTCCCGCTGATACAGTTGCTTCCATTCTTCATAAGGCAACCCGTAGACCAGTTCCCTGGCTTGTTCATAACTGATGGTTTCGCCGCGCTCGGCGGCGGCAGCCACATACCATTTCGACAGGCAATTGCGGCAAAACCCGGCAAGGTTCATCAGGTCGATGTTTTGCACATCCTTGCGACTGTCGAGATGTTGCAATAAACGGCGAAACACCGCTGCTTCCAGTTCGACATTGTTGTTCATTACACTTTCCTCCTGGTTGGAAGTTCAGCCACCGGCCAGTTTGGCCTTGAAGCCTTTCGCCAGCAGCCATGCCAGCAGTTTATCGCGTTGATCTCCCTGTATTTCTATCACACCCTCTTTCACGGTGCCGCCAGTACCACACAACTGTTTCATCATGCTGGCAGTGGCTTTGAGTTCTGTTTCCGACTGCGCCAGGCCTTTGATGAGAGTGACACCTTTGCCGGCCCGGCCCTTGGTTTCACGCGCAACTCTTACCACGCCATCGCCTTTGATCTGCTGTTGGCGCAGCGTCTGGCATATGCAGGCATCGACCGGCTTGCTGCAATCAGGGCACAACCTGCCGGCTGAAGTGGAATAAACGGTACGGGAATGCCGATTCATGACTGTTAAAATGGCCGCGGGGAGGTAGCGGCATTATACTGGGCCATGATCAAGACTAAACGCACCAGTTGCCCTGGTGCCCCCTTTTACAACAAATGCATCCTTCATGAAGAATCTGCTTAATTATTTTGTATGGCCAGTGCTGGCCGGTCTCAGCTTTGCCCTCACACTCCTGATGGCACCCTGGCTGACAGCCCACATCCCTGTACTGGCCTCCTTCAAGGCCGAAGCAACCCCCAATGCTGCCAGCGCATCCCTGGCACCAGTGTCGTATAGTGCGGCTATCAAGAAAGCGGCACCCGCAGTGGTCAGTATCAACTCACTGAACCAGGTAGCACATACGCGGCTTCGCCCTTCGTTATTACTGCCATATCTGGTTCGGGAAACCCAGATTGGGCAAAGCAACAGCCTCGGCTCGGGAGTCATCATCAGCAAGGATGGCTATATTGTTACCAGTTACCATGTGTTTTTCGGTGATGACCCGAACAGCATTACGAGCCTTCCACAGATCACCGTGACACTCAACGATGGCGAAGAACTTGCCGCTGATCTTGTACAACTTGATACCAGGCATGATCTCGCACTGATCAAGGTAAACAAGGACAACCTGCCCTTTCTGACCTTGAGTGACCGCAACAAACTGAATATTGGCGATGTAGTACTGGCTATCGGCAATCCCCACAACATCGGACAGTCCGTCAGTTCCGGCATTGTGAGCGCACTGTGGCGCAAGGATGACAGCTTCACCATCCAGACTGATGCTGCCATCAATCCCGGCAACTCCGGGGGCGCACTGATCGATGTCAATGGCGATCTGCTCGGCATCAACTCCTCCATCGTGTCCGAATCCGGGGGTTCAGAAGGCATCAGTTTTGCCATTGATGCCGGGCAGGCGATCAAGCTGTTGCAGGAATTGCGCGAAGAGTATGCATCAAGTGGTTCCAGTGGCTATCTGGGGGTAACCACAGATGTAGCCATCAGCACCATGTTGAAAAATTCAGGGGAGTTGATCCAGGGTTTTCACGTCAAGGCGGTGACACCAAAAGGCCCGGCGGACAGGGCCGGCATGCAGGACGGGGATTTGATCATTGCTGTTGGCGACCAGAAAATCCATTTTGCCAATCTCAAGGATCCCACAGAAAGCCAGCGTGAAATTGCCAAAATCAGCAACCTGCCTTCATTCAAACTGGTGATGCTGACCGTGTACAGGGAGGGTGGCGCGAAAAACCCGGGCCAGTTTCTGCAGATTCCGGTGATTCTGGGCAAGGGCACACCCACCATGATCGACACCCAGTCCGACGAACCCAAAAAGCCTGCTGCTGCCCCAAATACCAAGGGCTAATGCCTGGGTTTTGCTCAGAACTTCCAGTGCTTGTCGCGCAACTCGGCTGAGCGCGCATGCGCCGTCAGGCTTTCCGCTCTTGCCAGCACTGAAGTGGGTTTGGCCAACTGCCCGGCTGTATCAGCACTGCAGTAAATAACCGACGAGCGCTTCTGGAAATCATAGACACCCAGCGCCGAAGAAAAACGTGCAGTGCCGGAAGTAGGCAGCACATGACTGGGACCTGCGCAGTAATCGCCCAGCGCCTCTGATGTGTAACGCCCCATGAAAATTGCACCGGCATGACGAATCAGCGGCAGCAAGGCTTCCGGATCCGCCACAGACAACTCCAGGTGCTCCGGCGCAACCAGATTGCATACTGCCGCCGCTGCGGCCAGATCCTTCACTTTGATGAACATGCCACGCCTGGCCAGTGAGCTTGCGATAATTGCCGAACGTTCCATGCCTGGCAGCAGTCGATCCATGCTCGCCTGCACTTTGCCAAGAAATCCGGCATCAGGACAGACCAGTATCGACTGGGCATCTTCATCATGCTCTGCCTGGGAAAACAGATCCATCGCGATCCAGTCAGGATCGGTCTGGCCGTCGCAGATAACCAGGATTTCTGATGGGCCAGCCACCATGTCAATACCTACCTGGCCGAACACGGCTTTTTTGGCTGTGGCCACATAGATATTGCCCGGGCCTACGATCTTGTCGACCGCAGGAATGGTTGCGGTGCCATAAGCCAGGGCCGCAATCGCCTGCGCGCCACCGACAGTAAAGACCTGATCGATTTCCGCCAGTGCAAGTGCGGCCAATACCAGTTCGTTCACGACGCCATTGGGTGTCGGCAACGTTGCGATGATTTCCTTGACGCCTGCCACTTTTGCCGGAATCGCGTCCATTAGTACTGTCGAGGGATAGCTGGCTTTGCCACCTGGCACATACATGCCAACCCGGTCGAGTGGCGTTATCTGTTGACCGAAGCTCGATCCATCTGCATCGGTATAGCGCCACGAAACCTGGAGTTGCTTCTCATGATAGCGACGTATGCGCTCGGCAGAAGTTCGCAGCGCATCAGCCTGTGCTGCCGGCAGATTCCGCAAACTCGCCTGCATGCGATCCGGTGAAATCTTCAGGCCCGCTACCGAAGCAACATCCACCTTGTCGAAGGTCCGGGTCCAATGCACTACAGCTTCATCGCCACGCTTTTTTACATCCTGCAAGATCTCGTTTACCCGCTTTTCAATCTCGGGTGACGAGAGCGTGTCCCACGCCAGTGCTGTGCGCAGCTCACTGGCGAAATCAGGAGCATCTGCATCCAGGGTTTTCAGAATCAGTGCCATGGGTATCAGACCTTCACAGCCGGCATTGCATCGACTGCAGCCTGCAAGCGTTGCAACAGACTTTGGACACGCTCGTGCTTGATCTTCATTGCTGCCCGGTTGACGATCACACGTGTCGAGATTTCGGCAATGAAATCGCGCGGCTCCAGGCCGTGTGCACGCAAGGTGTTGCCGGTGTCGACAATATCAACAATGCAATCAGCCAGGCCCATCAGCGGCGCCAGTTCCAGCGCGCCATTGAGTTTGATGATGTCGACCTGCCTGCCGAGTCTGGCAAAATACTGCTTGGCAATATTCACGAACTTGCTGGCAACCCGCAATCGCGGGCTGTCGAGGCTGGCACCGGTCGGTGCCGCGGTCATCAGCCGACAGCGGGCAATCCTGAGATCCACCGGCTCATAGAAGCCCTGGGAACCATATTCAAGAATCATGTCTTTGCCGGCAATGCCGATATCAGCACTGCCCAACTCGACATAGGTGCACACATCGGAGCCACGGATCACCATCAGCTGTACGTCCGGCAGATTGCTGTTGAACAACAGCTTGCGGCTGTTGCCAATCGTTTCCGATGGCACCACTCCGGCCTTTTCCAGCAAAGGCAGCACTTCATCCAGGATGCGTCCCTTGGTGAGTGCTATGACAAGTTTTTGCGGATTCATGGAGGACTCAGGATGGCAAACGGCGAATTTTCGCGCCAAGCAGTTGCAGTTTCTCTTCGATACATTCATAGCCGCGATCAATGTGATAGATGCGATCCACAGTGGTTTCGCTTTCCGAGATCAGACCGGCTATTACCAGACTGGCGGAAGCACGCAAATCGGTCGCCATCACCGGTGCACCTTTCAACGCAGATACACCGCGGAAAATCACGGTATTGCCTTCCACCCTGAGATCGGCACCCATGCGGTTCATTTCGTGCACATGCATGAAGCGGTTTTCAAACACGGTTTCGGTGATTGAGCCCGATCCGTCTGCAATGGTATTCATCGCAGTAAACTGTGCCTGCATATCTGTGGGAAACGCCGGGTAGGGAGCTGTCGTCAACGATACAGCCTTGGGTCGCTGGCCATGCATGTCGAGACTGATCCACGTGTCACCGATTTCAATCTGGGCACCTGCCTCTTCCAGCTTGCTCAGCACAGCATCCAGAATGCTGGGGCGGGTATCTTTTACCTTGATACGGCCACGCGTGGCGGCAGCAGCTATCAGATAAGTGCCGGTTTCAATGCGGTCAGGCATGATTGAATACGTGCAGCCGTGCAACCTGTCCACACCATTGATGGTAATCGTGCCGGTGCCGTCACCACTGATATCAGCGCCCATCGCCCGCAGGCAATGCGCCAGATCCACCACTTCCGGTTCACGCGCTGCATTCTCGATGATGGTCTGGCCGTCAGCCAGCGTCGCCGCCATCATGATATTTTCGGTGCCTGTCACAGTGACAATATCCATCAGGATATGGGCGCCTTTCAGACGTTTGCCCTTGGTATTGGCCTTGATGTAACCATTGTCCATCCTGATTTGTGCACCCATTTTTTTCAGTGCCGCCAGATGCAGGTTCACCGGTCTGCTGCCGATCGCACAGCCTCCGGGCAGCGCCACTTCGGCTTCACCAAAACGCGACAGCATGGGGCCCAGCACCAGGATGGAGGCACGCATGGTTTTCACCAGCTCATACGGGGCATTGAAATTGCGAATGGAACTGCTGTTGATTGAAACATTGAGTTTCTCGCCCACCACAGTCTCCACACCCATGCAACCGAGCAGCTCCAGCATGGTGGTAATGTCGAACAAGTGCGGCAAATTGCCGATATCCACCACGTCGGCAGTCAGCAGCGTTGATGCCATGATCGGCAGCGCGGAATTCTTTGCACCGGCAATCCGGATCTCGCCGTTCAGTTGCGATCCGCCTTGTATGACCAGCTTGTCCACTATGACTTCCTCGAAATACTAGATATATGTGACCAGGAAACTGCGCGGGCTTTGCCCAGCCTGTGTCATTGACCGGATTCTTCCGGTGTCTGCAACTGCATGTTGACGGCATGAATGGCCCCGCTCTGGATATGCGGATTCAGTACTTTGTAGACACTCTGCTGACGCTTTACCCGATTCATGCCAGCAAAGAAGGCTGACACGATGGTGACCTGATACTTGCCTTCCGCACCACCTACATTGATCGTGCCTCCCGGGAAAGCCGCAGTCAGCAAGTCTGAAATTTCTGCAGTTGGCATTGCCATGTCACTTCCTCGGTAATCGGTACTTTTCAAAGAACACTGTTAATTGACCACCAAAAGGCCGATCACGACCAAAGCCGCGCACAAAGTTCCTGCAAGGGCTCTCGGCCTTGAGAGTTGGACAGGCAACGCAACTTGGGGGTGAAGCGGAATTTGTCCTGCCAATTCTATCCCAAAGGGGGGATCGAGCCCAAGGCAAACCGCAGGAATAACTGTGCCCTTCCGGGATCAACGAACCATGGGCGAGGTTTGCAAGGTAGGCCATTTGGCATACACTGCCTTGCCATTTTTCCAGCCATATAACATGTCAGCAGAAAATTTTATCAAAACTGCCCTCTCCACCATCGCACTGGAGCGGGATGCAGTGGCCATGCTGCAATCACGAATCGACCAGTCTTTTGCCAAAGCCTGTCAGTTGATCCTGGATTGCAAAGGCCGCGTCATAGTCATGGGCATGGGAAAATCCGGCCACATTGCCAACAAGATTGCCGCCACTCTGGCCAGCACGGGCACCCCGTCCTATTTTGTGCACCCAGCTGAAGCCAGCCACGGCGACATCGGCATGGTGACGCGCGATGATGTGGTGCTGGCCTTGTCAAACTCCGGCAACACCATCGAGATACTGGCACTGCTGCCGATTCTGAAACGCAAGGGAGTTCCCCTCATCGCATTGAGCGGCAATCCCCAATCCGAGCTCGCACGCACAGCTGATGCCAATCTTGATGCGAGTGTCGACAAGGAAGCCTGCCCTCTGGGTCTGGCGCCTACTACCAGCACCACCGCTGCCCTGGTGATGGGTGATGCACTGGCTATGGCACTGCTGGAAGCGCGTGGCTTTACTGCGGAAGATTTCGCATTTTCCCATCCTGGCGGCAATCTGGGTCGTCGCCTGTTGTTGAAGGTTGCCGATATCATGCATGGTGGTGCAGCTATCCCGCGCGTACAGGAAGACACCACCATCAGCGATACACTGCTGGAAATCACCACGAAGAATCTGGGCATGACCACGGTAAGCGGCATTGATGGCAACATTTGTGGCGTGTTCACAGATGGAGACTTGCGGCGGGTGCTGGACAAGGGGCTCGATATCCACATAACCAGGGTAGCGGGGGTGATGACGACACGTTTCAAATCAATAAGGCCCGGCCTGCTGGCATCAGAAGCAGCGCGAATCATGCAGGACAACGCGATCTACAATCTTGTCGTGATCGGAGACGACGGCATATTGGCCGGCATCATCACCATGCACGATCTCTTGCGTGCCAATGTGGTGTGAGCAATGACCAGTGCCAACCCAGCCGATGTGAGCTGCTCATGAAGCTGAAGCTGCCTGTGTGTCTTTGCCTGGCAAGCGGCTTGCTGCTGGCAGGTTGCAAACCCGGCATGAATGCCGCTGACAGCCTCGGTCTGGCAGCCAATATCGATGCACCGTTCGACTACTACCTCACCAACATGCACACAGAACGGTTTGGCTCAGATGGCAAACAAACCATGTTGCTGACTGCCACCCGCGCCAACCACTATCCGGCCGACGATCACATCGAAATGGCCAATCCGGTGTTGCACTGGTTCAGGGACAATGCTGAACCCTGGATAGTGACAGCGAATCAAGGCAACCTGCACCACACTGGCAACACAGAAGAGTACACACTCACAGGATCAGTCAAAGCCAACACCAACTCGCTGCAAACAGGTAACATACTGCTTGAGACCAGCAAACTTAACCTGCTGCCTGCGGCCAAGGTGGCCATCACCGACGCTGATGTGATGTTTACCAAGCCGGCACTGCGTCTGCAGAGCAAGGGCATGCGACTTGATCTTTCCAGCAATACCATTTCACTTAATGAGCTGCGAGGCACCCATGCTCCCTGATCGTAACCTGCGATTGATGCGCCCCATCCTCTGCATCCTCGGGCTCCTTGCAACCTCTACGCTGCTGGCGCTGCCGGAAGATTCCAAACAGCAATATGAAATTTATGCTCCCAAGGCCGACGCTGATGCGGACAAGAGCTGGACGGTATTAACAGGCACGCAGGAAAATCCCGCAAGGATAAAGCAAGGCACCATGTTGATCACTGCACCGGAAATCCGGTACCTGGATGACCACAACCAGATTCAAACCATAATTGCCACCGGCAATCCTGCGCGGTTCCAGCAACAACCGAAAACGGATCAGGAATTGGTAAAGGCCAGCGGCAAGCAGCTCAAATTCGACAATAACACCCGCAATTTGACCATTGATACCAATGCAGAATTGAATCAGGGCGGAAAGCTTACCCAAGCCAACCACATCGACTACAACGCCGATACCGGCAGAGTTGGTGGTGAGCAATTCCGCGCAATTTTCCCGCCCAACAAAGCCAAGCCATGAAGCAACATGTCCTGCAGGTCCGCAATCTGGCCAAAAGCTACAAGGGCAGAAAAGTTGTTCAAGATGCCTCGCTGCAAGTAAAAAGTGGCCAGATAGTCGGGCTGCTGGGCCCCAATGGTGCGGGAAAAACCACTTCCTTCTACATGATCATAGGTCTCGTCGCTGCCGACGCCGGTCACGTGTTGCTTGACGATATTGATCTGACCCGCGCCCCCATGCATCAGCGTGCCCGTGCCGGCATCGGCTATTTGCCGCAGGAAGCCTCTGTGTTCCGCAAATTGACCGTAGCTGACAACATCCTCGCCATCCTGGAAACACGCAAGGACCTGGATCGTGCCGGCCAACTGCGGACCCTGGATGGCTTGCTCGAGGAGTTCAACATAGGCCATCTGCGTGAGATTGAAGGCATGAGTCTGTCAGGGGGCGAGCGTCGCCGGGTGGAAATTGCCAGAGCGCTGGCCTCGGAACCCGCGTTTATCCTGCTGGACGAACCCTTTGCCGGTGTGGACCCGATTTCAGTAAATGACATCAAACTCATCATTCGCACCCTGAGCCAGAAGGGCATCGGCCTGCTGATTACCGATCATAACGTACGGGAAACACTCGATATTTGCGAATACGCCTACATCGTCAATGCCGGCCATATCATGGCTGAAGGCACCCCTGACCAAATCCTCGATAACCAGCAAGTTCGCTCGGTTTATCTGGGTGAAAACTTCAGGATGTAAGACTCACCAAACCAAGATGGTTTATTCGGCATGAGTTTTGCTACCATCCGCCTCTCGCGTATCGAGGTTGAACAGATATTTCCGTCTGCTCACTGAAGTTTTTTCCACTATCCGGAATAGTGTGCCAGAAGCATCCACATGAAAATGTCGTTACAACTCAAGCTGGGTCAACAGCTCACCATGACCCCGCAATTGCAGCAAGCCATCAAGCTGCTGCAATTGTCGACGCTGGATTTGCAGCAGGAAATCCAGGAAGCGCTGGAAACCAACCCCATGCTGGAAATCGAGGAAGACTTCGACACCTCTGAATACAAGTCCCCCAACCAGGAAGCCGGCAGCGACAACCCTGAAGCACCCACCTACGAAAGCGAAGAAAAAGAACGTATCCAGAGTGAATCCGAAGACTTCGGTGAAGCCCAGGACTTCAACTCGGACGACAGCTGGAATGAACAGGAAATCCCCCAGGATCTGTCGGTTGACACCAGTTGGGATGACATCTATGTCGACAACCAGCCACCGCCCGGTTCCGGCAGCAGCAATAATGACAGCGATGAACCCTCCAGTGATTTCGAGTCCCGCAACAGCACCGGCCTGACCTTGCAGGACCACTTGCAGTGGCAATTGAACCTCACTCCGATGACTGCACGTGACAAGCTGATTGCCACCACCATCATCGACTCCATCGACAACAACGGCCAGCTCACCACTACGCTGGATTTGCTGATGAGCGGGCTGAACAACGAACAGGGCCAGACCGATGTGGAAGCAGATGAAATTCTGGCTGTGCTGCACCGCGTGCAGCAATTTGATCCGGTCGGAGTCGGCTATCGCGATTTGCAGGAATGCCTGAGCATACAGATCCGCCAGTTCGACAAGAATTATCCGGGCGTGCCGACTGCGATGCGCATCATCGAGGAATTCCTGCCGCAACTTGCCAGCCATGATTACAACCTGATCATGCGACGTTTGCGTATCAAGGAGCCTGAACTAAAGGAGGCCATGGACATCATCCTGACGCTCAATCCGCGTCCTGGCGCCGAGATCACCCCGTCGGAAACCAGTTACGTAGTGCCTGATGTCTTTGTAAAAAAGGAAAACAACCGCTGGAAAGTGGAGCTGAATCCGGAAACTGCACCGCGTATCCGCGTCAACCCTACCTATGCGGCGCTTGCCGGACGCGCCCGAGACGGCGACACGGCCTTCCTGCGCGACAGCCTGCAGGAAGCCCGCTGGTTCATCAAAAGCCTGCAAAGTCGCAATGAAACCCTGCTGAAGGTGGCAAGCAAGATTGTCGAGCATCAAAAGAATTTTCTCGATTACGGCGAAGAAGCCATGAAACCACTGGTGCTACGCGACATTGCAGAAGCAGTGAGCATGCATGAGTCGACAATTTCGCGCGTCACCACCCAGAAATACATGCATACCCCGCGCGGCATCTTCGAACTGAAATACTTTTTTTCAAGTCATGTGGATACCGACGCCGGTGGAGAGTGTTCGTCTACCGCCATCCGCGCGATAATCAAAAAACTGGTTGATGCGGAAAATACCCGCAAACCGCTCAGCGACAGCAAGATTGCCGATGTATTGGCCGATCAGGGCATCCGGGTGGCCCGGCGCACCATTGCCAAATATCGTGAGTCGCTCGGCATAGCACCCTCAAACGAGAGAAAGCAGCTGGCATGACCGGCGTTGCAGGCAACGGATAATTCAACCTTGATTGCTTTTCAGCCTTGGATGACGGGGGCGCAAACATGAAATTGATCATCGTCAGCGGCCGTTCAGGCTCCGGCAAAACCACATGCCTGCATTTGCTTGAAGATCTCGAGTATTACTGCGTCGACAATATCCCCGCCAGCTTGCTGCCCGCACTGGCCAAACGCCTGTCTGATGAAAAACTCTGTCTCGACAGGGTTGCGGTCAGCATAGATGCACGCAACATTCCGGATGACCTGCTCAAATTTCCACAGATTTACGAATCGCTGCGCGCAACCGAAATTGATACGCAGATAATTTTCCTGGATGCCGATGACAACATCCTGATCAAACGTTTCAGCGAGACGCGTCGCAAGCATCCGCTTTCCAACAACCAGCTGGGCCTGCTGGAAGCCGTGGCTCACGAAAAACAACTGCTTGAACCCATCGCCGGGCTCGCTGATCTCAATATCAACACCAGTGGTTTTTCGATTCACCAGCTGCGTGATGTCATCAAGAGCCGGGTTGCCAGCACTGACGGCAAAGGCATGGCCCTGCAGTTCCAGTCGTTCGGATTCAAGTATGGTGTACCGGTAGATGCCGACATGGTCTATGACGCCCGCTGCCTCCCCAACCCGCACTGGATCGAAAATTTGCGGCCACTGAGCGGACTTGACCAGCCTGTGATCGATTACCTGGAATCCCAGCCCGAAGTGGGAGAAATGTACGAGGACATCCGCGATTATCTGCTCCAGTGGCTGCCGCGCTTCCAGACCAGCAACCGTCGCTATATCACCGTGGCCATAGGCTGCACCGGCGGCCAGCATCGCTCGGTATTTCTTTGTGAAAAACTAGGCAAGCATTTCCAAGGCTGTGGCTATAATGTCCAGGTTCGCCACAAGGAACTTGTCTGAAGCCGCATCATGATCAGCACCACAATCACTGTCCCTAACAAGGCCGGCCTGCATGCACGGGCTGCGGCCAAACTCGTGGCTACCGCAGCGGCATTCCAGAGCAAAATCACACTGGGAACTGCCGAAAAAATGGTGGATGCCAAGAGTATTCTTTCCCTGATGCTGCTGGCGGCTCCGCTAGGCAGCCAGCTCAACCTGGTACTGGAAGGTTCAGACGAACAAGCCGCCCACAATGCCATCCAGCAGCTGCTTGCCCAACGCTTCGGCGAAGAGTAGCTGGGTGAATTCCTAGCATGAAAGCCCAGCCCCAACATGAACTGCCCAGCGGTCCCAGCAAGACCCAGCGTAAACGCGACTCCACCGCACTGCAGGAGCTGGGTCAACTGCTGACCCAGGCAAATGCAGGCACGCTTGCCAAGTGCGAGCTGCCTGACCAGGTGCTGGCTGCCATCGAAGCGTATCAGGCCCTGCCCAACAAACATGGCGCCCAGCGTCGCCAGCTGCAGTACATCGGCAAAATGATGCGCATGCTTGATGAAGCATCCCTGGATCGCATTCATGCCCAGTTCAACCGCAACGTGGAAATGGAGAAACGCCGCTTTCACCGGGTGGAGGAATTGCGGGATCGCCTGCTCAGTGGCGACAACAAGACACTGACCGAAGCCTTGAGCGAATATCCGCAACTGGATGCCAGGGAAATCGGGCAGCTGGTGCGGCAAGCCCGCAAGGAGCAGGAGCGCGGACAACCGCCAGGCTCCTCCCGCAAGCTGTTCAAGCTCTTGCGCGAGTCGCTGGTGTCCTGAAGCAGATCAATCGTCCGCTACACTGATGCTGGGTGCAGCAGGTGGCTGGTAGTTCGCTCCCTCCAGTTGTGCTCTCACCCTGCTGGCTATGTGCAGGTAAATCTTCGCAATTGCGCCTTGCGGTTCGGCAGCCACTGCCGGATTGCCTGCATCACATTGCTCACGGATTTTGCTGTCGAGCGGCAAGGTGCCCAACACTTCCACACCATAAGTCTTCGCAATACGCTCGGCACCACCTTCACCGAAGATATGCTCACTGTGGCCGCACTTGCTGCAAATGTGCAGCCCCATGTTCTCGACGACTCCGAGAATGGGCACCTGAACCTTGCGGAACATCTCGATACCGCGCTTGGCATCCAGCAGTGCCACGTCCTGCGGTGTGGTGACGATTACTGCGCCAGTCACCGGCACTGATTGCGCCAGACTCAGCTGGATGTCGCCGGTTCCCGGCGGCATGTCAATAATCAGATAATCCAGCTGGCCCCACACGGTGTCGTTGAGTATCTGGTTGAATGCGCCTACCACCATCGGGCCGCGCCAGACCATCGCCTGGTTGTCGTCGACCAGGAATCCCACAGAATTGCACTTGATGCCGTGTGCAGTGATCGGCTCCATCTGGTTGCCATTGATGATCTGGGGCCGCTTGCCGGCCACACCCAGCATCAGCGGCTGGCTGGGGCCATAAATGTCGGCATCAAACAGGCCGACTTTGGCACCCTGCCTGTGCAGCGCCAGCGCAAGGTTCACTGCGGTGGTGGATTTGCCTACACCACCTTTGCCGGAAGCAACCACAACAACATGAGTGATCTGACGCAGGTTGGGGCTGATATTCTGTTGAACTTTGGTAGTGCTCATCGCAATGACTCGGAAAAAAAGTGGTTATTACAGAAAACAAAAAGGGGGCCTTAGCCCCCTTTTTTGCATCAACAACAATTTGCGTTGTCAGTGATCACAGCAGGAAGCCGCCGTAGTTCACGAAGAACGGCGCGAACACCAGGCTCAGAATCGCTGAAAGCTTGATAAGGATGTTCAATGAAGGACCGGAAGTGTCTTTCAGTGGATCACCCACGGTGTCACCAACCACTGCCGCCTTGTGACAGTCAGAGCCTTTGCCGCCGTGGTTGCCTTTCTCTATGTATTTCTTGGCATTGTCCCAGGCACCACCGCTGTTGGAGGAGGCGATGGCGAGTACGCCACCGGCTACCAGCGAGCCGGCCAGGATGCCTGCAACTGCCTGTACTCCAAACAGGAAGCCTGCGAGCAGCGGCGTACCCATGATGAGGATGCCGGGTGCAATCATTTCACGCAACGCGGCTTTGGTGGAAATGGCAACGCAAGTGGCATAGTCAGGACGGCCAGTGCCTTCCATCAGGCCGGGAATGGTACGGAACTGGCGACGCACTTCTTCGATCATGTCGAATGCAGCAGAGCCCACACTCTTCATCGTCATCGCCGAGAACAGGAACGGCAGCACAGCGCCGATGAACAGTGCGGTGTAGACCACCGGATCCAGCAGGGTGATGTGGTTCACCAGATTGTAATCAGCGCCATATTTCGGCAGAGCGCGCATCAGGCTTTGTGAACTGGTGATAAACGCACTGAACAATGCCAGCGAAGTCAGGATGGCTGCGCCGATCGCGAAGCCTTTGCCAATGGCAGCAGTAGTGTTGCCGGCAGCATCAAGAATGTCGGTACGACGACGTACTTCCTTGTCGAGGCCGGCCATTTCAGCAATACCACCCGCGTTGTCGGCAACCGGGCCATAGGCATCGATCATCAGCGCGATAACCAGCGTTCCCAACATGCCGATGGAGGCGATGGCAATGCCGTACATGCCAGCCAGATGCCAGGAGGTAAAGATGGCGATGGCGATGGCGATATAGGGCAGCACAGTGCTCTTGTAGCCAAGTGCCAGACCAAAAATGATATTGGTGGCTGCACCGGTTTCACAGGATTTGGCAATTTCCCTTACCGGCGCGTATTCGGTGGAAGTGTAGTACTCGGTCAGGAAACCTACTGCCAGACCAGCCAGCAAACCTGCCAGGAAGCACCAGTACACGCCCATGTTGGTGTATGCCACACCATTGATTTCAAAAGTAGCGGGAACCATCATCGTAGTGACGAAATAGATTGCTACAACCATCAACGCAGTGGAAACGCCCAGCAGCATTTTCAGCGCTTTGCCCACCTTGTCTTCTGCACTTACCGTGACCAGCATCTGTGACACGATCTTGGTGACCAGGCTGACCACAATGCCCACTGCGGTAATCATGATCGGATACACCATGGCATTGATGTCAGTGGCAAAGGCGACTGCACTGATCACCAGCGCAGCACAGGTGCTCTCGGCGCAAGAACCAAACAGGTCAGCGCCCATGCCCGCCACGTCGCCGACGTTGTCACCCACGTTGTCGGCAATAACTGCGGGGTTGCGTGGATCATCTTCCGGAATGCCTTTTTCAACTTTGCCTACCAGGTCAGCGCCTACGTCGGCCGCTTTGGTGAAGATGCCGCCACCCACACGCGCAAACAGTGCAATGGTGGAGCCGCCCAAACCGAATCCTGCAATCACTTCCATCAATACATTATTGGGAACATCGGACAGCAAATGCTTCATCACCAGATAGATGGTGATCATGCCCAGGGTAGCGAGGCTGACCAGCGCAAAACCCATAACAGCCCCGGCATTGATTGCCACCTTGAAGGCGTCTGACAGACCATTGCGGGCAGAGACGGTGGTGCGGGCATTGCCGGCAGTTGCCACTTTCATGCCGATGTAGCCGGACAGAATCGAAATGGCAGCCCCGAATATGAACGCAAATGCGGTGTACCAGCCCTCATTGGTATCGGGGGTTTCGTGGTTGTCGGTCAACAAGCCGATTACCACGGCAAAACCCAGCACAAACCACAGCAATACCTTGTATTCCTGTTTCAGGAAAGCCATGGCGCCTTCAGCGATTGCCCCATGTATGGCCTTCAGTTTGCCGCTTTCTTCCGGGTTAAGACCCAGATCTATCGGAATTGAGGTGACCTTTTTCATGTAGAAAAAGGCTACTGCCAGTCCAAACAAGGACAGCGCAATGATCAAAATGACGGAACCTGCCATGCAGTTATCTCCCGGTAGTTGCTGTAATTCAAGCGAAGGATATGTATGTTTTAATTGGGAACGGGCCGTTCTTTTACCCGTAAAAAACCGGGCGCACTCTATCACAGCCCCCGACAGGATTTAAAGCCGGACGCCGCCAGACATTGACAGCAAAATGTCCCTGGTCTACCTGGAATCCTTGGTCAGCGCGGCAGCCTGTGTACGCAGGCGCTCAACTTCTGCAGTCAGTTCTTCGATTTTGGATTTGGCCAAAGGCGTTTGGGTTTTGCCGGTAGCGGGATCGGTGCTGGAGTATTTCTGCTGTTCGGCACTGAGAGTGGCGGACAGTGATTCTGCTGAAGTTATTGCCTGCTTCAACGCAGCATTGGCGCTGTCCAGTTTGGCTGTCTCGGCCTTGTTGGCTGCAATCCTGGCGCGCAATTCAGCTATCTGTTTTTGTTGTTTGGCGATTTCAGCCGCCTTTTTCTCTGTGCTTTGTGCTTTGGGTTTCACGTCCGGGTTGCCGGCATTCTGCTGTTTTCTGGGAGCAGGTTGCTGTTTGGCAGCGGCTTCCCGACGGGCCAGATTTTCTGCTTCCGCGGCCCCGGCTGCTTCGGCCGCACGCGCAGCTTGTTCCCTGGCTTTTTGTTCAGCCAGTTGTTGCTCATTCTGGATGCGCTGCGCTTCCTTGACTGCATCCAGTTGAGCTTGCTGGGCAGCCATGGCCTGGTCAGCCGCTGTCTGTCTGGCCTGCTGGTCAGAGGCGCAAGCAGCCAGCAATGCAAGCAGGGCAATGGTGCAGACGTTGGTTATTGTTCGCATGGGAGCATCCTCACTGGATCAGCCAAGTGCGGGCATGGTATCTCAACTTATTCGCAATAGCACTGGAAACCCTGCAAAATCAGCGGCGAATCCCCTGTAAGCTCAGGTAACTTCCTATGTACAAATACTGGAGCACACCCCTGCGCACAGGTATCATGCACCCCTCTTTGTCCGGCATCGTGTTCCAGGACTGGTAAATCAATGAGCAAGAACAAATTCAGCACAACCATCCTGCATGCCGACCGGCGCGAACACCCTGAGCATGGGGTTCTGCACAAGCCCATTCATACTTCGGTAGCGTTCGGTTATGAGGACGCGCGCGAAATTGCAGACGTTTTCCAGGGCAAGAAGAGCGGCTATTCCTACGGCCGTCAGAGCAACCCGACTGTAGAAACACTGGCCCGCAAAATCAGCGGCATGGAAGACGGCATTGCCAGCGTCTGTTTTGGCACCGGCATGGCTGCCATCGCGGCCACCATGTTGTCCTTGCTGCGCCAGGGCGATCACATCGTTGCGAGTTCGTTTCTGTTCGGCAACACCAACAGCTTTTTTGGCACTCTGCAAACACTGGGCATCCAGGTCAGCTTTGTTGATGCCACCGTGCTTGGCAACGTAGAGCATGCCTTGCAGCCAAATACGCGCGCCGTATTTGTTGAAACCATCGCCAATCCGGCCACCCAGATTGCCGACCTCGCCGGCATTGGCGAACTTTGCAGCCGGCAAGGGCTGATTTACATCGTCGACAACACGATGACCTCGCCGTGGTTGTTCCAGCCGCGCAGTGTGGGGGCATCACTGGTAATCAACGCCTTGACCAAATACGTCGGTGGTCACGGCAATGCCCTTGCAGGCGCGGTTACGGAAACCGGGCTGTTCGACTGGACGCGCTATCCGCATATCTATGACAACTACAAGAATGTCGATCCCAGCCTGTGGGGGATCACCCAGATCAGGAAAAAAGGGTTACGCGACATGGGAGGTGCGCTTGCGCCGGAAGCGGCCCATCACATTTCAGTGGGTGCCGATACGCTGGCGCTGCGTCTGGACAAATCCTGTGAAAATGCACTGGCAATAGCCCGTTTCTGCAACTCCCACCCCAAAGTGAGCAAGGTGTTTTACCCTGGTCTGGAATCACACCCGCAGTATGAACGCGCCAGGAAACTGTTCCGCAAACCCGGCTCCCTGCTCAGCATTGAGCTGGCAACTGGTGTCGATTGTTTTGATTTTCTCAATGCACTGGATCTGGTGATTACTGCCAGCAACCTCGGCGATACCCGCAGTCTCGGGATACCGGTAGCCCATACGATTTTCTTTGAAATGGGGCCACAGCGGCGCGCCTCCATGGGAGTGGCTGATTCCATGGTCAGACTCTCGATCGGCATCGAAGACACTGACGATTTGCTGGCAGATTTCGCCCAGGCCCTGGGTTGATTTCGGCGCGGATTCACTGATGTTGAAGCTGTGCCAGTTGAGCGATTTGACCATCGGCAAGGGCCGGCTGCTCAAGGCTGGCGATCATCACCTGATATTGGTGCGCACCAACAACGACTCGGTACGACTGTATTTGAATCGTTGTCCGCATCTTGGTATCCCGCTCGCCTGGCAAGACAGCCAGCTGATGAGTCCGGATGGCTCCGCCTTCCAATGCAGCAGCCACGGTGCCCTGTTTGCCCCTGAAAACGGCTTTTGCACCAGCGGCCCCTGCGCCGGCGACCAGTTGTGGTCATTCATGTGCCAGATCAAGGAGGCCAGTGTCTTTATGGACGAGACTGAATTGCCGGATTTGCCTGCAGGATATTGAGTCCATCCAAACCGGTTTTGGATCGATGGCGATGGCATCAACCGGCATTCCGGTTCTGGTACAGCCACGTGGAATCTGGTAGCGTGCGCCCTTTCCAAAAAGCAGGGTTCAGCGCAGTACGGGCTGAAGCGTTACCTGGCGTTAGCGACACTACGTCTTAATTAAAGCAGGGTACCCAAGATGGCTAAAACAAAAAGCGCAAAAACTTCTTCGGCTGGAAAATCCAAATCCAAAACGGCCCCTAAAAAGCCTGTCAAAAAACCAGCCAAGCCCGCTACCAAGAGCAAACCTGCCAAATCGGGCAAGCCCAAAGCAGTGAGCGGCAAAAAAGTTGCGATCAAATCCAAAGCCAAGCCGGTTGCAGCCAAGCCCATTGCCAAAAAAATCTCCAAACCAGTCAAAAAACCGGCTGCACCGGCCGCCAAAGCCGTTGTCAGCAAAGTCAAACCAAAAGCCACGCCTGTTGTGAAGCCGGTTCCCAAGCAAAAACCTGCTGCGGGCAAAACCGGCACGAATTTGGCATCTACTCCCAAAGTCACACCAGCAAGTCTGAAACCGGGTAAAAACGCCACTATTATGAGCAGTAAAGAATCAGCACCAGTGATTGCGAAAACGCCGTCTCCCAAAACATCTTCTCCTGTCGCCAGCAAAAATCCGGCGCCAGGTTCAGGCATGGCCTCTCCATTGCAAGCTGCCAACAAGGGTTTTGTGCCCTATGTGATGCAGAAAGGCGAGGAATACATGAATGAAAAACAGAAGGAACATTTCCGCAAAATCCTGCTGAACTGGCGCGATGAGCTGATGCAGGAAGTGGACCGTACTGTGCATCATATGCAGGATGAGGCCGCCAATCCGCCCGATCCGGCTGACCGCGCCACGCTTGAAGAGGAGTTCAGCCTTGAGTTGCGTACACGTGACCGGGAACGCCGGCTTATCAAGAAAATCGACAGCACGATTGAACTCATAGCCAATGATGACTACGGCTATTGCGATTCCTGCGGTGTAGAAATCGGCATTCGTCGTCTGGAAGCCCGCCCAACCGCCAGCAAATGCATCGACTGCAAGACCCTGGATGAAATCAAGGAAAAACAGATCGGCAGTGCCTGATCCTGTATTGGGCGTTTCCGAAAAAATCCTGCCTGCATACAGGGGGCGTTTCGCCCCCTCCCCAACCGGCCCGCTTCACCTGGGGTCGGTGGTTGCAGCACTTGCCAGCTTTCTTGATGCCCGCGCTGCCGGCGGCACCTGGCTGGTACGCATGGAAGATCTGGACCCGCCCCGTGAAGTCCCGGGCGCAGCCAGTGACATTCTTCATACCCTCGAAAACCTGCATCTGTTCTGGGATGAAACTGTGGTTTACCAGAGCCGCCGCTCCGACGCCTATGCGGAAGCCCTGGACAAACTTGCACAACAAAACCTGCTGTATCCGTGCCATTGCTCACGATTGCAGCTGGCAGGACAAATTGTCTACCCGGGAACCTGTCGCAAGCTAGCCATGCATTCCAGTCAGGGCGCAGCAATCCGCTGTGAGGTGTGGCCGCAGTTGCTGGCATTCACAGACAGGCTGCAAGGCCACTACCAACAGCAACTGGAAACAGATGTCGGCGATTTCGTTCTGCTGCGCAAGGACGGCTGGTTTGCCTATCAATTGGCAGTTGTGGTGGATGATGGCTGGCAAGCTGTCACCGACGTGGTACGAGGTTGTGATTTGCTGGACTCAACGCCACGCCAGATTTTTCTGCAACAGCGACTTGGATTGCCCCAGCCCCGTTATGCCCACATTCCGGTAATCATCAACCAGCAGGGCCAAAAACTCGGGAAACAGCAGTTTGCCCGCCCGGTCGATGCCCAGGCCGCCTCCCAAGTACTATGGCGGGCACTTGATCATCTGTTGCAGACACCAGACCCGCGATTGCAGCAGGAGCATCCTTCGATAATACTGGAATGGGCTGTCCAACACTGGCAACCTGACATGCTGCAGGGGCATGGGGAAATCACTGAACACCCGTAATCAAGCGGTGACCCCTGATGCAGATGATGCAGGGGTTGGGCCTGGATCCAGCCCCCGACTACCAACAAGGCAAAAACATGGCGCAGCTCAAATTACTTGCCATCATGCCGCTGATAACCCTGACAGCGATACAGGCTTTTACGCCTTTTGAGCGCTGGTACAGTCCCTACCTGGCAGCATGCCTGATCATCGCCCTGGTGGCAGTACTGCAAATGAAAGGATCCAGTGATGATCATTGAACCCGGCAGTGTAGTGCTTGCCGCCAGCTGCTACATGCTGATGTTTTTTGGCATGGCCCTCATCACGGAACGCGGAATGGTGCCAACGCGCTTGTTGCAGCATCCAGGCTTTTATGTGCTCTCACTCGGCATCAGTGTAAGCTCCTGGTCGTTTTACACCGTCTATATTGCAGCGTCCTCACGCGGCCTTGGCTACAACGCCTATTACATCGGTTTTGCCAGTGCCTTCATTTTTTCTCCCCTGTTGCTGAAGCCACTGTTGCGTATTACCCAGAGGTTTCAACTGGCTTCGCTGGCAGACCTGTTTGCGTTCCGCTTTCGCAGCGCCTGGGCAGGCACACTGACCACATTGATTTTGTTGTTGTGCGCCTTTCCCTTGATCGCATTGCAAATCCTGTCGGTGGCGAATACTACTGCTTTGCTGGCCCCATCACTGAATCAGCACTTGATAGCCCTGGTCTTTGATCTGGTGATGCTGGCTTTTGCGCTGCGGTTCGGCATGACTGATGTGGCTGGCAGAGACCCCAACAACAGTCTGGTCGCCAGCCTGGCATTTGAAGGTTTGTTCAAAATACTGGTCTTGCTGGCAACTGGCGGTTTTGTTGTTTACCGCGTATTCCATGGATCCGGCTCAATGCAGGAGTGGCTGGACACACAACCTCTTGAAATAAACCGCCTGCATTTGTCGTTTCTGCAGAATTCGACCAATTTGCTCAACCTGTTGTTCTTCACAGGCGCCATTGCACTCCCGCAAATTTTTCACATGATATTTCCGGAGAACCGCAATCCACAAAACCTGCGGACAGCCAGCTGGGGGGTGCCTCTGTACATCCTGCTGGCAAGCTTGCCGGTGATGCCAATACTGTGGGCATACAATTTTCTTGGCATCCACGACAACCTCTCTTATGCACCACTCGAGGTTGCCCTCATCACAAAGTCGCCATTCATTGCATTGCTTTATTTTGCCGGCGGACTTGCAGCTGCTACCGGCCTTACCGTGGTACTGGCATTGTCAGTAGCCAACATGTGCATGAATCACCTGTTGTTGCGCACCAGCAAACTCCCGGCAGGTAGCGGCATCTATGCATGGCTTATGTTCAAGCGGAGAACTTTCATCTGCGCAATCTTCCTGTTTGGCTATTTCTGCTATGTGGCCATTGCAAGCGGACGCATGATTCCTGACACCGGACAGATTTCCTTTATAGCCTGTTTGCAGTTCTTGCCAGGCCTGTTGTTGTTGCTGTACTGGCCGCCTGCCAACAGCAAGGGATTCATCTGTGGACTCCTGGGCGGCTCGCTGGTGTGGCTGGTCATGGGACTGGTTCCTTATCTGCAACTGCTGTTCAACAATCAGCCCGTGGCAACACCAAATGCCCTCAACTGGAGCGTTGTCACCGGCGCTTCACTGCTGACCAATTTGTTTCTGGTCTTCATGGTATCTGTATTTACCAATACCAATTCCGAAGAACGCAAAGCCGCCTTGCTGTGTGCACCTGATGCCAGCATGACCAATCTGCACATCCTGCGTGCACGTTCTGTGGTTGATTTCATCAGCAGCCTCAGTGGCCCCATGGGTGCTGATGCTGCCGGCCGTGAAGTAGCCCAGGCTTTGCGTGATTTGCACCTGCAGAGTGATGAAATTCGCCCGTTCCAGTTGTTGCAGTTACGCACCCATCTGGAAGCCAATCTTTCTTCACTGCTGGGCCCGACCATGGCGCATGAAATCATCGAACAGAATCTGGCATTTGTACCGGCTGGCCAATCAACCGCAGGCATCCTGAATCTGCTCGAAGCAGAAGCAGAATCCTGGCAAGGAGGACTTACCGGCATTGCACTTGATCTTGATCTGTTGCGGCGCCATCACCGGCAAATCCTGCAAAATCTGCCAATGGGGGTTTGTGAACTGGATGACAAGGGCAGAGTTGTGATGTGGAATGCAGCCATGAGCAAGCTCACGGGGTTGCGCGCTGAACTTATCACTGGCCTGACCCTGGCAGAATTGCCACAGCCCTGGCAAGGGTTGCTCCAGGACTTCGCAATGAACCGCGACACCACGCGACTTTCCCGACACCCTTTGCTGCCTGATGACAAACCCCGCTGGTTTTCTCTTCACAAATCCATTCTTGCTGCTCCGGCATCAGGTACACGATCCGGCAAAACCCAGAACAGTTCGAGCCAGATCATTTTGCTGGAAGACCAGACAGAAACAGTCCTGATGGAAAAAGAACTGGCCCATTCAGACCGCTTGAATTCGATAGGCAGGCTTGCAGCCGGTGTTGCCCATGAAATCGGCAACCCGGTCACAGGCATAGCCTGCATCGCCCAGAATCTGCGGGATGAACATTCCGAACCGTATGTGCAGGAATCAGCAATGCAGATCATTGCCCAAACCCGCCGAATTGCCACCATTACTGATGCCTTGCTGCGTTTCTCCCACAGCGGTTCAATCCAGGCAAAACCGGCCCAACTTGAACCAGTAGAGTTGTACAAGGTCAGCCAGGAAGCGATCAGCCTGTTTGCCTTGCAACAGGATGGTCCCGACATCCGCCTGATCAACAATTGCCAGGCCGGGCTATACATCAATGCCAACTACCAGTTGCTCTTGCAAATCCTGCTCAATTTGTTGGGCAATGCCCGCGATGCCAGCAAGACAGGGGATACCATAACCCTCAGCAGTTACCAGCTGCATTCCGAGGCTGCACTGACAGTAGAAGATGAGGGCTGCGGCATACCAGCCTCGTTGTTAACCCGGGTTTTTGAGCCATTTTTCACGACCAAGGACCCTGGCAAAGGCACAGGGCTGGGGCTGGCACTCGTATACCGGCTGGTCACTGATTTGGGTGGCACTATCCAGTTACAGAGCAGTACCGCTAACGACAAGTCCGATTCGGGCAGGATGGGAACACGAGTAATTGTTACATTTCCCTGTTATGATCCGGAGACTTTGGTAACAAAATATGCGGAAATTACCTAGCAATTCGTAATTTCTTTTTGTTCATCCAGTAAATTGTTACTTACCCACACGCATGGCTCAGATCCTTCTTGTTGAAGATGAAGACGTTATCCGCAGCGCCTTGCGTCGCCTGCTGGAGCGCAATGGGCATGCAGTCAGTGAAGCTGGCTCGGTGCAGGAAGCGTGTGAAAAGCACGATCTTGACAGTTTTGACGTCATCATCAGCGATTTGCGTTTGCCGGGCCTGCCCGGGACCGAATTGATCAAGCGCACACCCACCCCCGTATTGATCATGACCAGCTACGCCAGCCTGCGCAGCGCCATTGACTCCATGAAGATCGGAGCAGTCGATTACATCTCCAAGCCATTCGAGCACGAAGAAATATTGTCCACGCTCGCCCGCGTCATCAACAGCGACCAGAAACGCCGCAATCAATCCCGCATGCAACCACGCCCCAGCGAAGAACCGGTGACTGGAATGGTGGGCAGCTGTCTGGCAATGCAGGAACTGTTCCGGCGCATCCGCAAAGTAGCCCAAACCAATTCTTCTGTACTGATCCAGGGCGAGTCAGGAACCGGGAAAGAGCTGGTTGCACGGGCCCTGCATGAAGCGAGTTCACGCAGGGATGCCAACCTGATTTCGGTCAACTGTGCTGCCATCCCGGAAAACCTGATCGAATCCGAACTGTTCGGACATGAAAAGGGTGCATTTACCGGTGCCACGAGTACGCGTACCGGGCTGGTAGAAGCCGCCAACAACGGCACCCTGTTCCTTGATGAAATCGGCGAGTTGCCGCTTGAAGCACAAGCCCGCCTGTTGCGCGTGTTGCAGGAACATGAAATTCGCAAAGTCGGATCAGTGCAATCACAAAAAGTGGATGTCCGGCTGGTGGCCGCCACCCATCGTGATTTGAAACAGTTTGTAAGGGAGGGTCGCTTCCGCGAAGACCTGTTTTACCGCATAAATGTCATGCCGTTGCATATTCCGCCGCTCCGGGAACGGGGCAACGACATCCTTGACCTGGCCGACACCATCCTTGCCAGGACGTGCAAACGCATGAGCCATGAACAAATGCGCTACAGCGCAGATGCGATACAGGCCATTACCACTTATCCATGGCCAGGCAATGTGAGAGAGCTGGAAAATGCGGTAGAACGTGCCGTGATTCTTTCAGAAACCGATGAAATTGCCATCGATCTGTTAGGGCTGGATGTGGAGTTGGTCCGTTTTGAAAGCAAAGCCCTGAATGCGATGGATAGCCGCCAAACCAAACTGCAGGAAACCCTGGCAATAGTGGATGACCCCATCGAAGACTTGTCACTGCAGGATTACTTCCAGCGCTTTGTGCTCGAACATCAGGAACAGATGAACGAGACCGAACTGGCCAAAAAGCTGGGTATCAGCCGCAAATGCCTGTGGGAGCGTCGCCAGCGCTTCGATATTCCCCGTCGCAAGAAAGGCGCCTGACAACCCTTTCCCCTTCCAGCGTCCGGCCGTTACAGTGTTACAGGCAAAGTAACAAAATCCGGCTTTTTAGTAACACATCCCCATATTTCAGCCAGTCAGCCTTTGGGAAATTTTTTCCTATCTATTTGATTTATAATGATAATCATATTTCTTGCTGATTTGGCACGAATGCTGCATTCTAAAGCCATGCCCAGTGAAAACAAAACCAAAAACAAAAACCAAAAGACAACAAAAACAACTGAGGCATTAAGGGAGATTCCCGCCGATTCCGGCGTTAAAAACTGAAAAGAACTGTAAAACAGCATCAGTGACCCGGGTTTCCTAGTGCAAGGGGTGGTTCCTACAACTTTCGGTCTTTTGACCAACAACAAAAATACGGACTGGATGTCCAGCGCTTAACAACAACAATAAACGAGCAAATTGAACCCGGGGGACCTCCCCCGGGTTTTTTGCTTTGGCGCAGCCGACTTCATTCTGCTTACTGTACTGGCAGCAGTGTGTAGAATGCCGACCCATATGTTTTGGCAGGGCAGGATTTACTATCACCGCAACCTCACCCCAACCCGCAGGCCAGACCGCCCAGGACGGCCCCTTGGTTCCGCGCATCTACAGTCGTAGCGAGCATGGCATTTCCAGGCAGTCCATAAGCCCTGGCTGCCTGAAAGTGCTCTATGGCCTCATCGATGCAGGGTTTGAAGCCTATATTGTCGGGGGCGGTGTACGTGATTTGCTGCTTGGGCTCAAACCCAAGGACTTTGATATCGCCACCAATGCTACCCCCGACCAGATCAGGTCCACCTTCCGCAACTCACGCATCATCGGACGCCGTTTCCGCATAGTTCACGTCCACTTCGGCCGGGAGATCATCGAGGTTTCCACGTTTCGTGCCGCCCACAACGTCGACAATGTGGCAATGGTGGATGATGAAGTCCTGTCACGTGCTGATGCCAAACTGGATTCAGTCAGGGCGACCAGCGGATTGATCCTGCGCGACAACGTCTATGGCACCATTGAAGAAGATGTGCAAAGACGGGATTTCACAGTGAATGCGCTCTATTACACTGTGAAAAACTTTGTCGTACATGATTATGTGGACGGCATGGCTGACATTGATCGCCGCTGCCTGCGCATGATAGGCGACCCCACTGAACGGTATCGCGAAGATCCGGTGAGGGTTTTGCGCGCCATAAGGCTTGCTGCCAAACTGGATTTCTCGATTACACGGGAAACTGCAGCGCCTCTGGCGACATGTGCAAAGTTGCTGGAATCAATTCCGCCCGCACGTTTGTTCGATGAATTCCTGAAACTGTTCCTGTCCGGCAACAGCTTGCAAACCTATCGTCTGTTGCGCCGTCATGATGTCTTCCAGCATCTGTTTCCCCAGACCTGGATTGCGATGCAAAGCAATACCGCTTATAGCGACCGTTTGCTGGAGGCTGCCTTTACCAATACTGATGCCAGATTGTCCGAGGGCAAAACCATTACGCCTGTTTTTCTGCTGGCGGTATTGCTCTGGCCGGCCTTGCTGGAGAATTTGCGCGGCAAAGGCGCCGGTCTGGCCTCGATTGCCGATACCCAGGAAGCCGGCCAGCAAGTCATCGACTACCAGGTGCAGCGACTTGCGATCCCCAAACGTTTCAGTTTCCCGGTCAGGGAAATATGGGAATTGCAGCAAAAATTTGCGGATCGCCGCGGCAAACGCGCTGAATTGCTCGCCAGCCACAAACGTTTCCGGGCAGCTTTCGATTTCCTGTTGCTGCGTGAACAATGCGGTGAAGACCTGCAGGGACTTGGCGAGTGGTGGTCTTTGTACCAGCAGGCTCAACCTGAGCAACGCAACGCAATGGTGACGGCCCTGCAGCAGCCCTCTGCGATTCCGCATGCCAAATCGCGCAGACGCAAAGTAAAATCCAATCGAACCCAACTGACACCCACCTGAGGGAGCAGAACTGCCAGTGCCAGATTCCACCTCCAATGCAGCCAGCCTTCCACGCTACATCGTCGTGGAAGGCCCTATTGGCGTTGGCAAAACCTCCCTGGCAAAGCGGCTGGCACACAGTTTCAATTACGAAATGCTGCTGGAAAAGAGCGAGGAAAATCCGTTTCTCGACCGCTTCTACCACAACCCCAAACAGCATGCGCTGGCCACCCAGCTTTTTTTCCTGTTCCAGCGTGCCCAGCAATTGCAGCAATTGCGTCAAAACGATTTGTTCGAACCCGTACGGGTTTCCGATTTCCTGATCGAGAAAGACCGGCTGTTTGCCAAGCTTAATCTGGACAAGGATGAATACCATCTTTACGAGAATGTATATGACCATCTGACCATCGATGCCCCGACGCCGGATCTGGTGATCTACCTGCAGGCGCCGGTTGAGGTTCTCATGCAGCGAGTTCATAAACGCGGCATAGCTGCGGAACAGATGATAACCGAAGAGTATCTGGCCAACCTGACGGAAGCCTACACCCAGTTTTTCCACTATTACGACAAAAGCACCCTGTTGATCGTCAACAGCGCCGACGTCAATTTTGTACGCAGTGACGAGGATTATGAGCTGTTCCTGCGTCATATCCGCGGAATGCGCCAAGGCAGCCGCAACTACTTCAACCCGCGCCCGGTCCTGCTTTAGGGCCAAACTGGCAGTTCCCGCTATAATCAGCCTCCCAACCAGCCATCGGACTTTGTTGTGAGCGTCACCACCACCCTCTACACCTTGCAGGACATGAAACGTCGCGGCGAGAAATTTGCCTGTATCACCGCTTATGACGCCCTGTTTGCCGGCCTGTGCAGCAGCAATGGAGTGGAAGTTCTGCTGGTTGGCGATTCACTGGGCATGGTGCTGCAAGGGCACGATTCCACGCTGCCGGTAACGATGGAAGACATGGTTTATCACATGCAATGCGTCAAACGCGGCAACAAGGGTGCGTTGCTGATGGCTGATCTGCCGTTCATGTCCTACGCATCAGAAGCCCAAACCCTCGACAATGCAGCCCGCCTCATGCGTGCCGGCGGACAAATAGTCAAACTTGAAGGTGGTGCCTGGATTGCAGGGACCACACGTTTGCTGACAGAGCGTGGCATTCCCGTATGCGCCCATATGGGGCTCACTCCACAATCAGTCAATCGCATTGGCGGCTTCCGGGTGCAGGGTCGTGATCCAGGCGCTGCCAATACCATCATCGAGGAAGCCAAATTGCTGGAGCAATATGGCGCCAACATGCTGTTGCTGGAATGCATTCCGGCTGCCCTCGCCCGCACCATCAGCGAAAGTGTAACGATTCCGGTTATCGGCATCGGTGCCGGCAGCGATGTCGATGGCCAGATCATGGTGATGCATGACGTACTGGGCATTTCACCAATCACGCCACGCTTCGTGAAAAACTTCCTGCCGGAATCCACCAACGGAATACACGGTGCGATTGCCGCTTACGTTGCAGCTGTGAAACAAAAGCGTTTTCCTGCACCAGAACATTCCTACAACTAGCCGGTATCCTGCAGGCCTGGTTCACCATGACTGTGCAAATTGACACGCTGCCTGCACTGAGACTGCTGCTGGCCGAACAGCGTAGACAGGGGAAAAGCATTGGCCTGGTTCCCACCATGGGCAACCTGCATGCAGGCCATGTGTCGCTGGTCACCTGCGCAAAAGCCCAATGTGATTTCGTAATCACCTCCATCTTTGTAAATCCGCTGCAATTTGGTCCAAATGAGGATTACGCGCGCTATCCGCGTACGCTGCCGGCTGACAAGACAGTGCTGGAAACAGCCGACTGTGATGCAGTGTTCACGCCGGCAGTAGCGGAGCTGTATCCAGCCGGACTGGAACAGCAGACCCGCATCAGTGTGCCTCACCTCTCGACACTTTATTGCGGCAAGAGCCGGCCTGGTCATTTTGACGGGGTGTGCACAATTGTCTGCAAACTGTTCAACATGAGTCAGCCGGATGTGGCGTTTTTCGGACTCAAGGATTTCCAGCAGTTTTTCCTGATCAGCCGAATGGTGGCCGATCTGCAGCTACCGTTAAGCCTGGTCGGAATGCCCACAATACGGGAGGCTTCCGGTCTGGCAATGAGTTCACGCAATGGCTTTCTCAATGCAGATCAGCGCGAGCAGGCAACTGCCATATTTGCCACCTTGCAGCACATCGCGCGACTGATCCGTAATGGGGAGCGTGACTTCCCGCAGCTTGAGCGGCTTGCGCTGGGCCAGCTGGCAGCGGCCGGCCTGCGTCCTGACTATTTTCATGTGGTCGATCGCACCAGCCTGCTGCCGGCTCACAGCCAGAGCCTTGAATTGGTGCTGCTGACGGCTGCCTATGCCGGCTCCACCCGCCTGATTGACAATGTGACGGTCGAAGCCCCTGTCCACGGCTGATTTCCCCCCAATGTTTGCCCAATCCCCTCCTCTGGGGGGATAATGCGCGCCCCGTGGTTGAAGCCGTTGTCAAAGCCCGGTTTTTGAAGGTGGTCCCATGCAAACCCAGATGCTGAAAGCCAAACTGCACCGCGCCTGTGTCACTCATTCCGAGCTTGACTATGATGGTTCGTGTGCGATCGACAGCAACCTGCTGGATGCCTCCGGTATCCGCGAGTATGAGCAGATCCAGATCTACAACGTCACCAATGGCGAGCGCTTTACCACTTACGCCATCCGTGCCGAAGCCGGCTCTCGCATCATTTCCGTGAACGGCGCAGCCGCCCACAAGGCTGCTGTAGGTGACAGGATCATCATCGCTGCCTATGCCGGCTACAGCGATGTCGAGCTGCTCAACCACAAGCCTAAATTGTTGTACCTGGACGAACACAACCATGTTGTTCGTACCAGCAATACAATCCCCGTTCAGGCCGCCTGAATCCGCCGTGTGAACCTGCGTGTGAACCTGCGTGTGAACCTGCGTGCGAACCTGAAAAGGTGCAAACAAAGTTCGCGCCTTGCACAGCTTCATAAAGCCTAGCAAACTCGGCGCCTTACGAATCATGCCGAGGTTTATATCGTGTCTGGCAGCAAGCTCTATCCGGTGTCCCCTTCCCTCAAGGGCAAGACCCATCTGGACAAGGCGAAATACGACGCCCTCTATGCAGAATCCATTCACTCTCCCGCCACCTTCTGGCCACGCATGGCCACTGATTTCCTCACCTGGCTGAAGCCGTTCACTCTTCTCCACGAAGGTGACATGACCAGAGGTGAAGTGCGCTGGTTCATCGGCGGCAAACTCAACGTTACACTCAATTGCATTGATCGCCATTTGCCCGCCCGTGCAAGGCAGACGGCCATCCTGTGGGAAGGGGATGAGCCGGGGCAGGACCGCAAAATCAGTTACCAGGAATTGCATGACAACGTGTGCAGGCTGGCCAACGTTTTGCGAGCTCGTGGCGTCAACAAAGGCGATCGTGTCTGCATTTACATGCCAATGATTCCGGAAGCGGCGTTTGCGATGCTGGCCTGCGCCAGGATCGGCGCGATTCACTCCGTCGTATTCGGCGGCTTTTCGCCTGAATCGCTGAAGGATCGCATTCTCGATTCCGATTGCCGCGTCGTAATCACCGCTGATGAAGGGGTGCGTGGCGGCAAACCGGTTCCGCTCAAGGCCAACACCGATGCAGCAGTGTCGCGTTGCCCGGATGTCAGCACAGTGCTCGTGGTTCGTCATACCGGCAATCCGGTATCGTGGCTGCAGGGACGCGATGTGTGGTACCACGAAGCAACTGCTGCACAACCGGCGAATTGCGCGGCAGAACCGATGGATAGTGAAGACCCGCTGTTCATCCTCTACACCTCCGGCTCCACCGGCAAACCCAAAGGCGTGTTGCACACCACTGCCGGTTATCTGCTGCACGCGGCAATGACACACAAATACGTTTTCGATTACCACGAGGGCGACATCTACTGGTGTGCAGCGGACGTTGGCTGGGTCACAGGTCATACCTACATTGTTTACGGTCCACTGGCCAACGGTGCCACTACCCTCATGTTTGAAGGTGTACCCACTTATCCCGATTATTCCCGCTTCTGGCAGGTGATAGACAAATACCAGGTGAACCAGTTCTACACCGCCCCCACCGCGATACGCGCGTTGATGGCTCACGGCAACGCGCCGGTGCTTGCCACCTCCCGCAAGTCATTGCGCATCCTTGGCAGTGTGGGCGAGCCGATCAATCCGGAAGCGTGGGAATGGTATTACCACGTGGTCGGGGATGGTCGTTGCCCGGTCATGGATACCTGGTGGCAGACGGAGACCGGTGGCCATATGATCACGCCATTGCCTGGTGTCACCGATCTCAAACCGGGGTCGGCCACGCTGCCATTTTTCGGAGTCCTGCCAGCACTGGTTGATCCGGAAGGCAGGATTCTGGAAGGCGCCACTTCCGGCAATCTGGTTCTTGCCGCTGCATGGCCCAGCCAGTTGCGTACTGTCTATGGTGACCACCAGCGTTGCATTGATACCTACTACTCTACCTATAAAGGTTACTACTTCACTGGTGACGGGGCGCGTCGCGATGAAGACGGCTTCTGGTGGATAACCGGCCGGGTAGATGATGTGCTGAATGTCTCAGGCCATCGGCTCGGTACTGCCGAGATTGAAAGTGCCCTGGTGCTGCATGCCCAGGTTGCCGAAGCTGCCGTAGTCGGTTATCCGCATGCGATCAAGGGGCAAGGCATTTATGCCTATGTGAGTCTGATGGCGGGAGTGAAGCCCACGGAAACATTGCGAAGGGAATTGATGGCACTGGTGACAACAGAAATCAGCGCCATCGCCAAGCCCGACATAATCCAGTGGGCTCCCGGCCTGCCAAAAACCCGCTCAGGCAAGATCATGCGCCGCATCCTGCGCAAGATTGCAGCCAATGAAATGGAGAATCTGGGTGATACCACCACCCTGGCCGATCCGGCGGTGGTGCAGAACCTGATCGACAATCGCGGCAGTCAGGAAATCCCTGGGCAGCGGGCAGGAGAACCCCTGCCTCCATCCTAGTGGGCTCCGGAACTGCCGCCCATCAATTGCAGGATCTCCGCTGTCTTCTGCTGCATCAGGCTGATGCTGCCGCGTGATTCCACATTGAGCCGGATCACCGGCTCGGTATTCGACATGCGCAGGTTGAAACGCCAGTCGGCATATCTGATGCTGACGCCATCGGTATAATCAATTGCCAATGCGTGCGGCTTGTAGTGAGCCAGCACTTTTTCGATGACTGCTTTGGCATCCGACACCGTGCGGTTGATTTCTCCGCTGGCCGGAAAGCGGGCGATAGCCTCTTCTACCAGTTGCCCCAAAGTCTTGCCACTCTTGCCAATCAGTTCGAGTACCAGCAGCCACGGAATCATGCCGCTGTCGCAATAAAAGAAATCACGGAAATAATGGTGGGCACTCATCTCGCCACCGTAGATCGCGTCTTGCTTGCGCATCATTTCCTTGATGAATGCATGACCTGACTTGCACTGCACGGTCTTGCCGCCAAACTCGGTCACTACTGCTTCGGTATTCCACAGCAAACGCGGATCATGAATAATCTTGCTGCCCGGATGTTTTTCCAGAAATGCTTCGGCGAGCAGCCCGACGATGTAATAACCTTCAATAAAGCCGCCTTTTTCGTCGAAAAAGAAACAGCGGTCAAAATCACCATCCCAGGCAATTGCCACATCAGCCCGGCTCTTCAGCAGCGCGTCGACCGTCGGCTGACGATTTTCTTCCAGCAAGGGATTGGGCACACCGTTGGGGAAATTGCCGTCGGGATCATGATGTATCTTGATGAATTTGAACGGCAGATGTGGCTCAAGCAGATCGATGATGCGACCTGCACCACCGTTGCCGGCATTGCACACCACTTTCAGCGGCTTCAATCCGGCGACATCAACATAGCTCAGCAAATGCTGTACATATGCAGCTTTCGTATCGACGGCCTGTTCCTTGCCATGGCGGGACGAGGGCTCAAACTCGTTACGTTCAGCCAGAAGCTTGATGTCGTTGAGTCCGGTGTCAGCACTGATCGGACGTGATTGCTCACGCACGAATTTCATGCCGTTGTAATCTTTGGGGTTGTGGCTGGCAGTGACTGCAATGCCACCATCCATGCCCAGGTGGCTGGTGGCAAAGTAGATTTCTTCAGTGCCACACAGGCCAATGTTGCTTACATCAACGCCGGAATCCAGCAGGCCTCTGGTGAGCGCTCCACAGATGCCCTGACTGCTCAGCCGGATGTCATAACCGACCACAACATTTTTTGGTTTGAGAAACGCGGCATAGGCCCTGCCTATGCGATAGGCGATGTCCTCATTGAGCTGGTCAGGAATGCGCCCACGTACGTCATAGGCCTTGAAACAAGAAAAAGAATCCACAACTACTCCGCAGGGCTATTCAGTCTTTGTATACGTTATCAAAGAAGAAGCGCGTTGCCTCGATAAATCCCGGCACACTGCCGCAATCAAAACGACGTCCCTTGAAGCGGTAACCCAACACCCTGCCCTGTTTGGCCTGGGTGAGCAGGGCATCAGTGATCTGTACTTCGTTGTTGCGGCCCGGTGGCGTCTTGCGAATGATGTCAAAGATATCAGGGGTGAGAATGTAACGGCCGATGATGGCGAGATTGCTGGGTGCTTCTTCCGGCTTGGGTTTCTCCACCATGTTGGTGATTCGAATGAGGCCGGGAGAAATTTCATCACCTGCGATCACACCGTACTTGTTGGTTTCATTGCGCGGCACTTCTTCAATCGCCACTATTGAGCAGCGGTAATATTTGTACAGCTCCACCATCTGTGACAACACACCTTTGTCAGTGCTGTAACAGAGGTCGTCGGCAAGCACCACCGCAAAAGGCTGGTCGCCAATCAGGGTTTCGCCGGTAAGAATTGCATGCCCCAATCCTTTCATTTCGATCTGGCGTGTGTAGGAAAAAACCGCCTGGTTCATGATGCGGCGGATCTCTTTCAGATAACTCTCCTTGTCACTGCCTGCTATCTGGTCTTCCAGCTCATAGTTGATGTCAAAGTGGTCTTCAATGGCCCGCTTGCCACGACCTGTCACGATGGCCATGCCGGTCATGCCTGCGTCCAGAGCCTCTTCAACCCCGTACTGGATCAGTGGCTTGTTCACGACCGGCAACATTTCTTTTGGCATGGATTTGGTGGCGGGCAGAAACCGTGTTCCATAACCGGCTGCCGGGAAAAGACATTTCTTGATCAACGCGTCACTCATGCTTGCCTCATTCTAGGGTCACTCCAGGGACAATGGTGCCGGCTTGTCGCAGAATCGTCCGAGTCAGTCAACGGGCCGGTCACAGTTTGCGGATTATAAGCCGGGCACACGGCAAAATATTAAGGTGCATAATAAGTTATCTAGATATAATGCCCCTTTTTCAACGGGTCTTTGCACCCGCAAAGCACTTCGCAATACCTTATGAGCTCTGTATTCATACCGCGCAGCAGTTACAACCGTGACGAATTGTTGAGTTGTGGTCACGGACATATGTTTGGACCAGGCAACGCCCGCTTGCCCGTCGGCAAAATGCTGATGGTTGATCGTATTGTTGAGATAAATGCCGCCGGCGGCTCTGAAGGCAAAGGCAGTGTTCTGGCCGAACTGGATATACACCCGGATCTGTGGTTCTTCGCCTGCCATTTTGAAGGAGACCCGGTAATGCCAGGCTGCCTCGGGCTTGATGCGTTGTGGCAACTGGTCGGCTTTTATCTGGGCTGGCGAGGAAATCCCGGCAAGGGCCGCGCCCTGGGATGCGGAGAAGTCAAATTTACCGGCGAGATCCTCCCGACCAACAAAAAGGTTGTGTACGAGCTCGACGTGAAGCGCCTCATAGAAAGAAAGCTCATTATGGGGATTGCCGACGGTCAGGTATCAGTCGATGGGCGGGTCATCTACACTGCCAAGAGCCTGAGGGTGGGTCTGTTCAAACCGGATGAAATCATGACAGCTTGAGCCGACGCGACCTTCTGCACAAGAATGCCGGGGTTCGTCAAACCAGTCTGGCTGACAGATTGGCCTGATAATCAGTCTTATAATAAGCAGTATAGCCAGTTGAATTGAGGGTGTCGTTGATGCGACGAGTTGTAGTTACAGGAATGGGCATCGTATCCTGTATCGGTACTGACCAGGCGTCTGTGCTGTGTGCGCTGAAGGAAGGCAAAAGCGGTATCGTCTACCGTCCGCAATATGAAGAGCGCGGCCTGCGCAGCCATGTAGCAGGCGCTGTTGATATTGATTACACCAGCATGATTGATCGCAAGGATGTTCGCTTCATGGGTGCTGCCGCCGCCTATGGCTATCTCAGCATGCAGCAAGCCATTGCAGACTCCGGCTTGCAGCCCAATGAAGTTTCCAATATCCGCACCGGCCTCATCATGGGTGCTGGCGGCTCCTCAACAGAAGACCAGGTTGAAACTGCCGACATACTGCGGGAAAAGGGCATCAAGCGCGTCGGGCCTTATCGGGTAACGCGCACGATGGGGAGCACCGTTTCCGCCTGCAATGCAACACCATTCAAGATCAAAGGCGTCAACTATTCGATTTCCTCAGCCTGTGCCACCAGTGCCCACTGCATAGGCAACTCCATGGAATTGATTCAATTGGGCAAACAGGACGTTATTTTTGCCGGCGGCGGCGAGGCCGAGCACTGGACGCTCAGCTGCATGTTTGATGCGATGGGTGCACTGTCTACCAAATACAACGCCACGCCTGCCCGCGCTTCCCGCGCCTATGATGTCGATCGCGATGGTTTCGTGATCGCTGGCGGTGGTGGTGTGCTCGTCATCGAGGCACTGGACCACGCACTGGCGCGCGGTGCCAAAATTTACGGAGAGCTGACCGGCTATGGCGCCACCTCTGATGGTGAAGACATGGTGGCTCCTTCCGGCGAAGGCGCCATGCGCTGCATGCAGATGGCGATGAGCACTGCTCGTCGCCCGATTGATTACATCAATACCCACGGCACCAGCACGCCGGTTGGCGACGTGAAGGAAGTGGGTGCAATCCGTAACGCGTTTGCCGGCAAGACCATACCCGCCATCAGTTCCACCAAATCGCTGACAGGTCACTCGCTGGGAGCCACTGGCGTACAGGAAGCGATTTACAGCCTCCTGATGATGCAGCACAGCTTTATTGCCGCCTCAGCCAACATCGACAATCTTGACCCGGCAGTGGCTGATGTTCCGATAGTGACAGCACGGGTAGACAACAAACGCCTGGATGCAGTGATGTCCAACAGCTTCGGTTTTGGCGGCACCAATGCCACCCTGGTCTTTGAGCGGTATGAGGGCTAGGCGGGCGCTTGCAGGCACATTGTTATCAAGTTGTGCCTGTTTTCATTCGCTTTTGCTGCCTGCGCAAACCCTGCTGGTTCCCCCCAAAGTGCTAAAGCCACAGAGTTCTGAAGTCACCACCCAGGCTCCTGCAGGACAGTTGCAGACGCTGGAACAAGGCATACTGCCAGCGGATACCGCCTTTGGTTTCAAAGCACTGGTTGAAACCGGCAGCGTGTCTATCAGCTGGGCGATACAGCCCGGCTACTATCTGTATCAAAGCAAGCTCGCTTTCAGCGACAGTGAAGGACGCCATTACGCTGCAGAGCTCCCGCCGGCGACCAGGATCATTGATGAATTTGTAGGTGAAAGCCTGGTTTATTTCGACTTACTGCAAGTTCGACTGCCCCTTCCGGAACCAACCCCCAAGCAGCCCGCAAACTACTCGTTGACTGTGGTGTTTCAAGGCTGTGCCAAAGACCGTTACTGCTACCCCCCGCAATCCAGGACCATACCCCTGATCAGGCCTTGACCGGCCGTTATTGCCGATAGCAGTACTGATTCCGTTAACTTAACGTTTGAATCCAGGGAACTTGTCCAGAAATCGTATGTCACAGGTTCTACTATATTTCAACCCTTGCCATTTGCAGGAATTCACCAATAATTAGCAGAAGTTATGTACAAAATTCTGGCTTTTTCCCGGCAGTTGCGGAAAATGTGCCAGAGTTTGGAGAAAGTCACGATGGCTAAAATCCTGGTGCTGAATGGCCCCAACCTGAATTTACTCGGCACCCGCGAGCCGGAAGTCTATGGGAAGCTGACCTTGGCGGATATAGAAGCACGTTTAAAGAAGATGGCAGCAGATTCACAGCATGAGCTGGAATTTATGCAAAGTAATGCCGAAAACAGCCTGATCGAGCGGATTCATGCTGCACGCGCCCAAGAGGTCAAGTTCATCATTATCAACCCGGCGGCCTTTACCCACACAAGCGTGGCACTCAGGGATGCTTTACTGGCCGTGAACATTCCTTTTGTTGAAGTACATCTTTCCAACGTGCATGCACGCGAGAGTTTTCGCCATCATTCCTACTTCTCCGACATCGCCATAGGCACGATCGTGGGCCTGGGCGCCCAAGGCTATGAGCTTGCCCTGCAAGCTGCCTTCGCCCGGCTTTAGTCCGGAGCAGGCAGTAAAGCAGCTTCTGCAGTGACACAAACACTCAAAACAACAATTAACTACAAAACAGACCAACTGAATTGCACTTGAGGTAACCCATGGATATTCGCAAAGTCAAAAAACTGATCGAGCTGCTGGAAGAGTCCAATGTAGCCGAGATCGAGATAAAGGAAGGGGAGGAAACTGTCCGCATCAGTCGCAACTATCCTCACAACGCTCCACCCCAACAACAGTATTACCTGCAGCCCCATATGTCTGCGGCACCAGCACCAGTCGCGGCCCCGGTTGCAGTTGCTGAAGCTGCCAAGCCCTTGCATGCTGGCGAACCTGTGAAGTCGCCAATGGTCGGCACTTTCTACCGCTCGCCCTCACCCGAATCACCCCCCTTCGTTGCCGTGGGCCAAGCCATCAAAGCCACCGATGTCATTGGCATCATCGAAGCCATGAAGATGATGAACCAGATCCAGGCCGGCAAGGCCGGGGTGGTGGAAGCCATTCTGGTGGAAGACGGTCAACCGGTGGAATACGACCAGCCGCTCATCATCGTCGTCTGAGCGGGAGCCCAACCTCATGCTGGAAAAAGTCCTTATAGCCAACCGCGGCGAGATTGCCCTCCGCATCCTGCGAGCCTGCAAGGAAGTCGGCATCAAAACCGTGGCCGCCCATTCCACCGCCGACCGCAACCTGATGCACGTGCGTCTGGCCGACGAATCTGTCTGCATAGGCCCGCCTTCCTCACTGGAAAGCTACCTGAACATCCCGCGCATCATCAGCGCAATGGAAGTGACTGGGGCCGATGCTGTGCACCCCGGTTATGGTTTTCTTTCCGAAAACGCCAATTTTGCCGAACAGGTAGAACGCAGCGGCTTCGTTTTCATTGGCCCGCGCCCGGAAACCATACGCGCGATGGGAGACAAGGTCAGCGCCATTGAAGTGATGCGCAAGGCCGGCGTGCCCACAGTGCCGGGGTCTGACGGTCCGGTGACCGAAGACACCGAACGTACACTCGCAATCGCCCGCAAGATCGGGTTCCCGATCATGATCAAGGCTGCCGCCGGTGGCGGCGGTCGCGGCATGCGGGTAGTTCACAAGGAAGAGGACCTCCTGGGCTTCATCCAGTTGACCCAGAACGAAGCCGGCGCCTACTTCGGCAATAACATGGTGTACATGGAGAAGTTTCTCGACAACCCGCGCCATATCGAAATCCAGGTGATAGGTGATGGCGAAGGCGCTGCCATCTGTCTGGGCGATCGGGACTGCTCAATGCAGCGTCGTCATCAGAAAGTGGTAGAAGAGGCACCTGCTCCCGGCATTCCGGCCGACGCGCGGGCCGCCATCGTAAAATCGTGTATCAAAGCCTGCGAAGATCTCAAATACCGCGGCGCCGGCACACTGGAGTTCCTCTACCAGGACGGTAAATTTTATTTCATCGAAATGAACACCCGCGTACAGGTGGAACATACGGTCACCGAGCGGGTAACCGGCATCGACATCGTCAAGGAACAATTGCGCATCGCTTCCGGTCTGGGTCTGTCAGTGAAACAGGAAGAAGTGAAGCTGCTTGGCCATGCCATCGAGTGCCGCATCTGTGCGGAAGATCCTGTCACCTTTCTGCCCTGTCCCGGCAAGGTCAACCTCTATCACTCACCCGGTGGCATCGGCATTCGCGTGGATTCGCACATGTACAGCGGCTATACCGTGCCACCCTACTACGATTCATTGATTGCCAAACTGATCAGTTACGGCCCGGATCGCGATGCTGCCATCCGCCGCATGCAAAACGCATTGGAAGAAATGATCGTCGATGGCATCAAGACCAATATCCCGCTGCAAAGCGAAATCATGCGTGACCCTGGCTTCCGTGCCGGTGGCACCAATATCCATTACCTGGAAGCAATGCTGAAGAAAAAACACGGCAACGCGGCTGGTGGCGGACATTAATCAACGTGGTGTGAGCGGCAACCTCCCGTGAGCTGGCTGGAACTCAGACTGGAAACAGCCAGCACCGAAGCTGAAGCGCTGGAAGCAGTGTTGCTTGAACTCGGCGCAGTTTCCGTCACGCTCACTGATGCCGAAGACCAGCCCCTGTTCGAACCCGCCGTGGGCGAAACTCCGCTTTGGCAAAAGCTGGTGCTTGCTGCGTTATTCGATGAAGCTTTGACCAGTGAAGAAGCCACCACCAATTTGCTGCATGAATTCGGGCAAAGGTGGCAGCCGCGCCCCCTGCCCGTCATCCGCCACAGCATCCTGATGGACAAGGATTGGGTGCGGGCCTGGCTCGACGATTTCAAACCGATGCGGTTTGGCCAACACCTGTGGGTGTGTCCGAGCTGGTGGCATCCTGGTCACAATAACCAGAATACGCCGGCTTCCCAGTGGCAGCCCGATGCCGAACAAACCAGTTACTGGGCTGCCCGCAATGAACAACTGCTGGCAGAGATGCAACAATCCGGCAACACCGTGCTGCTGCTGGATCCAGGCCTTGCGTTCGGCACCGGCACCCATCCCACCACCGCCCTGTGTCTGCAATGGCTGGATACGCAAAAACTTGCCGGCCTGACGCTGGTGGATTACGGCTGCGGCTCGGGAATTCTCGGCATTGCCGCGTTGCTGCTGGGTGCCGGCAAAGTCTATGGCATCGACAATGATCCGCAGGCGCTCACTGCCACCGCCGACAACTGCGCAAAGAACCATCTCGACAGCCAACGTTTCCCTGTTTTCATGCCCAATGATTTCATGCAGCAGCTGGCCAGCGGTGCGGTGCAGAAAGTCGATGGCATGATGGCCAACATTCTGGCGGGTACCTTGATGCAACTGGCAGAAGTGCTGGCGCTACAGGTGAAAAGTGGCGGCTGGATCCTGCTGTCAGGCATCCTGAGTGAACAGGCCGAAGCTGTAATCGACAGCTATGCTGAGTGGTTCGGTGATTTTACTGTCGCTGCGGAAGAGCATTGGGTGCGCATTACCGCAACCAGGCTCCCGACCGCCTAACGACAGTCTGCATCCCTGCCCTTGATTGCACAGCGCAGCAAGGGTTTGCCATCGTAATCAAAACTGTTCATGGTCCACGGACTCTCAATGCCACCAGACCGTTCCAGCAGGGTATAACCAAACACGCCAATCATTCCTTTTCCGCGCTTGACATGCAGACCATCGATTTCCATGCCATCGGAACGGGGAGGTACACCGAGTGACAACTCGTCTCCGCCATTGCCCATCACCAGTTGCAACGGGAATGATTCTTCATAAACCAGGACCTCCAGTGCATGGTGATGACCAGACAATATGGCCTGCACATTGGCCGGCATCGCCATGCTGGCTGCCAGCGCGAGAGTCTTGTTGTCTCCGTAAGGCTTGGGAGTGGTTCCTTCCAGTGCAATGATGGGCCGATGTTGAGCCAGCCAGACCGGGGTCTTGATACTCGCAAGATCCTGCAGCTGTTTGGCAAAAAACCGGGACTGCTCCTTGTCGGCCACATCTTCCTCGGCAGCAGATACATCCATCACCGCCAGTGTCACACCACCAAGATCGACCAGATAAGGTTGTGCAGACTGCAGGCACCCGTTATCCGAGGTCCATTCATAAGGATCGAGTGTGCGTGCCCAGCCCCTGCCGCCACGCTCACATAATTCGTGGTTGCCCCGCACCATCACCCATGGGGCCGTGCTGAGCAACGCCCCCACCGGTGAAAAAAAATCCTCCTGCCAAACGGCCCAGTTGTCGCCATAAGGACTGCCGGCACAACCGGTGTTACCCACAGGGCAAGGCGTTTCGCGATAATGGAAATCCCCTACATGAATGACCAGATCAGGTTTGATCTTCGCTACCAAAGCTGACCCTTTGCGGAACGGCCATGCGGCAGGATCATTGCAAGCCTGGATTTTTTTGCCTTTGAGCCGGCAACCAGTATCCCCAATGACCAGAATGCGTTGGGGTACCGCTTTTGGCAGTGGCAAATCGGTACCAGCGATGCTGACATTTTTAACCTTGCCGGCAAGTGGCAAAAAGCAAACCGTGATCGGAAATTCCTCTTTCGCGGTGGAGCGAATCTGCATCGGCACCGACTCGCCATCAACCATGGCAGCTGGACACACAAGAGCATCGGTGATCAGCCGTGCCTGCAGTCCGTCGCTGACATACTGCACCCATTGATAGGTTTGAGCTGCCTCAGCCTTTACTGCAACAAGCAGGAACATCAGGATCACCAGCATGCAGCGCATGCCAGGTTGTGACCCCGGATTGAAATGGCTGCAGGCTGCAAAAGTATTCATCAACGACACTCAACCCAGATTTGATAGGTACCGGCGATTCCGGCCAGCGCCGGCGGTGGCGGCGGATAGACAGCTTCGGCGACTGCACGCAGGGCTGCACGATCCACCACACCCAGTGTACTGGATTGCACCATGCCAATCGCTGATACGTGACCATCGAGCAACTTGAATTCAACTCTGGCTCTCCCCTTGAATCCAAGCGTGACTGCACTGGCCGGAACCCGGAATGCCGCCTGTACAGCCGCAGTCAAGGCTGCGTTATAGGCGATCGATGGGTCTTCGGATTGCACAGGTTGTGCAGCAGTGCTGGATTGCGGACTAACTGCTTGCGGCGGCGGCGCCACGTCAGTGAATTCGGTGGGTGTGCTGCGCTCAAGCACAGGCTCAACCACAGGCAATGGTTTTACTTCCCGCACGACAGGCACTGGTCTGGGCGGTTCAACTGCTGCCTTTACCGGCTCAGGGAGTTTGGTTGGAGTTGGAGGTGGTTCGATCCGGGGCTGAGGTTTTATTTCCTCGACAACCGGCTCAATAACCAGAGGTGTATAAGTTTGCCTGGTCAGCGGCACGGTGTGGGTGGCGTACAACACTGCTGCCACCAGCAGCACTTCAATCAGTGATGCCAGTCCCGCTGCTTGCCAGGTTCTGGTCACGGGCAACTTCACTCCACCCTCGATGCCAACATTCATAATAGCTGTCATTGATCGGGCTTGGCCGCCAGACCGACCTGGGTCACACCGGCATGTCGCACTGCATCGATTACATGCATCACTTCCTGCATGCTGGCATCTTCGCCACCGGCAATGGTCACCATCAACTTCTCCGGCTGCCGTTGCCGGGCCAGGGTTTCAATCTCGGGCAAGGTCAGGGATTTGCCTTCAACCCGGTATTGCCCGGGCCCACTGATTTCGACCAGCAGTTTGGGCGGTGGCATGGTGGCAGCAGTGGTACTGGTCGGCAATTTGGACAGCTGGCCGCTGGTGGGAATCATTCGCAAGGTCATCATCGCGAAGAACACCAGCAGGAACAGCATGATGTCGATCATCGGAATGATCTCGATCCTGGCTTTGCGGGTTTCGAAATAGCGCATTATCAACAATTCCTGCAAAGAGGTTTCAGACGATCTTGAGTCTGGCGCGCACCAGCTCATCTGCAGCAGCAGTGCCAAAACGCCGATTGAGCAACATCAGCTTGAGTACTTCCAGCTGATGCACAATCAGACGCACCTTCACATTCAGGCTGTTGAAAAACAGCAAGCCGATCATCGCGATGAAAAGCCCGGATGCAGTGGCAATCAGCGCTTCCGCAATACCACCGGTGACCTGCCCCGGCGCATTTTGCACATCACCCAACACCGAGAATGCACCAAACATGCCGATGATGGTGCCGAACAAGCCCAACAACGGAGCCAGTGTGATGACTGTATCCAGCATCCACAGCGAACGGTCCAGCAGCGGCACTTCCCGCATCAATGCTTCTTCCAGATGGCCAGCACTGGTATCCCGACTGGAATCTTTCGGTTCTATAAGTGCCGCCTGCAAGATGCCTGCATGCGGCAGATGCTGGTGTTTGGCCAGTGCTGACTGGACGAAATCCGCATCCACACTGCCGACACGATGCAAACTGTCCAGCAGGTTCTGGCCACTGCGCTGCATCTTGAACAGGTAGAGCGTACGCTCAATGATTACAGTCAGCGCCACCAACAGCAGCACACTCATCAAATAGAGTGTGCCACCAGAGGCATTGGCCAGACTGATCAGCTTCTCAATGGTCATCTTCAGAAGCTCATGTTGAATGACAACATCACACTGCGCGGCGCCTGGAAGATGAAGCTGTCACGCTTGTCATCCAGGGCAGTTTTGCTGCCGGGTGTGATCGATACGGTATTGTCACTATCAAGCAGGTTGAACACGTTCAACTGGATCTTGATCGGTTTTTTGGTAATGGATACGTCCTTGATGGTGTAGGCAATACCCAAATCCAGCGTACTGTAGGAGCCGGTCTTGTAGAACTCGTAATAGGCGTCATTACAGGTTGGCGAACAAACTTCGTCCACCTGATGGACGGCCCCGGTGACTTTATAGGTGAGCGAGGTTGACCATGGGCCTTCTTTGTAGAGTGCTCCCAAAGCAGCCGTCTTATCCGGCGCGTTGCTGATTTGCTTGCCGGTATCATTGGCAGTGGCATCGTTGATCGAACCATTGGCAGATACAGAGAAACCATTGCCAATAACGTAGGCTACCTGGGCTTCCACACCCTGGTAAGTGGCGCCGCCGATGTTGACGAATCCGGCCGCATCACCTGCCAGGTTGTTGGATACCAGCTTGTTGGTGAATTCGATACGGTACACATCCAGATCCCAGATCAGGCGATCATTTTTGCTGACAATGCCCAGCTGATAGTTGGTGGACAGCTGCGGATCGGTGCTGTTGTTTTCCGGTTTGGCAATATAAAAGGTTTTCAAATCGGGAATCTGGAAGCCTTTGGCATATTGCGCGTAGACCGACATCGAATCACTCAACCGCTGGTTGATGGTCAGGTATGGCAACGTTGTACTGTAATCCAGCGACTTCGCGTGATTGAGTTCGCGTGTGGTCTGTTCAACCTGGGCACTTTCGCTGCGGGTTATGCTCACATCCTTCACACCCGGGGTGATGGTGGTGGTGGGAGTAGCTGCCCAGGCGAATTCCACGTAAGGCTGCAGGTTTTCAATCCGTGATTGCTGGTCAAATTTCACGCTGTCTATCGGGCGGTTGGTATTGAGCAAAATGGCTGCGTTGACCGTCTTTTCAGAACGGCTGTAGGTATTGGTCGTCAAATCCAGATCGTACTGGTGACGATCGGTTTTGGCTTCTTCGTACCAAATACCAAAATTCAATTGGCCCAAAGCCGATTTTTCCAGGAATCTGATGATCGCACCGCTGGTCCGGTACTGGTTTTGTTTATCGATGCCGAGAATGTGGCCAACAACCTTGGCCCGATTAAGATCAGCGGTTACACGGGGATCCGGATAGTCAGTCAGGGACAAGGTGGTGCCGGTCCAGAGCGGGTCGGTGGATGACTTGGTCTGGTTGTCATAAGCGTAGCTGTAGACAGCATCATCAATGGACCAGCTGTCAGAAAGAGCACTGCGGACTCGCAAATAGGTGAAGTCAGTGTCTTTTTTGGTGTAGTTGAAACCATCAAAGTTCATGCTGGCCGGATCCTTGTTCAGCTGGAAGTTCCTGCCGAACGCTGCGATCTGGTCCTTGGTTGCACCTTTGTTGCTGTCTGGTTGCGCATAAAAGATTTTATTCACAGTGGAGTAGACATCGATCAGGGTGTTGTCACCGACCGGCTTCTCGAACTTGATTGCAATATTTTTGCTGTCTACCGGGCTGTTGCTCAGATAGCCATCCGATTGCAGTCTCTGCACATTCAATTGCGCGGTGGCGCCATCAAGACTGGCGATACGACCGCTTTCAACACCAACCCCTATCAAGCTGGTGTTCCAGGTGCCCTTGGAACCGAACACATTGACAACACCTTCAGCGGCCGGCTGTTTGGAGAACATGTTGATGGAGCCGCCGAAGGTGGCATAACCGAGATTGCTGGCATTGCCAGGGCCGCGCTCAACACTGGCGCCACCCACTACTGCTGCCGGGAAAAATGAGGTCGAATGATGCGCAGGATTGTTGGTGTCACCCCATGGAATGCCGTCAAAAGTCACGTTGTACTGGTCATCACTGAAACCGCGCAGCGTGGATTTGGTTTCACTCAGGCCCGGGCCATTGGCAGAATCACCTGAAATGCTGGGTGCAATATTCACAATGCGCGTGTACTCGGCGATTGGGGAAACCGACAGTGAAATATAGTCCCTGGTAATCAGTGACTGCGGCTCAGTAGCTTCCAGACTGGCCTGGACCGGCGCAACCGCAGTGGCGGTGCCTTTGCTGGCCTCATCTTCACGAAACGCACCAGCGGCGGTGGTCGCACTTACTGTACCCAGATCAACCACTTTGGATTGGGTCTGCGCGATGGAAGTTTGGGTAAGGGCGAGAAGTGACAAGGCAATAAAGTGACTTAGAGTTTTCACTCTGAATGAAACTGGTTTCATAGATATCCCGATTGCTGAAGTTGTAACAGTTCGTAACGCAGGCAGATCAATTGCCGACTGCGCGCATGCTAGAGCTGTCGTGTTCAGCCTTTGGGAATATCTGGTAAATATTTTGTGAAGAAATTTTATTGATAAGAATTCATGAAGATGGAAAGTGGCAATAGCAGACCGGGTAGCCCGGGATTAACGCCTCTACCAAGCGCGGCGGCAGAATCAGCGTCAGCCCGGCGCCGGACCACGGCATCTGTTTTACGTTGTGCTTTCGCTGAGAAAGCAGCGGTTATTTTTGCGCGAGCTTTTCCACCTGGATAAAGCCGCTGCGGCCTTCCACCGTGAGTCTGAACGTATTGCCAAACGGACTGGGTACGATATGGATTTTATCGCCCTCCAGCAGCAGGAACCGTTGTGCAATCATTTGCCGCCATACCTGTCCGCTGCTCAGCGTGATCTGCAAAATATTCTGCTGGTGGTTTTTCACGGCAGTCACAGTATCGACCAGCATCTCCTGTCCGCCTTTGCCGGTTTCGATGCTGGCCTTGCTGGCATTGCCGAATGCCGCAATACGCGAGGGATCAGTACCGGTAGCTGCCGGCACGGTTGGCGACTTGACCGGGGGTGACGGTTGGGCAGCGACAGCGGCGCTGGTGGCTGCAGGCACCGGTGCTGGTGGTGCTGAAGCTGCTGGCGCTGAAGCTGCTGGTGCTGAAGCTGCTGGTGCTGAAGCTGATGATGTTGCCGCAGTTGTTGGCGGCAGGGTACCTGCGGCACGCGCCTGCTTGTCATAACAGGCCAGGCGTTGCTTGTCATCAGTGAGGCCGGCGCAACTGCTGATGTCCACCAATTGTTGCGCTGCAACCCAGGAACTGCCACCCATCAACAACATCATGGCTAATGTTTGCAAAAGCTTTCGCAACAAGCGCAGTGCGGCCACTGACAAGGATCCGGCGTGATGAATGCTGTTGCCGTTACTGTGCATGTAATCAATCATGGTGTGCTCCTCAAGTGCAGCGAGCATAAACGAGTGGTCACCCGCTAACAATTGCCCTTTTTAATGCATCAAAGTCGCGCTAGAGTGCGGCTTTTACTTCTGCACAAACTTTTTCAATGATGACGGCAGTCGGCACTGACTCACTGCATCCGCAGGTTTTGCAGGCAGAGCGCCTCGATGCGCAAGGCCTGCACGATGACGCCATCAACCAGCTGGCGCTCGCCACCCAGGCCGGCAACCTTGAAGCCAAGACCCGACTCGGCAAACGCCTGTTTGCCGGCAAGGATGCACCTTATTTGCCGCGTGAAGGCGCCGGCTTCATTGTTGAGGCCGGGCAGCAGGGCCATGCCGAGGCCACTGCGCTGACCTCGGTGTTGCTGGCATCCGGCGTTCTGGGCAAGCGCAATTGGCCGCAGGCCTTGCAGGCCCTGGCCTCGGCAGCTGCACGCGGATGGAAGCCGGCCCAGGAGCAAATGGAAATTCTGCTGGCACCGGATGCTGTAGCACTGAAGGCCGGGCAATCCCGGTCACCGCAGGATTGGTTAAAGGCAGCACAGGGCATAAAACTGGATCGCTGGCTGCAAGTGCCGGCAGCCATCACCGTGCATGAAGATCCTTTGCTGCGTTCCTTCCCGCAATTCATCCCGCCGACTATTTGTGACCGGCTGGTCAGTCTTTCGCGCAACCGGTTGCAGCGCGCCGAGGTCTATGATCCCCATCATCGTCGCAACATCCGCGCCAATACCCGCACCAATTCAATCGCCCAGTACTCACTGCTCGATCATGAAATACTGCATCTGTTATTGCAGGAAAAGATGGCCCTTGCCTGCGGGGTCGATGTAGCCCAAATGGAAGCCACCGCCATCCTGCACTATTCACCCGGTGAGGAAATCACCAACCATTTTGATTTTGTTGATCCGCAAATGCTTAATTATGCAGAGGAAATTGCCAAAAATGGCCAACGCATCATCACGTTCCTGATCTACCTGAATGATGACTATGCAGAAGGCGAAACCGTATTTCCGCGACTGGGCATCAAACACAAAGGCCAGCGCGGTGAAGGTTTCTACTTTGTGAACTGTCTGCCCGGTCAGGATCCGGATCTGCGCACCTGGCATGCCGGCCAACCACCGCTGCACGGCGACAAATGGATCGTTTCACAATTTATCCGCAATCACGCCATTATCAGACTCTGATCCTTGTTGAAACTTTGCCAATTCCATGCAGGAATTTTGCATAGACACTGGGAAAGGGCTTATCTATACTCCCGCGGCTTGCGCTGTTTCTGCATCGGATAGTAGTGAAAATGCAAACTGGCTACTTTGTCATGTCGCTGATTTCGCAATCTTCTTGCCCCTTACAGGTCGCCGCAGCCTTGACCGTGCTTTTGACGGTCTTCAATCATGCACCAACAAAAATGGGGGATTCACATGAAACGAACTAGTCCGTTTTCTGCTACAAAATTATCCGTGCTTGCTACTGCCATTTCTGCCGCTGTCATTGCGGGCTACAGTGTTCCGACCTATGCCCAGGACGGTCAAGTGGAAGAAATCAAGATAACGGGCTCACGCATCGTCAGACGCGACTTGTCTGCACCCAGCCCGATCATGACAGTCAGCAACGAGACTTTCGAAAACTCGGCAACCGTCGGCGCCGAATCGGTGCTGAACCAATTGCCGCAATTTACTCCAAGTGCCACCCAGTTTACTTCCGGCATCCAGAGTGGCGCCACTGCCAGTCCCGGCGCAGCTACACTGAATTTGCGCGGCCTTGGCAGCAACCGTAACCTGGTACTGATCAACGGTCGTCGTGCCCAGCCAGCCAACGCTTCGCTGGCCATCGACATCAACACCATTCCTGCCGCTGCCATCCAGAGTGTTGAAGTCATCACCGGTGGTGCTTCTGCCGTATACGGTGCGGACGCCATGGCAGGTGTTGTCAACTTCATCATGAAAGACCATTACGAAGGCATGCAGTTTGATCTGCAGACCGGCATGACCGAAAAAGGTGATGGTCAGGAGACCCGCTTCAGCACCCTGATGGGCATGAATGCAGCCAATGGCAAAGGCAATATCATGATGGGTATTGAATGGGCCAAACGCGATGCGGTTTACCAGATTGATCGTGATTTCTATACCAAGGGCTGGATGGATCCGAACACCGTGGGTTCCGGCTTCATTCAACCCGCATCCTACGGTGCCAGTGAATCCGGCATCCCCGGCGGCGCCAATAAACCCAGTCAGGCGGCGGTGAATGCGCTGTTCCCGCAGGCTCCGGCCGGCAGCATCGGCAACTCCACCCAGATCTACTTCAATACTGACGGCACGCCGTTTGTAAGCACCAAGGGCTATGGCTACAACGGGCCTTTGAACTGTCTGGTAGGTTGTGGCTCTTTCACCATGATCAAGAAACTGGCCAACGGCAACCTGGACCAGGTCGACACCAACGGTTTTGCTTCCACTCCGCTGACCAGATACTCCTTCTTCACGAAGGGCAAGTATGACTTTACCGATCAGTTGGGTGCCTTCCTGCAAACCAATTACAGCCACGTGGATGTACTCCAGCGTGGTGGCCTGCCACCAGCTGTCACTGTATGGCAAGCGCCAATCCCGCGCGATGGCCGTGCTGTACCCGCTGCATTGAACGCACTGCTGGATTCACGCGCCAATCCTGCCGGTGCCTGGAGTCTCTACCAGGTATTGAACTGGAACGGCCCCATCGAACCGGTCAACACCAACAACGTATGGCAGATCACTGCCGGTCTGCAAGGCAACCTGAAGAGCAGGGACTGGTCCTGGGAAGCCTATGTGTCACGCGGTAACACCGAGACAACCATGGAAAGCTTCAGCCTGCCGTCACTCGAACGCTACCAGTTCCTGATCGGCAAACCGAACTACGGCAAAGGCGGCCCCTTCACGGCCCCTTCACCCAACCCGACCGGCTACTCGATGACCTGTTCGACCGGCTTGCCGCAGTTTGCACAGTTCACCCCTGACAAAGCCTGTCTGGAAGACATTTCTGACCGCATGCGCAACGTCACCAAGCTGACCCAGGACATCGGTGAAGCCAGCTTGCAGGGTGGCTTGTTCAATCTGCCCGCTGGGCAATTGCGCTTCTCGGCTGGTGCTGACTGGCGCCGTAACACCTTCCGTTATGATCCAGGCAACGTAGTAACCCATGTACTCGACAACCCGATCGGCCTGTTTGCTTCCAATGGCACCACCGGTCAAACCACCGTAAAAGAACTCTATGGTGAGTTGCTGGTACCCGTAATCAAAAACCTGGATTATGAAGTTGGCTATCGTTATTCCGACTACAACACTGCCGGTGGCGTTGATACCTACAAGAGCCTGTTCACCTGGAAGGCGCTGGATAGCGTCACCTTCCGTGGTGGCTACCAGTTTGCAACCCGCGCTCCCAACACGGCGGAATTGTTCACTGGCCCGACCCAGACTGTTGTAGCGTTCCCGAACGTGGATCCCTGCTCGGCAGTGACCCTGGATACATGGGGCAACGTGCCTTCCAACCCGAACCGTCTGAAAGTACAGGCCCTGTGTCGCGCCATCATCGGCAACAACACCTCCGGCTTCGATACCCAGACCTATGGCACGGTACCTGGTCCTGACGGTTTCACCCGTCAGTCGCCGCCGTTCTTCCCGCTGGAAATCGAAATCACCAAAGGCAATCCGAATGTTGGTGTAGAGAAAGGCGGCACCTGGACCCTGGGCGCAGTGATTACTGAACCGTTCGGCCTGAAAAACCTGAACCTGACCCTGGACGCTTACAAGATCAGAATCACGGATGCGATTGCTCCTATCAATTCTTCCGCGGTTTATGCCACTTGCTTTAACGCCAACGGCACCAGCAACCCCAGCTACGACGTGAACAACGCGGCGTGCAAATCCATTTCCCGCAACGCTTCCACGGGTGACCGTGCGAGTGTGGATGCGCTGTATTCCAACCTGGGCACCATCAATACCCAGGGTCTGGATGTACAGTTCAACTGGAATACGCTGGTTGGTCCAGGCAAAGTGAACCTGAACTCCACCCTCAGCTATCTGGACAAATACACTTACCAGCAAGCTGCAGGCGCACCAACCATCGATGCTACCGACACACTTGATCAGGGCGGCCAGTTCAAATACCGCGCCCAGAGCACAGTGAGCTATATGTGGGGCAACTTCGATGCTGGTCTGACCTGGCATTACCTGTCCAGCATCCAGGACAGTTCCAAATCAACCAACCCTGCTTCTACCGTTCTGGGTGTGGGCTCCTACAGCACATTCAGCTTCAAGGCTGGTTATAACATGGACAAGTACTCGTTCCGCTTCGGCATCGATAACTTGTTAGACAAAGCGCCACTGGTAGTTGGCGCCAACCCTGCTGCTGGCAACAACAACAGCTATACGACCAACCCTGGTTACTACGACGTATTGGGTCGCCGTTACTACGTTGGCGTGAAGATGAGTTTCTAAGCTTCAGCAACACAACGCTAAAAGAAAAGGCCCGTCACGCAAGTGACGGGCCTTTTTTTATGAACTGGCTAAACAGCTACTGACAAGTGATTGGCGCGAATCAGGTTGATTTGCTTCGAACGCCGCAGGCGCTTTATGAACTGGCTAAAGTGCCACTGACAGATTGTTGGCGCAAATCAGGTTGATTTGCTTCGAACGCCGCAGGTGCTTTATCAAATGCCTAGTGCAAACGACTTACCTGAATGAAGCCGGGTTTGCCGTCTATTTCCAGCCGGTAGGAACTTCCCCAACTACTGGGACTGATCCGTACAGTGTCATTCTCGCGAATATAAAAAGGCTTGCCTATCATCTGCTTCCATACCTGGCCGTTGGCCAGCGTGATCTGCAATTTGTTGGGCTCCACTTCTTTCAATATTGATACTTTGCCAATCAACGCCTCTTCGCCTTTGGCATTCGATTCCAGTTTTGTCTGCTGTTGTCCGAATTTTTCGATTTTACCGGCCTCAGCTTCGGCACGTGCGGGAGCTGGAGCTTTTGCAGTCACGGCGGGCTCAACTGCTTTTGCTGCAGGCGCCGACTCAACAACTTTCGCTGCAGGAACCCCACTGGTGCTGACTGGAGCCTTGTCCTGCTGTGGGCGGGCCAGATTGTCATAACACGCAACGCGCGCATTAATATCAGCGATTGCAGAGCACTTGCCCAGCTCAAGCTGGAGCTTGTCAGTCTGTGCCATGGCGGTGAGTGGAATAACCACTGCGCCATAAATACAAACTGTCTTCACTAACAATGAGCAGGTCAGTTTCATGATGAGCCATCCAAGGTTGTATTGAAAAAAAAAGGGCGGGCTTGTGGCCCGCCCCTTTTGTCTGTATCGATAACAGTGTACCTGTTTATCGAGGTTTTGATCAGAAGCTCATTTGTACTGCGATGTAATAACGACGACCGAGCACGTCATAGAACCCTGGCGAGGTGGAACCGTTGGCATTGGTCACTCCAGGGTTGCGGCCCACGACTTCAGGATCTGTATTGAACAGGTTGTCGATACCGCCACGCACCGTGAGCTGCTTGTTCACCGTGTAACTGCCAAAAGCAGAGAACAGGGTGTAGGCACTTGGTCCAATTATCGGGGTAGCTTTATTGGTTGCATAAGATGCATCCTGGATAGAGGGCAGGAAGGTATTTCTCAAACCTACACTCCATGAGTCACGCATATAGCTAAGCGTGGTGTAGATGCGGTAATCGTAGTTGCCTCCAGCCCCTCCATTCAAACCGGACAAGGTACCGGTTCTGTCGATATAGGCAACGGAGGCACTTTGCTGATCCCTGAAATAATCCAGCCAGTTGAACACGGTGCTGAAGTTCATCCTGCCACCCAGCGCATCAAAGCCCCAGTTGAAGTTCACATCGACACCGGAGGTTTGTATGCCGCCCAGGTTCAGGTACGGCGTGATTACCGTGGCACGGTAGCCATCCTGATCACGCGCAATCAACTTGCAAGAGTCGACGTAAGCATAGCTCGGGTTGGTGGCGCCATCGGCGTTGAAGCAATCGGCATAGACAGCCCAGCTGCTACCCTGAGCAATCGCATTCTTGATATTGATCTGGTACCAGTCAACCGACAATGATGATTTCTCGAACAAGCCCTTGAATGGGGATTTGAACACAAAGCCCAAAGTGTAGGTTTTGGCTTCTTCGTTCTTGAGGTTGGGATTGCCGCTGGCAATGGCCAATTCAAACGGGAAGTTGCCCGCAAATGGACCTACGATGGCATTGGGGTTGGCTTTGTAGGGCGTATTGGGATAACCGCTGGCTGCATTGATGGTATTGCACAACGCCACTACTTTTGCCTGGTTGGGGTTGCTTGGCAAGTTACCCCAGGCATTGAGGGTGTTGGTCAGGCAAGGATCGCCACCAACAAAACCCACAACGGAGGTCGACGAGCCCAGATACAATTCTGCGGTGTTGGGCGCACGGTTGGCCAACTGATAGCCGCCACGTACGCGCAAGTTGTCGGTTACTGACCAGTCAATCAAACCTTTATAGGTCCAGATGCCACCGGCAGTATTGTAATTGGAATAGCGCGCTCCCAATTCCAGATTGAGCTCCTTGACGCCGGGCAGATTCTTGACGACAGGTGCCACAACCTCGGCATAGTACTCATCCACCTTGGTTTGACCCTTGGTGGGAGAGGTGGGGAACAAACCGATCGGATAGTCCGTGCTGGTGATTTGCAGCAAGGCATCCGGCTCAAAACTGAACCCGTTCTTGCGTGAGGAAATACCTACGGCAGCTTGCAGGGTGCCGGCCGGCAATTTGAACAAGTCACCGGTGGCATCCACTTCCAGGATGTCCTGTTTCAGGGTCGTCAGGTGTTTCATTTCAGGATAGATCGAGTCGAGACAGTCCTGCGAAATCGCAAAGTTCGAGAAAACCGGCAGACCACTGGTACATTTGATCCCGAAGAAGAGCGGCGGGCCGGAGCCTTGGCTGAAGTTCTTGCCAAAATTGGGAGCCTGGACTATGGCGCGAAAATTCTGGAGCATGGGATAGTTGGCCAGTCTGGCGAGCAGCGATGTTTCACCGTGGGAAGCATAAGCATCAAAGTTCCAGCCAGTATTGCCAATTTCCCCTTTGACACCAGCCAGTAACTGGAATACCTGGTCACTGTTTTCGTTGCGTCGCGTACCGGCAAAATCAATCAACCCTATCTCCATGGGCCAGCTGCCTGCCGGATTTGCGCGCGAATCCAGCAAGGTATTCAACTGCGCCGGCAAAGCACGACCGTCTCGCGGGATGGTGGCATTCCATTGTGACAAGGCGGGCGAGTAAGACGCATTGGTAGAAACAGTGGAATGGGTAAAGTTGCCCTGCATGTAGACTTCCAGCTTGTCAGAGAAGTCATAGCTGGCGCGGGCAAACAGCGAGTAGCGTTTCAGCGGCGCAGAGAAAGCAGCGTCAAGGTTGTTTTCATTGAGCTGCTTGACTCCGCCGGCGGCATTTATCAGCTTGAACTCGGCATTCTGCGGGCCAGTGTAGCCAACTGCGCCGGATGCCGGGGCATTGAGGAACATGGAAGACTTGTCAGGATTGACAAAAAACGAATCGGCTCCCGGAGTAAACTTGGCTGCGCCGAAAATGGAAGCGATTGCAGCCGCACTGGGCGCACTGGCAGCAGAAGCAGGTTTATAACTGGCTAAACGCAGACTGGCAACCCCGGACGGAGTGCCCGGATCGAGAAAACCATTCAAATAGAAATCACGGTCGATATTCTTGATTTCCTGACGCTCGGCACCTTCGATACCCAGCATGACGTTGCCGCCATTGCCCAAACGGGCACCGATGAGGCCACTGATCCTGGTTTCTGCCCCGCCGCCCTGCTCGGTGGCGCTGGTCTGGGCATCAAAATTGAAGCCTTCAAAATTGTGTTTCAGTTTGAAGTTGGTAACACCGCCCAAAGCATCAGCACCGTAGGTGGCGGAAGCGCCACCGCTGATAATTTCAATGTTATCTACGGCTGCAGAGGGAATGGTGTTGATGTCGATTACCAGCAAGGCGTTGGCTGGCTGGGCGCGACGACCATCAATCAACACCAGGTTGCGGTTGGCACCAAGGCCGCGCAAGTTAAGGGTGGCAATCCCCGGGGTGTTGTAGGCCAGCGACTGGATATCGCCGGAACTGAACTGGGTTTGGGATGGCACGAATTGCGGCAGTTGGTTAAGTGCACTTTCGATACCAAGGTTACTGACCTGGTTAAGGGATTCCGAACTGACGGTGACGATAGGGCTGGATGCCTCGTTGTCACGACGTACGATACGGGAACCGGTTACCGTGATTTCTTCGAGTTTCTCCTGGGCAAAGCTTGGTGCAGATCCAATAACGGGCAGTGTCAAACCCAGCGCCAGAGCGATGGAAACGCTCAAGGCTCGGGGCTTGTTTGGCATGATTAGAGCATTCTTCTTGTACATAGGACTTATCTCCGCAGGTTTTTTATTGTGACTCTATGCAGTTCCTGACCTCTGGCATCCCCTTGTTGACTGATCAACAGTAAAAGCCCGGACAGCTTGAACTGTTGCCAATATAGAACACACATTTGTTAATTGATACTGTTGAGGCGAATCCTGGTTCCGTATAAGGCTATAGTCAACATGAGCCGGGGTTTACCCCGGACCGCCAAGCCTTTGCCGGGGTCAGAGCCGGTCGAGGTGTACAAAAGGGGGCAGCGGCGGGATTCGATGCCGGGCAATACAGGGGCCGAAATCAATCCAGCCCCTTGCCGGATTTCCCATAAAAATTTTCGTACGAAAGAACCCTGTTCCGCAATAATCCTGTACATTCACTGTTGCATTTCGACTGGGGAACCACAGCTCCCGACGCCTGATGACCTCGCTATTCACCCAATGCCCGCACTGCCAGACCTCATTCCGTGTTTCCACTGCACAACAGAATGCTGCACACGGACTGGTACGCTGCGGCTCCTGTCTGGGCGTATTTTCGGCTAGCGCCAATGAGATCCGCATCAAGCATCCCGATGGCTACATGGTCGAGGAACTGGAAGGTGTGGAGGAAGTTACAGGGGAGGAGCTGGATGGGGAGCTGTCTGAGGAGCTGTCTGAGGAGCTGTCTGAGGAGCTGGATGCAGCGCTGGAAGCTGGGCTGGATGCAGAAGTCCTGCAGGAAGAGGCGGAAGCTGACACGGCCGTTCCCGGAATTCCTGCTGCATCGGCCGAACCAGTCAAAGCCCCGATATTCCAGTTCGCGGACGAGAATGATAATGAAAGCGATTCCGGGCCTGAACACGAAACAAGGCCACCGCCCGAACCTTGGCAGCCGCCTGACGAGCCACAGTTCATACTCGGCGATCTCCGTCTGGATGAGCTGGATGACGAACCAGAAGATTACATGGCTGAAGAATACGAGCCTGAAGTTTATGGGTCAGAAGTTGATGAGTCTGAAGCTTATACCGAGCAGCTTGAGGAGCCCGCAACGCCGGCACCGGCTCCTGAACCCGAAACTTCGAAATTACCAGCAGAAAAGCACGCTCTGCACGCATCACTGGCCGGGCTCAATTTCGATGATGCACTGATTCCGGTATCTGACGATGATTTGCGGGCGCTGGATGATGAGCCCGTCACCCTGGTACACAGCTCAACTTTCCAGAGTCGCCTTGCAACCGCCTTGCTGCTGACGGCCAACCTGTTGTTGCTGTTGGCCCTGCCCTTGCCCTGGCTCTATACCCATCGCAACGAGTTGGCCACCCATCCCCGTTTCAGCTTTCTGGCCGCGCCGGTGTGTCGATATTTTGCCTGCCAGCCAGCGTCAGCCCCAACTGTACCTGCCACCCTCTACACACAACAGCTGCTGGTCCGCAGCCATCCTTCTGTGCCCAATGCGCTGGAAGTGAGCTTCGTATTCCATAATGACTCCCCTGCATCCCAGACTTTCCCCAAACTGGAACTGGCTTTCAGCGACATCAAAAACCATCTGATGGCCAACCGTTTGTTCAACCCCGCCGAATACCTGCCGCAGGAACTGCGTCATCTCAACCAGATGCCGCCCCAAAGCTCAATGCAAATCCAGCTGCAACTGGTCGACCCCGGCAAAGAGGCCGTGAACTACAAGGTGGAGCTTTACCCGCTCTGATTCGGCCTTTGTTTGCCGATTTTCACTGGTCGTCGCAATACCGGTTCATTTCATCCACAAGCATATCCCTGCCCAAGGCTGTGCACTGATCATTACAATCACGATACAATCAAACCCTCGCCCCAATGCCTGATTTTCCCGTGATCCAGATCGGTCCCCATCAACTTTCCTCCAGGGTGGTCCTCGCCCCCATGGCAGGGATCAGCGACCGCCCGTTTCGCCGCTTGTGCCGGCAGTTCGGCGCGGCGGTAACGGCTACTGAAATGCTCAGTGCCCATGTGCAGATGCAGAACCCTGCCGGCAGCCAGTTGCGAGGCATACATCGCGACGAGCTCTCACCACGGGTGGTGCAGATCGCTGGTGCCGATCCGGTGATGATGGCGGCTGCGGCACGCCACAATGTCGAACAAGGCGCCGAGATCATCGACATCAACATGGGCTGCCCGGTCAAAAAAGTGCTGAAGCAGGCGGCAGGCTCGGCACTGTTGCAGGATGAGCCGCTGGTGCAGGCTATCCTGAGGAGCGTGGTGCAGGCCGTGTCGGTACCGGTGACGCTGAAAATCCGCACTGGCTGGAGTCCTCTGCTGCGCAATGGCGTGAACATCGCCCGTATCGCCGAAGACGCCGGCATCCAGGCACTGGCCGTGCATGGCAGAACCCGCGCCTGCATGTTCAACGGGGATGCCGAATACGACACCATCGCCGCCATCAAGGCTGCCATCAGCATTCCAGTGTTTGCCAATGGCGACATCAACTCGGCCGAAAAAGCCAAACAGGTACTGGACCACACCAGAGCCGATGGCGTGATGATCGGACGCGGCGCGCGGGGCCGGCCCTGGCTGTTTCGGGACATCGAACAGTTCCTGCGCAACGCTACCTTGCCGCAACCGTTGCCGTTGAGCCTGATCCACAAACTGGTGGTGCAGCATGCCGAAGACCTGCACGAGTTCTATGGCCCGCAGACGGGGCTTGGCTTTGTGCGCAAACATGTGGCGTGGTATCTGGAACCTTATGCGGGTGCCGCCGATTTCCGCAGAGTGTTCAATACGCTTGACAGTGCCGACGCCCAGACCGACAGTCTTCACGAATTTTTCCTGCATCTGCAGCAAACGGAATCCGCCGCATGAATACTCCGGAGCCAACAGCAAGTCCACAAGCCAACCCTGCCGGTAACGCCGCCAAAACGGCAGTGCCGCTGCGCACCAGTGTGCGCAATGCATTGCGCGATTACCTGGACAATGTCGATAGCGAACTGGTCACCGACCTGTATGCCCTGGTGTTGTCGGAAGTGGAAGCACCGATGCTGGAAGTGGTGATGGAAAAAGTCCGCTACAACCAGAGCAAGGCTGCCAAAGTACTCGGCCTCAATCGCGGCACACTGCGGACCAAACTTAAACAATATGCCCTACTGGATTGATCATGAGCTCGCTTTCGGCTGCACCTGTCAACACTGCTCCCACCCCGGTCAGACGCGCTTTGCTCAGTGTTTCCGACAAAACCGGTATTGCCGAATTTGCCCGTGCACTGCAGCAGAGCGGTGTTGAGCTGCTCTCTACCGGCGGCACCTGGAAACTGCTGAAAGATGCGGGCCTCGAGGTTGTCGAGATAGGTGACTACACCGGCTTTCCGGAAATCATGGGAGGCCGCGTCAAGACCCTGCATCCGCGCGTGCATGGCGGCATACTCGGGCGCCGCAGCATCGATGGTGAAGTGATGCAGCAACACAACATCCCGCCGATAGATCTGGTGGTGGTCAACCTCTACCCGTTCGCGGCCACCGTAGCCAAACCCGGCTGCACACTGGCTGAAGCGGTCGAGAACATCGACATTGGCGGCCCGACCATGCTGCGTGCAGCTGCCAAAAACCATGCCTGGGTAACGGTAGTGGTGAATCCCGGAGATTACCCGGCAGTGCTGGCGGAATTACAGCAGCAACACAGCATCAGCGCTGCTACCCGTTACCGGCTGGCTGTCCGCACTTTCGAACACACTGCCGCCTATGACGGTGCCATCGCCAATTTTCTCGGTGCCCGCGACGAACAGGATCACCGCCAGCCGTTTCCGCATACCTGGAACAGCCAGCACCTGCTAAAGCAGACCTTGCGTTATGGCGAAAACCCGCATCAGCAGGCAGCGTTCTATGTAGACAGCACCCAGCACGAAGCCAGTGTGGCCTCCTCGACCCAACTGCAAGGCAAGGAGCTGTCTTTCAACAATATTGCCGATACCGATGCGGCGCTTGAATGCGTCAAATCCTTCAGCGAAACAGCCTGTGTCATCGTCAAACATGCCAACCCCTGCGGCGTGGCTATTGCCGATACATTGCTGGCTGCTTATGACAAGGCATATGGCACCGACCCTACTTCTGCGTTTGGTGGCATCATTGCCTTCAACCGCGAACTTGATGGCGCCACTGCGCAGGCGATTGTTGCGCGGCAGTTTGCCGAAGTCATCATCGCGCCGTCTGTCAGTGCGGATGCCAGGACTGCAATCGCACGCAAGGACAATCTGCGCCTGCTGGTTTGCGGCACCTTGCCGGCATGGCTGCAGGCAGACTGGGACTACAAGAAAGTCACCGGTGGTTTGCTGGTACAAAACCGCGATCTCGGCGCACTGACTGCCGCCGACCTGAAAGTGGTCAGCAAACGCCAACCCACTACTGATGAAATCCACGATCTGTTGTTCGCCTGGAAGGTGGTGAAGTTCGTGAAATCCAATGCCATTGTCTATTGCAGACAGGGTCGGACCATCGGCATCGGCGCCGGCCAGATGAGCCGTGTTTACAGTGCGAAAATCGCCGGCATCAAAGCGGCTGATGAAGGTTTGCAAGTCAGCGGTTCGGTGATGGCGTCCGACGCCTTCTTCCCGTTCCGTGACGGCATCGATGCCGCAGCTGCGGCCGGCATCACCGCTGTGATACATCCGGGTGGCTCCATGCGCGATGCCGAAGTGATCGCTGCTGCCGATGAATCCGGACTCGCCATGGTGTTTACCAACATGCGCCATTTCCGCCACTGACAACCGATTCGAGCACTCGCAGGAAACCGGCATGAAAATAATGATCATTGGCAGCGGCGGACGTGAACATGCGCTGGCCTGGAAAGCGGCACAATCGCCGCGTGTGACGCAGATTTATGCAGTGCCTGGCAATGCCGGCACAGCGCGGGAAGCCAAGGTGCAAAACCTCGCGCTTGATACCACTGATTTCGCTGCGCTGACCGCATTCGCAGTTGACCATGGTGTGGGCCTCACCCTCATCGGTCCGGAAGCCCCGCTGGTGGCAGGTATTGTTGATTATTTCGAGAGCAAGGGCCTGCCCTGTTTCGGTCCGCGCAAAGGTGCTGCGCAACTCGAAGGCTCCAAGGCTTTCAGCAAGGACTTTCTCGCTCGTCACAAAATTCCCACCGCTGCCTATGCCAACTTCACCACAGTGGAACCCGCGCTGACCTATCTGCGCTCGCAACCACTGCCCATTGTCATCAAGGCTGATGGTCTGGCTGCCGGCAAAGGCGTGATCATTGCGCAAACGCTGGCAGAAGCCGAAGCCACTGTACGCGACATGCTGTCCGGCAACAGTTTCGGCAGTGCCGGCCACCGCGTGGTGATCGAGGAATTCATGGTGGGCGAGGAAGCCAGTTTCATCGTCATGGTCGACGGCAAGACTGCACTGCCTTTTGCAACCTCCCAGGATCACAAGGCCCGCGATGATGGTGACCTCGGCCCCAATACCGGCGGCATGGGCGCCTATTCGCCAGCGCCGGTGGTGACCCCACAAGTACACGATCGTGTGATGCGCGAAATCATCATGCCGACCGTGCAGGGCATGGCGGCGGAAGGCAACACCTATGTCGGCTTTCTCTATGCCGGCCTGATGATTGACAAAAACGGCGCCCCGCGTGTGGTGGAATTCAACTGCCGCTTCGGTGACCCCGAAGCGCAACCGGTGATGATGCGTCTGCAAACCGATCTGATCGACCTGTGCGAAGCGGCACTGTCAGGCAGCCTGCACCAGCACACCATCGAGTTCGACCAGCGTGCCGCCATCGGTGTGGTGCTGGCTGCCGGCGGCTATCCGGATGCCTATGCCAAGGGCAAGCCCATCAGCGGGCTGGATCTACCTGCACCTGCCAACAGCAAGCTGTTCCATGCCGGCAGCCGCATTGAGCAAGGCCAGGTAGTGACCAACGGCGGGCGTGTGTTGTGCGCCACGGCTCTTGGCAACAGCGTGTCAGAAGCGCAGGCTACTGCCTACCGGCTCGCAGCCAATATCCAGTGGGAAGGGATTTATTTCCGCCGCGATATCGGCTGGCGTGCGATCGCCCGCGAGAAGAACCTGCAATGAACCTGATCGACAAACTCATCATCCAGGCCGACCAGGCCTTGCGCACGCTGGTGCCGGGCTCGGTCACTGCCAGCACGCCCAGCCCGGCAGACCAGTCAGCCAAAGCCACTCTTGAAGCTGCCGAACAACGTCATGCGGCCGGCCTTATGCGCATCAATCATACCGGCGAGGTCTGTGCCCAGGCGCTCTATCAAGGCCAGGCACTTACTGCCAGACTGCACGAAGTGCGTGACAGCATGGAACAGGCCGCCCAGGAAGAATCCGATCATCTGGCCTGGTGCGAAAGCCGGCTGCGCGAACTCGACAGCCGCCCGAGCCTGCTGAACCCGCTGTTTTACGGTCTGTCCTGCGGCATCGGCGCTGTGGCCGGACTCTGTGGTGACAAATGGAGTCTTGGCTTTGTGGCCGAAACCGAGCAACAGGTCTGCAAACATCTGGAGGATCACTTGCAGCAACTGCCTGTTGCCGATGAACCCAGCCGGCGGGTGCTGGAACAGATGCTGGCCGATGAAGGACGCCACGCAATCAATGCCAGGGCCGCCGGGGCCGCTGATTTGCCGGAACCGGTAAAACAAGGCATGGCACTGATGGCGCGTGTTATGAAGGCCACTACCTACAAGGTTTGAACAATCTCGAAATCGTGGGTCATCTGCACCCCGCCCTTCTGCAGCATGATCGATGCCGAGCAATATTTGTCGGCTGACAACTCCACTGCCCGTTTGACCTTGCCTGCATCCAGATCCTTGCCGGCAACGACAAAATGCAGATGGATCTTTTCAAACACTGCCGGCACGGCATCAACCCGAGTGGCTTCAACCCGGGCTTCGCAGCGGGTAATCTGCTGGCGGCTGCGCTTGAGGATGTTGACCACATCCACTGATGAACAGGCGCCCACGCCCAACAGCAGCATTTCCATCGGCCGGAATCCCATGTTGCGCCCGCCGATGTCTTCCGGCCCGTCCATCACCACCGCATGACCTGTGCCCGACTCGCCCACAAACATGGCGCCATCCACCCATTTCACAGTTGCTTTCATCGATCACTCCGTCGTTGCAACCCCGGGGTTGCGGTAGTTATGAAGATTGTTGCGTTCGCGGGAAATTATCCCACAGCCGTCAATAGTTGCGGGGAAGCCGGGAAATAGAACCGCTGTTCAAAGTGTGGTATACATTCAGGCCAGAACTGCCACCCAGACAGGAACCCAGGTGCACCTATGGTGTTGATGGCCATTACCCCCCATATCAGCGACCTTGAGAATTTTCTCAGTCACTCACACCGCCGCCGCTATCCCAACAAGACTACGATCATCCATGAGGGAGACAAATGCGAAACCCTCTATTACATCGTCAGTGGCTCTGTCTCTGTCGTGCTGGAAGAGGAGGACGGCAAGGAAGCGGTTATCACCTACCTGAATCCCGGCGATTTTTTCGGCGAAATGGGGCTGTTTGAAACACTGGAAGCCCGCAGCGCCTGCGTCCGTACCAAGACCGAATGCGATATCGCCGAAATTTCCTACGCCAGTTTCACCAGCTATTCCCGTTCCCATCCGGAAATCCTCTACACCATCGGCAAGCAGATGGCACACCGGCTGCGCAGCACCACCAAACGCGTGGCCGACCTCAGTTTTCTGGATGTGACCGGCCGCATCGCCAGCATCCTGCTCGAGCTTTCCAAACAGCCTGATGCAATGACCCATCCGGCAGGCATGCAGATCAAGATCACCCGCCAGGAACTCGGGCGCATCGTCAACTGCTCACGGGAAATGGCAGGCCGCGTATTGAAAGATCTGGAAGATCAGGGCCTGATAGAAGTGCACGGCAAAACCATCGTGATATTCGGCGCGCGTTAGAAAGTCAGAGTCAGAAAAACAGCACCAGGAGCCAGGTCAGTCCCAGCAACAGCAGGGCAAGAAACACGGCCGCAGATCCAAGATCCTTGGCCAGACCCGACAATTCGTTGTACTCATGGCCAATGCGATCAACTACCGCTTCCACTGCCGAATTCAGCACTTCCACGATCAGCAACAGCAGGCAACAACCCGCCAGTAATGCTTTCTGCACGCCGCCATTACCCAGATAAAGGCCCAGTGGAATCAACACAACCGACAAAGCAATTTCCTGGCGAAAGGCTGCTTCCGAACGCCAGCAGGCCTGCAGTCCTTTCCAGGAATAGCCTGCGGCAGAGATGATGCGGGTAATGCCGGTTTGTCCGGGTTTAGCCATTGAAAAAAAGCTCCTGCAGTTTGGCGCCGGGATCGACAGCCCGCATGAATGATTCACCCACCAGAAAACCGTAAACCCCGTGCGACATCATTTCCTCGACGTCGGCCCGCGCCAGAATACCGCTTTCAGTGATAACAGATGTGTGGGCAGGAATCTGCTCCAGCAGATCATAGGTCACTTTGAGGCTGGTCTTGAATGTGTGCAGATCGCGGTTGTTGATGCCGATCAGCGCCGGCTGCAGCTTCAGTGCCTGTGCCAGCTCCTGGGGATTGTGCACTTCCACCAGATAGTCGAGCCCTACGGCGGTGGCAGCGGCAGCAAGTTCATGCAGACTGGTTTCCGAAAGCGCGGCTACGATCAGCAGAATACAATCGGCCCCGAGCACACGTGATTCCACGATCTGGTAGGGATCTATCATGAAATCCTTGCGGATTACCGGCAGCAGACAGGCCTCGCGCGCCTGCTGCAAATAACTGTCGTGGCCCTGGAAAAAATCGACATCGGTCAGTACCGACAAACAGGTGGCACCATGTTCGGCATAGCTGGCAGCAATCGCCGCCGGATCGAAATTCTTGCGGATCAGGCCTTTGCTGGGCGATGCCTTCTTGATCTCGGCCACTAGTGCCGGCCGCTTGTGGGCAATCTGTTTCTCTACCGCCGCCACGAAGCCACGACAGGGTGACAAACCATCGAGTTGTGACATCAATGTGGCGACCGGGATTTTCGCTTTGCGCTCGCTGACTTCTTCGCGCTTGCGATCAAGGATCTTGTCGAGAATGGTTTCCAAATGTCTGGTTCCGCAGTACTGCTTCCGGGTTCTTCTTGCCTGTACCGCTCAGTAGCGGTCCAGAAAATTCTGCAACAACTGATGCCCATGTTCGGTGAGAATGGACTCAGGGTGAAACTGCACGCCTTCAACCGGCAGCGTCTTGTGCCGCACCCCCATGATTTCCTCCATGCTGCCATCCGCGTTCTGGGTCCAGGCGGTCACTTCCAGACAGTCAGGCAGGGAATCCTGCGCAATTACCAGTGAATGATACCGCGTGGCATTGAAGGGATTGTTAAGGCCGGCAAAAACGCCCTCGCCTGCATGATGAATGGCGGAAATCTTGCCGTGCATCACACGTTTGGCCCGAATGACATCGCCACCAAAGGCCTCACCAATACTTTGATGGCCGAGACAAACTCCCAACAGGGAATTTTACCTGCGAAGTGCTTGATGGCGGGAACAGAAATACCAGCCTCGCGTGGCGTGCAGGGACCGGGAGAAATCACGATATGCGACGGCGCCAGTTGCTCGATGCCGGCAATGGTGAGTTCGTCATTGCGGAACACGCGCATGTCGGCACCCAGCTCGCCGAAATACTGCACGAGGTTGTAGGTGAAGGAATCGTAGTTGTCGATCATCAACAGCATTACTTGAGCCCTGACTCCGCCAGTTTGACGGCATGAAACATTGCACGCGCCTTGTTCAGGGTTTCTTCCCACTCCGAACGCGGCACTGAATCGGCTACAACACCGGCACCAGCCTGGATATACAGCGTGTTGTCCTTGATCACTGCAGTACGGATGGCAATCGCCATGTCCATGTTGCCGTTCCAGGCCAGATAGCCCATCGCGCCACCATAGATGCCACGTCGCACCGGTTCGTATTCATCGATGATTTCCATGGCCCTGACTTTCGGTGCGCCGCTCAGCGTGCCGACCGGCAGTGTGGCTTTCAGCACATCCAGCGCACTTTTGTCTTCAGCCAGCGTGCTTTCCACGGTAGAGGCAATGTGCATCACATGCGAATAGCGCTCGACAAACATCTGCTTGGGCACATGCACGCTGCCGATCCTTGATACGCGACCGGCGTCATTACGGCTCAGATCAATCAGCATGAGATGTTCGGCAATTTCCTTGGCGTCGGCCAGCAATTCCTCTTCCAGTGCCAGATCTTCTTCCTGGGTCTTGCCGCGCTTGCGGGTACCGGCCAGCGGCCGTACCGTGATATGACCATCTTCAACCCGCGCGAGAATTTCGGGCGAGGCACTGACAATGTGGAAATCACCGAAATCCATGAACACCATGTACGGTGACGGATTCAGCTGCCGCAGCGCGCGATAGACATTCAGCGGCGCGCCGCTGTACGGCAGGCTCATGCGCTGCGCCAATACCACTTGCATCACATCGCCGGCAGCAATGTATTCCTTGATTTTGCCAACTGCATTTTCATAGGCGGCCTGGCCGAAACTCGATACGAAATCAGCCTCACTGACACTGCGTCCACTACTCAAGGCCGGCGCTTTCGGTGCTTGTTCCAGCTGCTTCATCAATGCATCCAGTCGCTGCTCTGCCCTGGCAAATGCATGCGGCTGCGCCGGATCTGCATAGACCATCAGCGTGAGACTGTTGCGCAGATTGTCGAACACTGCCACTTCTTCCGACACCATCAGCACAATGTCGGGCGTGTGGACATTGTCTGCGGGCGCAGTGCCGGCAATCCGGTGTTCGACATAGCGCACGGTGTCGTAACTGAAATAGCCCACCAGCCCGCCGTTGAAGCGCGGCAGTTCCGGCAACTCGGGGATGCGATAACGCGCCTGGAATGCGGTGATGAACGCAAACGGATCATCGGTGTTGCTGCTTTCAACGGTGCGGCCTTCGGTTTTCACTTCGATATTGGCGCGGCAACCTGGCGAAGTTTCATCGCGCGTCGCAATCAGGACAGTGCTGGCCGGCAAACCAATGAATGAATAGCGACCCCATTTTTCGCCGCCCTGCATCGATTCGAGGAAATAGCTGTACTGGCCCTGCGCCAGCTTCAGGTAAATGCCAAGCGGAGTTTCGAGATCAGCGAGCACTTGTCTTACTACCGGAATACGGTTGTAACCGGCGGCAGCCAGCGCGGCAAATTCCTTGTCATTCATACGCTGGCAAGTTCCTTGCGCATCGCTGCTACCGTGGCCGCATAATCCTTGCTGCCGAAGATGGCCGATCCGGCCACAAACATGTCGGCACCGGCGCGGGCAACTTCCGCGATATTGGCAACCGTGACGCCACCATCCACTTCCAGCCGGATGTTGCGACCGGAGGCTTTGATCAACTCACGCACCTTGCCGAGTTTTGGCAAAGTGGACTGGATGAACTGCTGTCCACCGAAACCGGGGTTGACCGACATCAGCAGGATCAGATCAAGCTTGTCCATAACATACTCAAGATAATCAGTCGGCGTGGCCGGGTTCAGCACCAGCCCGGCTTTGCAACCAAGATCATGAATCAGCTGCAGCGAGCGGTCGATGTGGTTGGACGCTTCCGGGTGAAAAGTGATGTAAGAGGCACCGGCCCTGGCGAAGTCCTGGATCAGGCTGTCGACCGGGCTCACCATCAGGTGCACATCAATGGCTGCCTTGATGCCGTAATTGCGCAACGCCTTGCATACCATCGGGCCTATCGTCAGGTTGGGAACGTAGTGATTGTCCATCACATCGAAATGGATGACATCGGCGCCCGCAGCCAGCACGGCATCAACTTCCTGCCCGAGCCGGGCAAAGTCGGCTGACAGGATCGAGGGGGCAATCAGGTAATCGCGGGTGGCCATGCCGGGTGCTTGTCCGAAGGCGAAAAGTGGGCCGCATTGTACCCGGAAATGCTGTGCAAAATGGAGCCACAATCACACGGGATGCGTTTATATCCCCTGTCCCATTGCAACCTGACTGCGCAGCCCGTACAGCTCGGCACCATTTGGAAGTGTTTGCATGAAGACATACAGGTCTCCAAAGTCCCGCGACTCACGAAAACCGGGATAATCCTTGTACACTGGCGTGTTATTCACAGCCTGCAGCAGTGCCGCGCTGAACACAACATACTGGATGGGCAGGTAGCCCTGATTGATCTCAAGCAGTTGGAGAGGATCATAAGGTAAGCGCACTGATTGCATGGTGCTGTACAGCGCCACTTTGTGGGATTCATCGGAAGCTACCGTGCCCCGGTGATGGGCAAGTGCCCCAATGAGTTCATAAGAGTCCCTGTCAGCCGTATCCGCTACGCCTGATTCATCCCTCAATTTTTGACTCATTCTGACAACGAAGAATGCCGCGCCAACCGAAATGGCCAGTCCGAACACAGCCAGCGGCAAAATCCGCCCGAAACGCTCGCCACAACCTTCACGCACAAACAAAGCAATACTCTGGATGCCAGCCACAACCAGCACCGGGTCAAGAATCATCAGGAACCTGGGAATAACGCCGTTCAGACAAATGATGCAGAAGTTCAACAGTTCAAGCAGCAGCGTACCCGCAAGAAACAAGAAGAAAGGGCCACGATCACGTTTTTGGCCACGCTTCCACAAAAACACAAAAGTCAGCACTGACACCGCAAGCAGGAATGCGTAGAAGCGGGATGATGTGGTCTCGAGCGGATTTAGAATGTTGGGCCAGAGATTGCCGGCAATATGCTGCACTATGACCGGGCCATATTGCTGAAGTACGTCACCGATGTTGACAGGCGCTGCCAGATCCAGCTCAAGATCGAAAGTTTCCGGACGTGTGAACCACAACAGACTGCGTGTATTGTTAAATGAATAGATCGGAGAGCCTGCAGCAATGATGTTTCGCACAAACCATGGCGTCAGCACCATGGCTGCGCCAGCCATATGGAACCAGAGCAGAGAGACCCGCTTTTGCACTCCACCCACCAAAAGGAAAAAAAACATCGACCATGGCAGCAGAAACACCAGTTGCGAGCGGGACAGAAATGCGAGACCGCACGCAACTCCAAGTACGAAGGCCCGCATTCCGGAAGCCTTTGGAGAAAACGTGAGAAAAACGACCACCAGGATCAACAATTCCGCCAGCGCCTCGGTGCTTCCGTCCCGGCTGGAAATCCAGGACATTGATTGCGCAACAAAGACAACCACAATCAGCAAGGCCAGCGGCGCGCTGGTGAATCTCAAAGCCAGCAAATAAATCAGCGGGATGCAAAGCAGAAACCCGATGCCTGACTGGATCATTGTCGCGTGTTCGGCGTCAGGCCCGGCCAACTGCACTGCTGCGCTTGCCAGCGGGATCAATGGATAGCGAAAGAGATTGGGCGGGGGCGTGGAGCTGACATCGTAACCATGGTTCTTGAACCAGTTGATTTGGCGGGGAAACAGCTGGAGAGTCGTCAAGCCCTGACCCGAGCTGATCTGGCGACTCATCTGGGCATAGTCAAAAGCGTCGGGGCCACCTAGAGTGGCTGATGAAAAAGTCGCTACCCACACGCAGACGGCTACGGCAAAGACGACCAGAAAAGCAACGTGAAAGTATCGGGCTTCAAAGCTCGTATCATGCCAGGAAACACTTGCTGGCATGGTGGATATCCCTGGTTCCAAATGCCTCTGCTCCCAAGCAACACTTTGGCATCATCGTATTCGACCTGCCCGTTCAGCACCAGTCACCCAATCAGCATCGCCTGCCTGACTTGCCAGAGCTGCTGCCAGCTTTTAGGGCATACACCCTGCCTTGCGTGCCGGGTTTTTCCACATTATTACCTTTGCCCTGGCGGTGGCACCACTTGTACTATCGGCCGTTATCAAACAAAAAAGACGCGCATTTGCGCAAGGGGAGATCCAAAGATGCGTAAACCGATTATCAGGGCCCTGGCAGCCGCAACCCTGCTGGTGTTTGCCAGCCTTGCCGGCCAGAGCAATGCCCAGGTCGATACCGCCCGAATCAAGGCATCGACCACCCCTGCCAACGCCGGCCAGTGGATGAGCTACGGCCGCGACTACAGCGAGCAGCACTTCAGCCCGCTCAAACAGATTACACCTGACAATATCTCGCAGCTGGGTCTGGCCTGGTTCGGCGATCTGGCCGAAAAGGGTGGCAGCTATGAAACCACACCAGTGGTGGTCGATGGCACCATCTATATCACTTCACCGTGGAGCAAGGTCTACGCCTTCGACGCCAAGACCGGCAAGCAGTTGTGGAAATACGATCCACAGGTGGCAGGCGCCTGGGCCGTCAATCTGTGCTGCGGCATCGTCAATCGCGGCGTAGCAGTGTGGAAAGACAAGGTGATCCTGGGCACGCTGGATGGCCGTCTGGTCGCCATCAACGCCAAATCCGGCAAGAAAGTCTGGGAAAGGCAGGTCACCGATCCCACCAAACAATTGTCCATCACCGGCGCACCGCGCATAGCGGATGGCCGCATCTTCATCGGCGAAGCCGGTTCCGAGTTCCATCAGCGCGGTTACATGGCTGCCTATGATGTCGATAACGGCAAGGAGCTGTGGCGCTGGTGGGCAGTGCCCGGCAATCCTGAACTGGGCTTCGAACAGCCCGAGTTGGCCATGGCCGCCAAGACCTGGAGCGGCGAGTGGTGGAAGACCGGTGGTGGCGGCACGCCCTGGGACGGCATCCTCTACGACCCTGAAACCGACCTGGTCATCTTCGGCACAGGTAACGGTGCGCCGTGGCCGGCAGAAGTGCGCTCACCCGGCGGTGGCGACAACCTGTTCACATCTTCCATCGTCGCAGTGGAAGCCAAGACCGGCAAATACCGCTGGCATTACCAGGCCGTGCCGATGGACAGCTTTGACTTCGACAACACCTCGCCACTGGCCACTGCCGACCTGATGATCAACGGCAAGAAAACCCACGTGGTGATGCAGGCACCGAAAGACGGTGTGTTCTATGTCATTGAAGCGGCCACCGGCAAGGTGGTCAGCGCGCAGATGTTCGTGCCGACCGGCAACTGGCTGACCGGCTTTGACAAGGACAACAACTGGAAACCCATCCTTAATCCGGATTCCAACTTCGGCAAGACCGGCAAGGGCTGGTTCATCGTGCCATTCCAGACCCACGTGTGGAATCCGATGGCGTTCAACCCCAATACCGGCTTGATGTACATCCCCACCCGCTACGCCAGTTACGGCATGGTGGCCGAAGCCGGCGCCAAGATGGGCAACCAGCTGCTGTCGATCAACCTCCAAAAGAAACCTGACATGCCGGCTCCGAAACTTGAAGGTGGCGGCGCCTACCTGACTGCGTGGGATCCGATAAACCAGAAGGAAGCCTGGAAATCGAGCGATGGATCGGGCAATTCCGGCATCATGACAACAGCGGGCAACCTGGTGTTCCAAGGTACTGGCCAAAACAATTTCTCGGCCTTCCGCGCTGATACCGGCGAGAAGGTGTGGACCACCGATGCCCAGGCCGGCATCGCTGGCGGTTCCGCCAGTTATTCCGTGGATGGTGAACAGTACGTTGCGGTTGTGGCCGGCCAGGCTGGACGCGGCGGTTACTGGGCGCCCAACTATGCACGTCTGCTTGTTTACAAAATCGGCGGCAAGGCCGAACTGCCACCGACAGTGACCTATACACCACCCGTCCTCAACCCACCAGCCAACTATGGTAACGCTGCCCTGCTGGCCAATGGCGAGAAACATTTCACTGAGCACTGCGCCAGTTGCCACGGTGTCGCCAACGGCCGTCCGGTCAGCAGCTTGTTCCCCGATATTCGTTATGCGGCGGCACTGAACAGCCCTGAGCTGTTCAAGGCCATCGTGATCGACGGCATTCTGCAGAACAACGGCATGGTGTCGTTCAAGAAAATGCTGAAGCCGGAAGAGGCTGAGTCGATCCGCGCTTATGTGGTGACGCTGGCCAACGACCTGAAGACCAATCCGCCACCGCCGCAGTTCGGCCCGGGTGGTCCAGCTGGTGGTCGCGCACAGGGCGCTGCGCCGGCTGCTGCTGCGCCAGCTCCTGCACCTGCTCCAACTACAGCGCCGGCACAGCCTGCACTTCATCAGTAAGTTAGCCCGCCCGGCTGCATCATCCGGTGCAGCCGGGCTTCCCCATGAAGATTACGGATCAGGGTTGTGCCACGATCTTGTGGTGCTGTTCGCCGATTCCCTCCACCACGCAAACGCCGACATCGCCTGCTTTCATCCAGCGCGGATTGGCACTTTCGATATTGGTACCCGAAGGGGTGCCCAGCGAGAGCATGTCACCCGGATTCAGCGTCATCATGTTGGAAGCGAACGACACCATTTCCCACAGGCTGTATTCCATGCGGCTGGTATTGGAATCCTGTTTGATCTCGCCGTTGAGCGTGAAGTAGTGCCGCGTATCCGTCGGACGTGGCAGGAATTCCTTGGGCACGATGTAGGGGCCTATCGGCGCAAAAGTGTCGTGGTTCTTCTGGACCAGCCAGTCCGGACCACCGCCCATTTTGCGGTCGCCGCGCCCGGCACGGTCGGAGACGTCGAATTCAATCGAGTAGCCGAACACATAGTTGGCGGCCGCTTCTGTCGAAACGTTTTTGGCTGGCTTGCCAATTACCACGGCAAACTCGCATTCCCAGTCGATTTGCTCGCGACCCTTTGGAATGACCACGTCGTCATCGGCGCCAACCACCGCCGTCGGCGATTTCAGGAACAGGTATGGATTGTCGGGACGCACGTCACCGGGTGCGCGTTCCCAGTAGCCTGGCATCGACTGGGCGCCAGCGCGTGGCGGGCCAGCGGCAGGCGGCGCGGCCCCACCAGCGGCAGCCGCGGCACGTGCGCCTTGCGCAACGATGCCGGCGGCATGATCCGGATAATTCGCGCCAGCATTGAGGATCAACGCAGGCATCACCGGCGGCAGTATCTTCAATTGGGTGGTTTTATGGACAAAGCCGGCAGGATTGGCGGTCGCATAAACAGCAATGGCACGCAGGCGCGGTCCCAGGTCAGTCTCATAGCGCGCAATGAGTTGCTTCATATCGGCCGGAATGGCGATGCGGGTGGCAGCTGGATTGGCACGCTCGTAGGCGGTGTTGGCAGCGCTGATATTCACGACGTCGGCATCACGCAGCACAAGTCCAAGCCAGGTGTCGCCACCGTCCCGGAATGTCCCCAGTTTGAACGCCGGCGCATCCGCGGCCATGCCGTGGGCGGATACCGCCAACACACCCGTCGCCACCGCTGTACGCCACCCCTTGTTGAATCTGCTTCTGGACATGACCCCTCCTGATTGATTATTGATTGTTGATGAATGGGCTCGTTCAATTTCCTGTCGGCACGACCAAGGCCCCCGGAATGGCATCGCCGGTGCCCAGCTTGTGGCCGTCGGCAAGCTCCACATATTCGATGCTGCCTCCGGGCCTGCCATCCTTGTAGGGATGACCGTGCACGGTGACGACATCGCCGGTCTTCACACTGTCGCTGAGCCAGCCGACGCGTTTCAGAACTGCAATTGCCGCGCCTTCGTAGCCGTAGACGACCTCCTTGCCATCCTTTTCCACAGTCAGGAATACCCAGATGTGTGGATTGGTCCATCGTACCTCCTTGACCACGCCCTTCTGCGTTTCGTTCATGGCGGCATCGAAGGCGGCGAACGAATGGTGGGCCAACGCAGCCACTGTCCACAGCAGGGCGCAGGCACCGCTTGCAACGGCGATCGCGCGCGAGCATCGCAGCTTGTTGATTGCGATATCAGATATCCTGGTTGTTTTCACAGACATACTCCTCGAAGCGACTGCCTTTCGGCATGGGAACATAGGCGCGTTTGATGGTGAAGGGAGCCTTGAAAGCTTCCGGATCCGTCAGCGTCATTTCGATTTCGAGACGCTTCGGATTGATCAAGTGGATCCGCTCCACCACGGTCAATTTGTCTGAGTACGGCACGCCGTTGCGATCGAGCGTGGCGGCACGGATGTTGTTGGTTTCGACCACGAGCGTGTCACCTTCCCAATGGCCCACGGAATCGCCGTTGAAGCTGGGATCGGCACCCGTGGTGTGACCGATGCCGTCGAGGAAAATGCGCCGGATATCGTGGATCACGCCAAGGTTCATCGTGATTTGACCTGGCGTCTGGATGATTTCCACCGGCATGGTGCCGAAGCGCGCGATGCCGAAGGCGAGGCAACGTGTGACAGTATCAGGCTCCTGGGTGCCGCTCTCGAATGCTTTCTGCCAGGCGGCGAAACGTTTGGCATAGGGTCCGGTCAGCTCCGGCACTGGAGGGGGCGCGAACGGTGGCGGCGCGGCGCCGCCGGCACCCGCGGGCGGCCGCGGCGGGAATGCCGGTGCCGCACCGGGAGTGGAGCCTGGCGGTGGACCCAAATAGACGAATTCAGGATTCCACATGCCTGAAAAATTCGGATGCGCGGGATCGCCATACAGCGGGTTGTCCATCGTGGCGGCGCTGCCAGGCAGTGTCGCTGCCAGCATGACGAACAGTAGCGGCAAGTGTGGTTTTAGTCTCATTTTCCTGACCTCTTTCTATTATTCCCAACTATAGGAATTTATCTCATTCCAGATTCCGGCACCAGCGCGTGGCATTGCCGGCAGCGATCCACCTCACGGAGTTGCCGCAGCACCGACCTCGGTTGGCTGTTCTACCGGGCGCGGATATGTGCTATCAATTGCGGAATGAAAGCCAAATCCCGTACCAGCAGTACCCGTTCCCCCCGTCCCTCCAAACCACTCCGCCAACGCGGCCGACCCCGCGCCACGCATGGCACCGTTGGCAAGGAAACCATCGTCATCGCCGCCAGCAAGTTGCTGGACACTTTGCCGCCCCACCGTGTCACCAACCTGCAGATCGCCAAAAAGGCCGGCGTCGATCCGGCACTGGTGCGCTACTACTTCAGCCACCGTGCGGAACTGCTGTTGGCCGTGATCGAATACATCCTCGCCAACTGGATCAACACCCACCCGTTGCCTGCAACAAACAATACCGACCGTCTCTCCGTGCACATCGCCAACATGTTCGATTTCTCGCGACGCGTACGCTCCATGCAGCGCCTGATGATCGACGAATGCGCCGAGTCCGAGGATCCGGCAATCCGCAAGCGCGTACGCGAGATGAACGCGGCGATCGTGCGTTTCTATGCCGAGATGCTTCATCCGGACGCGGACGAAGAACGCAGTTCGCCCGTTCCTTTGTTCATGCATGTCGCCATCATCGGGCTGTGCGAGTTCTATGCCGCGGCCCAATCAATGATCCTGCCGCTGGCCCCTGCCCGCATGGGCAAGGAACAGCTGGCAGAGAAATACAAGGAGTTCATCGTCAGTCTTATGCTCGATGGCCTGCGCTCACGTATCGACTAGGGAATCCCGCGCCAGCCCTTGCCCAGAATCATCACGCTGCCCCACTTTTCAAGCCGTCATTTGCGCTTGATGAACATGCCCATCGAATCTTCCCATTTGCTGTCGGTCAGCTGGCGCACGTTGCTGCCGTCGCGATTCATCAGGAACACCTGGGCGTACGGTTGCGGTGAAATGTCATACAACGCGGCTTCATCCTTGAACCCGGTCCTGGAACTCTCGAACCAGATTTCCTTGCCGTCCGCCGACCAGGTGGCGTGGGCGTCGGCACCGGCGGTCGTGGTCAGCCTTTTCAGGTCGCTGCCATCAGGCTTCATCGTGAAGACTTCGAAATCGGCATCGGGCATGCGGCGCGTGAACACGATGCTGTCGCCCTGCGGCGAGAAGAACGGGAAGTTGTCCCACTCCGTGGTGAGCACCTTGACCGAATTGTCAGCGAGATTCAGCGCGCGCAGCCCGCGTGTCTCGGCGGTTTCCGGAGTGCCCCACAGGCGGTACACAAGCGTCTTGCCGTCCGGTGACCAGGCCGGGAAGCCGGCGTTCACCTTGCTTTGCGTGACCTGCTTCGATTCGGAACCGTCGGCCTTAACCATGAACACGTTGGCAGGCGCAAAACCGCGGCCGCCGAAGAAAACGCCGAACCCGAACGCGATCCACTGGCAATCGGGCGACCAGGTGGCCATCAGCGCCGCGCCGTCCTGGCGCTGGAATACCTTGCTGCGGTTGCCGCCGTTGCGGTCCATCACGCTGATCGACGCATTGGTGTTGCCAAACGGAAAATCAAGATCGGTCAGCGCCATCCTGCCGTTGGCGGGACATACGGCCTGGAACACATCGGTGTAGCGGTATTCATAATCCTGGTTCCAGCTGTAGAGCCGGGTGTTTTGCGGTCTGTTCACCGCACCGAAGCGGTAATACACCACGCGTTTGCCATCGGGCGACCATGACGGGTTGCGCACCAGCCCCTTGGGGCCGCGTGAACCGTCGGCATAGACGATGCCTGGTTCGGGTCCATTCATCGGCGTGGCCTTGATCAGCCAGGCAGTCTTGCCACCCGGCAGGTAGTGCGGATTGGTTTTCAGCGCAGAGCCGCTGCTCAATGCGGTTTTTTCACCAGTGGCCACGTTGATCTCCACGATCTGCGACGTGGAGTTCAGCATGGCAATACCGAAGCCCCACATGCGCGCACCAAACGTATCCCGAGTTGGAATTTCGTACGCCAGTATTTTGCTGCCGTCAGCCGACCACTGCGGCGAGCCGAAGGCAGACTCCGGCGTGGTGGACGTCAGTCGTTTCAGACCGCTGCCGTCGGGATGCACGATGTAGAGGCTGGTCGGATGCGAGTGGCCGGCACCCGCGCCACCTTCAGCACCGATCCATTTTTCGCCGCGATCCGACGTGAACGCGATCCATTGGCCATCCGGCGACCAGGCCGGGCGGAAATTGCCGTTCATGGTCGGCTTGGGCTTGCTGTCGCCATCGCCGGTGAGATTGGTTTCCTTGCCGCTGGGCAGATCCTTGATCCAGATATTGGCGGTGCGCGCGCCACCCTTGGTGGAGACATAGGCCAGTCGCTTGCCGTCCGGGGACAACATGCCGGCATCATCCATCGCCGTAGACGTAGTCAGGCGTTCGAGGCCGCTGCCATCAGGCCGGACACGCCAGATATCTGCTTGCCCCGGGCCTTCCGGATCGCGCTCGGAGGTAAATACGATCCATTGCCCGTCCGCGGCAAAGCTGGCGTCGTAGTTCAGGCCTGGCGCGTTCGCCAGCAGCGGATGTTCATCGCTGCCATCGGCGTTGGCCACGAAAATTTCCATCGTCGAAGGTCCGATGCGGTTCATCAGCATCACGTCTTTCTGCGCGCTGGCGTTGCAGACCATGACGATGCCGAGCAGTGCCACGGCCGGGGCTGACCAGGTCAGCGTGACCGGAAATCGGGGTTTCTGCAGTCGGGAAAACATGGCTAGAGCTCCTGTTGGACAATGATTGCGTTGCAGCGACGCCTCAGCGATGCAGCCGCAACAGTTCCGGCATGCCCTGCTCCACGTTGCCGTGGAACAGCGCTTCCAATTCTTGTGGATTGAATACGCCGGCGGCATGCAGGCTGTTCACATGCTCGACCGATGTGCGAAACGGGTAATCGGTGCCGAAGACGATCTTCTGCATCGGCACCACCGCGCGCAGCGCAGTGGTCGCCACTGCGTTGGAAGCCTGCGCGATGTCGAAATAGCAACGGGCGATCTGTTCGCGGAAACTTGCCACCTTGTGTCCCTGTGCTGCCGATGTGCGGTCGGCGCCATCGAAACGCTCGATCAAAAACGGCATGGTGCCGCCGGAATGACTCCAGATCATGCGCACATTCGGATAACGCAGCGCAGCGCCCCGGTATACATAGCTGGCAATGGCACGTGTGGTATCGGTGCCATATTCGATCAGCGTGTCGGCCAGCTCGGCAATCAGCCGCGTGCAACAAGCTGCTGTGGTGGGATGTACGTAGACAATGCTGCGGCGCCGCTCGAGTTCGGCAAACACGGGATCGAAATGGGGATCACCGAGCCATTTGCCGTCATAACTGGTGAAGAGTCCGACACCATGGGCGCCGAGCGTGTCGAAGCCGTAGGCGATTTCCTTCAACGCGGCATCAAGATCGTCCATGGGAACCGCGGTGAAGAAGCCGAAGCGGTTGCCGTGATCGCGCGCGAGCGAGGCGGCATATTCGTTCGATTCACGCGCGATTTTCGCCGCCTGCGTGCCTGTCAGCGGAACCCCTGGCGTGGTGATGGACAACATGGCGCGACTGACGCCGGCCTGATCCATGTCGTCGAGCTGGCGTTGCAGGGTCCACGCGTTCATCGGCCCAGGCAGGTTGAGTGCACGAATCGCCGGCGGCTGGAAGTGGGCATGTACGTCGATAATGCCGCTGGCGCCGGTCGCCGCGGCGCGCTCCTGCGCGCCTGCCAACAGCGGCAGCAGCGCCGTGGCGGACAGCGCGCCGAGCAAATGGCGACGCGACCATGGCCGCGATGCCAACGGTGAGCGCGGGTGCAGCGGACAGTTACACATGCCGGAGACCTCGCTGGTTGCCATCGAGCATCATCTTGTAGAGCCGGCCAGGTTCGTTGTCCGTGGCCGCAGCATGATGCGATTTTTTTGTTTTCATTGCCCCACTCCATTCCGGCAGGCGGGGATATATAGCAGAATTTCTTTTGAGTGAGAATATTTATTCCTTATCATGGGAATTAATTGGTTCGTGTACACTCTGCGAACACCGGTCACAACGACAATCAAACTCAGGGGCTGCCATGAACGACCCGCGTCAGACGCTCGACACCGCCCTCATGACCCGCCTGCAATGGGTGGTGGTAATGCTGACAGTGGCGCTCAATGCCCTCGACGGCTTCGACGTGATGGCGATAAGTTTCGCCTCACCAGGCATTGCCGCCGAATGGCATACGACGATGGGGGGGCTAGGCGTCATCCTGTCGATAGAAGTGCTGGGGATGGCCGTCGGCTCGGTCGTGCTGGGTGGCTTGGCCGATTCCATCGGCCGCCGTCCGGTCATCCTTGCCTGCCTTGTACTTATGACAGCCGGCATGCTGATGGTGACAACCACTCATGACGTCATAACGTTCTCGGCCTGGCGCCTTGTCACCGGTCTCGGCATCGGCGGCATGCTGGCCGTGACCAATACCCAGGCTGCCGAATTCGCCAACAGCCGCAACCGCCCGCTGGCCATCGCGCTGATGGCGGTCGGCTATCCGTGTGGCGGAGTAATCGGCGGCCTGGTGGTGACGCAGTTGCTGAAAATCCACGACTGGCGCTATGTGTTCTACTTCGGCACTGCGATGACGGCGCTGCTGATCCCGCCGGTGCTCGTCATCATGCCGGAATCGGTGCAATGGCTGGTGCGCAAACGGCCCATCGATGCGCTCAACCGCGTCAACAACATCATGACAAGGTTGGGCCAGGCCACGACGACGGTGCTGCCGGATGCGCACAAAGAGGAAAAAGGCACGGCGTGGTTGGACATTTTCAGCAAGGCTCTGCTCCCGATCACGCTGATCGTCACTGCCGGCTACTTTCTGCACATGATTACGTTCTACTACATTCTCAAGTGGGTGCCGAAACTGGTGGTCGATCTGGGTTTTTCGGCCTCCGCTGCCGGAGGCGTGTTGACATGGGCCAGCGTCGGCGGCGCACTCGGTTGTCTGACCTTCGGCTGGCTGAGCAAGTTTTATGACGTAAAAAAACTGACGCTGTTCTTCTTCGTGGGTTCCTGGTTGGCCACCATCCTGTTCGGCCAGACGCCGGCCAATCTGGCCGTATTGTCGGCCCTGGTCGGCATCGCCGGCTACTTCATCAATTCCGGCATCGTCGGCATGTACGCGCTATTGGCTCAGGTATACCCGACCCACGTGCGCGGCTCCGGCACCGGCTTCGCCATCGGTGTCGGCCGGGGCGGTTCGGCGTTGTCACCGATCCTTGCCGGCTTCCTGCTGCAAACCGGGACGCAACTGCCCATACTGTCGCTGATCATGGGCACCGGCTCCATGCTGGCCTTCGTCGCGCTCGTGTGGCTGAAACAGGGCGGCAATGTGCCGGCGCGGTCGCCGGCAAAGCTGTGACGCAATAGTGGTTTACAACAGCTTGAGCAACGCCAACAAATCACACACCCGGCTCGAATAGCCCCACTCGTTGTCATACCAGTTCAGTACACGAATGAACTGGCCGCCATTCACCTGCGTGAAGGCGGCATCGTAGATTGAGGAGTGTGAGTTGCCGATGATGTCGGTGGACACCAGTGGTTTGTCGGCGAATTCCAGGATGCCCTGCATGCCTGGGCTGGCGACCGCGGCGCGCACCGCTTGGTGGATGTCGGCCACGGTGACTTTGTGCGCCAGTCGCGCAAACAGGTCGACAACTGAACCATCAGGCACGGGCACACGCGAGGCAATGCCGTGCAGCTTGCCTTTCAGTTGCGGTAACACTTCGCCTACGGCTTTGGCGGCACCGGTGGAAGTGGGAATGATGTTTTCGGCAGCAGCGCGGCTGCGGCGCCAGTCGGAGTGTGGCACATCGGCCAGGCGCTGGTCGTTGGTGTAGGCGTGCACGGTGTTGATCATGCCCTCTTCGATGCCGAACGCAGAGTCGAGCACTTTCGCCATCGGTGCCAGACAGTTGGTGGTGCAGGACGCGTTGGAAATAATGCGGTGATCCTTGTTGAGGCCGCCATCATTGACACCGAGTACCACGGTGTAATCAATGGCATCAGCGGCCGGCACCGTCAGCACCACTTTGCGGGCGCCGGCAGTGAGATGCTGTTCCAGCTGCACGCGCTTGCGGAACACACCGGTCGACTCCACCACCACGTCGATGCCGAGCTCGCCCCACGGCAAACTCTGCGGATTTTTCTCGCACAACAACATCGTGCGGTTGTTGTCAGTGACCAGACAGTTTTCTTCCAGCGTCAGCGAACGACCGAAGCCGCCCATCACGGTGTCGTAGTTCAGCAAATAACGCAGCGCGGCCGGATCGAACAGATCGTTGATCGCGGTGATTTCTATATCGCCCTGCTGATCAAGGATGCGGTATACCGCGCGGCCGATGCGGCCAAAGCCGTTGATGGCGATTTTCATAGGCTGGCTCCCATCACCATGTCGAGGTTGTGATAGAGCCGCACCACATCCAGCAAACGCGCGGCATGACCGAGGTTTTCGTACCAGCCCACCGCCTTGATGATGTGCTGGCCGGCTTTTTCGGTGGCCTGGGTATCAAACAGCAGCGACAGCGTGCTGCCCAGAACATCGGAAGACACAATCGGATCTTCGGTGACTCCCACCACGTCATCGATATCGGCAGCACCGGCGCGCACTATCGCATTGAACGCTTCGGTATCGATGCTGCTGTCGGCCAGCACCAGGTTGGCATCCAGCATGCACCCGCTATGGATAGGCACGTTAAGCGTGTTGGTCATTACCTTGCCGGCAAAGGCTGGCAGGATCACATGCATCCAGCGTTCGGCTTCGTGGGTGTTGGGGATGATGTTTTCGGCAGCCGAACGGCTGCGGCGGAAGTCGCGCCCGGCATAGTCCTGCAACGACTGGTCGCTGGTGTAGCAGTGCATGGTAGTCATGCTGACGCAGTCAATCTGCAGCCTGGCCGCGACGATGTGCAACAACAGGCACAGCGCATTGGTGGTGGCTGAACCGGCCGACAACATGCGGTCGCCGGCGTAGATGGTGTGGGAATTGATACCAGGGATGACGATGCGGTCGATCTTGTCAGCCGGCAACGTGCGCAACAGCACGCGATTGGCGCCGGCATCAAGATGCGCCCGCATGCTGGCAACGTCGCGGAAAATTCCGGTGCAATCCACCACGGCTTCCACATCAAACACATCCCATGGCATGTCGCCCGGGGTGTCGACCTGCGTCATGCGGGTGGTGAACCGCGGATTCTCCAGCCGGTTGCCTTCCAGCCGGTAGAGTTCCGGCCTGGCGGATTCCGCGCTCAGCAGATAATGCAGGATATCCGGCCGGCCCTTGTCGGCAATGGCGACCACTTCAATATCGTCACTGCGCGCTGCCAGTTCATAAAGCTGGCGGCCGATTTTACCAAAACCCATCAGACCTATGCGTATAGCCATTTGCTCATCCCGTATTGCGCATGCCGGCCGCGATGCCGGACATGGTGACCTTCAGGGCCTGCTCCAGCGCCGGTGCGATGCCACCGGCACGACGCTCGCGTTTCAGCAGTTCGGCCTGCAGATAATTGAGCGGGTCGATATAAGGTTTGCGCACTTCGATCGATTGCTGCAACAGCGGACTGTCATTGAGAAGCTGTGTCTGCGCCTTCAAGGAATTCACCAGCGTTACCAGCACCGCGAGATCATCGCGCAGCAGTTTGCCCAGCGGTTGCAACGCCACTTCCACCAGCTGCGCTTCGTAGTGGGCACAGATGCCGCTGTCGCTCTTGCCCAGCACCATCTCGATCAGATCAACGAAGCTGGAGAAATACGGCCACTCCTTCAGCATTTCCATCAACAGCAATGGCGACTGGGTGAGTCCGGCTTCCAGCGCCTGCCGGATCCCGAGCCACACCGGCAGGTTGAGCCGCACTTGCGTCCACGCAAACACCCATGGAATCGCACGCAGGTTTTCCACACCACCTTCGGCCTTGCGCTTGGCCGGGCGCGAACCGAGTGCGAGCTTGCTGAGCTCCTGCTCCGGCGTGAGACTGCGGAAATAGGCAACAAAATCCGGGTGTTTCTGCACGATGCTGCGATAGTGCTCCAGACTGGTGGCAGCCATGGTGTCCATCAATGCACGCCATTGTGGTTTCGGCGGCGGTGCCGGATCCACGCTGGCGCGCAGGGTGGCCTGCACATAATTGCTGAGACTGTGAAACGCCAGCGCCGGCAAACCGAATTTGTAGCGGATCATTTCACCCTGCTCGGTAACACGTATGCTGCCGCGCACCGAACCCGGCGGCTGCGACATCATCGCCTTCTCCACTGGCCCGCCGCCGCGCCCTATGGTGCCGCCGCGGCCATGAAACAGCGTGAGCTTGATGCCGTATTGCTCCGCCGCACTCACCAGTTGTTCCTGGCACAAATACAAGGCCCATGACGCCGAGAACTTGCCGGCGTCCTTGGCCGAATCGGAATAACCGATCATCACAGTCTGCACATTGCCGGTATGCTCGCGATACCAGGGCAGGCTCCACAAGGTATTCATGATGGCAGCGGCGTGGGTGAGGTCATCCTGGGTTTCAAACAACGGCACCACCGGCATCGCCCAGCGCACACCGCCTTCCTTCAGCAGCAGCACCACTGCCAGCACATCTGAAGCCTGGCGCGCCATCGAGATGATGTAGTGCGACAGCGTTTCGCCGGGCTCGTTTGCCAGCACCTTACAGGTGGCCAGCACTTCGCCGGCTTCGACACTATGCGGCCATTTTTGCGGCAGCAGCGGCCGTTTGCCGGCCAACTGCTTCAGCAGAAAATCGAGTCGCTGCTGTTCATTCCACGCCAGATAGCTGCCCAGTTCGAGATAACGGGTGAGCTCATCCAGCACCTGCGCATGACGTTCACTGTGCTGGCGTATATCGAGCGGCAACAAATTGATGCCGAAGGCGTCGATCTTGCGCAGCAGGTCCAGCAGGGGCCCGCCCGCAACGTGATGCAGGCCTTGTTCCTGCAACGAGCGATGACACAGTTGCAACGGAAATTTCAGATCGGCGCGCTTGCGGATCAGCTCATCCGGTTCCGGCGTGTCGGGTGCGGTCAGACATTGCTCGGTCCAGCGCAAGGTCACCTGCAGCCGCTTGCGCAAGCGGTGCAAGAGATCGCGATAAGGGGTCTTGCTGGGCTTGTCCAGCATCTGCATCAATTCTTCACTGGCGGTGTGCATGCTGAGTTCACCACCGAGAGCCTGCACATCTCTCAGGTAAAGATCGGCAGCCTGCCAGCGACCCAGCAGGATCACTTCGCGCGTTACCGCGCTGGTCACATTGGGGTTGCCGTCGCGATCACCCCCCATCCACGAATAGAAACGCAGCGGCCGGAAATCATCGGGCAGACTTTGCCCCAGATGCTCCAGACTCAGATGGTCAAGATGACGCAGAAATTCCGGCACTGCCTGCCACAAGCTGTTTTCGATCACCGCGAAGCCCCACTTGGCTTCATCCACGGCCGTGGGCCGCGAACTGCGGATCTCGTCGGTGAACCAGATTTCCTCGATCAGCCGCCGCAATTCGGTGGCAACCTGCTGTTGCCGGTATCCGGGCAGATCGGGGCGGTGCAGTTCCGCCAGCATGCCGGCCACTTTGTCGTATTTGTGGATGAGGGTGCGACGCGTAGCTTCGGTCGGATGCGCGGTGAGCACCAGCTCCACGTTCAGCGACGCAAACACCTGCACCATGGCTTCCTTGCCGCGTAGCGCGACCAGCTGTTCCAGCAAACGCGCCATGCCATCCTGGGGCAGTGCATCTGCGCCATTGAAATAATGCTGGTCAGCGATGTTGGCCAGATTGAGGAACTGGTTGAACGCACGCGCGATCGGCAGCACGTCCTGGTCAGCCAGCTTGCTCAGCAACTGCACCAGCGACTTGTGGTCGATGGCAGCACCACTGGGCGCTGCTTGTGCGAGCGCCTTGGCCAGATGTCTGATCTCTTCGATCTTGCGAAACAGTTGCGGGCCATGATGTTCGAGAATGTTCTCACCCAGCAATTCGCCAAGCAGACGAACATCTTCACGTAACCTGCCGGGCAGAACGGTCATCGCACTATCGCCTGGTTTCACTGACTCTCACTCCCGGCATTGCAAGATCAAGGCCAGCTTTTGCAGGTGATTTTGGCTGGTTTTGCGTTAAAAACACTCCGATGTTGGGCATGGGCACCGGAATCTGCACTATCAAGGTTCGTAATGGTCCCGGCACGGCCATGGGGCAGCATGTAATTCTTCATGGAGAAGTGCAGGTGCAATAAGTACCATTCGCTATTGATCAAATTTCAATTTCTCCCTGATGCCGTTACTTGCTCTTGTTGTAGTGCTGTTGTCTGCCTGCACCCATGCCACCTGGAATCTTGCGGCCAAGCGCGCTGCCGGTTCGCGCCACTTTGTGTTCTGGTATTCGGCGGTGTCGGTGGCATTGTATCTGCCGGTGATCGTGTGGCTGGTGGCGACGACGCATCCGGTGTTCACCGGTGTGCACTGGCTCGCCCTGCTGATGACTTCGTTGCTGCATATGGGTTATTCGCTGACGCTGCAATCGGCCTATCGCCATGCCGATCTGTCACTGGTGTATCCACTGGCGCGCGGTTCAGGGCCACTGTTGTCATTCTTTCTCGCCGTCACGCTATTGGGCGAGCCGATGAGCTGGGTGTCAGTGGCGGGCATGCTGCTGATCGTCGGCGGCATCGTGCTGGTGACCGGCCTGCTTTCCGCCGCCCACCACGCCAATGGCAAGGGCATTCTGTTCGGGCTCGGCACCGGACTGTTCATTGCCTCCTACACCATCAACGACGGTTGGGCGGTGAAGACGCTGCTGATCTCGCCGTTCTTCGTCGACTACGCCGGCAACCTGTTCCGCACCGTGGTGCTGGCGCCCAAGGCACTGCGTGACCGGCAGCGCTGCACCGACGAACTGCGCAATTACCGCAATCCCATCCTGATCGTCAGCCTGCTGGGGCCGCTCGGTTACATCCTGGTGCTGTCAGCGATGCAACTGGCACCGGTCAGCCACGTGGCGCCGGCCCGTGAGCTCTCGACCATGGTGGGCACCTGGCTGGGCGCGCGCATGCTGAAGGAGAAAGCGGCCCCTGCCCGCCTGCTGGGTGCCGCCCTGATAGTGGGCGGTGTGGTGGCGCTGGCAGTAGCCGTCTAGTGTTGTTCTTGACGCAGCTCTTATACGGTCCTGATTGATTGGGTGTAGGTTGGCACCCATTGAAATCACCCCTGCCGCCCCCATTTTGGCGATAAGCGTCTGATATCGAGGAGCAAGACCATGATGCGCATAATGCTGTTTCTGGCCACCAACATCGCGGTAATGGTGCTGATTTCCATCGTCCTGAAGCTGGTCGGCTTCCAGGGCTTCATGACTGCGCATGGCACCGCGCTGGATCTTCAGCAGCTGCTGGTCTATTCCGCCGTGATCGGATTCGTTGGCTCGTTCGCGTCCCTGATGATGTCGAAAATGATGGCCAAGTGGTCGATGGGCGTGGAAGTAATCGACCAGCCCAAAAGCGAATTCGAAGGCTGGCTGCTGCGCACAGTGGAACGGCTGGCCGGCCAGGCTGGCGTCAAAATGCCGGAAGTGGGTATTTTCGATTCTGAAGCACCCAACGCATTCGCCACCGGCTGGAACAAGGACGCTGCATTGGTAGCGGTAAGCACCGGCCTGCTCAACGGCATGACCCGCGATGAAATCGAAGCCGTGCTCGGCCACGAACTCAGCCACGTTGCCAACGGCGACATGGTGACACTTACGCTGATCCAGGGCGTAGTCAACACCTTCGTGATATTCCTCTCGCGCATCATCGGTTTCTTCGTGGACCAGATGCTGTTCCGCGGCAACAGCGATGACCGCGATCGCGGCCCCGGCATCGGCTTCTTTATCAGCTCACTGGTGGCGCAGATCGTACTCGGCGTTTTCGCGACGATGATCGTGGCCTGGTTCTCGCGCTGGCGTGAATTCCGCGCCGATGCCGGCGGCGCCCATCTGGCCGGCCGCCAGAAAATGATCGATGCACTGCGCAGATTGCAGCAAGGCCAGGAAGCGCCGATGCCGAACGAACTGGTTGCGTTCGGCATTAACACTGGTCATATGAGTTTGTTTGCCAGTCATCCGCCGTTGGAAGACAGGATTAAGGCTTTGGAGAATCAGGCTTAAACCTTTTACTGAACCATGGACGTATCGACGCCCTCACGTCAGTAGCAGTTGTGTTAAATCGCAACCTCGACAACAGCTAAATATGGAAATCGAAGACCTAAGGAGCGTGATCAAGGCTGCAGGTGGCGGCAGCAATGCCCTGGCTTATTCTGAAGAGCTTTTGGCAAAGATAAGTCGAATTGAATCAACCAACAGCTGCAATAGGTTGCTTGCCCAGTTTTGCGCTGCCAGAGAGCAAGGTGATTTTCGCGGGCGCACGCTCGAAATTAATTTCGCTGATCTTTTCGTGCAACAAAGCCGCGCCCTTGTTTATGCTGCCCGACAAGGAATGACAGGGGACATAGACTTCCAATGTCGCATCGCTGACCGAGACATCTTTATTGAGATGAAACTTCTTGGTCAAGACAGAGCTACAAGAGACGCCATAAATTTGCAGCTTGAGCGTTGCGGTTCTAGTTCAACACTCATTACTGACGACACTCGCGATGTTAGACGAATCCAGTCTGACCTAATACAGAAGGCTTCGACTCGGAAATTCAATCCCAGACCCAACCCCTCATGGATAAACCTTGTTGCTATCGACGTCACGGAGCTTCAGCTGGGGACCATTGATATCTGCGATTGCCTGATCGCCGCAGGCGGCAACACTGTCGCGTCAAATTATTACGAATCCGCGTGCTTGCGTGAGGAAGTGGTCGGAGTATTCGAAGCACCAGTTGTCGCCAATCTAACGACAAGCCAACAGGATTGGCTTACTCATATAAAAAACCTACTAAATGGAGCACCACACCCACGCGATTATATCCATGGCGCATTATTCCTTTTCAGAGAGCCAAAGGAAATCGCAGCATTGAGTTACGACATCAGCGCAATCGTCGTCTGGAACCCAGGATTGGTCACTGAGGATATCGCCCGAAAGATTTGCCCCACCCTGCACGACATCATTCCTCCTGCCAAAATATGCAGCCAAAAGAGTCACTGAACTAAAGAGCCGATTTCAAATAGAAGCTTCAATCTCCCGAATTGGCAACATTCACAGAGTGGGCCTATACTAAATCTGTCTTCAGCCATTCTTGATGACTGAAGGTGCACAGCCGCAAGGAATGCGACTGTTTGGCAGGAGGCCTGGGCATCAAATGGAATTTGAAATGATCGGCGCAATTTATTGCGTCGAAACCTTTGCAGTTGGCAGAGAAATTCGCGAGCTTGCAAGACTCCGAAAATTGTACGGCAATGCTTTCTGGCGGAAACGCAAAGGAATTGTCCAAATCAGATTTTCAGATGGAACCAGCCATCTGGCCGAAGTGCACTGGTACGAGGCTTCCGGTATTGGACGGAAGGAAATGAAGATCAAGCGCATTCTGGAAAACCAATGAACACATCAACATTTGCGGTATGCATCAAGAACGCCGGCTATGAAGCCTCACTGGAACTTCGCAAGATTTACGAGGTCTTGAAAGACGACAAGGCGAAGCAGCACGGTCGACTGCGTGTCATTGACGAGTCGGGTGAAGACTATCTGTTCCCGGAAGAATTTTTTGTTGGCATCAAATTGCCGGCCACGCTGGCAGCACTTTTCACCGAAGCTGCATGACAAGAATTACGCTCTGAACTCGAGAGCCTTGGGCAGCCAGACCGTTCGGAAACTGTCTGAGGCCATGGACGGCCGAAGACAAGCTACAGGGACGTACTTGGGGCGTGTTTCCGAACGGTCTGGCTGCCCAAGGCTATGCTCTGAACTGAAGAACTTCTTAGCAAACTTCTGAGGGAACAGGAGTAAAAGTCGAATAGCGAAATAGGACTCGGCTCCAGCTTCCACAACACCCTATATTCCGATACTGCCAAGCTCTTCAATCAACTCGCGCAATGCTTCCGCAATGACCGGGTGGCGATCTTGCAGCTCGAGCAACAGCATTTCTGCTGTTGTTTTCAAGCTGCCATCGGCCGCTGCAGAGCCGTTGATTCCCGCTTGCAGCTGTTGCATCAGTGCTTGCTGCTGCGGGCTGGTGTCGCTGTCGGCAAACCTGGCATGCAGGCGGGTTAGCAGGCCTTCAATATGTTGATTCGGCATTATGACTCCACAGGCGTTGTTGCTGAAGCCTGGCATGTTACAACGATACGGATGAATCAGAGCATCCTGATATGCGACGGTACAGGATCAACAGGGTGTGCGCTGAACAAAAAATTATTTGGCCAGCTTCTGGGTCACATAACCAGATATGTCCCGCAGCTGTTCCGGACTGAGTGCAGCCCCCAACGCCGGCATCCGGTTGCGTCCCTGATTCATCAGACTCAACACAAACTCCGGCGCCTTGGCATTCTCCAGCGAAATACCACCGCCATGGCCGCCGCGCCCTTCTTCGCCGTGGCAATTGGCACAAATCGAATCATAGGCAACCTTCCCCGCCTTCAGATCCGCCTTGCCGCCCGCCGGCTGCTTGCTGTCAGCCGCAGTCTGCGCCGAGCCCGGCGGCAACGCCTGCTCCATCCTGCCTTTCAGCGAGAACAGCCACAGCGAATCCCCATGCGGTGACGGCCCCAGTGAATTGCCGGCCGCATACGCCAGCACATATTGCACGCCGCCGCTTTCAAACACTGTCACTGGCGCATTCATGCCGGCACCGGTCTGGAATTCCCACACCACTGTGCCGTCATCGCTGTTCAACGCCACCAGCCGGCCATCATTGCGCCCGACAAATACCAGCCCGGCTGCAGTCACGGTCACGCCACTGTTGCACGGATCTTTCCAGTGGCGTTGCCACACAATCTTGTTGGTATGCAGATCCATCGCTGCGAACACACCCATGTTCCACAGCGGATAACCGAGAAAACTGCCGCCGGTAAACATCTGCCCGGGCTGCGGTCGTTGCGAACCGATGTCGTCAGAGCGATACGCAAAGGGGCGGTCGTTGGCACAGATGTACATGATGCCGCTTTGCGGATCGATCGCACTCGGTGGCCAGTTGGCACCACCGCCGATCCCAGGCGCCACTACTACTGCATCGGTCCAGTACGGCGTGAAGATGCGCCCCTTGTTGACCATCGGATAACCTTCGGGTGCCATCTGGATTTCATGCGGCACAAACGCATCGCCCACCGGATACGGCTGCGTGGCGGCGGTGGCATTTTCCTTGCGCTGCGGCACCGGCTTTTCATCAATGCCTACCAGCGGCTCGCCAGTGGTGCGATCCAGAATGTAAACCCAGCCGGTTTTGCCGGCCTGGGCGATGCCTTTGCGCGGCACTCCGTCTTTGACGAGATCAAACAGGATCACCGGATTGGAGGCATCGTAATCCCACAGGTCGTGATGCACTTCCTGGAAATGCCAGCGGTAGCGGCCGGTCTTCACATCCAGCGCAATGATGGAAGCCGAGAACAGGTTGTCGCCCTTGCGCACATTGCCGTTGTAATCGGGGCCGGCGTTGCCGGTGGAGAAATACAGCAGGCCGAGGTCGGGGTCGACTGCCGGAGTCTGCCATACAGTGGCGCCACCGTGCTGCCAGAGTTCGTTGTCCTTGCTCCAGGTGTCGTGACCGAATTCACCGGGGCCGGGAATCGTGTAGAAGGTCCACTTGAGGGAACCGTCAGTGGCGTTGAAGGCTTTCACGCGGCCACGCACGCCCAGTTCGCCACCGGAAAAACCGGTGATCACCATGCCGTCGTAATAGAGCGGTGCCGCAGTGATGCTGAAACCCTGCTGCCATTGTTCGGCCTGGATCTGCCAGCGCACAGCGCCGGTCTTGCGATTGAGCGAGAGCAACTTGCCATCGAGCTGGCCCACGAACACGCTGTCTTCGTTCAGCGCCACGCCGCGACTGGTCCAGCCGCAGCACACGGTAGTAATGCCCTGATCAAGTTTGGCGTGATAGGTCCACAGCATCTTGCCGCTGGCGAGTTCGATGGCGAACACGTCGTCGTCACCGGAAGCAATATAAGCCACACCATCCGCCACCAGTGGTTGTGCTTCACCGGAATTTTTCGGCGCCACGCCGGAAGCAAGATGCACCACCCACTCGGCTTTGAGGCCGGCGACATTGCTGCGATCGATCTGCTGCAACGGTGAATAGCGCTGGTTGGCGAGGTTGCCGCCGTTGGTGCGCCACGCGGTGGTTGGCAGCTGCGTGAGCGCTTTGGGTGTATAGGTGTCTTGTGCCTGCACTGACAATGCTGCCAGCCAGAAGCCGGTCAGCAACATGAGTCTGTTGATGTTGGTCATGGGTTCCCCTGCTTGTTTGAAAATTATTTTTGATTGGAGCTTGCTGTTATTCTTCGAGACTGGCCCTGATGATCTCCCACGCATGTTCCGCGGTGTCGACATACTGGAACAGATCGCGGTCTTCCGGGTTGATCATGCCCTGCTCCACCATGTAATCCAGATTGATGACTTTTTTCCAGAACTCCTGCCCGAAAATCAGGATGGGCATCGGCGAAATTTTTTTGGTTTGCACCAGCGTCAGCGCTTCAAACAGTTCATCAAAGGTACCAAAACCGCCGGGGAACACCACCAGCGCACGTGCGCGCAGCAGGAAATGCATCTTGCGCATCGCGAAATAGTGGAACTGGAAACACAGGTCGGGCGTGATCCACTGATTCGGATATTGCTCGTGCGGCAACACAATGTTGAGCCCGATCGAATCACCACCCACATCGGCTGCGCCGCGATTGGCCGCTTCCATGATGCCGGGGCCACCGCCGGTAATCACGTGCAACTGCGGGCAGTCTTCGCATTGCGAACGCTCGGTGATCAGCGCTGCCAGCTTGCGGGCTTCCTGGTAATAGCGGACGTGCTGGCGTTTGACCGTCATCTCGGCGGTGCCGTAACTGTCGGCTTCATCGATTTCCTGCATATGTTCCGGCGACGGCGTGCGCGCCGAACCAAACATCACCACGGTGTGCTGGATGCCTTTCTTGCGCAGCAGTTGTTCCGGCTTGCTCAGCTCCAGTATCAGGCGCATGCCGCGCTGTTCATCGGCCAGCAAAAATTCCTCATCGGCAAACGCGAGCTTGAACGAAGGCGAAGCCAGCTGTGCCCTGGATTTTCCGGCTGCAAGCTCGGCCTTGGCGTGCAGGATATCTTCAGCAGCGGTGGGAAACAGATGGCCTGGCTGGCGACGTTTGGAAAATATTTTTTTGCTCATGGCGTATCCACAGTGGCAGTTCAGTATTTTTTCAGGCGTTGATCCAGCTCGTCCAGGCGGGCCGGGGTGCCCACGTCCAGCCACTCGCCACGATACACTTCACCGCTGGCCTTGTTCACGGCTATGGCCTTTTTCAGCAATGGCAGCAGCGGATATTTGCGTTCGCTGACACCGGCAAACAGCGCCGGCCGGTAAACAGCAATGCCGCTGTAAGTATAGGTATGGACATCCGTGGGCAGCGGCAGTTCCAGCAGTGCGTTGTGATGCAGCACAAAATCCCCGCGCGGATGATGCTCGGGATTGCTTACCAGCACCAGATGGGCGAGCTCACCCTCACGCAACGCGGTGTGCAGCGTGGCAAACGGGAAGTCGGTCCAGATATCGGCATTCACCACCAGGAATGGTTCACTGCCGAGCAGCGGCAAGGCGTGGATAATGCCGCCAGCCGTTTCCAGAGGCTCATCCTCGCGTGACCACTGGATGCTTACGCCAAAACGGCTGCCATCACCGAGTGCTTGCTCGATTTGCGGACCCAGCCAGGCGTGATTGATGACGACATCCGTGAAGCCGGCCGCCTGCAGTTTGATCAACTGGTGCTCGATCAGCGCGCGCCCGCCCGCCTGCAACAAGGGCTTGGGGGTGGTCGCCGTAAGCGGCAACATACGTGTGCCTTTGCCAGCAGCCAGCAGCATCACTTTCATCGCAAGCCTCCATGGTGGTGGGCGGCGGCTTCTGCTGCTGCCAGCGCGGCTGGCACCAGTGGCGCCACCCGGCTATCAAGCCAGTGCGCGAACTCTTGCAACTGTGGTTGCTCGCCGGCCACCTGCTGCAAATAGCGCAGCGTAAGCGGGATGTCTTTCAGATAGCCGGGTTTGCCATCACGCAGCCACAGCCGGCTGAAGATGCCGAGTATCTTGATATGACGCTGCGCCCCCATCAGATCAAACTCGCGCAGAAACCGGTCAGGCTGCAACTGCTGCAGCACGCCACGTGCCTGCGCTTGTCCGGCATAGGCCAGCGCCCACTCACGCACCTCGGCGCGCGGCCATTCGATATAGCAATCCTTCAGCAGTGACACCAGGTCATAGGTGACTGGCCCCAGCACCGCGTCCTGGAAATCGATGACACCGATGGCAGTGCCTGGCTCATTCAACAACATCAGGTTGCGGCAGTGATAGTCGCGATGCACAAACACCTGCTGTTGCTGCAAGGCACTGTCACACAACACTGAAAAGGCAGCTTCCACCAAGGCCTGCTCGGCTGGCGGGAGCGTGAGTTTGAGCAAACCGGCGCAGAACCATTCGCTGAACAGGCGCATTTCACGCAACAGCAATGCAGCGTCATACAGGGGCAGTGGTGGATGTCGAGCCTCGGCTTGCTGGATCAGCAGCAATTCATCGAAACAGCGCTGATACAACTGGCGGGCACTCGAGTAGTCCATCGTATGGCGCGCCTGCCAGAGCGCCGGCCACAACAAGGTGTCGCCAAAATCTTCAAGGCACATGAAACCCAGCCCGGGATCGGCAGCCAGCAGCTGCGGCACCCGCACACTGGCGTCCAGCAGACGCTGGTCGACATCAATGAAAGGCCGGCTGTTTTCCTTGTCGGGAGGAGCGTCCACCAGCATCAGGGAAGCGGTGGCCGTATGGCCGCGGAAATAGCGCCGGAAACTGGCATCGCCACTCACCGCTGCGATATCACCGCGCAACTCTCCCAGACCCAGGGTGGCGAGTTGTTGCACTGCCCATGTTTGCAGGGCTTGCTGACGCTGGACCAGAGAGGAGGCAACCACTATAAGTTTGACTCTTTACTAACCTAATACGGGCCGGATTGGCTAGAATGCCCCGGTTGTTGGCATTATGCCCCACCCTTTCCGGAATGTTGTAGTGACCCTTTTGTTCCCAGCCCCGTTCCCCCGGCTCAGGAAGCCGTCGTCGACCGCACTCGTGCTAGCCACCAGTATGTGCGCCTGCCCGGCTGTGCTGGCACAACCCGCCCTGCTGCAGACAGCGGCTGACATGGACTGGGTTCCAATGGACCAGCTTACCGCCGCACAAAAAGCCAGGATACCGGAAGCCTGTTGCGGTCTTTATGTGGACAAACCCATCCCGCCATTGGAAGGCAAGCCAAACGACCTGCAGGTGACTGGCAAATCACTCGAAGGCAGCACAGCCGATGGTGTCACTGAAATGAACGGTGCGCTGCATATCCAGCGTGGCTCTGCCCTGCTGACTGCCGACCATGGCATCAATAACGAATACAGCCAGGTACTCACGCTTTCCTCGAACATTACTTACCGCCAGAAAGGCATGTTGCTGATCGGCGAAAATGCCAAGGTTGATCGCATTGCCGGCAGCAGCGAAATCAGCAACGCCAGCTACCTGTTGCATGATTCTTCCGTGCGCGGCACTGCTGCCGTGATTGTCTACAAAGACGACAGCGGCATCATCACCATCGACAACGGCGTGTTCACCCGCTGCGAACCGGGCGACAACAGCTGGCAGATCAAGGGGGAAAAGATTGTGCTGGATCGCGAAGCCGGCACTGGTACCGCCCGCGATGTCACCATAAGGATCAAGGATGTGCCGGTGATGTACCTGCCGTGGGTCAGCTTCCCTATTGATGACCATCGCGAATCAGGTTTTCTGGCACCCGTGCTGGGCTCGACCCGCTATGGCGGCATCGATGTGGCGACGCCTTATTATTTCAATCTGGCGCCCAATTACGATCTGACCCTGACACCTCGCCTGCAAACCGAGCGTGGCGTGATGCTGGGTGCCGAGGCACGCTACCTCGGCACAAACTTCAAAGAGCAACTCGATGGGGAATATCTGACTGGTGACAAGCGCTATGACCCCAACAATTTGTTCCAGGCCGGCAGCCCACCCACGCCTACCCGCTGGTCGACCAAATACACGTTATCGGGCAATTTTGCTCCAGGCTGGAGCGCCGGCATCAACTATCGCGCGGTCAGCGACCTGGATTTCTTTCGGGACTTTGGCAAGGATGGCCTCAACTCCACCACCCAAAGCTTCCTTTATCGTAATGCCAGCATAAATTATCGCGACCAGCACTGGGCTTTCAGCGTTGCCACCGAAAACGTGCAATTGCTTGATCCGACCGTGTCCCCCGTCAATGCGCCCTACAGCACGCTGCCGCGCATCAAACTGGATGGTTTCTACTGGCTGCCTTCCGGTGTGCAATACGGTATCTCCAGCGAATACACGGTGTTTGACCGCAACCCCGTTCTCTCCCGGCTCAGCGCAGCCGACATTGCGAATGGCGCCCTGGTTACGGGCTCACGGTTGGCACTCACCCCGGAAATCAGCCTGCCACTGTCCACTGCTTATTCGTTTTTCACTCCCACCATCAAATACAAATATGCCCAGTGGTCGTTGAGCGATCAGGCAGCGGGACAAAATAGCTCACCTTCTCGCGGCATCTTGAGTGCCAACATCGACACCGGCCTTGTTTTCGAGCGCGATTTCAGCCTCAGCGGCACCCATTATCGGCAAACGCTGGAACCACGCCTGTATTACCTTTACAACCAGTACAAGGATCAGGGCAACATTCCGCTGTTTGATACCAGCGCGCTCACCTTCAGTTTCAACCAGCTCTTCCGCGATGACCGTTTCAGCGGCAAGGACAGGGTTGGTGATGCCGACCAGATGACATATGCGGTTACTTCACGCCTGTTCAATGACAAAGGCCAGGAAAAAGCCGCGATCAGCGTGGGCCGCATACAGTATTTTGAAGACCGCCGTGTGACCTTGACCGGCCCTCCCACACCGGACGCTGCGCTGCTGCAGTCGGCGCTCACCGGCGAAATGAGTTACCAGCTGGCCGACCACTGGCGTACCAGCTCCTATGCAGAATGGAATACCCACGACAACCAATTTGATGTGGGCAACGTGCAGCTGCAATACCAGGGGGATGCCAACCACCTCGTCAACCTGGCCTGGCGTTACCGCGATGTGCCGGAACCGCGCTTCATCAACGGCATTGACCGTCGTATCAAACAGAGCGATGTTTCGGCAATATGGCCGATCGTGGCCAACTGGAACCTGGTAGCCCGCTGGAATTATGATTATTCCAACAAGCGGACGCTGGAAGGCATCGCCGGCCTTGAATACAGTAACTGCTGCTGGCGGGTAAGGCTGGTGGCACGTTCCTGGATTGACAGCAAAACCTTGCTGCTCGGGCAGCAATACAACAACAACGGCGTATTTGTACAATTCGAACTAAAGGGCCTGGGCAGCATCCTGGGCGGCAATATCAACAGTATCTTGAACAATGGAATCAGCGGATTCCAGGATCGCAACAATGGGATTAACTAACTTGTTTTCAACTTTTTCCGGCCGCGGCGGACTATCCGCCCTGCAGATGGCGCTGCTGCTCGCCTTGCCACTGCTCGCGCCTGCTTCGTTTGCACAACAGCCGGTTCAGCTCGACAAGGTCGTGGCCGTGGTCAATGAAGATGTGGTGCTGCAGAGTGAACTCAATGCACGCGTGGACCAGGTACAGAAACAGTTCGCGGCCAACAAGCGGCAGTTGCCCCCGATGGAACAGGTACGCAAAGATGTGCTGGACCAATTGATCCTGGAAAACCTGCAACTGCAAATGGCCAAACGCGCAGGTGTGCGCGTTGATGACAACATGCTGAATCAGGCGATGGCCCAGGCTGCCGAGCCATACAAGCTCAATCTTGAGCAATTCAGCCAGGCGCTGCAGAAGCAAGGACTGTATGAATCCACGCGCGACGAATTGCGCAAGGAATTGACTATCCAGCAATACCAGGTGAATGCGGTGCGCCGTCGCATCACCATCTCCAAGCAGGAAGTTGAAAACTACCTGCGCTCGGAAGCCGGCACCGCTGCCATCGCACCTGAATACCACGTTGCCCACATCCTGGTTCCGGGCGATCCCAAGGACAGCCGCCACAGCGAGCTGGCCGACCAGCTCTACAAGCAGATCCAGAGCGGCGTTGATATCCGCCAGCTGGCTGCTTCGCATGAAGTGCTGGGCATCCCCGTCAGTGGCGGCGACCTTGGCTGGGGCAAGGTGGATGATTTGCCTACCGTGTTTGCCAGCGTGGTGCCGACACTTGAAGCCGGCCAGATCAGCAAGCCGTTTACCAGCCAGAATGGTTTTCATATTGTCAAAGTACTCGAAACCCGTGGCGGCTCGGCGCTCAAGCTGGACCAGTCCAAAGTCAGACACATCCTGATCAAGCCCAATGAAATCCGCACCGAGAAGCAGTCGGAAGCACTGGTCAGGCAGCTCTATCAGCGTCTCAAAAATGGCGAGAATTTTGCCGACCTTGCCCGCCAGAACAGCGAAGACACCAAATCGATGGTATCGGGTGGCGATCTCGACTGGATCAACGACGGCATGCTGCCGCAGGATTTCATGGACATGGTGCACAAGACGCAGGTGGGCACGATCAGTGAACCGTTCAGGGTTTCCTCCGGTTGGCACATCATCGAGGTACTGGACCATCGCATCCAGGACGCCACTGAAGACAACAAACGCAACCAGGCCATGCAGATTCTGGGCGCCCGCAAGTTTGAAACCGAACTGCAAAACTGGCTGACAGAACTGCACGACACCAATTACATCGATATCAAACCCAACGTTATCAACTGATGCGCCCGCTACTGGCCCTGACGCCCGGAGAGCCGGCCGGCATAGGTCCAGACCTTTGCATTGCTTTGGCCCAGGCGGGCCTGGCTGCGAACGTGGTCGTCATCGCCGATCCGGATCTGCTGCTGCAACGGGCCCGGCTGCTGCAATTGCCGTTGACCGTCGTGCCTTATCAATCCGGACTGCCCCCACCTGATTCACTGCCACCTGCCACCTTGCGGGTTCTGGCTATCCCGCTGCGCGCTCCTGTGCAAGCCGGACAGCTCGCAGTCGTCAACGGCCGCTATGTGATGCAAACGCTGCAGCGTGCAGTCGATGGCTGCCTGCGCGGCGAATTCAGGGCGTTGTGTACCGGTCCGGTGCAGAAAAGTGTCATCAACGATGCCGGTTTTGCCTTCACTGGCCACACCGAATTTCTGGCAGAACAGAGCAAGGTCAAACGTGTGGTGATGATGCTGAGCACGCCCACGCTGCGGGTGGCACTTGCCACTACACATCTGCCGCTGTCAGCCGTGCCGGCCGCCCTCACCACTGAACTGTTGCTGGAAGTGCTGCGCATACTTCACCATGACCTGCAGCAGAAATTCGGCATTGCGTCTCCGCGCATTCTGGTGGCCGGTCTCAACCCGCATGCCGGCGAGAGTGGTCATCTCGGCCGTGAAGAAATCGACGTGATCGGGCCGGCGCTGGCGCAACTGCGTCTGGAAGGCATGCAACTGCAAGGGCCACTGCCGGCCGACACCTTGTTCACGCCACGTCATCTGCAAAATGCTGATGCAGTGCTGGCGATGTATCACGATCAGGGCTTGCCGGTGCTGAAATTCCAGGGCTTCGGGCACGCGGTGAATCACACGCTCGGCCTGCCTTTTGTCCGCACTTCGGTTGATCATGGCACTGCACTTGATCTGGCCGGTACCGGGCGTGCCGAGAGCGGCTCTCTTTCTGCGGCTTTAGCTGCTGCTCAGAGTTTGTTATGAACTGCTCATTTCCCCGGAGCGCAGCCTTGGGTAGATAAACACTTCTGAAACACGCCACAAGTACGTCCCTGTAGGCTCGCCTCCGGCCATCCATGGCCTCCGACGGTTTCATAAGTGCTTATCTACCCAAGGCTGTCAAATTCAGTGCGTAATTCATCAAGGCATGTTCGAATTTAGGCTTGGATATCGATTGAATATTCATCCGAACTCCGAGGAGGGCTTCCCCCTGAAGATGTAGGGGACCTCTGCGGCCAGGGATGGCCGCAGGGAGCTACAGGGACGTACTTGTGCGTG